>JAEYRX010000096.1 GCA_023435225.1 Bacillota bacterium
AATATATTGAGATTTATTATAATCGAAAGCGGCGTCATTCTGCAATCGATAGTATGAGCCCGGAATTTTATGAAAATCAAAGATTATGCGCTTAATTTTGTGTCTAATTAACCGGGGGAAGACCACTCTGCTCTAGCGGAAGCTGTAATGCTGGCTATAAAAGAGAAGAAATCTCCCCGGATTTTGATTCCGGAAAATCTTAACCCTCATATATTGCGAGTCTTGAAAACATATACCACCCACCTAAACTTAGAACTTATCCATCTACCTACTCCTAATGGTGTTATTGATATTAACACCTTGGTTGAAGAGTTACAGTCGGAAACTGCCGCAGTCATTATTCAAAACCCCAATTTTCTCGGGCTGTTGGAAAATATACCGGAGTTACTGGAGATAATAAAAATGAAAGACGCCGTTTCCATCTGTTATGCTCTACCGCTTACTTTAGGCCTATTGGAGGCCCCCGGTCATTTAGGCGCTGATATTGTGGTTGGAGAAGGACAATCTTTGGGACTCCCTCTTTCTTTCGGAGGACCTTATCTTGGTTTAATGGCCGTATCGGAGCGCTTTATGCGTAGAATCCCCGGTCGCCTGGTGGGCGAAACAATAGATAACAATGGTAAAAGGGCTTTCGTCTTAACGCTCCAAACCCGTGAACAACATATCAGGCGTGAAAAAGCCACCTCCAACATTTGCTCCAATCAAGCTTTATGTGCTCTTTCAGCCGCAATCTATCTTTCGGTTATCGGACCGGAAGGATTGGTTGCGATCGGCCAACGCGCTTTCGATAATGCGCATTATTTGTATAATGAATTGCTTAACATCGGTCTAAAACCATTATTTAACGCCCCATTTTTTATGGAATTTGCCATGAAGACACCTATCAAGTCCGGCGACTTAATTGAGCAATTATTGAAAAAGGGGTTATTAGCAGGATTTGATTTAGCAAAGACCAATCCTAAGTTTGAAAATTCTATTTTATTCTGTGCCACTGAAATCTTTTCCAAAGAACAACTGGACCGGTTTGTGGCGGAATTGAGGTGCTTATTATGAGTGAGATTCAATTGATTTTTGAAAAAAATCTCCCCGGAAGACGAGCTTGGTTACTTCCAGTTTCTGATGTTCCGATTACTTCCGTAATTAATTCAATTCCGGAAAAGCAACTACGTCAAACTCCTCCAAACTTTCCGGAACTGGCTGAAATTGATGTTGTCCGTCACTACACTAACCTCTCAAACAGAAATCATGGTGTTGATTCCGGTTTTTATCCTTTAGGCTCATGTACCATGAAATATAATCCTAAAGTAAATGAAAATTTAGCCGCATTACCGAATTTTACTAATATTCACCCATATTATCCGGAACAATTAACTCAAGGTTCTTTACAGATTATGGCTGACCTGGAGGAGTCTTTGGCTGAAATTACCGGAATGAACGCTTTTACTTTACAACCGGCTGCCGGAGCTCACGGTGAATTAACCGCTATGTTTATCATTAAAGCTTACCACCGTTCCCACAGCAAATCCCAACGGACCAAAGTACTAATACCCACCTCGGCTCATGGCACCAATCCGGCCAGCGCCGTTATGGCCGGTTTTGAAACCATATCAGTAAACTGTAATCAAGACGGGTTAGTAGATTTGGAACACTTAAAATCTCTGCTTAATCCGGAGATAGCCGCATTAATGCTGACTAATCCTAATACATTGGGGCTTTTTGAGAGAGATATAACCGAGATTGCCAATCTTGTTCACCAGACAGGAGGATTAATGTATTATGATGGAGCCAATCTCAATGCCGTTATGGGCCTAACCCGTCCCGGAGATATGGGTTTTGATCTCATTCATTTAAACCTCCATAAAACTTTTGCCACACCCCATGGAGGTGGTGGACCTGGAGCCGGCCCGGTTGGAGTTAAAAGCTTTTTATCTGAGTTCCTACCGGTACCGGTGATTACCAAAGAGAACGACCGACTTTGGCTTGATTATAATCGACCGCAGACTATTGGGAAAGTTCATGGTTTTTATGGTAATTTTATAGTTTTATTAAAAGCCTTAATCTATATTAGAGCGCTGGGTCCATCCGGATTGACCCAAGTAAGCTGCGACGCTGTTTTAAATGCAAACTATTTAAAAGAATTGCTAAAAAAATATTATCCGTTGGCGTACGATCGCCCTTGTATGCATGAATTTGTTCTTTCAATCAATAATTTAAAATCCACTAAAATACGGGCTCTTGATATAGCTAAAAGATTATTGGATTTTGGGATCCACCCTCCAACTATCTATTTCCCTTTAATTGTTGAAGAAGCAATGATGATTGAACCAACTGAAACCGAAGGCATCCAAGTACTTGAACAATTCGTAGAAACAATGGCGCAAATTCACCAAGAATCATTAATTTCTCCTGATATTGTGGCCACTGCTCCCCATAATACCGTTGTTTCAAGAGTTGATGAGGCCTTGGCAGCCAGATCTCCAAAATTACGATGGTATCCATCAAATAATAGTAGGTAAATCCCAATCAGTTCATAAAATTTGAATAATTTTGAATAATATGAAGCTTATTCTTAAGAGGCAACTTAATTGCCTCTTTTTTTCATCCAAGTTAGCATTCGCTTACCGCTCGCCTATATATCCTAGCAGGCTTTAGGGACATGTGTATTTTAAAGATTTAATTCAACTTATATGGAACGTTGTGAACCTGCGGAGGGAACACAATTTATAATTGAACTTTACATGCAACTTGGTATAACCCTCCATTTTTATTCTAAAATTATTTCACATGAAACACTACACTAAGCTTGGATTTCTTATTATTACGTATAATATCAATTAAAATAACCAATACTCTTTTAGTAGTACCACAGATAATCCTATTGACGCCTCTTGGAAATTGGTGTGAAACAACCTAGAAATGTGAAAGTCGGTACATTAATAGTTTGTCATTAAAGGAGTTAATCATATCGGGAGGTTTTAAACATGATCATAAACAAATATTGGTTGATAATATTTTTGTTAATTACTTTTCTGTGTTTATCCATTACTTCAATTTGGGCAGCCCAGTCATCTCAATCAAACTTCCATTCATATCCGATAATTTTTGATGAAGCGCAGATTCGTTTAGAATTACTTAAAAGCTTTATCAAACATAATAACTCAAGTTTAAATGAGGCTGAAATACGGACTTTATCCAGTTGTATAATCTCCGAAGCTAATACCTGCGGCTTTGATCCGTTTCTGATTTCCAGTATAATTGCAGCCGAATCATCTTTTTATCCCAATGCCGTATCTCCTTGTAAAGCATTAGGCCTAATGCAACTAACTTCATGTGTATATGAGCCAATGCATATTAAAGATCCTTTCAATATTAAAGAAAACATTTATGGTGGTACCCGCTTTCTTAAATACTTAAAAGGAAGGTTCTCGGATTTAAACCTAATATTAGCAGCTTATAACGCCGGGCCTACTAGAGTTGCCAGACTCGGAAGAATACCGGAAATTAAAGAGACAATTTTATATGTAAAAAAAGTAAATCGACTTCTCGGCCGTCTCCAGCAGCAAATGAATACTACTTTACAGAATTTAATCACGAGTTCTACTTTATGTCCAATAATGATTACCATATCAAATCAAAAGCTACTAAAGAAAATAAGTACTCTTTGCAGTAATGTGAATTCATCACAATCCTGTAACCAAGTTTTTCTTTGCGATGCTGATCGCTCTTTGCGTTTTCTCTTCCTTACATAAAATCAGAACTGTCTTAAAATTCCACAAAATGGTTATTTGTTGACATTTCTTTAACATTCACGTATACTTAATAAATAACCGCTACCACTTTTTTAATTTTTTGAAATAAGAGAGAATTTAATAAATCTCTTGAAATCAAGGTGAGTTCCAAATTGTCTAACAATGAATCAATATATCCGATAAGTGTGGTCATGAGCATGACGAATTTAACTGCTCGTCAAATTCGTTATTATGAATCTCATGAACTAATTAAACCTGCCCGTTCAAAGGGGAACCAAAGACTTTATACTCCGCAAGATGTTGAAAACCTTCTTTTGATAAAGAGTCTGTTAGAGAAGGGGTTAAATCTCGATGGAGTTAAAGCAGTTATTAACGGTAATAAAACAACCGATGGAGTTACCGCTCCGGTTCAACCTACTCAAGCTAAACCTACAGTTTTTAATCCACAAAGACCGGATATTCCAAAATTGACTTCATTATATCCGGTTAATAATCAAGAAGCTTTAAAT
Source organism: Bacillota bacterium (assembly GCA_023435225.1). Taxonomy (GTDB): domain Bacteria; phylum Bacillota; class UBA4882; order UBA8346; family UBA8346; genus UBA8346. The sequence goes on from JAEYRX010000096.1 coordinate 4,259, forward strand.
AATTGGTTAAGGCATAAACGAAAATGAAGGTGAACCAGATGACAAAAGAAGCAATTCTGCAAAAATGTAAAGAATTAGATGTTCGCTTTATTCGTATGCAATTTACCGATATTTTAGGAGTAGTCAAAAATATCGCCATTCCTATAAGCCAATTTCCCCGGGCTCTCGAAAATGATATTATGTTTGATGGCTCATCCATTGAAGGTTTTACTAGAGTTGAAGAATCCGATATGATTCTAAAACCTGATCTGAATACATTTGCAATATTTCCCTGGCGACCCAAAGAAGGGGCTGTTGCCAGGGTAATTTGCGATATATATACTCCTGATCTTGAACCATTTAAAGGAGATCCCCGTTACATTCTGAAAAAAACCATAAACGAAGCTAAAAATATGGGGTTTTCAATTAATGCCGGCCCGGAATGTGAATTTTTCTTATTTAAATCAAATGAAAACGGCACTCCGACAACCGTAACTCACGATAAAGGCGGCTATTTTGACCTTTCTCCCAATGATCTCGGAGAAGATGCCCGGCGGGCAATTGTTGTAACCCTTGAAGAAATGGGATTCGAAATAGAAGCCTCCCATCATGAAGTTTCTCCCGGCCAGCACGAAATCGATTTTAAATACTCAGATCCGTTAACTACTGCCGATAGAGTGACTACTTTAAAGTTTGTGACCCGGATTATCGCCCAACGTCACAATTTACATGCAACATTTATGCCAAAACCAATATTCGGAATTAACGGTTCAGGTATGCATATCCATTTATCAGCCTTTAAAGACAATCAAAACGTCTTCTATGATCCAAATGCCAAAAATGAATTAAGCCAGACTGCTTTACACTTTATCGGTGGTATTTTAAAACATGCGAAAGGAATAACCGCTATTACCAACCCGTTGGTTAATTCATATAAACGCTTAATCCCAGGTTATGAAGCGCCGGTCTATCAATCATGGTCCGCTTCAAATAGGAGCGCCCTTATCCGTGTTCCGGCGGCTCGTGAAGATAATACCAGGATTGAGTTTCGTAGTCCCGATCCCTGTTGTAATCCTTATTTAGCATTTAGCTTAATAATAAAAGCAGGCCTAGATGGCATTATAAATAAAATCAATCCCGGTGCTCCAATTCAAAAAAATGTTTTTCAAATGTCGCCAGTTGAACGCTCGTTGGAAAATATTACTGCTTTGCCCGATTCTCTATATGAAGCTTTGGTAGAGATGGAGAAAGATCCTCTATGTTTGGAGACATTAGGTGAGCATATTTTTTATCGTTTCTTAGAAGCAAAGTCCATCGAATGGGAAGTCTATCGAAGTCAAATTCACCAATGGGAACTCGATCAATATCTCGGCGTTTTTTAATTAACTATAATAAAACCCCTAAATCATTGGGGGTTTTTAACTTTCAGGGTTAATTATATAAACACATTTTCCCTTACATTAAATTAAAATGTTTTTCTAAATCATATAAAATTTCTTCAGGTTGTCTTCCCTTCGCATTAATTACAAATCCAGCAGAGACTCTAGTCATATCACCGGTTACATTTTCGTCTAACCCGGATAATATATATGCATCAGCAGTCATTCCTTCTTTTAAATCGACTATTTGATATCCATCATTTTGCAAATAAGGTTTTAAATTTTTGACTCCATCTTCTATAGCTACTGTTCTTTTCAATTCAAACTCCCCCAATATAAATCATATTGCTAAGACTTTTACTAAACTACTATTTCCAAAATCCTACTTGCTTATACCGTACTAATTAGATTTAAATCACGAATATTCAAACAATATCACTAATTTTTTAGCTGTATATTCCTATTATAGAGCCCTCTAGAAATCCCAAATTAATAGGTAATGATAAATAAGTAAATAAAAAGTCCTACAGAAACTTCTATAGGACTTTTTTCCCTATCTGTTATTAGATTTATGCTGAAGCTTCCTCCGGAGTATCTACCCGTAGAGCTTTTCCTCTTTCTTTTAGTTCCCCTCGCGGAAGCGGAGCACACATTCCCTGGAGATATGCCCCATCTTCAACTACTAAAGTAACCATTTTTGAATCGCCGGTAACTCTGGCGGTTGGAGCCAATTCCAGTTTGCCTCTGGCCTCTATTGAACCGTTTACTTCACCGGCAATAATAATATTTTTTGCTACAATAGTACCAACAACTCTACCGCTTTCACCAATAATTAAATCTCCACCGATATGCAATTCGCCTTCGTAATAACCATCTATCCGTAACGCTCCTCCGGGAGCTTCTAAATTCCCTTTAAAACTACATTCTTTACCAACTAATGTGTCAACTTTGCGAGTAGTGAAGCCTTCATTTTTCTGCATAATTTGCCTCCTCTTTAGTTTCTGAAAAAAGATACCGGATTTACTGGATGACCATTTATTCGAACCTCATAATGAAGGTGTGGTCCGGTACTGGTGCCACTGTTTCCTGAAAGACAGATAACTTGTCCCTTTTTTACTACTTGTCCTACTGAAACTAAGATTCTTGAATTATGAGCATAATATGTTTGATAACCATATCCGTGATCTAATACTACTAAATATCCATATCCTCCGGTATATCCGGCTCTTTTTACTCTTCCATCCGCCGCTGCTTTGACTTTAGTTCCATAGGCAGCTCTTAAATCTACACCCGTATGGTTTTTATAATAACCTAGCAAAGGATGGTAACGGTTTCCAAACCAAGAGGTAATAAAAGAACTAATCGGCCAAATTGAAGGTGTATGGTCTAATTTTCTTTCATAAGCTAATAAATCTTCCAATAATTCTTTTTGAGTAGTTGTTTCTTCACTAATAAAACTTTCAATTTGTTCATTATTATTTTGTAATTCCATTAATGAAGTCTTTATTCCTTTAACATTCTGACTAGAATTTAGTATGTAAGGGTGAGCTCTAATTATCACTCCCCGGCTTGCCTGGGTAGGAACCCTTCCGCCTTTCCGTTGGATAGCCCGCCAGGTGGTAAGTATTTTAGCCCTTTCCAACTTTAGACGGCTTAATTCTTCGGCTATTTGATAGCTACGCTTTAGGGTAGGCTGAACTTCTTTCTGTTCGCTTAATAATTTGGAAATTCGTTGCTTCTTTTCATGAATATCCTGTTTAAACCGGTAGATTTCGCCAATTTGAGTTGTATATCCGATAAAAATATAGATGTTAAATATTATGATACCGGTAATAACAATGGCTGCCGAAAAAGGTATCCCTACGCTTTTTACTCGTCCGCCGCAGGAATTAGGGACCAGCATCAAAGTAAATCCTTTTCCGCATTTCTTTTTGATGAATTTGAGCACCCTTTTCAAGCGCAATCACACCTCCGGAAGGGGTTAAAACGGGTATAATGCCCGCTACCTCAGTGTTTCATTTTTTAGTGGATATTTATAATTCGACAAAGTTATCGGGATTTCCTGCTAAAATCATAAAAAATGTTCCTATTACTTCCAAATTCTTTGTCATTCCATTATATCACTAACTGTTTGCTTTGAAAAAGGTTGTTTACCTGCAGCTAATTTGTTATAGCAAATGTAATTTTTATACTCATTTGATTGATATCAGTTACATTTAATATCATTTTTTAGCTTTACCAGTTGCTTTTAAGATTGCTTCTTTTTCCTCATCTGATAAAGGATAACTGGAAGTTCCTCCTTGGACAGGTTTACAGTAGACTCTCGCTTCCTCCCGCCCAAAAATACTGCTCATCACTACTCCGTCTCCTAATGCATCTAATAAAGCCAAAGCAAAGCTTTGATCTCCACCTGTGTTTTGAAAAGCTTGAAATCTAACTAAATTCCAATTCTGTAAATGTTTTTCTTCCAATATTTGGTTATTAATAATCTGTTCCTCTATTTTTTCTTGTTTTTTAAATACAATATCGGTCTTATCCAATAGTGATAACAATAAATGTTCTAAGTCACTTCCTTCACTGTTTATAAGTAAAGTACGATACTTTTTTAATCGTAAATTAGCTCGTAAAAATAATATAAACACTAGAATATTCAAACCAATACTTATTAAACTAATTAATAACAAATTTTGTTCCAACCAATTACCAATTTCTCTTATTCCATCCATTGATGCAACACCTTTCCCATGTTAATAGCTTTCGCGACCATATTACATACCACTTGGATAGATGTCGCGATAAATCAAGGAATTATACCAACAAAAGTTCGTTTTAAGATTTTTCCTGGTTTAATATATATTGCTATTATTCTGCATGAGATTAGGATGCTCCTCCAATATTTAAAATTTTTCTGGCCTCATTTTTCACTTCTTCATATACATCTTTTAACGGCATTGATTTTTTTCGAGCCACTTTAGCACAATCATCATATTCAGGCCCATAATTTACTATTTTATTATCCAACCGGGCAACCTTTACCCGGATGTTCTCATCATTTATTTTAACATTGATAATTTCACGTTCGGCACATCTTCTGGTAACTGGGTATACTCTAACACCTAAAGTAGTTGTCTGGGTAATAATAATCTCCTCAATTGACGAAACAAAATCCCTGGGAGTAATAATTTTTATCTCCACGCCCGGTCGTCCTTTTTTCATTTGGATCGGGATAACATAATAATCTTTGGCGCCGGCGGCAAAAATCAACTCTCCCAAGTAACTAAATATTTCCGGGTTCATATCATCAATATTGGTTTCTATTACAAAAATTTCTTCTTCCTTGTTTATATTATTATCTTCACCTAATATAATCCGAAATACATTTGGTATTTGTCTATCTTGAGAGCCTGCTCCATATCCGGTAGCATTAACTTTTAACAAGGGTACGGAATCTTCCGGTATTGCAAGAGTTTTTAAAATTGCTGCTCCGGTTGGTGTAGCCCATTCTCCCGAATATTCTCCGCCAAATATTTTAAATCCAGTTAATAATTCAGTCGTAGCAGGAGCTGGTATTGGAATAATTCCATGCGCGCAAGTAATGGTCCCATAACCAACCCGAATCGGAGAGACCAAAATTTGGTCGATTTTTAAATAGTCCAATCCAATACAACTACCAACTATATCCACAATAGCATCCAGCGCTCCGACTTCATGAAAGTGTACCTCTTCAATCGATGTTCCATGGATTTTGGCCTCTGCTTCAGCTAGGTTAATAAAACATCTCTTAACTTTTTCAATTATATTAACATTCAAATTAGCTTTATCAACAATATTAGAAATATCAGAAAGATGCCGATGATGATGTTCATGAACTTCTTCAACTTCAAATAAAGTAGCTTGAATACCTTGACGAGTCACATTTGAAATAGTTATTTTCGGGAGTTGTAATCCAAGTTTTTGAAGCTCTTGAAGCAAGTAATCCTTTGACAATCCCAAATCAAGCAAGGCGCCAACAAACATATTACCACTTATTCCGGCATCACAATTCAAATACGCTGTTTTCATTCTTCAACTTCCCCCAACAAATTAATCCGGTGAGCCAACATTCCTGCTCCGAAACCATTATCAATATTTACTACTCCAATTCCGCTCGCACACGAGTTTAACATACTTAAAAGAGGGGCAATTCCTTGAAAATTTGCTCCATAACCAACACTGGTAGGAACAGCTACCACTGGTTTTGAGACTAAACCTCCAACAACACTGGCTAAAGCGCCTTCCATTCCTGCAATCACAATCAAAACCCGACATTTATCAATAAGTTCCTTTTTATCCAACAAGCGGTGAATACCGGCTACTCCAACATCATATATTTTTTCCGTCATACTACCCATTATTTCAGTAGTAATCCGGGCTTCTTCGGCCACTTTCAAATCGGCGGTTCCCGCTGTAAGTATTCCTACTACCCCTTTAGTTTGATGCCTATTCCTCCACACAGCAACTACTCCAGCTGTATCAAAATATTGAGCATCAGGATTTTCTTCTTTTATTCTTCGGAAAATACGTGGATTTGCTCTAGTAGCCATAACATTATGGGACTTTTCAGCCAAGCTTTTGAATATCTTTACAATTTGTTCAGTTGTTTTGCCCGGACAATAAATCACTTCGGAATTTCCATTACGTAGAGACCGGTGAAAATCAATATTTGCAAAACCCAAATCTTTATATGGAAATCCTTCAAGCTTCTTAAAAGCCTCGTCCGGAGACATACAGCCTTCTGCAACTTTATTAAGCCAATGTATTATTATTTCTCTGTCCATTGTTCTGCTTTCCTTGAATTTTTTGTTTCACGTGAAACAGATTTGAATATAAACTTTTGCAACTGAGCTGAGTTGGTGCTTTTTCTCGCTTTATCAAATATATCTATTTGTTTTAGTAGATTTTTAGGTTCTTTCCGTCCAAGGTCGTTCTCTAATATCCTCGTTCTTCAAGACTTTGACCCATCTTAAATCTCTGAGTAAATTTTAAAACTCTAAACCCCCGTAAAACCAGGCAGGGTGGAGATTGTTTTAGTATCCCACATAATATGATAAATTTAAAAACGACGAATATTCGTCGCCTTTATGGTTTATTTATTGAGAGCTTTTTATGACTCTCATATTTATATAATTCTAAAACATACTTAATTAGTTAACAATTCACATATCCTCTCAAAATCTTCGTTAGTATAATAATCAATTTCAATTTTGCCTCCCGTTCCACTCGGCTTAATTATCACTTTAGTTCCTAATGCTTGTTGCAGTTCATCCTCAATCTCTATAACATTAGGGTCTTTGTTAGTATTTTTATTTGGTTTCTTTTTTGTTTCACGTGGAACATCAGGAGTAGCATTTAGTGCTCTTATTAATTCCTCGGTTTCTCGGACTGATAATTGTTGAATTTGTATTTGAGCCCAAACTCGCTTCTGTTCTTCCGGAGTTTTTAGGCTTAAAAGAGCCCTGGCATGACCCATTGTTAGGGTTCCTTGGGCTAAATCGGTTTGTATCTCATCCGGTAAGTTTAAAAGTCTTAAAGTATTGGCAATTGCCGGACGACTTTTTCCGACTTTCTTAGCTATATCATCTTGGGTTAAGCGAAATTCATTTATTAATCGTTGATATGCATCAGCCTCTTCAACCGGATTTAAATCTTCGCGTTGTAGGTTTTCAACCAGTGCAACTTCCATCATAGCTTCATCGGTCATTTCTCTGACGACAACTGGAACTCTAGTGAGTCCTACCATCTTGGCTGCTCTTAAACGGCGTTCGCCAGCGATTAATTGATAGGTGTTACCCACTTCTCGGACCAAAAGAGGTTGAATAATTCCATGAACTTTAATTGATTCGGCTAATTCTGTCAATTTTTCGGCTGCAAATTCCTTACGTGGTTGATAAGGATTAATTTGAATAGAATTAATATCGACTTCAAGCTGGGCGTCTAAATTTTCTTCTTCCAATTCGGATATAAGGGCCCCCAAGCCTTTGCCAAGGCCTCTGTTCTTATCCATTGGCTATCACTTCCTTGGCTAAATCGATATATGCCTCGGCTCCTTTTGATTTTTCATCATATAAAGTTATTGGCAGGCCAAAACTAGGAGCTTCGCTCAAACGAATATTACGAGGGATAATTGTTTTGTATACTTTCTCATTAAAATAACGCCGTACTTCTTCAGTGACTTGAGAGGACAAATTAGTTCTATTATCATACATCGTTAAAACTACGCCTTCAATTTGCAAATCAGGGTTTGAATACTTCTGAACCAATTGAATAGTCTTCATTAATTGGCTTAGTCCTTCCAAAGCATAATACTCACATTGAATCGGAACGATAATGGAATCGGCTGCCGCCAAAGCATTAATAGTTAAATTACCAAGTGAAGGTGGACAATCGATTAAAATATAATCAAATTGTTCTTTGACTGGTTCAATAGCTCTCTTTAATCTTTGATCACGAGCCATCATTCCGACTAATTCAGCTTCAGCGCCAGCTAAGCGAATAGTAGCCGGGGTAATTTTCAGGTTATCTACTTGTGTTTGGATCATAACCTGTTCTATAGGGGTTTCATTGATTAAAACATCATAAATGCAACTTTTAATTTCATTCTTCTTTAAACCTATACCGCTGGTTGAATTGCCCTGGGGGTCGTGGTCAATTATCAACACCTTTTTCCCTTTTTGAGCCAAACACGCTCCTAAGTTAACAGCGGTAGTTGTTTTACCAACACCGCCCTTTTGGTTAGCAATTGCAATTGCTTTTCCCATTATTGACTCTTCCTCCCTCCGGCCCCTTCTGGCCAGTAAAATTATTTCATTATTCCGTAGGGCCTCAACTTCAAAGCTCAACAGTTCATGGGCTTTTTTAGTTAAAACATCCAAAGAATATTTTGTTGAGCGTTTCAAATGAGTCACTCCTTTTCCCTCGGTTTCTTTTTTCTTTCGAGATTCTCCCGTAACTTCCTTCTTTATGGCGGAATTTTCTGATCAGAATTTTTTGAAATTTTATTTTAAAGGATTTTTAGATGGAGTACCAGCTTTACGTGGATACTGATTTGAGGTAGATTTTTCTTTAATAATACTTATTAAAGCTCTTGTACCATAATCTTTAGGTAAATCAAATAATTTGACCCGCTCAACTTTACCACCTAAAATAAAGATAGCTTTTTCTCCCTCATTAAGTTCATCTTGATAATCTTTTCCCTTATAAAAAATCGCTCTGCCTTTAATCTTACAATATGGTATTGTCAGTTCAGCTAAAGTATTGATAGGAGCTACCGCCCGTGACAATATTAAATCAAAATTTTCCCGTACCCCGTTTTGTTTAATATAATCTTCAGCGCGAGACCAAATTGGTTGGAGGTTATTTAGCAATAATGAATTACATACATCTTCCTGAAATTTAATCTTTTTTTGAGTAGCATCAAGGGAAATAAACTTTTTTTCCGGAGAGGATATTGCTAACGGAATCCCCGGAATACCGGCCCCGCTTCCTATATCTAAAATTGATTCTGCTTTTGTGTACTCCGGAAAGTTTAAAACTACTAAAGAATCGTAAATGTGTTTTATTAATGCCTCATGTATATCGGTGATTGCTGTTAAGTTAATCACTTTATTAACTCGCAATAAAATATCAATATATTCAATTAATTTTTGAAGTATTGATTCCGGTAAATCTATTCCGATTTTATTCAATTCGCTATTTAAGAATGATAAATAGTCGCTCATCTTTTTACCTTATAATAGTTTTCTAAGTAAAATAACAAAGCAGTTAAATCAGCAGGGTTGATACCGCTAATTCTGCCGGCTTGGCCCAGAGTGGCGGGTTGAAATTTAATTAATTTTTCCCGGGCTTCACGGGCTAGGTTGGTTACCTGATTATAATCAATATCAACCGGAATTTTTTTCTTTTCCAAATTTAATAACCGCTTTACCTGTTCCTTCTCTTTATTTAAATATCCTTCGTAGCGAAACCTGATTGCTACTTCGTTCAGTTCAGCTTCAATATATTCTAAATCGGGTAGTAACTTACCTACTAATTCAGGTTTAACATCCGGCCGCTTAAGAATTTCCGCGACCGAAAATTTATTCTTAGGAACGCTTAATTCAGCATTATCAAAAATCTCTCTTATTTGGGGTTCCGGGTTAAGCTGGATTGTTTGAAAAAGATTAGCAAGATAGTTAATTCGCTGATACTTAGCTGAAAATTTTTCCTTCTCCTCTGGTGCGATAAGTCCTAATTCAATCCCATAAGGAGTTACCCTTTCATCAGCATTGTCTGAGCGTAAGGTTAGTCGGTATTCAGCTCTTGAGGTAAGTACCCGGTATGGGTCATGGCTTTCTTTAGTTACTAAATCATCAATTAAAACTCCGATATAGGCCTCAGAACGTTTTAAAATAAAAGGATCTTCTTTTTTGACTTTTAAGGCAGCATTAACTCCGGCCATCAGACCTTGAGCAGCGGCTTCTTCATAACCGGAACTTCCGTTTATTTGCCCGGCCGAGAATAACCCTGGGATTTTTTTTGCTTCTAAAGATAGTTTAAGTTCAACCCCGGGAATAGCATCATACTCAATGGCATATCCGGGGCGAACTATTTCCAGGTTCTCTAATCCGGGAATAGTTTTTAAAAACATTTCCTGAACTTTTTCCGGAAGGCTGGTAGAAAGCCCGGCTAAATACATTTCATCAGTAAAGGCGCCTTCGGGTTCGATAAATACTTGATGCCGTTCCTTTTCGGGGAATTGAATCAATTTGCCTTCAATTGAAGGGCAATATCGTGGTCCAATCCCGGTTATTTCTCCGGAGAATAAAGCTGCTTCATGAAGATGCTCCTGAATAATCCGGTGAGTTTCCGGTTGCGTATAAGTTAACCAACATAACTGTTCTTCCCTTACTTTCCAGGGTTCCCAGTAAGAAAACCCATGTTCCTTAAATCCTCCGGGTTGAGGGATCATCTTTTCAAAGTTAAGGGAACGCTTCCTTACCCGGGCGGGTGTCCCGGTTTTATAACGGCGTAAAGGTATGCCAATCCGCTTCAAATTCTCCGATAGGTAATCAGCCGGTAGTTGTCCCATAGGACCGGAAGAATAATTAAGATTACCGATAAAAATTCTTCCTTCTAAAAAAGTTCCAGTAGCTAAAATAACTGCTTTAGCATAATACTTTAAACCGGTCCTAGTGGTAACCCCAATGCAGGAACCACCTTGATCTAGAAGCAATTCGCTAATTTCAGCTTGCTTAATATCAAGTAGGGGGATTTTTTCTAATTCAGCCTGCATAACCTGTTGATATATTTGTTTATCGGCTTGGGCTCTTAAAGCCCAAACTGCGGGACCTTTCTGGGTATTCAATAGTCTCATCTGCAAATAGGTCCGGTCGATGATCCGCCCCATAATACCGCCAAGGGCATCTATCTCACGGACCAAATGGCCTTTAGCCGGTCCCCCAATTGAAGGATTGCAGGGCATAAAAGCGATATTATTAAAATTTAAAGTAAATAATAAAGTCCGGCAGCTCATTTTGGTAGCGGCTACCGCAGCTTCACAACCGGCATGTCCGGCTCCGACAATTATTATATCATACGACTGCTCCATAATCAGTTTCCTTTTCTAAGCTTTTTGCGTTACAAAAAGCTCTTTCCGATGATTTAAATTTTAAGAACAGTAACGTCCGGTCGGCCTCTGATAAAGATTTAATACGAAGAGCTTGGCCAAGAGTAACCGGGTTCACTGATTTTAATAAGTTTAGTCCATCTTCACTTATTCCTGTCAATTTATCCCAAAAATTCACGGTTAAATATATCTGATTTAACTCTCGCATCTCTTGGATCTGATTTTCCTGTCTTTTAAGATATCCGGCTAATTTAACCTCATTCCAGACATATTCTCTAATAGATGAAGGAACCTCTTGTAACTCCGGAAATTCGGTAAGCATTTGAACATCGCTTATTTCAGGGCGCAGGATTAATTCTCTTAATCTGTATCCTCGTTCCGGTTTGGGTAATTGATATTTTGACCAAATATTTGAATCTTGAGGAATCTTTTTATCCCTAATAAATTCTTGCAGGTTTTCTATAGCTTGAAATAGTTGTTTAATCTTATCCCATCTTTTGCCGGAGATTAACCCTAATTCATTTCCGGTATTGGCTAATCTCATTAAAGAGTTATCCAACCTTAAAAAAAGCCTGAATTCAGCTAAAGAAGTCATCATCCGGTAAGGCTCATCCGTCCCCAAAGTGGTTAAATCATCAATTAAAACACCGATATAAGAGGAAGTACGGTCTGGTATATAAGCTTCTTTACCCCTTAATTTACGAACTGCATTTATTCCGGCAACAACTCCCTGAACTGCTGCTTCTTCATAACCGGAGGTGCCGTTAATCTGTCCGGCAGTATACAAATTATTTACTTTTTTGCTCTCTAAGGTAGGTTTGAATTCCAATGAATCCAGACAATCATACTCTACCGCATAACCGGGACGAATAATCTCCGCTTTTTCCAAACCTGGGATAGTAGCCAGTATTTCTTCCTGAACTTCTTCAGGCATGGCGGTTGTAAAGCCCAATAGATATAATTCCTCGGTATATATCCCTTCGGGCTCCAGAAAGATTAAATGATCCTTTTTTTCCGGAAAATTAATCACTTTCCGGTCAATTGACGGACAAAAATGTGGCCCTTTGGTAGTTATCGAACCGGAACGTATTGGTGACTTGTCTAAATTAGCCACAATTGTATCAATCGTTCTTTGGGTAGTAGTGGTTACCCAGCAAGGCTGTTGATCCCGTTTTTCCGATAGGCCCTCCCAGGAAAACCCCCAGCTCGGTTCCTGAAGCGGTTGTGGATTTATTTTTTTATAATCAACTGTCTGCCGATGAACTCTGGGTGGTGTAGCAGTTTGAAACCTTCTTAACTTTAAACCGATTCTTTTTAAACTTTCACTTAATTCAGCAGCAGCCGGCTCACCTTGACGTCCGCCTTGATAACGACTGTCGCCCATGACTATTTCTCCCCCTAAAAAAGTGCCGGGAGTAAGAATCACGGCTTTGGCAAAATATTTGCGCCCGGATTTAAGAACAACTCCGGTTACGGAATTGTTATCGATTAAAATATCCGTTACCAAACCTTGTTTTAAAGAAAGATTTGATTGCCGCTCAATAGTAAGTGTCATTTCCGCTTGATAAAGACGTTTATCGGCTTGAGCTCTAAGAGCTGATACGGCAGGACCGCGACTCTCATTAATTCGTCTAATGTTTAAATAAGTCCGGTCAATAATCCGGGCCATTTCACCACCAAGAGCATCTAATTCACGTACCAAATGACTTTTAGCGGCCGGCCCACCAATCGCCGGATTACAGGACATAGCGGCGATTGTATCAGGAGACATAGTAAGCAAGAGAGTATTAGCGCCTAGCCTGGCTGATGCTAAAGCGGCTTCACATCCGGCATGTCCTGCTCCAACAACAATCACATCATAGTCCACCATTGTTAATTCCTTTCCAATTAATCTTATTTCGGATTGTAAATTTCGAATTTCGGATTTAAAAACCTTTAAGCCAAGTACTTATTGCTCCAATATCCGACTTAAAAATTCAACATTATTTATAAATTTAACATTACCAAGGATTTTTTAAATCTGCAATTTGCAATCCGAAATCCGCAATTGATTTATTTTCCAATACAAAACTGGGCAAAGATTCCTTGCAAGACTTCTTCAGAAACATTCTTTCCGGTTATTTCTCCGATTGCCTCAAGGCACGCTCGTAAATCAACCGCCAATAAATCCTCACTCAACCCTGATTGAAGCCCTTCTTTAAAGCTTGATAAAGCTGCTAATCCTTGCTGTAAAGCTTTTTTATGTCTGATCCGAGAGAGTAAAGGTCGATCATCAACTGAAATCTCACCAATACCTATTAGATTAACGATTTTTTCTTCCAGTTGTTCAAATCCTTTTTTTGTCAAAAGGGATAGTTCCAAATAATCAATAATACCATTTTCTTTAAGTTCTATCGGTGAAATTTTTTGTGGTAAGTCTGTTTTATTGATAATGGTCAATACAAGCTTATTTTGTATTTTAGCGGCAATTTCCCTATCTTCCTGAGTAAGGTTTTTACTGCCGTCTAAAATAAATAGAATTAAATCGGCTTGATCCAAAAATTGTTCCGTTTTTTCAATTCCCATTTTTTCGATAAGATTATTGGTAGACCTTATTCCGGCGGTATCAATTATCCGGATTGGTATTCCTCTTAATTGGATTTGAGCTTCAATAATATCTCTGGTTGTCCCGGGAATTTCAGTTACTATTGCTCTTTCTTCCTGAATAAACGTATTCAACAAACTTGATTTTCCGACATTCGGTTGACCGGCAATAACTATCATTATTCCGTCACGGATTTTTCGGCCTTCATCAATTTTAGCAATTAATGTTGAAAATGCTTTTTCTAGGTTTAAAACTTGATTCAAAATAGCGCTTTTTTGTATTTCCGGAATTCCTTCCTCCGGAAAATCAAGTATTGCTTCAATAGATATTAATATATGATATAATTCGGTTTCAAGTTGGTATAATTCATGAGCTGCTTTCCCGGTCAATTGTGATAAAGCAATTTGATGGGCTTTATCTGTTTTGGCTCTTATTAAATCGATAATTGACTCCGCTTGAACCAGATCAATACGGCCGTTTATAAAGGCACGTTTAGTAAATTCCCCAGGTTCAGCCAAACGGGCTCCGTTTTGGAGCACAATACTTAGGATTTTCCCAATACCAACGGAACCTCCGTGAGCTTGTATTTCGATTATATCTTCAGCGGTAAAACTATGTGGTTTTTTAGCATAAAAAAACAGTACTTCATCAAGGATAGTTTCTGTCTCAGGATTAACTACCTTTCCATAATAAACATGATGATCTACAAATTTATTAATTATTAATCCGCTAGAAGACCGTAAAACTTTCTTTCCGATTTCTTGGGCTTGATTACCACTAATACGGATAATCCCAATACCGCCTTCACCAATAGGAGTAGATATTGCGGCAATTGTGTCGTCTGTAGAAATTGCCGTCTCCCCCCTTTCATTCTCAATAAAACTGCCCTATTAATTTCCCCTAAATAACATACCTTAATATTTTAAAGAAGATTTAAAAATTATTATCCCTTAAAAGTTTATCATAGATTTATGAGTTAAAATAGGAATTTTGATTTATATATCATTATTCCAAAAAAATAAACCCGGAAATCCGGGTTTTACATCTCATTGCTCTCTTGTGGAGAAATAATGACATGCCGGTAAGGGTCTTGTCCTTCACTATATGTGAATACTTCTTTATATTCTTGTAGAGTAGAATGAATAATCCGTCGTTCATGAGGAGACATTGGTTCCAAAATTTGTTTTTTACGTTCTCTTTTTACTTTATCGGCAACTTTAAGAGCTAAACGTCTTAGTGTTTCTTCACGGCGACGGCGATAGCCTTCAACATCAACGATAATCCGTTCTTTTTCAGTCTGATCTTTATTGACAGCTAAGTTAACCAAATATTGAATAGCATCTAAAGTTTGCCCATGTTTTCCAATTAATAAGCCTAGTTCTTTTCCGTTTATATTTAAAGTGGTGTAATCTTTTCTTTTAAATATTTCTACTTGAGCCATTACTCCCATATTAACCAATAATTCTCGAAGAAATAAGCCGGCTACTTGTCCTAAATCTTCCTTAAGGGAAACTTTAACTTTAAAAGCTTTGCCACTTAAAAAACCGAGTAATCCTTTGGAGGCTTCTTCAAGTACTTCGATCCGGACTTGTTCCGGTGTTGCTCCCAGCTCTTGCAGGGCTTCTGTAACGGCTTCTTCTTTAGTACGGGCAATTTTAATAACCGTTTTCATTAAAATAACTCCCCCTAATTATTTCTTTTCCGGTTTAGGATGCTCTCCCGCTTTATGAATGTGTTCTTTGACGATGAAATATTCATTAGTAATATATTGTTGGATAATTTGAACAACATTACTTACTACCCAGTATAAACCTACGCCGGCATTAACCTGATAGGTAAAAAATCCGAACATGATTGGCATTACATATAAGAAAACCTGTTGATTAGCATCTGCTCCCGCAGTTGGTGTGGTTAACTTTTGTTGTAAAAAGGTAGTAACTCCGGATAAGATGGCTAATATAAGGTTTCCTTTATGAACCAATTGTAATCCAAAGAAAATAGCGTTACCAATATAGTGTTCAATAAAGTAAGGATTTTGAAGGAGACTGAATATTGCCCATAAAAGTGGTAATTGAATCAACATAGGTAGACAGCCGCCGAAAGGATTAACTTTCTCTTTTTGATATAGCTCCATAGTTCGCTTTTGAAGTTCATCCGGACGATCTTTATATTTTTCCTGAATTTCTTTTAATTTAGGTTGGATTTCCTTCATTTTGCTCATTACTTGGATTTGTTTAATTGTGGTTGGGAAAAGGATAAACTTAATTATAATAGTAAAAATAATTATGGACCATCCCCAACTATATGGCCAGTGGAATCCTTCTACTAGAATATTAAAGTAATTTAAAATGTTGGCGAATAAATTGACAATTTGATCAAAAAAATTTAAAGCTAGGTTTGGATCTTTTATTAAAATCGGCATTATATTCTTCCTTTCGTTACCATATATAACTATAATAGTTTATATTATTTTTCATTTTTACTTATCTAAATATGAAGAAAATAATATATATTTAGATTTATTTTTCCGGGACCGGATCATATCCACCTTCATGAAAAGGGTTACAGCGTAAAATTCTTTTAATACCAATTCCTACTCCTTTTATAATTCCAAACTTTTGAATTGCTTGATACATGTAAGTTGAACAAGTAGGATAAAATCTACAAGTTCCAGGTATTAAAGGAGAGATTAATCTTTTATAAATAATTATAAAAAAAAGGATTACACCTTTCATTGGGAATCCTCTCTTTCCCGGGCCTTCCTCAAAAGGGTTTAGCGCTTGTTTATTTTAATCTTACCAAGTATATGAATTATTTCGGATTTTATGTTTTCCAAGGTTGCGAATCTAATATTACTTCGAGCAACCAATAATATATCACAACCTTCAAAATCCGCATTGAAGGTAGTATTTACCGCTTCACGGAATAATCTTTTATAACGGTTTCGTTTAACAGCGGTTCCAATTTTTTTTCCAACACAGAAACCAAATCTGGTTACTGGATTGGCGGTATTAAGAAAATAGACCACTAAATACCTACCGTAAATTGAGTGGCCTTTTTCAAATACTCTTTGAAATTCTTGGTTTTTCTTTATAATGTTGATTTTTGACAAAAGACTTTACTCTCAAGCAGATAAAACTTTTCTACCTTTTGCTCTTCTCCGACTTAAAATTTTACGTCCACTTTTAGAAGCCATTCTTACTAAAAAACCATGGTCTTTTTTATATTTACGTCGGTTGGGTTGATAAGTCATCTTCATAGGTTAATCACCTCGCCTGATAAAATTAATTGAATTTATAAATACTATTCCCTTTTTATTCCATGAAAGGTTGTGGAAAATATATTTTCTTTATTTTGCTTTTCTTTTGGCAATAAATATTGCGATAATAATTATACTTACCAATAGCGCTGGTGTCAATAGAAAGATCTTTTTCAAGTTAATTTTAAAGTTAAGAAATTCTTTAATTTTAGTGGTAATATTGAGATAAAAGTACTTAAAGACGACTATCTTTTTGGTAATTACAAATTGCCAAAAGCTATATATTTTGTTATTATAATATGGACCCCAGAAAATTATCCACAAGTTGTGAATTATTTTGTGGATAACCGCTAATTTGTGACTATAATGTTTCATCAGGTTCTGGAGGTCCTTTTATTTTTTTCTTTTTTTATTATAAAAAATTTTCTGTCAATACTTTTGTTTATTTATCCACATTTTATCCACTTCTCTGGATAACTATTAAGGAGCGTTTAAGGTTAATGAGTAACTTAGATACAATATGGGAGAAAACCTTAGAATCAGTCTCCCCTTTTTTAAGTAAACCCAGTTTTGAAACATGGTTAAAACCTACCAAACCAGTTTCTTTAGAAGGTAATCTTTTAACTATTGAGGTTCCAAATGATTTTGCCAGAGATTGGCTGGAATCCCGGTATGCACCTTTATTAGCTACAACAATCAAAGAATTACTTGAAGAAGATGTTGAACTGAGGTTTATAACTCCGGATCGGAATGAAACACCTAATTCAAATAAAGAAAGTAATAATGTAACCCCTATTCCACAACCATCACAACTTAATCCCAAATATACTTTTGAGAGTTTCGTAGTTGGGGATAGCAATCGATTTGCACATGCAGCTTCTCTGGCGGTTGCTGAAGCACCTGGAAAAGCTTATAATCCATTATTTATTTATGGAGGCGTTGGTTTAGGAAAAACCCATTTAATGCAAGCTATCGGCCAATTTGTCTTAAAAAACCACCCGGATTATCGAGTTGTTTATGTTTCATCCGAAAAATTCACCAACGAGTTAATTAATGCTATTCGTTTCAACCGAACTCCCCAGTTTCGGGATACATATCGAACTGTTGATTTATTATTAGTAGACGACATTCAATTTTTTGCCGGAAAAGAAAGTACTCAGGAAGAGTTTTTTCATACTTTTAATGCTTTATATGAATCAGGAAAACAAATAATTATTTCCAGCGACCGTCCGCCTAAAGAAATACCCACTTTAGAGGACAGGCTGCGTTCCAGGTTTGAATGGGGTTTAATTACCGATATCCAAGCTCCAAATCTGGAAACTAGAATTGCTATTTTACGAAAAAAAGCTTCGTCGGAAGGATGGCATCTTCCTAATGATGTAATGGTTAATATCGCTGATCAAATCAATTCCAATATTAGAGAATTGGAAGGAGCTCTTATCAGAATAATTGCTTATGCTTCTTTTCATAATTGTCAAATATCAATGGAATTAGCAAATGAAGTTTTGAAAGATGTGATTTCATCAAATAAATCAAAAAGAGTTACTATTCCCCTTATTCAACAAGCAGTGGCTGAGTTTTATAATATAGAAATCGAAGATTTAAAGGCTCAACGACGAACAAAAAATGTAACTTTTCCACGCCAGATTGCAATGTATCTGATACGTGAATTAACTGATTATTCTCTACCAAAGATTGGTGAAGAATTTGGCGGTCGGGATCATTCAACCGTTATTCATGCCTGCGAAAAGATTCAGGATTTAATCAAGACTGATCCTGAAATTGATCGAATAATCAAAAATTTAATTCACAAACTTGGTCATTAATTGTTAATTCATTATTTGTTTATTGTTTATAACTTTATCCCCAGGCAAATTAATAATGTGGATATTGTTCATTTGTAGATAACATTTATTTTTATCAACACTATTATTTTCCTGTAAACCCTATTACTAATAATCTTTTTTATATTTATCCACTTTTCCACTAATACTACCACTACTATTTATTATATATATAAGTTTATAAAAAAATAATAATAGAAAAGCCTTTGTTGAAAAAGGGGGAAAAAAAATGAAAATAGTATGTTCTCAAGATGAATTATCGCGTTTTTTGCAAATTACCGCTAAGGCCTTAGCTTCTAAATCAACCTTACCTATTTTAACCGGAATTCTAATAGAAACTAAGGAAAATGTTTTAAGATGTGTTGCTACTGATTTAGAAATAGCTATAGAAGTAAATGTTCCAAACATTCAAGTTTTTTCACCAGGATCAATTGTTTTACCTGGTAAAACCTTTGTCGAAATTATCAAACATTTACCATCAGTTCCGGTTACTATTGAATTAGAAGAAAATGCCAAAATGGTAACTATAACCAGTCAACATTCTTCATATCAACTACCGGTTCTTCCTGTTGAAGAATTTCCTACTCTTCCGGAATTAAAAGAAGAAAATAAAGTGGAAATAAAAGGGGAAGAATTAAGAGAATCAATTAGACAAACCATCTATGCTACCTTAGCTGAAGATCCCAGACCTTTTTTATCCAGTATTTTATGGGAAATTACTCCCGGCAAAGTTCGCTTGGTAGCCACGGATGTCAATAGACTTGCTCTTAAAGATCTGGCTGTTAATACAGATCTTCAAAAGAACGCATTAGTTCCGGTTCATTCGCTAAGAGAAATAGCGAATATTTTTGGTGGAAACAGCGAAGAAAGGATTAATGTTTATTTAACAGATAAATTAATATTTATAAAAGGATCAGGAATAATCCTTTCATCAAGATTGGTTGAAGCCCAATTTCCCCGGTATGAACAAGTAGTTCCTAAAGATTTTTCCGGAACAGTTCAGGTAAAAAGAAATGAATTTATAGATGCCTTGGAGAGAACCTCATTGGTAAGCAACTCCATCAAAATTAATATTAATAACAATGGCTTAATTATAACAGCAAAAGAGCCGGATAAAGGAAAGTCATATGAAGAAGTTGGTATTGAATTGGATGGAAAAGAGATGGAAATAGGCTTTAATGTTCGCTTTTTACTTGATTTTCTTAAATCTGTTGAAGGAGATAATATAATTTTTAAATATACTCAAGAACAAAAACCAACATTACTACAAGCGCAAGATAAAGAGGATTATATTTATGTTGTAATGCCTCTTAAGTTATCGGTCTAAGGTAAGAAAATGAAAATAGAGAAAATAGAGATAACTAGTGATACGATCAAACTTGATCAATTTTTAAAGTTGGCAAGTGCAGTTTATTCCGGAAGCGAAGCAAAAAAGTTAATTATTGAAGGAAAGATTTTGGTAAATGACGAAATAGAATTCCGGAGGGGACGAAAATTAATTCCGGGAGACCGGATCAAAACCCCGGTTCAGAACTTTATACTTCACCGTAAAGGTCCGGAATAAATGTATTTAGAGAAGTTAGAATTAAAAAATTTTCGAAATTATCATCAGTTAGGCGTTAATTTTTCGCCAAAACTGAATATTTTTTTTGGCCATAATGCTCAAGGAAAAACCAATTTGTTGGAGGCTGTTTCTTTATTAGGATTGGGTAAATCTTTTCGCACTAAAAAAGAGGACGAGCTTATTCAATGGGGTAAAGAAACCTGTTTTCTACATGGAAATTTTCAAACCGGAGAATATGAAATTAAAATAGAATTAGGTATCGGAAACAGGGAAAAAAGGTTGAAATTGGATGGGCAAATTATTAAAAATAATGAGCTGTTTGGAAAAATTCCCATTGTCACTTTTGCCCCGGATGACCTGCAACTTATAAAAGGAGGCCCGCAACTGCGGCGTGACTTTATTGATTTATACCTGGCACTAATTGAACCAAAATATCGTTTTATCTATTATAATTATTATAAAGTGCTCCAACAACGAAACCGTTTATTAAAAGAAGGGGTTCGGGATCTAAATGAATTGGAAGTATGGAATGAACAACTAATAGAAAAAGGGACCAAAGTAATTAAATATAGATTGTATTTGATTAATAATGTTAAATCTTTTATTGTTGAAGCTCAACATAATATTAGCGGCACTTTAGAAAAATTGAATATTGATTATTTAGGATTTAAAGGCGTCAATTTATCTTTTGATTTTGAAGAAGAAAGTATAAAAGAGTTATTTAAGAATGAACTCAAGAATGTTTGTCGATATGAAATTGAAAGAAAAATAACTTTAATAGGCCCTCAGCGGGATGATATAAAGCTTTCATTGGATCAGGGCGTTGACCTTCGAAATTTTGGTTCTCAAGGACAACAAAGAACTGCGGCTTTAGCATTAAAGATTGGATTAATTGAGAAAATTAAAGAGTCTCGCGGTTGTTACCCAATTTTACTACTTGACGATGTTATGTCTGAATTTGATGATCAACGAAAAAAACAATTATTGAAGGTATTAATTAGCTCGGCACAGACTTTCCTAACCTCAACCAGTTTCCGAGATTTTCCCGTTGAAGATGAAGAAGCCTATTTTTTTGAGGTAAAACAAGGAGAAGTGTATTTTGGCCGGTAGCTCATTTTTATCAATAATAGAACTATATTTTCAACGCAATGGTGGTTGGAAAAGACTTAAGGGCGAACTTTCCGTCTATTTTTGGTCCCGAATCGCCGGGAATGAGTTAGCCAAAAAAACGGAAGCGGTTCGCTTTCAAAGTGGTTATCTTTATTTACAAACAGACAGTCCCGCTTTAGCCCACCAAATATTTTTAATGACAACCGATATTCTTCGGAAATATCATAAACTCTTGGGTCCGGGAATAGTCAAAGGAATAAAAATAAAAGTAGGAGCAATTAAGAAAAAATATCAAGACTCCGCCCCTATTATTGATAAATTTAAACTAGATGAAAATGAAAAAGCGAAGATTGAAGAATACTGTAAAGAAATAAATGATCCTGAATTAGCTGAGAGATTTAAAAAGCTAATTAAGTGTTCGATTTTACAATATAAACAGAAAGAAATAAATGGTGGTCACCAATGTTTATCATGCGGGGTAATAATTGATAAAGAGTTTAATTATTGCCCATGTTGTCAACAAAAGGTAAGTGAAGAAGTTAATGCTTTTTTGGCCTATAAAAAAAAGAACAATCAAGAAGTTAGTAATGTTGATGATATCAACGAATTAAATCATCTGAAAATAAATTCCTTTTTCAATAAAAGATAACCTTATTAGCGGAGGGATTAATATGTTTATACATTTAGGAGGAGAAACTTTAGTCGATTCAAAAAGTATTATAGCTATAATAAATACTGAAAATGCATTAGGAGCAAATAGTACTAAAGAATTTTTAAAAACGGCCCAAGAAGAAGGGTTTGTAAAAAAATTAAACTCCGAATTTACCTCAATGGTAATCACCGATAAAACCGTATATCTTTCTCCTATTTCATCTCTTACTTTAAAGAAAAGGGCCGGTTTTGTTGATAATTTAGATACAAAATGTAGATAAATAAATGAGGAAATTTAAGAAGCGTAAATTTATTGATTCGGAAGGGGTTTCGAATGGATAACGAAAAGACAATTGAACACCAGGAAGGTTCATCCAAATATGATGCCAATCAGATTCAGATTTTAGAAGGGCTGGAAGCGGTTCGGCGCCGTCCAAGTATGTACATAGGTAGCACTTGTGTTAAGGGTTTACACCATCTTGTTTATGAAATTGTTGATAACAGTATTGATGAGGCTTTAGCTGGTTATTGCGATAAAATAGTCATTACTTTAAATAGTGACGGATCAGTGACTGTTGAAGATAACGGACGAGGAATTCCGGTAGATATTCATCCTAAGGAAAAAAAATCAGCTTTGGAAGTTGTAATGACTATCTTGCATGCCGGAGGTAAATTTGGCGGGGAAGGATATAAGGTCTCAGGTGGTTTGCATGGAGTAGGTCTTTCAGTTGTTAACGCACTTTCTGAAACTATGGAAGTCTGGGTAAAAATGAATGGTAATTTATATTATCAATGCTATCATAAAGGGGTCCCGGTAGAAGCGGTAAAAATAATTGGTAAAGCCGAAGGAACCGGGACCACAGTTAAATTCAAAGCTGATGCTGAAATTTTCGAAGTCTGTGAATTTAGCTATGATTATCTGACCCACCGTATTAGAGAATTGGCTTTTCTTAACCGAGGGGTTAAAATAGTTCTTCAAGAGGAATTATCTAATAAAGAAGTGGTTTTTCACTATACAGGAGGTATTATTTCTTTTATTGAACATTTAAATAAAACCAAAAATCCGGTTCATAAAGAAATTATTTATATTCATAAGAAAATTGATGAAAACGAAATAGAAGTTGCCCTCCAGTATAACGATAGTTTTGTTGAGAGTGTATTTTCTTTTGCGAATAATATCAATACCCATGAGGGCGGAACTCATTTGTCCGGATTTAGATCGGCTCTTACCAGGACTTTAAATGATTATGCCCGAAAAGCGAATTTAATCAAGGAAAATGAAGCCAGTCTTTCCGGTGATGATGTTCGTGAAGGATTAACCGCGGTTATTAGTATTAAACTTCGTTTTCCCCAATTTGAAGGACAGACCAAAACCAAACTGGGAAACAGTGAAATGAGAGGCTTGGTTGAAACTGTGGTTAATGAAGGGTTAGCGGAATTTTTAGAAGAAACGCCAACCGCCGGAAAAAAAGTTATAGAAAAATGTTTACTGGCCGCAAAAGCCCGGGAAGCCGCCAGAAAAGCTAAAGATTTAACCAGACGTAAAAATGCCTTGGAAGTAAGTTCCTTACCGGGAAAGTTGGCGGATTGTTCATTTAAGGAACCGGAATTATCGGAGTTATATTTGGTTGAGGGCGATTCGGCCGGCGGATCGGCTAAGCAAGGAAGAGATCGACGTTTCCAGGCTATTCTGCCTTTGAGGGGTAAAATTCTCAATGTTGAAAAAGCCAGTCTAGACAAAGTATTGAATAATGAAGAAATCAAGGCGATGATTACGGCCTTGGGGACCGGTTTTGGTGAAGATTTTGATTCGTCAAAACTAAGATACCACAAGATAATAACTATGACCGATGCTGATGTAGATGGTTCTCATATTAGGACCTTGTTGTTAACTTTCTTTTATCGCTTTATGACACCGTTAATTGAAGATGGGTATGTCTACATAGCCCAGCCACCATTATATCAAGTAAAACAGAATAAAAATGAATATTATGCATATTCCGATAAGGAGTTAGAGGAATTATTAGCTAAAATAGGGCGGCAGGGTATAACTATCCAACGATATAAAGGTTTAGGTGAAATGAATGCGGATCAGCTCTGGGAAACTACCATGAATCCAGAAGGCCGGACTATTCTAAAAGTGACTATGGAGGATGCAGTTCTAGCTGATGAAACCTTCTCAATGTTGATGGGGGATAAAGTAGAACCCCGTAAAGAATTTATTCAAGCTCATGCCCGGGAAGTTAGAAATTTGGATGTATAAATAAAAAGGCGGTGTAACATGCGGGAAAATAAAGAAGGAACCGATTACGGATTAAGATTTATGGCTGAAGTTTTAAAAGCGGAACATCTTCATTGGGGATACTTCCCGGAAAAAAAGTTCTCCGGGGACCAAATGACTTTTGCAGAAGTAAAAAAAGCCCAGTTAGAATATACTAAACATTTATTTTCATTCATTCCGGATAATGTAAAGAGCATTCTGGATGTAGGAGCCGGTCTGGGAAAAACGGCCAGTTTGCTTATGGAAAAAGGTTATCAGGTTCATTGTTTGTCAAATGATAAATATCAACAAACTAAAATTAATGAAAGATATCCGGAGATCCCTTTTACCAAAAGTAAGTTTGAAGAGAGTAATTTAGGAAAACAATTTGATCTGGTCTTAATGAGTGAAAGTGTTCAATATCTGAAATGGAATAAAGCTTTACAAAAATTAGATGAGGTATTGAAACCGGGTGGCTTTTTATTGACTTCGGATTATTACCGGAAGGAAGATGGCTCGTTTTATCAAACCTGTAAAGTAAGAGAAGTATTCGAAGCCGCTACTAAAGACAAGTTTAATTTGATTAAAGAAGACGATATTACCGATAATATTCTGCCAACCCTGGATTTTGCAATTTTTAGTTTTAATAACTATATTCTACCGGCAGCCAATATATTCAGTGAGGCTATTCAAAATAGTACTCCGGGATTTGTACGTTTCATGGCTAAAGTTTTTTTAGGAAAACAACTGGCAAAAGCTAAACATTATATTTGGGAGCATACTCCGGAGAAATTCGACCGTGTAAAATTTAAGCAAGAGTTGTATTATCTGATGCAGTTATGGCAAAAAAAATAAATCATAAAAAATTTAAAGTTTGAATGCTTTTTTATGGTGATATAGTTCTTGGTCGGCTTTTTCCATCAATTCTTCAAAAGTAACTGCATAATCCGGATAGTTGACCGATCCATAAGAGAGAGTAAGCTTTTTAGGTGGAAAACATTCTTCACCGGTAAAATGCCTTTCTTCAATTAACTCTTGTATCTTTTGAATTGTTTGTGATTCGCTTTTTTCAGTTGCTTTTTCCACATATATAATAAATTCATCCCCCGAAATCCGGACTACAATATCAGTGGGAGATACAGCCTGTTTCAAAATTTCTCCGACTTTTTTTAACAGGGAATCTCCCATGGCATGTCCCCAGTGGTCATTATAATATTTAAAATAGTTAATATCCAACATTATCAGAGAAAAATTTTTATGGCCTTTAATTGCTTGCAGCACTTTCATTTTGAGGAAACGCCGGTTAAATAAACCGGTTAAATCATCTCGGGTAACAGTCCGCATAATTTTTTGATGATATCGGATGGAAATTTTATTATTAAATTCATTAACCCATAGAAATAACAAAGCTAATATAAATATTGTTAGATCATATAAAGAAGTTTTCCAGGAGAAATTAGTCTGGTAAAAATAAAAAGTTATTAACGTTAATAATAATATACCAAGATTAACAGTACCGGAGCGAACCCCGAATTCCCGGGAAAAAAGTATTGTAGGGGCTAAAAGGAACAAAAATAAAGGGCTGTTTTTCCCTCCACTTATTAGAATCAAACCTAAAATATAGGTATTAGTACCTAAAATATTTATCCAGTCAGTTATTGAAGGAGTTTTATTCAATAAAGCTCTTTTCCACCGCGAAAAATCGATTATCAAAACCAATAATTCCATTATTAACAGCAGAAACAAAAATAGCTTATATTTAGGAGAAATAAGAAAATAAACTATGGGTGTAAGTAATAATAATAATGGACGTAATTGGCGTAAAGAGAGACGGATCGCATAAGTTTTCCCTTTATCATATCGGTACAAAACTTCACCCCCGTATATTGTATGGATAAGGAAGGGAATAAAAAAAACAACTTATATTTCGGTAGCCCGGCGATCATAGTGTTTTATCTACACTTTAGATCCGTAGCTTTGCGTCTCAAGCTTTCGCTGGATTTGCTATTATCGGATGAAGTTGTTATTCTTAGAAATAGATATATATGAATTATACCCCTATAGGTTAAATATGGCAATACAAATTGCTTGCATTTGGAAACAACGAGAATTATTTCAAACTAACCTTACTTGCTAGAAGTTATTTAATTATGTTAATATATAAGTTGAATTAAATTCTCATAATGAAGATCGTATATATAAGTTGAAAAAAATTTAACGAACCTAAAGCCGGATGTAAATTAGGTAAATCTTATGAATGAAGAAAACCAGCCGGAGAATGAAAGAGAAGAAGATCAGATCTTTATCCGGGAAGCTTTAATTGAAGCCGGAAAAGCCGCTCTGATTGGTGAAATTCCAATCGGGGCAGTTGTTGTCTTTGATGGGGAGATAATTGCCAGGGCTTATAATCTTCGGGAGACCACCGGAGATCCCACTGCTCATGCCGAAATATTAGCTTTAAGATCGGCGGCGCAACTTCGAAAAAGTTGGCGGCTTAACGGAGCTACTCTTTATACTACACTTGAGCCTTGTCCAATGTGTGCCGGAGCAATGGTTTTAGCTAGAATCAAACGGTTGGTATATGGAGCTATCGACCCAAAAGCAGGAGCGGCAGGAACCTTAATGAATATTGTCCAAGATCAAAGATTAAATCACCAAATAGAAATAAATTCTGGTGTTTTAGCCTTGGACTGTGGTAATATAATAAAGGAGTTTTTTAAGGAACGACGAATTAAAGACTTTTTACCAAAAGATGATTGTAATTTGTGATTTATTTTTTACAGCTGAAAATATTATTTGTTAACCGGTATCATCTAAGATGATATGGAGAGATGGCTGAGCGGTTGAAGGCGCCCGCCTCGAAAGCGGGTAGGGATTTACGTCCCTCGCGAGTTCGAATCTCGCTCTCTCCGCCATTTAAATCAATTAACAATTAACAATGAACAATTAAAGTGAATTAAAAACTAATAAAAACCTTAAAAAGGAAATTGACAGAACATTAATTGTTTTAGTATAATTATATAGCTTTGATAATATTTTTTTGGAGAGATGGCCGAGTGGTCGAAGGCGCACGCCTGGAGCGCGTGTAGGTGTAACAGCCTCTAGGGTTCGAATCCCTATCTCTCCGCCATTAAATATAAACCAATAAACCAGTGAAAACTGGTTTTTTTTCTAATCTTTTTAGAGGAAAAGTTTATAGTAATTATTAGTGATCGTGTATTGATAATATTTTCCGCTTTCTTTAAGACATTAACTATAATTATAAAAATTCCTTAACAAGGACCTTCTAAAAATTCGGAGAAATAATAGCAATAATAAGGAGTGGTCTTAGATGCTAAAATTGAAACAAATTGAATTAAAACTTGGTGAGGAGCGCAATGAAGTTCAGATTTTAAAAAACATCTCCTTGAATTTTGAACGCGGTAAGTTATATGTAATAACCGGACCAAATGGAGGAGGAAAAACTTCTATTGCTAAAGTTATTATGGGAATTTACCAACCTTCAGGCGGGAGAATACTGCTTGATGATGAAGAAGTCACGGAATTAGGAATTACTGAACGGGCTAAAAGAGGGATTCGTTATGCTTTTCAAAACCCTCCCCGTTTTAAGGGGATTGACATTGAACGCTTTCTGAAACTTGCCAGTGGAGAAGTAAACTTAAATGAACTACGGGCAACTATGGTTAGGATTGGACTCTGTCCCGAGGATTATCTAAATCGGATGGCTGATAACTCACTATCGGGCGGCGAGATGAAACGGCTGGAGGTCGCATCGGTTTTGTTAGGCCAAACCAAAGTGGCGATTCTGGATGAACCGGAGGCAGGTGTAGATCTTTGGGGTTTTGAACAATTATTAAACCTGGTAATTTACTCTCATCGTAACGCCGGAGAAAGGACAACCATTATCATATCCCATAACGAAAGATTCTTGGAAGCAGCGGATGAAATTATTGTCGTAGCAGGTGGAATTATTCAGGAACAAGGGAAAATGGATACAATCCGGCCATTGATCCAGGAAGGAATTCATTGCCGTTGGCGTAAAATTTGTCTCGGGGAGGAAGAATATGCAACTCAATGCTCTCGATAAAGATTTATTAAAAGAAATAGCCGATTTACATGGAGTACCACAAGGTGCTTATAATATTCGTAAGAATGGAGAGTCTTTGGGCCGGGAGTCTCGAGAGGGCATTACCATTACTCCTAAGGAAGATCGACCGGGAATAAATATTCAAATTACTCCCGGGACCGTCAATCAGTCGGTACATATACCGGTAATGCTTACTATTCCGGGATTACATGATGTGGTTTATAATACATTTGAAGTCGGCGCCGGGTCTGATGTATTAATAGTCGCCGGTTGTGGTATACATACAACTTCAGGGAAAAGCCAACATGATGGAGTTCATGAATTCTTCATTCGTAAAGGGGCCAAAATCAAGTACGTGGAAAAACATTATGGAGCCGGGGGAGGAACCGCCGAACGAGTTCTAAATCCGGTGACTATTATCCACCTGGAGGAAGGGGCTACGGCCGAATTGGAACTGGTTCAAATCCGGGGGATTGATAATACCGAGCGGAAAACGGAGATATTTCAAGCAGCGAATAGCCGGATAATCATGAATGAGCGACTGCTTACCCATGAAGAGCAACGAGCTTATTCAGAAATTACAGTTCATTTACAAGGTGATGGGAGTAACGCCGAAGTATTAACCAGATCGGTTGGGCAGAATCATTCGGTCCAGGTATTTAAAGCGAGTTTAATAGGTTATGGCCGCTGTAAAGGACATTTATCTTGTGATTCTATTATTATGGGAGAAGCCGATATTCGATCACAACCGGAAATATGGGCTAAAAGCGCTGAAGCTGAATTAACTCATGAGGCGGCTATCGGTAAGCTTTCAGGAGAACAAATCATGAAATTAATGACTTTTGGATTGACTGAGGAAGAAGCGGTCCGGACTTTATTAGATGGTTATTTACGGTAAAGAGGGCTATTTAGGAAAATAAGGAATTAGCCGATATAAAGATCAAGTGGAAACAAAAATGGGGCTGTTGCAAAATCAAAAAACAAATGAAGGCCCTCACCTCCACCAGGCCCTAAAGGACCTGGCTAGGTTTTAAAATCGTTCTCAAGCCCATGAATGGGCTGGGTTACTTCGAAGTTTTGACCGAGCCCCGTAGGGGGTTTAGAATGTGTTTTATATAACTAGCCCTGCCGTTTAGGGCAGGGTGGACAGAACGTTCAAAAAGCATTTTGCAACAGCCCCAAGTTCGTCTGGGGGAATCAGGGAGATGAATATAAGAAAACCATGGAATTGGGTGATCTTACCCCTTTTTTTGCTGGCAATTCCTTGGCTGACCAATGCGAAAGATCAAATCAATCCGACCCAAGAAATTATTGTAACGGGAACTGCTGAGATTGGCCGGGATCATGATAGCGCTTATAGAAATGCAATTTTGGATGCTTTCCGGAAAGCGTTTGATCAGGTACATTCTTCGCCAAGTATTAACCCGGTGGTAATTCAAGAAAAAGATGATATGAAGAAAGATTTGGTCAAAGCCCAACAAGAATTAGGAATTAATGAGTATAAAGTCTTGCGTTATTGGCGGGAACAAGATTTATTTAATATTCAATTAAAAGTTTTTTTCGGTAGTCCAAAGGTCGACCAACCAAGAACAGATCCTGAGTTTCCCAGATTAAACTGGATTTATCAAACTCAAGATCAAATTTTAACATTAATAAATAATAATTCAATGTTGGCGGTTTGGACACCACAGACAATTGAGGTTTTAGACCCAAAAAAAGGGAAACGGACACAATGGATCAAGACTGGTTTAAATAGACATACTATATCTACTGAAAATTACTTGGTCCAGGATGGTGATTATCTTAAATTATGTAATTTTAAAAAGTTCAATATGTACAATTTGTTCAATTATAGCTTGGTATATAAATGGCGTAAAAAGATTCCCGATTTGATTAGATTTTATTTATCGGACGAAGCAGCTTATTCCATTGAAAGGACAGGATTGATAAGGGCTTTTCAATTGGAAAACGGAAAAGAAAAATGGCGAATTTCAGCTAATAGCCAAGTTGAGCTGGAGCAATTGGCTCCAGCATGTCTGTTAATGATCCTACCGAACTCCGAAATATGGATGATCAATGAGAAAGGGCATAAACTCTGGGGTAAGAAATTTACACAGAAGCTGGCTGGTTTACCGATAAGTCATGGCGAAGAGCTGTATTGTATCTTTGAAGATGGCCGTTTGAATGTTTTTAATCTTTACACCGGAGAACCGTTAAGTGAATTTAATATTAAGTTTAATGGGGAACCGCAAAAAGTATTTATTAAAATTATTGATCAGAAACTGTTCTTGTTCTACAATAACTTAGCCTATAAAGGGTATCTCCAAACATACCACCGTTATACGGGTTCTTTAATTTGGAATACTTCATATGATGGTGTAATCTCTGATTCAATAGCCGTATATTCCCAAATGGTTATTGTTGGTAGTAAAAACACCTTTGAAGCTAGGGATATGGAACTTGGGTTAAAGCTCTGGGATGAAACAGTCGGAGGCCGGATCTCAGAAATTGGAATTAAAGATCAACTTTTATTGATAGTGGCCGGAGAAAGAGTTTTTGGATATATGCTTGAATAAGGTATTTTTTAAAAGAAGAAAATCATAAATTATACTTGACAGGTATTTTTTCCTTTCGTATAATGTTAGACAATAGAATATGTAAAGGCAATGACGAGGATTAGTAAGATGGTATGGTTGAAGCGAGCCGGTGGTTGGTGTGAAGCGGTACCCGAACATTTGAAACTCCCCTCCGAGCCGCTGGCCCAAAGAAATTTCGAGTAGGTTTTAGCCGGGGGACCAATGGTCCAGCCCGTTATAGCGAAAACATTCGTCCATAATCTGCGTGGTTATGGCGAAGGTTATTGAGGCTGATCCTGATAAGTATCAGTAAAGTTGGGTGGTAACACGAGTTTAAGCTCTCGTCCCGAATAGGGGCGAGAGCTTTTTTATTTTTCCAAGGCGCCGGAAAAATACCTTTCAAACCTAAAAAGCTTATTAGGGAAATTTAATTAAGGAGGTATTTTAAGATGAAAATGATTAAAATTTTCGATACTACGCTCCGGGATGGTGAACAATCAGCCGGAATTAACTTGAATGTCCAGGAAAAGTTACAGGTAGCCAGACAATTGGCCCGCCTAAATGTTGATATTATTGAAGCTGGTTTTGCCATAGTTTCTCCCGGAGATTTTGAAGGTATCCAGGCAATTGCCAGAGAGATTAAAGGTGTAACTGTATGCTCATTAGCCAGAGCGGTTAAGGGAGACATAGACCGGGCTTGGGAAGCTTTAAAGGAAGCCGAAGATCCCCTTATCCATACCTTTATTGCTACTTCCGATATTCATATGAAGTATAAACTCAATAAAGAACCCGATCAAGTTGTAGAGATGGCGATAGCCGCAGTTAAACATGCTAAAAGTCTCTGCCCTAAAGTGGAATTTTCTGCTGAAGACGCAACCCGGAGTGACTGGAACTTCCTGTGCCGTATTTTTGCAGAAGTAATTAAAGCCGGGGCAACATCAATTAATATACCTGATACGGTAGGGTATGCAATACCCAGCGAATTTGGAAAATTAATTCGGTACATTAAAGAAAATACTCCAGGTATTGATCAAGTAACAATATCAGTTCACTGCCATAATGATCTGGGATTGGCGGTAGCTAACTCGTTAGCTGCAATTGAAAACGGCGCTGATCAGGTGGAATGCACTATTAATGGCCTGGGAGAACGGGCTGGAAATGCTGCGCTGGAAGAAGTTGTTATGGCTGTTAAAACCAGAGCGGAGAATGTGCAGGCTGCTACCAGAATTGTAACCGAACAAATTAAACACTCTAGTGTGCTTGTCGCAGCCCTTACCGGAAAACCGGTACAGCACAATAAAGCAATAGTAGGTTCCAATGCTTTTTCCCACGAAGCCGGTATTCATCAGGACGGAATATTAAAAAACAGAATGACCTACGAAATAATGACTCCGGAATCGATTGGTTTAAGCCAAAGCCAATTGGTGTTAGGAAAGCATTCAGGCCGACATGCTGTCAAGAATCGTTTGGAAGAGTTGGGTTATACTTTAAACGAAGCCGAAGTGGCTCAAACATATCAACGCTTTATCGAATTGGCTGATAAGAAAAAGGAAGTTACGGATACCGATTTGGAAGCGTTAGTAAGAGATGAATTTCAAGCTTACGAAGATCGCTTTATCCTTGATTATATGCATGTGAGTACCGGGAATTCGACTATCCCTACTGCTACTATCCGTTTAAAAAAAGATGGAGTAATGATTCAGGAAGCTTCCTGTGGTGATGGACCAATAGACGCTATTTATAAAGCAATCGACCGGATTACGCAAATCCCGGTTAAATTAGACGAATATAATATTAAAGCGGTTACTTCCGGTGAGGATGCTCTTGGTGAGGTAATAGTTAAGGTAAGGGAGAACGGAAATGCATATGTAGGCAGGGGACTCTCCACCGATATTATTGAAGCCAGTACTCTAGCTTATATTCATGCGGTTAATAAAGTGGCGAAAGCTTAATATTTTATAGTTATTAGTTGACAATTGATAATTAAAAGATCTATTAATTGTTAATAAATCTAAATGTTGTCATAATTGATTCACCCCCTTTTTGGAGAAATTAAATTTTAAAGGGGGTTTTTTTAATGGAAAAAATTAAAGTAGGAGTTATAGGTACCGGATTAGCTTGGGAAAGGCTACATTACCCGGCATATAAGGAACTGGCTGATCGATATGAAATTAGCGCTTTATGTGATGTAGATCGTTCCCGGGCTGAAGAATGGGGACGACAATTGGGGTTGGACATAAACCGGGATATATATACCGATTGTCAAGTAATGATTGATCGCCGGGACTTACAGATTATTGATATTATGGTACCCATAATCAAAAACCATCCGGTAGCTGAAATGGTAGCTAAGACAGGTAAAGCGGTTATTTTAGAAAAACCGATGGGAGCAACTCTGGAACAGGCTTATGCGACAAAAGAGCTTCCTAATCAGTACGGAATAAAAATGTTGATTGCCGAGAACTATCGGTATAGTGAAGAATTTAATATTATCCGTGATTTGGTTCACGAACGAAAAATTGGCGATCCGGTTCATTTTACTTATCAAGATACCAGTTGCTTTCCATGTTCTATGATTAAAGATACATTCTCAGCAACCGAATGGCGGCAGCATCCGGCTTATCCCGGAGGTGATATTTTGGATGCGGCTATTCACCCACTGGCTGGGCTGCGTCATATATTTGGGGGAATCAAATACCTGCAGGCTTTTGGTGTACCGCAGAAAGATGATTTTAGTCCTTATGCAGTAATTACAGTTAATATTAACTTTCTGAGTGGGATAATCGGACATTTTTCCTATTATCCGGCTGGTAGGGAACCTCAAAAACCATTAATCGGATTAAGAATTTTTGGTACCAACGGCATGATTTATATGGAAGATACTCAGTGCGGGATAATTAATGTATTTTACAATGACGGCGGTCATGAAATTATTAATTTTAGACCAATGCGCGGCTATTACAATGAATTATCGAATTTTTACAATGCATTGACCGGTCAGGAAATGATTGCAGTAACGCCGGATATGGAAATGGGTGATATCCGGACCGTATATGCGATTTTACAGTCGATTACTGAGGAAGAAGTTATTAAAGTCGATAAAACAATACAGTATGCAGTGCATTAAAAGAAACTTTATTTAAGGTTCAAAGGGCTTAAAAGTAGATTAGAACTTTTAAGCTTTTTTATTTTTTCTCTTAAGAATGAGAAGTGTTTAGTCGATAATAAGTATAGGGGGAACTTGATGTACCAATAGGAGATGAATGAAATGGATATGGATGTAATGGCCATTGCCAATGCTTATAGCGGAATGAGACAAAGTCAGGTCCAAATGGCGGTTCAAACTCAAATGCTTAAAGCGAGTATGGATATTCAAACACAAGCAGTACAGGACCTCCTAAACTCTGTTTCACCAGAGCAGGCTAATATTGGTCCCGCACATTTAGGGAGTAATATAGATATACGAGTATAACGATTAATATTATTTTTCCCTCCTCCACCACCTTTGTGGTGGTTTTTTTAACTTTGATGAACCGAAACAGAAGAGAAAATTCCAGCATAAGCTGATAAAAAGTTTACATAAGGATTAAAAATGATTAAAGTAAACCTTTAAACAACCGATAATAGTGATGAAAAGGATTTTCAACCAGTTAAATCATAATAAAGGAGTTAGGATATCATTGGGCACGGAAGTCATTCGCCAATTAACAGAAGAAGAATGGATTCTTCGTCGAAAAAAAGCTGAGTTAAACAGCCTGGAAATGAAACTGGCCCAACGGGAACTCGAATTAACCACTCTTCGTGGAGAATTACAGAGCTTTCAGAGCCGGTATTTAGTTGCGGTTGGTTCCAGGTACTGGGAATTGGATGATTTGGAAGCATTGATTGCAGAAGCTGAAGCTGCTTTAAATCCGGAGAATCATACAGCTCAAAAAAAAGCGGAACAAGCCCGCGCCCAAGCGGAAGAATCTGCCAAAACCGCCAGAAATGAGCAAGCCAGTAAATATAATAAGAAAAAATTTAAACCGACCGAGGCATTAAAGAAATTATATAGAGAAATAGCCAAAAGAATTCATCCGGATTTGGCTACTGATAATGAAGAAAGAGTTCTCTATCAGCAATTAATGGCTAAAGCTAATAAAGCTTATCAAGCTGGTGATGAAGTCGGCTTGCAGAATATTTTAAAGCAAGGTAAAAAAAGTATTCACCAGGAACATTATGACGAGATTGAAGAACAATTAATCCGGATTGGCCGGCAGATTAATCAAATTAAAGAACGCCTTACTATTATTGAACTTGAAACAGAAGAAATAAAGAAATCATCTCTTTATCAATTAAAACAAAAGGTCGAAAGTGCCGAAACCAAAGGTATAAATCTTTTAAATGAAATGATCCGCTATCTTGAAGAACAAATTATTGCAGCCCGGATCAGGCTAGATGAAGTCACCAAGAAAGGGAGGAAAAAAGCTCATGCTACCGGAGAAACAGTTTCTAGATAATGCGTTAGTAATAACCGGCGGTCAAGAGTTAACACTGGCGGATACCGGCTTAATATCAAGAGGTTTTCAACTAGTAAGACAAATTGATAAAGAGCCGGAAGCATCTTTTAAAGATCAGGGATTAGAGGATGCTATCCGTAATCTTATTCAAAAACCAAATGGACCTCTGATACTCCAAGATGTTAATGAGATCCGGATGTTGAATGCTTCAAGACGAGGCATAAGAAGTCTTAGTGGAATCGAAAAGCTTACCGCTCTTGAGGATCTTCATTGTATGGGAAATAAAATTGAAGAGACAACAGGTCTGGAGAATCTTCGAAATCTTCGGGATTTAAACCTTTCCCATAATTTAATAGCGGATATTGACAAAATTACTAATTTAAAAAATCTTCGAAAATTGCATTTAGGTCGGAATAATATCAATAAAATCAGTGAAATAGGCAGACTAAAAAAATTAACGGATTTAGTTCTTTCATATAATCAAATTCAGGAAATTGATGTGTTGGAGGAATTAGTAAGTCTGGAAGAATTGCATTTAATGGGGAATCTAATTAGTGATTTAAAGGTTCTTAAAAAGTTACCCAAATTAAAGGTATTATCGTTGTCAAATAATCGAATTAAAGATATACAGCCTCTGGCGGATTTAAAAAATCTTCGTAAATTATGGTTAAGGAACAATCAAATTATTGATATCAGTCCAATAGCCGACTTAAGAAATTTGGAATTATTATACCTTGGTTCTAATAAAATCCGAGAGATTAGCGGATTAGAAAAATTAACCGCTTTAAGGGACTTGGATCTTTCGGATAACCGGGTGACTAAAATAGAACCAATATTAGAATTAAACAATTTACGGGAGTTATTTCTCTCGGATAACGAAATTAACAATATCTCCGGCTTAATTAAATTACGGAATTTGGCAATTGTTGAAATCAGCCATAATCCGGTTGACCATATCATTGATCCTTTAACCAAATTGACGTTTGTACGATTAGCAGCAAAAGGATGTTTAATAAAGCCCTAATAATCTTTAAAACTTAGTATTACATCAATAAGAGCCGAAAGGCTCTTTAAATGCATAATTATATGAAGCGGTGAGCTCCTTTGATCTTCACGGAGAAGAAAATTATTACTATTTTAAGCGGAGAATATTATATTTCCAATGATCCTCAAGTTGTTATTGTAACATTGCTGGGTTCTTGTATAGCGGTTTGTCTTTTTGATCCGCTTAACGGGGTTGGCGGGATGAATCACTTTATGTTACCGCAAGCCCAAAAAGAGCCATGCAGGGATTATGGGAAATTTGGTTTACAATCATTAGAGATGATGCTTGAAGGATTGGCAAAACAAGGAGCTGCCTTTGCCAATTTGAAAGCGAAAGTATTCGGCGGCAGTAATATGATTAATCTTACTTATAAAGAAAACGGCATTGCTATTGCTAATATCCATTTTACTCTAAAATATCTGCAGAATAAAAATATTCCGATTATCTCCAAAGAATTAGGGGGTAATATAGGTCGGAGAATATATTATCTGATTGAAGATCATAGTGTTTTTGTTCAACGGTTAAGCAGGGAGGGGAAATAAGGTAAAATGTTTCAGAACCCACATTTAAACAATGATGAAACCTTAACATGTCTTTTTATAACTGAGACCCACGAACAATTGGAAAAATTTGTCGAAATATTACTGAACTGGGACCAGAATCAGGGGGAAAGCAGATCAGAAATTAATGAATTATTTCGAATCGCTCATAACATTAAAGGTTCATCCGGAATGATGGGTCTATCTGAACTTAAAGATGCCGTTCATATGGTAGAAAACCTGTTTGACGGTGTCCGTAAAGAACAATTCGAATTGGACTCGGAGCTAATCGACTCGTTACTAAAATTTTCAGATGAAGTATTGGCATATATCGAAAAAGGAGACTGGCAAGAGACAGAAGTTTTAAGTTTATGGAAAACATATTTCGATAATGGTATTTCTGAAATGCCGGTTAAAGCTGTTCAGAGAGAAGATGCCCCGCTAACCTTAACTAGCGATGAGAAAGCTGAAGTCGCAGTTTGGCAAGAATCAGGGAAATATGCTTATGGTATTGAAGTTCAATTTTATCCGGAAGCGGAAATGCAGGGGGCTTCTTCTTTAATTTTTTTAAAGGCGCTTCCTAAGTATGGAACAGTATTTAAAACCGCCCCTAAAGAAGAAGATTTAAAAGCAGAGAAATTTACAATACTAAAAATTATTCTGCTAACTGAAGAGCCTTTAATTCCGGAGCAGGAGTCGGCTATTGCAGCTTACCCAATGTACGATGTTACCAATGTTAAAATCCGGCAATGGGTTTACCGGCCTGAAGAAAAGGTAACAATTGTAACAAAACCTGATAAAAGTGACTCTGTTACACCGGTAGAGCGAACTATCAGAGTAGAAGCTCAAAAAATCGATAAACTAGTAAATCATATTGGAGAATTAATAAATATAAAAGCAAATTTAGGGCAACTGCTCGATTATAAACAACAAATAGGCAACAAATGGAATCTTTTAATCGGGGTTGCCCAAAGATTGGAACAGGTAGTTGATTTGCTCCAAATAGAGGTAATGGACTTAAGGATGGTTCAAGTTCGTAATCTGTTTACCCGGTTTTCCAGAATCGTCTATGATATATCGAAACAAAAAGAGAAACAGGTTGAATTGGTTTTATTTGGAGAAGATACCGAAATAGATAAACAAGTTGCCGAACAATTAGTTGACCCATTGACTCATCTTATCAGAAATGCGGTCGATCATGGGTTGGAGAACGAAGAAACACGGATGGAAACAGGAAAAAGCCGGATTGGCAAAATAACTTTAGGCGCTTATCAAGAAGGGGAATATATAGTCATTAGCGTAAGTGATGACGGCCAAGGATTAAATCTGGATAAAATCAGGGATAAAGGGATAAAAAACGGACTGATAACTGAAACTGAAGAACTTACGGATGAAGAAATCCAAAAATTAATTTTTCAACCCGGCTTTTCAACTGCGGAACAAATTAGCGATATTTCCGGCCGGGGAGTCGGATTGGATGTTGTTCAAGATAGTATTAAGCGTTTAAAAGGGGACATTGTAATAAACTCAACTCACGGTCAGGGGTCGACTTTTTATCTGAAGGTACCTTTAACCCTAGCAATCATTCAATCTTTTATGGTCAAAATAGGAGGCCAGATATTTGGAATTCCGGCAGCAGATGTGATAGAGAGTATAGCTATTGATATTCAAGATATTCATAAAATCACCGATAAGAGGGTATTTTCTTTAAGGCAGGAAGTTATTACTTTGCTTGATTTGGGAAAAATATTTAATTTGCAATCCCGGGTAATTACCGAAAAAATCCCGGTTATTATCGTAAAGCATGGACGTAACAATTACGGGCTCTTGGTTGAAGATTTAATCGGTCAAGAAGAGATTATGATTAAGCAAATCAATAAAGCATTGGCGGAGAATCCCTTGATATCAGGGGCGGCTTTTGTAGGTTCGGGCGAAATTGCTCTTGTTCTAGATACGCATCAAATTATCAAAAAATATACACATTGACAAAGGGAGTTTATGATTGGGGAAGGAGCGGAAGATGAAATTAACCTTAACCAAAAAGTTTTCGTTAGTAATTATAAGTATATCCTCAGTTGCGTTTATTGTTACTGCCTTTTTTTTAATTATTCTGGCTATGAACCAACTATCTGCTCTTTCAGTTGATTTAGCCCAAAATATGGCCAAACAAAAAGCGGAACATGTAAAATCGGAAGTAGAAGTCGGAATGAATACCGCCCGGACAGTTGCCGAGGTGATAGAGGGGAATATGGCCTCTACGGCTGGTTTATCCCGGGAACAAATAATAAATATGTTGAAGAGAATTATCGAGAAAAACCCCGGTTTTTTGGGAGCTTATGTTGCTTTTGAACCTGAAGTATTTGATGGGAAGGGGCCTCAATACGGAGGGGAACCTGGTAATGATATTAATGGAAGATTTCTACCTTATTGGACCAGAGTATCCGGAGGAGTTATCTTAACTACTTTGACTGATTATGATAAAGAGGGAATTGGAGATTATTATCTTTTGCCGCGTAAAAACAACCGGGAAACTATTACCGAACCTTTATTTTATGGCGGAACTTTAATGACCTCTTTGACGGTTCCGATTCATAATCGCGCCGGAGAATTCATTGGTATTGCCGGGATAGATTTAAGTTTGCAGCCTTTGATTGAAGAATTGAATAAGGACAATACTTCATTTAAAAATGGGTATGGTTATCTATTATCAAATAAAGGGATTTTTGCAGCCCATCCCCATAATTTGCTGATAGGCTATGCCAAACCAAATAAAATCGATATAAATGGAATTAAGAATGCAATTGAAAATGGTACTAATTCTGAATTAAAGAAATTGGCAACTCCAGGAGAACTAAGTAAACTAAATTTGTACTCGGATAAGTTAAAGATTAATCAGGGATTGCAACAACAATTATTGGAGAAAGTCAAATCCGGGGAACCGGGTGTGTTTCCGGTTAACGACCCGCTATATAACAAGCAAGGATTTATGGTCTGTAACCCGATATTCATAGGGAAAACCGTAACTCCATGGAGTTTTGTGGTATCAATTCCCCGGGACCAAGCTTGTAATGCTCTGGCCGGTCTGGCTAAAACGGGGATTGGATTATCAATAATCGCAATTTTAGTCGTTTCTTTCGGCTTAATTATTGCAGTTAAACATCTGGTTAAACCGATTTTGGATATAAACAGCCGTTTGAAACAATTAGGAACCGGGGATTTAACAGTTCGTTTTAAAGCCGGTGGCGGCGATGAAGTAAGTGAATTGGCAGCTCAGCTTAATACCACTATTGAACAAATTTCCAACATGGTAATTGAAATTATCGATAGCGCTGATAGAGTCCTGGATCTTTCCAGACAAATATCCGAGGGGGATCAAAATCTCTCCAACCGTACCCAAAAACAAGCTGCGACTTTGGAGGAGATTACCATTTCTATTGAGGAAGTTAACTCTCTGGTACAGCAAACAGTTTCCAGTTCCGATCAGGCCGATCTGATATCACATGAAACTTTGGATGTAGTTCAAGTAGGGGAGAATTCTGTTCAGGAAACAATTATGGCCATGGAACAGATTATGGCCAGCAGTCATCAGATAGCTGAAATCATAAAAGTTGTTAATGATATTGCCTTTCAAACCAACTTGTTGGCTTTAAATGCGGCAGTAGAGGCTGCCAGAGCAGGAGAGCAGGGCCGAGGATTTGCGGTTGTTGCCGGTGAAGTGAGAAATTTAGCGGGACGTACCGCCAAATCATCTCAGGAAGTTGAAGTATTAATCAAAGAAAGTGTTAATCGAGTTGAACAAGGTTATGAGTTGGTTAATCAATCTGCTAAAATGCTTGAACAGATTGTTTTAAATACTAAAAAAACATCAGAGGTTATAGCTCAAGTGGCAGTCACATTTAGAGAGCATACTGCAGCGACACAGCAAATCCAAGTATCAATTGAGCAACTAAATAAGGTAACTCAGCAAAATGCCTTGATGGTTGAAGAAATTGCTGTTTGCAGTGATTCTTTAAAGAAGGAAGCTGAAAACCTTAACAATATGGTTAATAGATTTAGGATTGAATCCGGATTTCCTAATAGCGAATCTATGAATGATAAAATTTTAACGGAGCCTGTTTCTGACTTAAGAAAAGAACTTTTACTGCCAAATGATGATTTACTTAAAAAAATGCTAAACAAAGAGAAGTAGAATTATTTTAATAAAGTTAAAATTAGTATTTGCTATATAAGGGTGTTTCATAATTTTCATAATTATTTTTTGGATACAATATATTGTGAAAAACCTAGATGTGTCTATAGATATACTGTCTCCAAATGTTAAATTTATTAATTATGGAAATCTCTCATATAAAATAAGTTGAATTTTCATATTAGTTTTTGCATTTTTATGGTTGTTTAAGGGGGATATATAAATGGCTGATAAAACAATGGATATCCTTAATTTACAATTTGCCGGGTTAAGCAGTGAAAATCAACAATTGATTTTTTCAATAGAAACAGAGGAATTTGGGGTTGATGCGCTTAAAGTCCAGGAGATGATCAGGTTTCTCACACCGGTAAAAGTGCCAAATGCGCCGGCGGTGGTTCGCGGGGTAATTAATTTTCGGGGCGAAGTTATCCCGGTTTTGGATATGCGCAAAATTTTTCAGTTGGAGCCAGGAAATTATAATGAGTTCACAGTAATAGTTATAGTTGAAACCAACAATAAAATTTTTGGCTTAATAGTTGATAAAGTTTCTGATATTATTAGTATTCCGGAAAATAATATTCAGCCCACTCCGGAGTTTAGTTCCAAAGAAAAAACCAAGTATTTAAAAGCAATGGGGAAAGTGGGGCATAGACTTATTTTAATGATTGATCTGGAGAAAGTAATTGATTTTCATGAGCTTGATGAAGCTTTACCTCAACTTCATTTTAACCGTGAAGAAGGTATTTCTATCGTAAATGAACCGGAAGAAGAATAGGGATAGTAATGGAAAACATTGAGCCAATCAACAGGGAGATTGAATTAATCTGTGAATTTTTAAACGAAAAACTAGGCTTCACCTATGGCCTTCAAAAAAAATATTTAATAAATTCCCGTTTAAATAAACGATTATTTGACCTTAATCTTAACAGTTACGAAGCGTACTTAAAATTAATCAAAAACGACCGGACTGAACTGAATTATTTTTTTGATTTATTAACAACTAATGTAACCAGTTTCTTTCGGGAGGATAATCAGTTTATAATTCTACAAAGGGAGCTACTACCCCAATTTTATAAAAGCCTAAAAACAAAAAAAATTCGTTGCTGGTCGGCTGGTTGTTCCTCCGGAGAAGAAGCTTATTCATTGGCAATTGTTTTAAATGAAGCGCTTGGCCAAAGTTGGGATATTAAAGTTCTAGCTTCAGATATCAGTACCAGAAAACTGGAAGAAGGGATGAAAGGGGTCTATCCTGGAGATAGGTTACAAGATGTTCCGGTCTCTTTTAGAGAAAAGTATTTTTTTACGGATAAAAATTTAAAAGGACAATATAAGGTTACTCCCGAATTAAGAAAACAGATAGTTTTTCGAAAGATAAACCTTAACCAGAGTTTTGACATTCCCGTTCATATCAAATTTGATATTATTCTCTGCCGTAATGTCTTTATTTATCTAGGGAAAGAATCCCGGCAAAAAGTTCTGGAACAGTTTTATACTTATTTAAATACCGGAGGATATCTCTTTTTAGGACAATCCGAACCAATAAATACCTTTAATAATAACAGTTGGTCAATAATCAAAAATTGTATCTATCAAAAAAAATAATACAAATATTATGATTAATTCAGTGGGAGCTAGATGAATAAAAAAAAGGTTCTAGTTATCAGTGATTCAGCATTTGTGCGTCAATTTCTAAAGGATATTATAAATAAAACAACAGATTTAATAGTAACAGCTACGGTAAGTGATCAGTTAAAAGCATTGGAGTTATTAAAAACTCAAGTGTTTGATGTTATTGTTCTGGATATTGAATTAGCTAAAATGGACGGAGTCACATTTCTCAATTATCTAAGTGATTTTAAATTTATTCCGGTAGTAATAATTAGTCCTTTAACTAAAAATAATACTGATTCAGCTTTAAAAATGTTATCATTTGGGGCGGTTGAGGTAATTGCCAAACCGGCGATTGGTTATAAGGAAAGGTTAGAACATATCGAAGAAGAAATAGTAATTAAAATTAGAATAGCAGCTTATGCCAATCTAACTGGTAGTATATCGAATAAAAATAAATCTATCTCCAAAGTAGTTTCTAAGCCAAAGAATAATAAAACTACTGATAAGATAATCGCTATCGGTGCTTCAACCGGTGGAACCGTTGCTTTAGAAAAAATATTTAAGGATTTATCGCCTGATTTACCTGGAATTATTATAATACAGCATATGCCGGAGGTATTTACCGCAGAGTTTGCCAGAACACTAGACCAAATAAGCTCTTTACATATCAAGGAAGCCGAAAATGGAGAATATATCCATAAAGGAACCGGATTAGTAGTCCCGGGGCAACAAAATTTAACTATTAAAAAGGTCGGTTCTAAGTATATGGTAAAAATCGAACCACAACTTAATTATTCGCTATATAACCCGTCAATAAATCATACATTCCAATCAATTGCCAACCAAGCCGGAGCTGACTCAATGGGGATTATATTAACGGGTATGGGGGATGACGGAGCAAAAGGACTTAAGGAGATGTTTAATAAAGGAGCTTATACAATTGCTCAAGATGAAAAGACATCAGTAATTTTTGGAATGCCTCAAAAAGCTATCGAGATCGGCGCTGTTTCTAAAGTCGTAGCACTGAATGAAATAGCTCAAGAGATAAATAACTGGGGTTATTTGCTACAGGAAAATGAGAGGTGCGGAAATTGAAAGCATTAATAGTAGATGATGCGGTTCTGGCCAGGGCGATGTTAAAAAAACTAATTGAGTTAATTGGAGTAACGATTATTTTTGAAGCCCAAAACGGTGAAGAAGCAATTCAGATATATCAAACTGAAAAGCCGAATTTGGTCACTATGGATATTACCATGCCCGGGATGGATGGAATAACTGCTACTAAAAAAATCCTAGAGTTTGATCCTAACGCCAATATTGTAGTCTGTAGCGCTTTGGGGCAAAAAGAAGTAGTTATGGAAGCTATTCAAGCCGGAGCAAAACATTTTATCGTCAAACCATACGAGGAAGATAAAGTTATGAATACCTTGAAAGCCGTATTGGGAATATAGATGTTAAAAAACAGAGAGCTTCTCTGTTTTATTTTTTCCAAGGAAGGATAAAAAAGGAGGCTTTTGTAATAATATAAAAATAAAGAAAATTATTTAATTAAAATTCACAGTCCTAATGTAGGATTTGAATTTCACAATTTTATAAGGGAGGT
The DNA here is from genome assembly GCA_023435225.1 of Bacillota bacterium. Classification (GTDB taxonomy): domain Bacteria; phylum Bacillota; class UBA4882; order UBA8346; family UBA8346; genus UBA8346. Next base: position 48,681 of record JAEYRX010000096.1, read on the forward strand.
GATGAAATGATTGGAAAATTGCGGGGAATTGTTTGGGTCGGCAGTTTCTCAATTATTTTTCTATTTATACCTTCTTTAGCAATTAAAATATGGGAGTATCTTACTGAAGCGCCCTGGCCAAATAAGAGTTGGCTGTTTTATCTCGGTGGGGCTTTTTTATTAATAATATTTGCTGGGAACAGATGGCGAAAACGAAAAGAAATACTTAAAAACCCGGTATTGGTTGAATCTCCGATTCTCATTGCCAAACAGCGATTGGCCAAAGGGGAGATCTCTATAGAAGAGTTCCGGCAAATAAGGCAAGAATTAATAGAGATATAGAGGACTGCGATATATGGCAGTCTTTTTTTAAGTAAGCTACATTATAATCGACAGATAAATGTTTTGGGGGATTGTATATTTTTTATGGAAAGTTTAAGTTATTGAAGGAAAGTTTTGTTTAATCAAGAATGCATGTTATAATTATTCACTATAATAAAAAATGAGCTTTTTACGTTGTCAATTAATTTAAAATTCGCGATATTATATGTTGATAGTCTAAAGTATGTATATCACTACATATATTATCGCTCATGCAAATTAAGGTTACACATAAAAAGCTTAAAACATACAGGAATTAGGAGGAGTTGCCTTTGGGGAAAATTCGAGTGGGTTTGGTTTATGGAGGCCGTTCGGGAGAGCATGAAGTCTCCGTTTTATCGGCTAATTCAGTAATGACGGCTATTAACCGTCAACAATACGAGGTAATTCCAATAGGTATTACAAGAGAAGGACGATGGTTACCGGGGCAATCACCTATCCCTTTGGTTGAAAGTAAGGAACTTCAAGTACGCCTACTTGGCGAAGGAAAAAGATCGGAACAATTTGCTTTAGTGAATCAAACTCAGCAAGGGGAGATTCTGTCAGGCTTGCGGGACCAGGTTGATGTAATATTTCCAGTCTTACACGGGCCTTTTGGAGAAGATGGGACAATACAGGGTCTATTGGAACTGGCAGGAATCCCTTATGTTGGCGGTGGTGTTTTAGCTTCAGCGGTTGGGATGGATAAGGCGGTTATGAAAGCTGTTTTTGAACAAAGCGGTCTGCCGGTTGGTGATTATCTAGTTTATCTTAGAAAAGAATGGTCAAGTAATCATAAACGGATTCAGGAAGAAATAGAACGGAAATTAAGCTTTCCATGCTTTGTTAAACCGGCTAATTTAGGCTCCAGTGTAGGCATTTCCAAAGCACATAATCAGGAAGAATTAGTAGCCGCAATGAAATTGGCTGCTGAATATGATCGAAAAATCGTGATAGAAAAGATGATTACCGGGCGTGAGATAGAATGCGCCATACTTGGCAATGATGAGCCGATTGCCTCAGTACCGGGGGAGATTATACCGTGTGCCGATTTTTATGATTATGAGGCTAAATATGTTTTAAATGATTCCCGGTTAATTATTCCGGCTGAGCTTGAACCGGATATGGTTCAACGTATTCAAGATATAGCTGTTAAAGCTTTTAAAGCGGTAGACTGTGCCGGTATGGCCCGGGTTGATTTTTTTGTAAATACCGATCAAAAAGTAATTTACTTAAACGAAATAAATACCCTTCCCGGTTTTACTAAAATCAGTATGTATCCAAAGTTATGGGAAGCCAGCGGAATCGGATACACTGATCTGATTGACCGTTTGTTGGGATTAGCAATTGAACGATATGAGGATAAACAGCAAAACAGAATAGATTAAAAGTTGAAAAACGTTTTGGATAAAGCATTACAATTTTTAAGTCCTAGTGAGTGGTTTGAAACTCTCTTAGTTAAATAATAACAGGTTATCCCTCTTAAGAAATAGAGATAATAGATTTAGGGAGGGGTAACATTGTGGCGGGTTTTTGCGGACTTTCATACACATACACGCTATTCGCACGGAACCGGTACCATTGAAGAAAATGCCCGGGCAGCAAAAAAACAAGGGTTAGAAATTTTAGGTATCGCGGATCATGGTCCGGCTAATTGGGGGCATATTGCCACTACCAGCTTGGATGTTTTTGACCAAATTATGGTTGAGGCTAAAAAAGTAGAACGGCAATTTTCCGGCTTAACCATATTAGCAGGTACCGAGGCCAATATCATTAGTTATGAAGGAGAGTTGGATATTCCGTTAAAATTACAAAAGAAACTGGATCAAGTATTAGCGGGGTTTCATGTTACTATTAAGCCAAAGACCGTAGAAGACGGAGTTAAATTTATTACTCAGTGGGTCGCCGGCCGATTGAGCCCTCGTTTGAAACAGATCGCCAGGAATGACAATACAAAAGCCATTGTATCCGCGGTCTACCGTAATCAAATAGACATTATTACCCATCCGGGGCTCAATATTAATATTGATACACCGGAGTTAGCCAGAGCTTGTGTAAAAAAGCATACGGCATTGGAGATTAATACTTTACACGGGAGTAAATCTGTGGCCTTTATTAAAGCCGCAGCCGGCGAAGGAGTAATGTTTGCTATCGGAAGTGACGCCCATCAGCCGGACCGGGTAGGATCTCTAAATTCCGGTGTTAAAGCAGCACAAACGGCAGGATTAAAGCCGGAACGGATAATAAATGTTAAACCGGATAAAGGCTAAAATTAACAATAGAGTTAATAATTTTTGCTGGTTGTTTTTATAGAGAAGTTTTACAATAAAAACATGTCTAAGGTTTATTCGACATAAAACTTTTGAACATGTTTTTTATTGTTATAACATATTTAAGTGTAACTTGGTATCATGAGTAAAGTAAATGTCAATAATTAAGCAGGAAAAAGTCTCCAAAAAGAGAATAGATTTTTTGTAATTTTAACCATTACAAAAGCTATATGTAACAGCCCGAAAAGAGTTGATATTATTATGTCAGAAAGTATTAGGTTTGTTATTATCACCGGTTTATCAGGAGCAGGAAAATCCGAGACTGTTAGATGTTTTGAGGATCTTGGATATTTTTGCGTGGATAATCTACCGCCGGTTTTAATTCCTAAATTTGCCGAGCTATGTGCACAATCCGATGGACGGATTAATAAAATAGCATTAGTAGTTGATATTCGCGGCGGCAGTTTTTTTGATGATATTTTTGAAGCATTGGAAAATTTGGAGCAGAACGGATTCACTTATGAAACACTTTATCTCGAAGCCCGGGAAGAAGTACTAATCCGGCGTTTCAAAGAAAGCCGGCGACGTCATCCTTTGTCTTCAACCGGTAGTATTTTAGAAGGAATCAGGGCTGAACAGGAACGTTTACAGGAGATCCGCGGTAAAGCAACTATGATTATTGATACTTCCGATTTAAATGCCCGGGGTTTAAGGGAAATTATCAATCAAAATTACAGTCAACTTCCCCAACAGGAAAAAATGCTGGTAACAGTGGTCTCTTTCGGGTTTAAAAACGGCTTACCACTTGATGCCGATTTAATATTCGATGTTCGGTTTTTACCTAACCCGCATTATGTTGATTCTTTACGTGAACTAACCGGGAATCACGCCGAAGTAGCCAACTATGTTTTAAAATGGCCGTTAGCTGTAAGATTCTTATCCAAGTTATATGACTTTATAGATTTTTTAGGTCCCCAATATGTTAAAGAGGGGAAGACCAATTTAATTATTGGTATTGGTTGTACCGGAGGGCAACACCGTTCGGTAACAATAGCCAATAAATTAGGAGATTTCTTAAGAACCAAAGGCTACCGGGTAATAGTAGATCATCGGGACATTTAAGTCAATTAACAATGTACAATGAACAATTAATAATTAAAACAGGTAAGCGGAAAATGTAATAACTAATAAATGAGGGATTTTCATAATTATGAAATTATACATTCGAATATAATATATTGATAGATACATCTGGGTTGGTTACTATATATTGTATTCGAAATCTTAATAAAAGTAATTATGAAACTCCCTAAACTAATAAGCTGATACTAATTAATGGAAAGGAGAACGGTTATGTTTGGTAAATCTAAACCTAATCTCATAGTATTTTTTTGGTTGTTGTGGTTATTGGCATCTCTATGTTTAGTAATAACCGGAATTCTCATTTCCAGTAATTTTTGGGAAAGCGGTTTAGCTATTTCTTGGCGAATAACCGGCGGTATTCTTTTTAGTTTACTTGGCTTGGCTATTGGATTTTTAAGTACTATCAACTTTTTCTGGGCTATGGTCGGTTGGATAGCTAAAAACGATTTTAAACCACGGGTAAAGGGTGCAAAAGGAACTAAGGTAGTAGTAGTTGGAGGCGGAACCGGACTTGGAACTATTTTAAGAGGGTTGAAAGAGGTTACTTCCAATCTCACCGCCATTGTTACCGTAGCTGATGATGGTGGGAGTTCGGGGCGGCTGCGAAGAGAGTTTGGAATTTTACCTCCCGGAGACATCCGTAACTGTTTAGTGGCTATGGCTAATCTGGAACCTTTAATGGAGAGACTAATGCAGTATCGCTTTAGTGGTAATACCGATTTAGCCGGACATAATTTTGGAAATCTTTTTTTAACTGTGATGACTGATATAACCGGAGATTTTGAGGCCGCGATTAAAGAATCAAGCAAAGTGTTGGCAGTTAAGGGTCAAGTATTACCGGCAACTTTAGAAAATGTTACATTAAATGCCGAGCTTACCGATGGTTCGGTGATAAGTGGAGAATCACGAATCTCTAAGTCCAAAATACCTATTAAAAGAATTTATCTCGAACCGAGCGATATTAAACCAATTCCGGAAGCTATAAATACAATAATGGAAGCAGATGTTATTATTCTGGGGCCAGGAAGTTTATATACCAGTGTTATACCAAATTTATTGGTTCGCGAGATTGCCGACGCAATCCGGAAGTCTTCCGCAATTAAAATGTATATTTGTAATGCAATGACACAACCAGGAGAAACCGACCATTTTACGGCCAGTGACCATATTAAGGCTATTATCAATCATGCCGGAACGGGATTAATCGATATTGCGGTCGCCAATACGGAAGAAATACCGGCCGATATTTTAGAGCGTTATGCTGAAGAAGGGGCTGAACCAGTTAAAGCCGATTTAAACAAGATTGAAGCTTTAGGAATTACTCCCCTCGGTACTAAAATTATTGTCAAGTCCAATTTAATCAGACATGATGCCGTAAAATTAGCCCGCTTGGTAAATAACCTAGCCCAGACGCATCAATTTGGCCATACTTTTGGTAAGTACTTTACGAAACAGATTTATAGGTTTATTAAAGGCTTTTCGTCAGTTTTTTTTACTAAATTGCCTTAATAATATAATTTCGAAAAATTCCAGTCGGCTGGAATTTTTTTTTATTTTAAAAATCCCTAATATTTATCTCAAGCTTTCCGATAACTAAATTAGAAATATGGTGAGGAGGTGAAAAAGTGTTAAGAGGAATTTATACATCATGTACAGGCATGGTAGCGGAAATGGACCGCCAAAATGTAATCGCCAACAATTTAGCCAATGTGGATACGGTTGGGTTTAAACGCGATAACTGTACAACTACTCCATTTGCCGAGATTTTGCTAAATGGTTATTCCAAACATCGGCCGTATGAAGTTGGTAAACTTGGTTTAGGGGTTCAGGCGGTTACGCAGGTGGTTGATTTTACTGTAGGACCGGTTGTAGATACCGGAAATATGACTGATTTAGCTATCGAAGGCGACGGATTATTTGCGGTTCAAACCGAAAACGGGATTCGCTATACACGGTCGGGAAACTTTCAGTTAAACAAAGAAAATTATCTGATTAATAAAGACGGCTACTTCGTGCTTGGCGAAAATGGACCGATCAAACTTAACGATGAAATATTTACCGTTACTCCGGAGGGCGAGATTATTCAAGGAGACGAAGTAATTAGCAGATTACAAATTTTTAGCACTGCGGGAATGAGTAAGCAAGGCGATTATTTATACAACAACGAGGAAGGAGCAGTTCCTTCAGGAAAATTCCGTATTCATCAACGAGCTCTCGAACGTTCCAATGTTAATCCAATCCGGGAAATGGTTCATATGATCAATACAACCCGAAGTTATGATGCTAGTCAAAAAGCTTTAACAGCACATGATGAGACATTAGGTAAAATCGTAAATGATTTTGCTAGGTAGTCGTCCAGGCCAGCTTCCGCTGCGCACCCGAAATTATGAAAATGGCTGGGTGAACGACAAGCCTCGATAGCATTTTCTAATTAGTCGTCCAGGCCAGCTTCCGCTGTGCGCCTGAAAGTATGAAAATATAGCTGAGTGAACGACAAGCATCAATAGTATTTTCTTAGTATTTTTAATTAAATATTATGGCAGTTAAGAAAGAAAAAACCGGACCGCTTGCGGAGGTTTTCGAAAGATCGACCGATTGAGATCTTTCATGCTAACTTAGCCAGCTTTTTAAAAGTTTTCGTCTTGCTTGATTTTAATAATCGAGTTCGCCAAGAAGAAAACGGTTCTGCTGGAAATTTATTTAACTGCCCGATTTTTATTATTTATGGGCAGTTTTTATTTTTTAAACCAGGTTTTATTCATTCAGATGGAATATAGGAGAGTGATTATTATGATGCGGGCGCTTTGGACGGCCGGTTCAGGAATGATGGCCCAACAATTTAATGTTGATACTATTTCCAATAATTTATCAAATGTAAATACGGTTGGATTTAAAAAGATGCGAGCTGAATTCCAGGACCTTTTATATCAAACTTTACGGCAACCGGGAACATATTCACATCAAGGAATAGAAATCCCCACCGGTTTACAAGTTGGACATGGTGTAAGAGCCGCCGCAACCACTAAAATTTTTACCCAGGGAGATTTCACTCAAACAGATAATCCCTTGGATTTGACAATTGAGGGTGATGGATTTTTTCAAATCCTGATGCCGGATGGAACTATTAATTATACCAGAAACGGAGCTTTTAAGATTGACGGCGAAGGTAATATAGTTACTTCCGAAGGTTATTACTTACAACCCCAAATTACGGTCCCGGAAGGAGTTACTGATCTTTCAGTAGGCGCAGATGGAACTATATCGGTTATGCTACCCGGGGAGACTCTCCCACAGGATATCGGCCAATTGGAATTGGTTAGGTTTATTAATCCGGCCGGATTAATCAGTGATGGAAAAGGATTATATCGGCAAAGCGCCGCCTCGGGTGAACCGGTTATTTCTACTCCCGGAACTGAAGGAATCGGCCAGATAGCCTCCAGGTACTTGGAGATGTCTAATGTTAAGGTAGTTGAAGAAATGGTAAATATGATCGTTGCTCAACGGGCTTATGATATTAATTCTAAGGCGGTACAAGCTTCAGACGAAATGCTCCAGGTCGCCAACGGATTGAAGAGGTAAATCATGATTAAGCCTTTAAGGTTGTTCAGGGTTAGCTTATTTTTAGGACTGTTAATTTTTAGCCAGGGTATAGTCCGGGGAGAGGCAACTCAATCGGCGGAATGGAATTTAACTATTCCGGAGACTGTTACTGTCAGTGGATCAAGAATAACCTTATTAGATTTAGTTAAATCGGGAAATGAAGTCGAAGCGGCTACCGCTAATTTACAAGAAATAGAATTAGGTGCTGCGCCGCTTCCCGGACAGGTTAGAACTTTTAGCAAGGATTATTTGAGCTTTATTATTAAACAGCATAATATTGAGCAAACCATTAATTTAAAAATGGGCTCTGAAGTAACAGTCAGAGCAGAAGCAACCTGTATACGGAGAGCTGAAATTGAAATAGAAATCGGGAAGTTACTAACTGAAAAAAAGAAAAATCTTATCAAAAGATGGATCGAACTGCAAAATTTACCGGAAGAAATCTGGTTAAACCGGGGAGAATGGAAGATTGAAGCATTTCCGGTTGGAGATTTACCCGAAGTTGGAAGAGCTTTATTCAAAGTAGTTTTATCCAAAGGCACCGAAAGTAAGAGTATTAATATTAGTGGTAGAATTAAGGCTATTGCCTTGGTTTATAAAGCTAAACGGGGTATATCAAGTTTAGCGGAGGCTAATCCAGACGACTTTGATTTGGCTAAAATGGAGTTAACAACTGGAAGAGAGTTCGTTGGTGATATACCGGCTCAAACCAGAATTACCAAAAAAGTTAGACGAGGGGAGATCTTAAGAATCGAGCTTCTGCAACCTATCCCCTTAGTTTGTAGAAATCATGCTGTTAAAATAATTATTAGAAATAAAAATGTGATTATTAACATAATCGGGATTGCCAATGATGATGGCTGGCTGGGAGATGACATTACAATTATTAATCCCAGCAGTTACCAAGCATTTAAGGCAAAAGTAATTGGGAACGGTGTGGCGGAGGTGAATTTATAATGAAAAAAAACGCAACAATTGTTATTATAATGATGTTTATTACTTTATTATCAATTCCAAGTCTGACTAGAGCGGACTCACTCTGGTCCGATCAAAGCACTTCTTTATATGCAGTTAAACCAAAGAGCTTTCAAGTTGGTGATCTTTTAACTATTCTTATAGAGGAACAAGCGAAGGCAACCCAACAAGCAACATCTTCCAATGGTAAGAGGGGCAGCGTTTTAGCCGGACCGGGTTCGGGATTATTAAATGCTCTGCCGCAAATGGGAGCTTCATGGGATTCCAGTTATAATGGCACCGGCTCAACCTCCAGAGGAGGATCGCTAAATGCTAAAATTACCGTTCATGTTAAAGAAGTTAATCCTAATGGGATTTTAGTAGTTGAGGGCCGCCAGGTTATTAAGATAAATGGGGAAGAGCAAGTTTTAACTGTCAGCGGGATGGCCCGAACCGAAGATGTCTCGTCCGATAATATTATTTTATCCAGTTATATTGCTAGTGCAAATATTGAATATCAAGGCAAGGGAACTATCGGAGAAACACAGAAACCCGGAATTATAACTAAAATATTCCACTGGCTGTTTTAATTAAGTAAAAAAATTATTCGATAGTCGCATTCGGGTTGACAACTATATATTTGTATTCAAAACTATTAGTAATGGTAATTATGAAACTCCCTTAATTAAGGAAATACGTTAAATTCAAAAAACAATTCAACATATATGTAATTGATATGGGGTGATCAAATGAGTTTCCGGCAAAAATGGCTGATAATTATAACATTGACAATTATATGTTTGATGGGAACATTGATAGAAACATATGGTGAATCTTTCGTCTCAACTAGAATTAAAGATATTGCCAGACTTCAAGGTGTTCGTAGCAATCAGCTAAACGGGATGGGATTAGTAATTGGACTGGGCGGAACCGGGGACACCTCTAAAGCAAATGCTCAAATAGTGGTAAATGCTTTGGCTAAATGGGGCGTAAATATCTCAGCTTCTGATTTAAAAGTTAAAAATATCGCTGCGGTTATGGTTACAGCTAATTTGCCTCCGTATATGCATCAAGGTGACACCATTGACGTTCAAGTTTCATCGATTGGTGATGCTAAGAGCCTGCAGGGAGGGATACTACTTCAGTCTCCTTTAACCGGAGCAGATGGAAAAGTCTACGCGGTAGCCCAAGGACCGGTTTATCTTGGGGGATACGCAGTCGGAGAAAAGGGAAGCACTATCCAAAAAAATATTACTACTGTAGGTATTGTCGCCCAAGGAGCAATAGTTGAAAGAGAAGTACCGATGCAATTGGATCATAATGGAAAGCTTCGTTGGGCTTTAAATAATCCGGATTTTACTACTGCTTCAAGATTGGCCCAGACTATTAATGAGAATATTGCTAGAGGCGCCGCCAGAGCTATCGATATGGGACTGGTTGAAGTGTTGGTTCCTCGAGAAAAGAGTGTCGATCCGATTTCTTTTATCGCTGAGATTGAAACTCTACCGGTCACGCCGGATGGGATTGCCAAGGTAGTTATCAATGAAAGAAATGGGACCGTGGTAATCGGTGATAAAGTAAAAATTGCTACAGTAGCGGTTACTCATAGGAATATTACGGTTAAAGTTGATTCACAGACGAACATTTCACAGCCTCCGCCATTTTCAGGAGGAGATACAATAATAACCGAAGATAGTTCGGTAAATGTAAATGAAGAAGAGGGGCGAATGATTGTTTTGCCCGATGGAACCAGCATCGGAACAATTGTCCAAGCTTTGAATGCAGTAGGGACTACACCTCAAGATGTTATTGCCATTATTGTGGCGATTAAAGACGCCGGAGCCCTTTATGCAGACTTGGAATTTCAGTAAAATATCAAACCTGATAATTTGGAGGGATTTTAATGGTACGCCGGGTAAATGATAACATTCTTATGGTTTATAATCAACCTCAGAAACCGCAAAACATGACACCGGAACAAAAGAAGTTAATGCAGACCTGTCAAGAATTTGAGGCAATGATGGTTCAAAAGATGCTGGAAGTAATGCAAGGGTCTACTAAGATGTTTGGTGAAGGGTTTGGCGGGGATTATTTTCAAAGCATGTTTCAGGAAGAGATGTCCAAGCAAATTGCTCAAAACGGTCAGGGGGTTGGATTAGCTAAAATGTTGTATCAACAGATGAGTAGACCGGTTGTAGTTCCGCCGTCAGAGAATAAATAGGCAATTTTGAGTATAGATAATTTATTAGAAGGCTGAGATAAGATGATGGGAACTTTTGTCCATGATCATCGTTTAATCTATTGCCTTTATTTATTTAAGGGAGTTTTATAATTACCTTAAATGTTAAGTTTTTATTTATAAAAATTCCACATGATAATGTAATAAAAATGCTAAAAAGCGGAATTGGTGTCTTTTTTATGGGAGGAGAAGGGAAATAAAGAAGAATGGCGAATATGTTAAGGAATTTTGGGAGGAATCGTTTACACTTTTAATTGACCAGTATGATACCAGTTTTTAAAAATCTTTTGTATTAATTAATAGTGTAACGGTTCGAATATATTCTTTAAGTTATTCTTAATATTTATAAGGGGGAAAAAATTTTGAAGCTGTCGGGAAACAAATCAGTTGTCAAAGCAGAGAAGAAATCAATGTCTTTGAAGGGCTTCAGCGGTTTTTGCAAAAAAACTTATAATCTTCTTTTTCATGAAGATGTTTATTTGCGAATCGGGGGTTATTTAATTTTCGGATTGCTTATATTTTTTGCAAGCTGGGCTTTCTGTAGTTTTGTATTCAATAAGATTAATTTAATGGAAAATACCTTTATGGTTCAAAAGTTATTTAAAGCCCAGATTGTTAAAACCATCGGTCCATGGGGCGTCAAAACTTTTGGAGAAACTTGGAATATTGCCAGTTGGAGCATTGATGTCAACAAGGCTTTTACTACCTGGGGAAATGTTCTTTGGCAAACCATCCTTAACTTCTTGAATCATTTGGTTTTTGTAATAATATTTATATTCTTCCTGAATAATTTTAAAATTGGTCGTTGGAATATGGGTTTAGTTTACTTTGGTTTATATACCATTATGTGGGGCGCAACTACCGGAACTCTTTCATTACCATTTCCTACCGGTTCCGAACGTATTTTAGGTTCGCTTATTCTTTTTGCCAGATACGGACTATGGGTTTGGTTCTCCTATTTATTATTAGTGGTATCAACTACTCAATTTACCTGGCTGGCTTCTTCTAATTGGCTTACCTGGGAATGGGAGCAAAAAAGAAAAATATGGCCGGTCAGCTTCACTCCTGATCAACGGGAAGTCTTTATTTACGGTTTATTATTTTTATTAGCCGCCAGCTTTGCCGAAGCACGCATTTTCGTACACTATAATATGTTATAATTAATCTAAATATTGATTTTAAAAATCCTGTTAATTCTGTTAATCCTGTCTATAAAAACTTCTTTTAGACAGGATTTACACGGATTAATAAGGATTTTTTATTTTATAATATTATTGAGGTGGTATCATGTCCGAACATTACTATTCGGCCAATCCTACGTCCGGCCATCATTATCAGTCTATTTCCATTGAATTGAGGGGAATCAATTTAAAATTGACTACCGATACCGGGGTTTTCTCAAAAAGTAAGCTGGATACCGGAACCAAGCTTTTGATTAATTCAGTCCCAATCGAAACCGGAGTAGAGAAAATTTTAGACCTTGGCTGTGGTTATGGACCAATTGGGCTAATGATGGCCAAATTATTCCCCAATGCTACAATATACATGAGTGACCTTAATGAGCGAGCAGTTGAATTGGCAATCAAAAATGCCGTTGATAATGGTATAACTAATGTTAAGATTAAAGCCGGTGAAGGATTTGAACCTTTTGCGGGGGAACAATTCGACCTAATATTAACTAATCCCCCGATCAGAGCAGGGAAACAAGTTATTTATCCTTTGATGGAACAAGCGCACTTATCCTTACGAGATAACGGATGGTTGGCGGCGGTAATAATGACTAAACAAGGAGCTAAAAGCCTTGAAAAGAAAATGGTTGATATTTTTGGGAATGTTAGTGAATGGGAAAAGGGAAGTGGTTACCGGGTATTCGCCAGCCGTAAATAAAATATAAGTGAATTACCATTATTTTATTCCTTATTATTGCTAAAAAGTTCTCAAAGTCGGGTTTAAAAAGTGACTATCCGATCAAACTATAGTGGAATTATGTGTGGGTACAATAATGAGGAGTGAAGATAATGAGCGAAAATCCGTTAAAAATTTTACTGTTATCAGCTGAAGTAGTTCCGTTTGCTAAAACAGGAGGTCTGGCTGATGTGGCAGGTGCGCTTCCTAAGGCTTTAAAGAAATTAGGCCATGATGTCCGAGTGGTAATGCCCGGATACGGGTTTATTGACCGTAATAAATTTAATATTAATCAAATATTATCGGATATCTCCGTGCCGATGAATGGGCAAAACGAGAAAGCTTCTATACTCGAGGGTAGGATTGGTGAAGATGTTCCGGTTTATATGGTAAGTAATAGTAAATATTATGACCGGGAAGGTATATACATGTACCAAGATGATGCTGACCGGTTTGTTTTTTTCTGCCGGGCGGCGATGGAGATGTTAAAAACTTTAGATTGGAAACCGGATGTTTTTCATTGTAATGACTGGCATACCGCCATTATTCCCAATTGGCTTAAAACTATTTATAAAGATGACCCCTTTTTTGAAAAGACAGTTTCGGTGTATACAATTCATAACCTTGCTTATCAAGGGGTTTTTGGTAAAAGGGTTTTGGAAATTGCCGGAATCGATAAATATCAGTTTATGATTCCGCCGGAAGTTTCCCAGAATAATCAGATTAATATGATGGGGCGAGGTATCTTTTTTGCTGATGTAATCAATACCGTTAGTGAGACTTATGCCCAAGAGATTTTAACACCGGAATATGGTGAAGGATTTGACTGGCTGCTCCGGGAAAGACGTGACCGTCTATATGGAATTTTAAACGGAGTCGACTATGAAGTAAATAATCCGGCTACTGACCCTCATATTTACCAACATTATGATCTTCATGATCCTGATCTCAAACTCCAAAACAAATTAGCACTGCAACGGGAGGCAGGTCTAAATCCGGAAGCCCATACCCCACTAATAGGAATGATCTCCCGTTTATCGGATCAAAAAGGATTTGACCTGATAGGGCAGGTTATTGAACCGATGATGAATTACTTGAATTTTCAGTTGATTTTATTGGGCACCGGAGCCGAATATTATCATAATTTGTTTACGGATATTAAAAACAAGTATCCTAGCAGAGCTGCTATTTATCTCACTTTTAACAGTTCTTTGGCTCAAAAAATTTATGCCGGTTCGGATATGTTTTTAATGCCTTCACGTTTTGAGCCTTGTGGTTTGGGGCAATTATTGGCCTTGCGTTACGGTAGTATACCAATAGTACGTGAGACCGGAGGTTTAAAGGATACTGTTTTTAACTTCGACCCCCGGACTAAAAATGGGAATGGGTTTACTTTCAAAAATTATGATGCGATGGCGATGTATACTGCGATTGTCAGAGCAATTGAAAACTATCATTATGAAGACGTATGGAAAATACTTATTCAACGAGGGATGAGCGCCGACTTCTCCTGGGAAAAATCCGCCGGAAATTATATTGAACTTTATCGTAGAGCTTTAACCAACAAAGCGGAACATCCTATACCCAAAGAATATGCCAATATACCAGGCTAATTGCGTTTAATAGGCATTAAATAAATAGATTTTGACCACAGAGGCACGGAGAACACAGAGAAAAATAATAATAAGGATTGCTTATGATTTAGAATCTCTGTGCCCTCTCTGAGCATTTAGAAAAAACTATCGATGTTTGTTGTTCACCCAACCTTATTTTCATATTTTCAGGTGCGCAACGGAAGCTGGCGTGGACGGCTTTGTGGTGAATTATAAAGCCCTTTTGATTACATTTTTGCCGGGAAGAAAAGGAGGAAAAAGATGATTACTTCGGCTTCGAAAGCAATTACCGCTTTGGAAGAGATAAAAAATACTCTACCTACTCCGGAGCGGGAATTATTTGACCGCTATTTTCGGGTTGATACCACAATTGGAAAACTAAAAGCCCCTGAAGGAATGGTAGGGTGGATTAATAAAAATTTTGGTTCGTTAGAAAAAGTAGAAAATCAAAAAATAACTAAAGTTACCAATTTATTTACTATGGAAGGAGCGCTTTTCAACGAAATTCGGGCCAGCCGCCCAATGGACTGTAAAGTTAATGATGAAATTCGCCAAATTATTGAGAATAGTATTGGAGACCCCTTTTGCAAACCACTGGAGGGGACTCCGGCCGATACCTTTGGCCGAGTAAAGGGAAGTTACGCTATAACCGCCAGCAATGTAGCTAAATATGATGGTTACCATGGATTGGTTATTTTCAACGAACATAATCCTTTAATGGTTAATAAAGAAGCTGTTACCGATTACTTTGAAACCGGGTTTGAATGGGCTCATAAGGCCCATCAAGAAGAATCGGAAGCCATATATTACTTCTTTATGTGGAATTGCCTTTGGAAGAGCGGCGCTTCAATTATTCACGGTCATTCACAGATGACTTTAACTAAAGGAATGCACTATCCCAAAGTAGAGGCTTGGCGCAGAGTCTTCCAAAGTTATAAACAGACTTATGGGAATTCGTTTTTTGATGATTTGCATAGAATCCATACCAGTCTTGATTTAGGTTGGGAGTGGGAAGGTGGTGTAAAAGGCTTAGCCTATCTTACTCCAATAAAAGAGAAAGAGATTATTTTAATAGCTGATAAACCGGGAGTTCATTTATATAATGCCGTACACCGGGTGCTGGAGAAATTTATGGGGATGTGCGCTATTAGCTTTAACCTGGCATTGTATGTACCTCCAATTGGGCCATCTACCGAGGATTGGTCCGGCTTTCCGGCTATAGTCAGAATGGTTGATCGAGGCGATCCTAATAATAAAACGACCGATTTTGGAGCGATGGAGCTTTATGCTGCCAGTGTAGTTACCAGCGATCCGTTTAGAGTGGCGGAGATTATTAAAAATTGAGAGTTGACAATGGAGAATTGAGAATTAAAACATTAAAACAAAGGACAAAAGTTTAATTACAAAATTTAGTTGAAATTGAGGCCTTGAAAACTGTTGGTATCTGTGGTAATATATTAAATGCTTTATTAAATGATGCCGACATAGCTCAGCTGGTAGAGCAGCGCACTTGTAATGCGCAGGTCATCGGTTCAATTCCGATTGTCGGCTCCATAACTCTAGCTTTTTTATCTTCCGGAAACGGAAGATTTTATTTTTAGAAAAACCCATATGAACCATTTTCGCTACCACCACTAGTTGTACCCCCATCTCCGGTAATAATTCCATAAACTAGTTCACAATAAGCTGCAGCCAAAAAAAGACCCACTACGCACCAGATTATACAAACACAATTATTCGAACCATTAATACAGCTTGAATTTGAGTTCATTTATCATCCCTTCAATCTATAATAAAATCGAACAAACATTTGTTCTAAAAATAATTATGTGATATAATATTATCGAACATATGTTCATAAATTGATCTATCATACTTTCCCATCTTCTTTCATAGTATTAAATAAGGACAGGCAGACGATACTGGTTCTTAGAGGATCTGATACAGGCACGTTACAGGCTAATTTGGGATTGTGTCAAAAGATAGAGATATAACATTACAATAGTTTAACGGAGGGCACAAAATGTATATCGTGGGCTTGAATAGCAAAGAAAAGTTTTATTTTATCAGCCGGGAAGAACAACGGGAGCAGCTTGAAGAGAAGGGTATTTTGGTTTTAAATACTACATATGAGCGGATAACAGCAGCAGCCGATGCAGTCAGGGAGCTCAATAATGAAGTGGAGAAAGGCCGCCGTTGTACTTTTCTTAGTAAAGTAGGTTAACTTCTCATATAGTTAAGTTAGTAAAAAAGGGGCTGTTGTATAATGAAAAACAAACTAATACCTTCATTTCCATCAGGCCCTAAAGGACCTGGCTAGGCTTAAAAAAGCTTTCTCAAGCCCCATAAATGGAGCTGGGGTAATGCTTCGAAGTTTTTTCGAGCCCGTTTTGCGGGCTTTAGAATGATTTTTATGCCTATCCAAGGGTTTCAACCCTGGGTGGACCGAACGGCAAAATGCTTGTTTTACAACAGCCCCGATTGATTTAGATTTTGTTTTAAAGGGGAAAAAATTGCAGTTACTCAAACAATACCATTTTAGGCTGAAAGATTAAACTATTTAATCCTTTCGCGGACCAATTGTCCCATTTCTTTGGTACCGACTTTTTTCATACCTTCAGCCATAATATCGGCGGTCCGATAATTATCGGCGAGTACTTTTCGTACCGCTTCCTCAATCACAGCAGCTGCCTGATCCTGTTGGAACGAATAACGTAACATCATGGCGGCGCTTAGGATAGTAGCCAACGGATTAGCCAAATTCTGACCGGCGATATCCGGTGCTGAACCGTGGGAAGGTTCATATAAGGCTATTTTTCCACCAAGGCTGGCCGAGGGGAGCATTCCCAGAGAACCGGTTAACATTGAAGCTTGATCAGTGAGAATATCGCCAAACATGTTTTCCGTTACGATTACATCAAACTGACCTGGATAACGGACCAACTGCATAGCGCAGTTATCAACATACATATGGGATAACTCAACGTCAGGGTATTCTTTGCTGAGCTTGATTACAGTTTCTCTCCAGAGCCGGGAACTTTCAAGTACATTGGCTTTATCGACCGAAGTAAGTTTCTTCCGGCGCTTCCTGGCAGCTTCAAAAGCTTCCCGGGCTATACGTTCAATCTCATGAGTGGAATATACCAAGGTATCGACTGCTTGTTCCGAACCGTCTGCCAAAGTTTCGCGTTTTTTTGCTCCAAAGTATAAACCACCGGTCAATTCCCGAAAAACTAAAATATCTACTCCACCTATAATATCCGGTTTTAAAGTTGAAGCGCTAATGAGATCTTCAAAAACTTTTACCGGACGAAGGTTGGCGAAAAGGCCTAATTCTTTCCGGAGTGGCAAAAGGGCGGCCCTTTCAGGTCTCAATTCCGGTGGGAGTTGGTCCATTCTGGGACTACCAACTGCTCCCAATAAAACGGCATCAGATTGGTGACAAAGATCCAGAGTTGAAGGAGGAAGCGGATGGCCATATTTGTCATAAGCATCTTCACTAACCAGACCTTCATGAAATTCCATTGGAATATTAAATTTTTCTCCAACAATTTTTAAGGTAGCGACTGCTTCCGGGACTATCTCCCGACCGATCCCGTCGCCGGCCAAAACAGCAATTTTGTACATAATAACCTCCTCTTAAAAGCAATTGACAATGGAGAATTGACAATTGACAATTAAAGCTAATATTATAGTATTTGTAGTACTTTTTAATTTTTAAGTTTCTTTTTTACATATTCGATTAAACCGCCGGTTTGAATTAATTCTTGCATAAAGGGAGGAAATTTACCGGCTTGAAAAACTTTACCGGTTGTTAAGTCCGTAATCCGGCCGGAACTTAAATCTACCTCAACTTCACTACCTTCGGCTATAGCTTGACTGGCTTCCGGTGATTCCAGAATCGGCAAACCTATATTAATGGAGTTCCGGTAAAAAATCCGGGCGAAAGAAGCAGCAATTACACAAGATACTCCTGCTTCTTTAATTGAGATCGGAGCATGTTCCCGGGAACTACCACAACCAAAATTCTTTCCGGCAACAATAATATCACCCGATTTTACCTTACCAGCAAATGTGGGATCGGCATCTTCCATGCAGTGGGCAGCCAGCTCCTTAGGATCACTGGTATTGAGATACCGTGCTGGTATGATTAAATCCGTATCGACATCATTACCAAACCGCCATACTTTCCCTTGAATTGTTTTCATTTCACTCCTACCTCCTCTGGTCCAGCTAATTTACCGGCGATGGCCGATGCGGCGGCAACTGCCGGTCCGGCTAAATATACTTCACTTTCCGGATGACCCATCCGACCGACAAAATTGCGGTTGGTAGTGGCTATAGCCCGTTCTCCTTTGGCTAAAATACCCATATGTCCACCTAAGCATGGTCCGCAAGTTGGGGTGGAGATAGCTGCTCCGGCATCCAAAAATACTTCAAATAAACCTTCACGCATAGCTTGACGCCATATTTCTTGGGTTCCCGGGATGACTATCAAGCGAACGTTAGGGTTCACCTTTTTCCCTTTAAGAACCATGGCAGCTTCACGCAGATCATCCATTCGGCCGTTGGTACAGGAACCGATTATTGCCTGATCGATGCTGACATTGCCGCATTCGGAGAGCGACTTAGAGTTTTCGGGTAAATGCGGGAATGCGATCTGGGGTTCCATTTTGGTTACATCCCATTCATAAACCGTTTTGTATTCGGCATCAGGATCACTCTGGTAAACAGTATAATTGCGTTTAGCACGTGGTTTAATGTAATCCAGAGTTTTTTGGTCAATTGCAAAAATTCCGTTTTTTCCACCGGCTTCGATAGCCATATTAGCCATGGTGAAACGCCCGTCCATCGAAAGTTGTTCGATAGTTTCACCGGTAAACTCCATAGCTTGATATAAAGCACCATCTACCCCAATTTTACCAATGGTGTAGAGGATTAAATCTTTCCCCCCAACCCAGCGGGGTATTTTACCATAAAAAACAAATTTAATACTTTCCGGTACTTTTAACCAGGTTTCACCTAAAGCCATTCCAGCAGCCATATCGGTACTACCTACTCCAGTGGAGAAAGCCCCAAGGGCGCCGTAAGTACAGGTATGAGAATCAGCTCCAATAACCAAGTCGCCTGGTAATACCAGTCCCTTCTCCGGTAGCAGGCAGTGTTCAACTCCCATTTCACCGACTTCAAAATAATTAGTGATGCCGTAGTGGTGGGCAAAGTCCCGCATCATTTTAGCTTGTTCGGCGGATTTAATATCCTTATTGGGAGTGAAATGGTCGGGGACAAGAGCGATTTTATCCTGATCGAATACACGATCAACTCCGATTTTGGCAAATTCTTTAATCGCAACCGGAGTTGTAATATCATTGCCTAAAACCAGATCAAGCTTAACATTGATCAATTCACCAGGAGAAACAGAGCTTTTTCCGGCATGCGCAGCCAAAATCTTTTCAGTAATGGTCATTCCCATAATGATTCACCTCTTTTATTAATTGACAATTGACAATTGAGAATTGACAATTGACAATTGAGAATTGACAATTGAAGAACCCAAACCCATAATTCCAATAACCAATAACCAATAACCAATAACCAATAACCAATAACCAATAACTAATAACCAATAACCAATAACTAATAACTAATAACTAATAACTAATAACTAATAACTAATAACTAATAACTAATAACTAATAACTAATAACTAATAACTAATAACTAAACTGGTTTTACTGCTACTGCCAGAAACATAGGGATATCGACTGTTATTCCGGCGCTGTTGGAAGTCCGGCAGTTACAACCAAGATCGGAGAGGTTAATATCAGTAAAGCCGGCTTCCCGAAACCATTCAATTATTTCATTATGGTCGAATCCCATCCATAAGTCGAATTTTTCGGTTTTGACCCAGTTATAACTATGTTGATTTACATCGGTAATTATTAATTGGCCTCCGGGCTTTAAGATTCGGAACATTTCCTTAATAGCTAAGGATGGTTCCAATAAATGATGCAATAAAAGATTGGCATAGACCATATCTTGTGAAGAATCCTTCAATGGAAGGTCGTGCGCGTCGCCCTCAATTAGTTCAACATTATTAATTCCAGCTTTGGCAAGGTCATTACCGGTTACTTCAAGCATAGCGGTTGAAGAATCGACTGCATAAACTTTTTTGGCATATTTAGCCAAATTTTTGGCTAAATAACCGGTTCCAGTTCCTAGATCGGTAACTATTGAATCAGCCGGGGGAGGAAAACGGGTGATGACAATTTCTCTTAAAGCATCGCCGTAGCAACCTTTGCGCATTTCATCATAAACCGGAGCTACTTGAGCAAAATAAGCATTATTATCTGCCTCAACAGATGCATAATCCTTCGAGTTACCTGATTCAATCCATTTTAATAGAGCGGTGCGAGAAAAGCGCCATTCCCGGCCAACTTTCCGGGCTGGGATATCTTCTTCCCGCAACATTTTTAAAAAAGTTTTAGTGCTTACTTGAAAAAGCTGGCTAGCTTCCTCAAGAGTTAAAACATCTTTATGTTCAAAATCACTCATGACAATTTAATTCCCTTAATGTATTGTTTTTTCCATTATATACGCATAAATAATACAAGTCAACTATTAAATTCTATTATTTTCTCTTAAATTACCTCAAGTTCTTTAAAAATATTTTTATATTTCTCAACTCAATTGCCAATTATCCATGTATAATAAGAAATGATTGAGTATAAGGCAAATTAAGACGTTTTTAACAGAAAAAATTCAGGTGTAAGTTCTTACAGACCTGAATTTTTTCTTTTCATATCTAAATTTTTACTATAAATTTTGGAAATGTTTTAAAATAGAAAAGTGCAATTATTTTAAGAAATTTCGGAGTAAGGAGAAGAAATTAGCTTGGTATTCACTTTCATCATTACCGTCATAGTAATAGGTTAATTCCAAACGATAATCTTGGGTTGGAGCAGCAGAAATTTCTTTGGATGGATTAGCTTTAACCCGTCTTTCCGAATCGGGGATTTTCTCGTTAATCAAATTTATCAAACGTAAAAAGTGTTTGTTAAGCAGCAATATTTGATCCTGTAATTCTTTATCATTGTTAAAAAAATCTTTTAGCCATGGTTGTTCAGTTTGAAAGACAGCAGCGTATTGTTGATTATAATTTAGTTTTGATAAAGCGGCCGCCGGGAGATTTCTCATTTGAAGAATATTTGCCAGCTCCAATTGTTGGTGTTCCAATAGCTCATTCCATTTAGGCAAGACGGAATTACCTTGCATATTAAAAAGAAGATTTTGTAGTGATTCATGTATTTGTTCCGATGTATTGATTTTTTGTTGGGAAATAAGGTCAAAACAAAGATCCTCTAATACTTTAACGGTATTATTCCATTTTAAAGCAAAAACAATTACCGCTTTAATGTTGGTTTTATCCAAATGAGACAGGTTCCTGGATAGAGTATCCAAATTACCCAAAAGGGGGTTAGAGTCAACCACTTGCTCATAATGCTCATAAAAAGAGCGGATTTTCCGGAGATAACTATCCGGAGGATCAAGCTTTTTTAACATAAGTAAAATATCGATATAGCCGGAAAGAGCTATCTTATTCCAAGCTATACAATGTAAAGGTGGGGAAATTTGTGCTTGACAATGAGCAAAGTAAGGAAGAGCCATTTTCTCAAGGAAATCTTGATTTTGAGGCATGGTTCATCTCCTTTGGAAAAGATTAGTTTTGTAGTACGAAAATTGATTTACCAGTTACGAACTAAGTTTTCCAACCGGTCCTGGGTTGGAGGGGTATCTTTATTAGCATTTTTGGCTTTATCGGCCATTAGTTGGTCTTTGATTTCACTGCCTTCAGTAGGTTCCGGCGTTATTTTAGGTTTAGGTAAATCGGAGATAACAGTGCGTTCTTCCACTATCTCCTCTTTGGTATTATCCAACTCCGCTTGCAATCTTAACAATTTTTCGCGGGGGATTACTTGGAGAGTTTTGCCGTACAAAACTAAAAGGAAATCACTATCCCATCCCAATAACCGGCCTGACAATTTGGTACCGTCTTGAAGGTAGGCGGTAAGGACGTTCTTATTTTGTTGCAGATAATTAAAGATTAGCTCGCTGTTATAATAATTATTTAAATTTAATTCACTCATCGGATCCCACCGCCATATCCAAACTTGCCGCTACTTTTGTACGGTTGGCAAAAAGTCTTTGAGATAACTTTCGGAAACCATAAACGTTAGCAAATTGTGATTCTTTAACTAAAAGACCATTCTGAAAAGCCGGCAATAAAAATTCAGCGATCGCCATGCCTCCGCCACCCGAAATAAAGACCATATCCAATTCCCATTTATTAATCCATAAACTGTTTATTTCAGTTATCAATTTTTCGGCGACCATACTAAAAGCGTGGCGTTTGATTTCATCAAGATTATAACTCTTGCCTGATATCCGGATAACACCGTTACGAACAATCTCGTCCAACTGGTATATTGGTTTGGTTATTTTAAACTCCTCTCTTAACATCTCGGCAATGATAAAGTAGGCGGTACTAAGTGCCGTATTACTTGAACCGCTTAGCCGGTCTATGTTTTCCAAGTTATCAACTACAATATAGTCGGTGGTCCGGAACCCGATATCGATAATTCCCACCTTGGATGCGGCTAAGTTTTCATCGATTAAATTTCCGTTATAATCCAAGATCAAATCAAAGAGAGAACCGAATGGTTGGGGTAAAACTTTAACTTCATTAACGGTAAAAGTTTGTTCACTATCATTTTTCTGATTTTTTCTTAGGATAATATTGTGACGGCCTTTAAACCTTTGGGTAATAGTCTGTTTGGTTTCGGTGAAAAAACCTACCGGCAGTCCGGTTACTACGTTGTAATTGGTTGTTTTTCCCTCTGCCAAAAGAGCTAATGATGTAACTAATAATATTTTACTTATCTGTTCATCCATTCTATTTTCATCAAGTGAAAAAAGGACGATGTCTGATTGACGATTAGCCAGATCACCAACAAAATATTCGCGGTCATCAATAATTACATCCATGTTTTTGATGAAATTTTGCTCATTATTTTCTTCCGTGGTATAACGTAAAGTACGAGCCTGCCCTACTACAGAAGGAAAAAGCTTGTCTTTTTTACCATCGCTGACTTTCACAAATCCGTACCCAAGATCAACCCCGATATTTTTTTCCATCCTTTTAGACTCCCTTCTTTTTCCTATTATATATTATGTTGTAATATAATTTGCCCGCATAACTTGCTACAAGGCTAAAGATTTAAGATATTTTCAAAATGACTCAATATTAAAACAATCGACAGAATAAGAGAATGACTTTATAGAAATTAACAGAATAAAGTTTAAAAAGCTAATAAAAGCTTTATGTTTAAATTATAACAAAAATTTAAATGATTTTAAAATAAAATCTGGAAATTAAGATTGATATTGCTGAAATAAAAATATAAAGTAAAATAACATTTGTGAATTTATGAAACCAGCGTGAACCAAAAAGATTCAGATATTGGATCACAGAAAAGGGAAGGAAATTAAAGTATAGTGTCGAAGTTAGTTTCGATTTGAGAATATACTGAATTTATTATTGTTACTAGTGTTATTTAAGCAGGGGTGAAAATGGTTGATTCAATTTCAGCAAGTTTCAAAGGTTTATGGTAATGGAGTAGTCGCTCTTAATAATATTAACCTCTATATCGAAAAGGGAGAATTTGTATTTTTGGTTGGGGCTAGCGGGGCCGGTAAAACTACATTTATAAAGCTGCTTATTCGCCGGGAGTTACCAACTGAGGGTAGGGTATATGTGGGGCGGAAAAATCTCAATCAGATCCGTGAGAGTGAGTTACCGATATTTCGAAGAAATATCGGAGTAATATTTCAGGACTATAAATTATTACCTAACAAAACTGTCTTTGAAAATATAGCTTTCGCCTTGGAAGTTATCGAAGCTTCCAAAAGGGATATTTTAAGACAGGTTCCGACAGTCTTGGAATTGGTTGGATTAAAAGACAAAGCCCGAGTGTTTCCTTCGGAATTATCCGGAGGTGAGCAACAGCGAGTTTCTTTGGCCCGGGCAATAGTTAATCGGCCATTGCTTTTGCTGGCTGATGAACCTACCGGTAACTTGGACCCTGATACATCATGGGGGATAATGGATTTGCTGTTGGAGATTAATAAGCGGGGTACTACGGTTATTATGGCAACCCATAATAAAACAATTGTCGATCGGATGCGTAAGCGAGTGTTGGCATTGGAGAACGGTTACCTAGTCAGGGATGAGCAAAAGGGGGTTTATGAGGTTTGAAGATAAAAACGGCTGGGTATTTTGTAAAAGAAGCCTCCATTGGGCTGACTCGTAATGGATTAATGAGTATTGCCGCAGTTATTACCATATCGTTATCATTGATTATTTTAGGTTGTTTTTATATTGTTATCACTAATTTTAATCATTTTGCCGATATGGCCAAAGGGGTATTGGAATTACGGGTTTATCTCAAGGACGGGG
Source organism: Bacillota bacterium (assembly GCA_023435225.1). Lineage (GTDB taxonomy): Bacteria > Bacillota > UBA4882 > UBA8346 > UBA8346 > UBA8346. The sequence goes on from JAEYRX010000096.1 coordinate 73,260, forward strand.
TTGATTCGGCGGCGATTCAAAATAATATTATCAGACTTGATGGAGTGAAAAGCGTCAGATTTGTCTCTAGAACCGATGGGGCCAAATGGCTGGAAAAAACCTTGGGTGTTAAGGAACTATTTGTTACCGCTGATAATCCTTTACCCGATATGATTAATATCAAATTAAAAGATGATGCCAGAGTTAAAAAATTAGTAGCGGATATCAATTTAATTGATGGCGTTGACGAGGTGGAATATGGGAAAAGCTTTGTTGAAGCCATGTTGGTTATTGTTCGTATTATAGGAGTTTTAGGGCTGATTTTAGTGGCTATAATCGGGCTGGTCGTTTTATATATTATCGTCAATACAATTCGTTTAACCGTTTTTGCCAGACGAAAAGAGATAGAAATAATGAAATTAGTGGGAGCTACCGATTGGTTTATCCGTTGGCCTTTTATGCTGGAAGGAATTATTCTGGGATTGGGTGGAGCCCTAGTATCGGCCATTCTTCTCTCAAAGGGATATCACTTTTTATTCCAATATATCCGCCAGTTAGCCCCGTTTATTCCCCTTTTAAGTGAGAATGTAATTAACCAGCGTTTATTTGTATTGATATCCGTTGTCGGGTTTGCGTTTGGTGCAATTGGAAGTACGATGTCCATTAAGAAATTTTTAAGGGTGTAGGTTAGTTGAAAGTCGTTAGTATATAGGATGAATTAAATTTATTAACTTTTCATTACTCCCGATAGGGACGGATATTTATTATGGGAGTTTTATTCAACTTATATAAAAGGCGAAGATTTTTCTCCAGTCATCTTTCGCCTCGTCTGTATTTTACCGGGAGGTTATTAGAGATGCCCAAAGAAAAAATGGGGATTTTTTTTCTGGTTTTAGTTTTAACCTCAGTACTTAGTTTTACCTCAGTTGGATGGAGCGAAGACGAAGATGATCTCCAACAACAAATTGAACAAACTAAAAAGAAGTTAAGCCAGACTAAAATGAAAGAAAATACAGTTTTAGGAAGTCTGTTGAGAACACAGCAAGAGTTAGAGAGGATAAACTCCAGCTTAGATAGGTTAAGTAATAATTTGGACCGTACCGAGCAACGGATGGAAATAATAACAAACCAGCTAAATAATGCTGAAGCTGAACTGGAACGAATAAAAATTGATATCGGAGGCAGAAAAGGAGTTCTGGATCAGAGATTAATTGCTATATATAAATATGGGTACCAAAGTTGTCTGGAAGTCCTTTTTACTGCCAAAAGTTTTAGCGAATTTATCTCCAGATTTGAAATGATCGGTGATTTTGTACGCGGCGACATACATATTTTGCGAACGCTCCAACGACAACAAGACTTGATTGCTAAAAAACGGGCGGAAATTTCCCAAAAGCAACAGGAATTACATGATCAAAAAAGACTGTACTCAAGATTGCAGGCGCAAACCGAGGCTAACCAGAATAGAAAGATTTCCGCTCTTCAGGACACCAAAGAGCAGCTTAGTGAGTTACAAAACGACCGCCGGAAACTGGAAGAAGCCCTGGATGAGTTGGAACAAACCTCTAAGGCTATGGAAGCTGAAATTAGAAACTATCAAAATAAAAATAAGACCGCACTTGGTACTGGGGTATATATTTGGCCCACTCCCGGCAGGATTACTTCATATTTCGGTTATCGGTATCATCCGCTTCTACGGAAACGTAAATATCATTCCGGTCTTGATATTGCAGCCCCCGTGGGAACTCCTGTCAAGGCTGCCGATACCGGAATAGTTATCTTTGCCGGCCGCAACGGCGGTTATGGGAAAATGATAGCCATCGACCATGGTAATGAAATCTCTACAGTTTATGGGCATTGTTCGGTACTCTTAGTTTCGAAAGGACAGAAGGTAACTCAAGGAGAAGTAATCGCCAAAGTAGGAAGCACTGGTTTAAGTACCGGGCCGCACCTCCATTTTGAAGTACGTAAAGACGGGGTACCGATTGATCCTTTGAGTGTATTATAAACTACTTTTATAAAGGATGCGGTGTTGTTGAGAAAAAGGTTCCGATTTAGATTTGTCACGTTTTCCATCATAATTTTATTTTTAGCGGGAACTTTTGGGTGGTGGTGGCAGAGTAATGTACGCGACGGTAAATATAAGGATTTATTATCCGCTTTTTATGTAATGAGTATTGTAAAGCTATCATATTACCAGCCGGTTAATTTAGTTCAATTAATGGATGTGTACTGGAAAAAAGGTAATATCTCCGCTATGCTTAAATCGTTGAAAGATCCCTATACCAGATTTTTAAGTAAGAATGAGTATGAAGAACTTCGGAAAGATACCCAAGGAACATTTGGAGGGATTGGAGTATTTCTAATAACCAAGGAAGATGAGCTACTAATTTCTAAAGTGGTTTCCGGATCACCAAGTGAGAAAGCCGGACTTCAAGAAGGAGACCGAATAATTGAAGTTGGCGAAACCATAGTGAAAAACGTTAGCACCGAGGTTGCAATCGCTAAAATAAGAGGTCTGGCCGGTACATCAATCCGGCTGAAAGTAATCAGGGGTGAAGCTAAACAACGCCGGGAACTGGTTTTTAATATTAAACGTAAAAATATAATGGTTCCCACAGTGGAGCTAGCCTTCCAAGTTGATCCGGTATTAGGTAAGTATGCAATAATTAAAATTACACAGTTTTCAGAGACGACACCGAGAGACTTAGAAAAATCATTATCAAAAATTGATCAAAATCCTGACTGTAAAGCTTTAGCATTAGATCTAAGGGCTAATCCGGGTGGGTCGCTTGATGCTGCCATCAAAGTGGTTAGCCAATTTGTACCTGAACATACACCCGTATTGCATATAAAACGGAGAGGGGCACTATTACAAACAATATCATCCGAATATTATGTGCACAAGCAGCTGCCAATGGTTATATTGGTTGATAGCTGGAGCGCCAGCGCAGCTGAGATAGTATCCGGGGCTTTGAAAGACCAAAACCGGGCTATTCTGGTCGGAACACGAACCTATGGTAAGGATTTAATTCAAGAAATAAAGGAACTTCCAGGTGGTACTGCAATGACAATTACAATTGCCAGTTATTTGACTTCCGGTAAAGTTAATATTCATAAAAAGGGAGTTCAACCGGATAAAGTCGTAGAAATACCGGGAGCCTTGGATCGTTTATTAAAAAACGGTGATTCGGAGGCTTTCAAAAAAATGTATCAACTTCAAGAAGAAGAAGCTCTACGAATTTTACGTTCGCAGAGCAACAAGGAACAAAACCGCTTAGCAAGCTAAAACTAGTTGAAAGTTTATAGTGTATAGTTGATAGTTACTACTTTAACCTTTGATAGTAGTAATTAGAAGTCCTCCCAAAGTTAGTTTTCAATGCGTGGTAGTTTTTGTTTTCTTAACTTTAAATTCTCAACTGTAAACTCTAAACTGAACTTAAAGAGGTGACTTTATGAGGCCGTTATCATCCAATACTCAGACGGCCCTGCTTTTTTATCTGGCTTTTACCGGATTATTGTTGTTAGTAACATTTTGGCCGCAAGCTATTCCTGCTTCAGGTAAGATAATTAACAATCTTAAAAACGATAATTTAGAAGAAATAGATTTACGGTATAAAGTGAATCAGTTAGAGGAGTACTGGCAAAATTCTTTAATAAAAAGCGGTTATAAACCCGAAAATATTTATAAACTTCGGGATGAACAATTGTTGAAACGACAAGAAGGGGTTGTAAAAATAAAATGGGTAAGCTCATATAACACTATAGTTTTACCTGATGGGGCCGATGAAAAAGAATTGCTTCGTCTGGGTTCAGAATGGCAGTCACTGAATAATTCAGTTGGTTTTATTACAGATACACCCAAATGGGGGTATATTAATCATTATCTTTGGCTTAGGTTAACTTCTCATTTTCAAATTAGAACCAAATACCGGCAAGTAACTTTACCTGTCAATCAATTGACTCTTGTTCAGCCGATTGCCGAATTAACCAATAAACTTCCGGGCTTGGTTCCACAGCTACCACCCGAATTAGATACTGGAGAACTCTTAAGACTTCTTCCGGAATTAGCCGAAAAAGTTCCTGTTGATAAGGTTCCTGATGATTTGAAGCAATTTAAGACTCCTCTGAATAAAAAAGCTAGAATTGCTATTATTATTGATGATGTAGGATTTGTAAAGGGACCGGCTGATGAGATGCTAAAAATCCCGGAAGCTTTAACGTGGGCAGTTTTACCTGGCGCTCCTTATACCAGAAAGTATACTGAAGCTGCTAAAGAACGAGGGTTTGAAATATTACTTCATTTACCTTTAGAACCGTTAAGTGGGGCTGAAAACCCAGGACCGGGAATTATTAAACGTAATTGGACTAAAGAAGAAATCTCTCGGCAATTAAAGAAAGATTTAGCAGAATTACCGGATGCTGTCGGGATAAACAATCATATGGGATCTGCCGGAACCAGCGATGAACGGTTTATGAAAATTTTAATGAGTGAAATTAAACAAGAAAATAAATTTTTTATAGATAGTTTTACTACTTCTAAATCGGTTGCCGAGAAATTCGCCCGGATTTATCAAGTTCCATTTGCCAAACGTCAAGTTTTTATCGATAACGAAAATGATTTGGAGTCAAAAAAGGAAGCAATACAGGAATTGATAAAAATCGCTTTGCGCGATGGAGAAGCAATTGGCATAGCTCATGTGCGGGAAGGTACTGCTAAAGCCATTAAGGAGATGATACCGGAGTTTGTCAAGAATGGAATAGAAATAGTTCCAGTCTCGGAATTAGTCAAATGAAAATAAATAAAAATAGAACCCTGCTCGTCTTGACAAGCAGGGTACATTTTTTAATCAATGGTTTTTATTTTGACGATTGCCGGTCTAACTACTTGTATCGTTTTTCCATAAGGATCTTTATAACTGTATAAGTTGAAATTCCCATAACGATACTTGATTTGAGTCCTTTCTACACTGCTTTTATTTATTTTATCAGTGTCGCTTAAGTGATCCATCCTTGTTTCACCTCTCCATGCAAATAAATTTCTTTATATAGCCTAAGGATTTTTGCCTGTATAACATCTTCGGCAAAAAAGCTTTTTTATTTATAGTTTTAAAAAATCAATTGCTTTTTGTAATTTAAATTTAACATTCGGGTATTTTCATCAAGCAATTTTGAGAAAAATCTTTGTTAAAGGATAGAATAAATTAAAAGATTTTATTCTAAGGAAGCGCTGATTAATCCGATTTTGTGCGAGCAAATATGCGGTATTAGCCATTTTGCGAAGCACAAAATCGTCACTTATTCAATTAATCAGCGCTTCCCTAAAGCGAAATCTCCTATTCTCTCAATTATACTATTTTGAGGTAAACAATGGCAAAACAAAATGTAGGTCCTTTAGACCGGATAACTAGAACTTTTATTGGAATTATCTTGATTAGCGGAAGATATTTCTTCAAAATCCCGGGAATTTTCGGTGACTTAATCGTATTAATTGGCGGAATTGCAATTTGGGAGGGATTGTTAGGTTATTGTCTTGTTTATGGTTTTTTTAATTGGTCTACAAAAAGAAAATAATAAGCTTCCCTTAATTTAGGTAAACAAATAATAAAATTTTTGTTTGGGTGAAGGAGAAATGTTTTTAGAAAATGAATATAAGGGAATTTAATAGTTATGGAAATCCCTATTAGGTGAACTTTGGTTTTAAAAATTTTTTTGAGGATATATAATGTATAAATTATTGGCTACCGATGTTGATGGAACCATTACTGATGAATATGGCAGATTACATGTTAAAGCGCTACAAGCGATTAGAAAACTAGAAGAAAAAGGGGTTCCGGTAATTTTAGTCTCCGGCAGGCCTTTGCCTTTTATAGAAAGTTTATCTTTATTTTTAGGGACCACCGGTCCGTTAATTGCTGAAAATGGAGCGGTAGTAAAAATAAATGGTAAAAAAACACTTAATGGAGACTCACAAATAGCCAAAGATAGTTTGTCATTACTCCAAAAATCTTTTTCAATAAATTTAGATGAAGATAATCAATATCGTATAGTAGATATTAGTATTAAAAAAGATTTAGATCCGGAGAAGGTTCAAAATTTTATTGAGGAGAAAAAATTACCTGTTTCATTACTGGTAACAAATGTAATGCTTCATTTGGTTGATAGCCGAGTATCAAAGGGGAAAGCCTTAATTGATATCTTGAAGGAAATGGGGGTTAACCCGGAGCAAACAATAGTTTCCGGGGATTCATACAATGATTTGCCTTTATTTGAAGTTGGGGCTTTAAATCTGGCGGTTGGAAATGCAGAACCTGATTTAAAGAGAAAAGCTCATCGCATAGCTAAAGCTCAGTTTGGAGAGGGATTTGCAGAGTTAGTAAATGAGGTGTTTATTTAGGAATAATTAACAGTTGATAACCCAAGTGGATATGATATAATATTAGTACTCATTTTAATAGGTTTATGGTCGTGCTAAATGGGGAGGTAGCGGTGCCCTGTAACCTGCAACCCGCTAAAGCAGGATCGAACTCCATGTTTAGGCCGGTTTTCGTAAGTCCGGCCGGATTAAGTGGTGTTGAGGATTGGGTCCCACGCAATAAAGACTTATGAACCCCGTCAGGTCCGGGAGGAAGCAGCGGTAAGTAAGACCCTTTGTGTGCCGCGGGGTTGCCTGGTCGGAGCCGGCTGGTTCGGAACGTTTGGGAAGATTAGGTCGAGGCATGGTGCACGGCCATATTAATTAAAAATTTTTTGGTAATATATACTAATATCATAACACTGGGGAACCGGTGTTTTTTTATTACGAATTTTTATCATTCTAATATTCTCTTTTATGCAAAAAATTGGATAATAGCAGGAATTAAAGAGCTTTTAGCAAATATATACAACATTATAATGGAATTGGGTTGAAAATTATTTATGTTTACACTTTTTGCACCAGCTAAGATTAATTTGGCGTTAGACGTGTTGTACAAAAGGCCTGACGGTTACCATGAGATTGATTCAGTAATGCAGACTATCTCTCTGGCTGACCAGTTAACTTTTGAAAATTCCGACACAATCGAATTATCTACTAATGTTAAAAACTTACCGGTAGACCAAGGTAATCTGGCTTGGAAGGCCGTTAACTTACTATTACAAGAGACAGGAATTAATAAAGGGATTAAAATTCATATTACCAAAAAGATTCCTATTGCTGCAGGTTTAGCTGGCGGGAGCACCGATGCAGCCGGTGTTTTGATTGCGCTTAATCATCTCTGGGGATTAGGTTTATCAATCGATGAATTGATGTTACTTGGAGTTAAATTAGGGGCGGATGTACCTTTTTGTATCCAAAAAGGTACTGCTAGAGCCCGGGGTATCGGTGAAAACCTTACTGGAATTAATTCCAACTTAAAATGTAATTTATTAGTGGTAACTCCTAATATTAACGTCTCAACTGCTTTAGCCTATAGTAAAATACAACCGGAAAGTATAACCAGACGGCCTCAAATGGAAGAAGTTATTACCGCTCTAGAAACAGGGAATATCCAAGAACTATCCCACAATTGGGGAAATGTTTTTGAAGAAACAGTATTAGCCGATTATCCGGAAGTAGTTAAGGTTAAAAATATCTTAAATAAGTTTGGTTTGAATATTAATTTAATGTCCGGTAGCGGACCGACAGTTTTTGCATTAAATCCACCGACCAATATGGTTAAACAATTTTTAAGGGAGTTACCGTCGGAATGGTTCGGTTGTTTAGCTTATTTTCTTTAAAGTTGTTTGTTTTAATTTCCATTGACCCACGTAAATTTTAAAAAGAGTGACGTGAACAATAAGCATCGATAGCATTTTCTTGGCAGCAACTAATAGGGAAAAAATTTAATAACTGCTTTTCCCTTTTAAATATCTTTGTGCCCATAGGTAAAGAAAGAGAGGAATTAACAATGGAAAGACAACCTTTGGTACCAATTAAATTAGACAATTATAAACCTTTACGGGAATTAGTATTTGAATCATTACGTGAAGCTATATTAAATGGAACATTAGGGCCCAGTGAACGTTTAATGGAAATCCAATTGGCTGAAGAGATGGGTGTTAGCCGTACTCCGGTAAGAGAAGCTATACGAAAGTTGGAGCTTGAAGGATTAGTAGTTATGATACCGCGAAAGGGTGCTTATGTAGCCGGTATGTCTTTAAAGGATATTGCCGATGTTTTTGAGATTCGCGGAGCTTTGGAAGGCTTAGCAGCTGAATTAGCGGCTGAACGTGCTACTGAGGAAGAATTGGAATTTATGGAGCGTTATTTGGTTAAGATTTCGGAAGAAATTGAAAAAGGTGACCTGGATAAAGTAGTAGAGATTGACACGGATTTTCATACTTTGTTGTATAAAGCCAGCCGCAATGAAAGGTTGTCACAGATAATTAGTAATTTGAGAGAACAAATCCAACGATTCCGTACCACATCCTTATCTTATCCAGGAAGAATGAAGGTCGCCCTGGAAGAACACCGAAAAATCGTTGAGGCCATTTCCTCACGAGATGGTGAATCAGCTGGGAAAATTGCTCAAGAACATATAGAAAACGCTGAGAACAGTATGATGAACATGATTCAACATGATAAGAGTTATGGAGGTAAATGAATTGGACGCCATTATTTTAGCTGGAGGCTTAAATTCCGGACCACTGCGACGGGTTAGTCCCGTTCAGTATGAAGCAGAGATTGAAATAGCCGGCCGGCCAATGCTGGATTATGTTATTTCGGCATTGCGAAGCGTAAGTTCAATATCTCGCATTGTGGTGGTTGGGCCGGAATCTATGCTTTCGGAAGAAATTAAAAAGAGCGTTGATTTAATAGCCTCTCCCGGCAAATCTTCAATTGACAGTTTAATAAATGGGTTGGAATTATTAAATACTAGTAACCCGGTATTGGTTTTAACTTCAGATATACCGTTAATCACTAAGGAAGCCTTGGAAGATTTTTTGGAGCGCTGCCGGAAAAGAAAAGGTGATATATACTATTCATTTGTTTCTAAAGAACTAAACGATCAAAAATATCCCGGAGTTCAACGTACTTATGTAAAATTACGCGAAGGTATTTTTACAGGTGGTAACTTGGTATTATTGGCGCCTCGAATCATCAAAGATAATGGTGATTTACTTAAAAAAGCTGCAGCTTTGCGTAAAAAGCCGATTCAATTAGGAAAATTACTCGGTTGGAAATGCTTATTTTTATTATTAATCGGTAAACTTACCATCGGGGAAATTGAAGAACGTGTCAGTAAAATGTTTAATTTTAATGCGGTTGGGGTAATTTCTCCTTTCCCGGAGGTTGGCATTGATGTTGATAAACCAAGTGATCTAAAATTAGCCAATGAAATATTATCTAAGGGAGTTTCAGAATTACATTAATCGAGATTTTTATAATATATATAGTCATCCCATATACATCTCACCTTTTGTTATCAAAAATATAAATAAAATAACCACTTTGTTAAGTTTATACGAATGGTTTAATTGGTAGAATTGGCCATCATAGAAAAAAATAGCAAAAATTTCTTATTGACAGCAGGAATTTTTAAAAATTTATTGAAATTATAAATACTTCTATGAGTTTTCTTTGAGACAAGAACAGAAAGGTGAGTGGGTCGATGAACATCACTGATGTACGCCTGAAGAAAGTTAATTCAGACGGTAAAATGAAGGCGATTGCTTCAATTACTATTGATGATGCTTTTGTGGTTAGAGACATAAGGGTTATTGAGGGACAAAACGGTCTTTTTGTAGCTATGCCCAGCAGAAAGACACCGGAAGGCGAATTTAGGGATATTGCACATCCTATTACGTCGGAAGCTAGAGAGTTAATACAAAGTGCTATCCTAAAAGAATATGAATCTTCGGACAAATAAAATTAATATATAATATTGTTTTAAATTAGGAATTTATAATTAAAAAAGAATTAGACCTTAATAATTGATGTATACAACAATCATCAATAGCTTTCTATGCTTTATTTGAAAATTAATACTTTGCTTAAAATAAGAATTTGCCGTACGATGCAAGTTCTTATTTTTGTTTGTTGTTGTATACAATCTCCTTTATTCCATCAAACTTAAAATAACAATAATCCCCCTCGGGCAAATCCCAGATGGCTTCTCCGAAAGTTGCCAATCTAAGTCCGTTTAACTCCTGGTAGTTTTTTAACGGAGTCGACCAGCGGAACTTCTTACTTGTACCGTCGGGCATTAGATAGTACCTTTCATTAGTAATGAAATTGATTAATTCTCCTTGATTATTAAAATATAAAACTGCGGATACTTGGCAATGCTTAGTATTGAAAATTGCCTTAACACTTAAATCATCAATCGGTTTCCACTGAATTCTTTCATCAATTAGGGTAGCAGGTGCGAACAGACACATATCATTTAAAAGGGTGAGAGTGTCACTGATCCTCGTCTCCGGACCGTTGACGTCTACTACGGGAATAATGCCGGCCAACTTAATCAACATACGGGCTTTCTCATCGGTATACGAATGCAAACCTATGACTGGAATACCGAACATTTTGAGGCTTAAATAAAATAATCTGGTAAGATGATCACCGAAGAAATTGTATTGCTCTACGTGGTTTTTCTGCCAATTAGAGTTAGGATCCAGTTTCATTTCCATATCAGCCACCACTTTTACATTGGCTACTTTCTCCTTACCGACCACGCCGACATAATTAAGATACTTTTGAACCGGTTCCGGTAAATGTTTGAGATCATCATTAGTTAAAATATTTTTTTCCGCTGGATTTAGCTCAAATGCTTTATGGAGTTCTTTTTTAAAGGTCCGTTTTAGACTTTGAGAAAGATAGACTAAAATTAAGACTAATATAATTAATAAGATTAGAGCAACCAATAAAATATATTTATTATTCATTGCTAAATTCCCCCTTTTGGGAATAACGGTTTTCAATCTCCGCAATTTTTAGGAGTAATTTTTTAATGCCCCCGGATATTGTAGTGATTTCATTTATATTTAAATCTTGAAATAATTCGGTAATGAACTGGTCATCCTGAGTCTGGCGCTTTTCCCAGAAAGTACGGCTTTTTTCAGTCAACTTCAGCCTGACCGCCCGGGTATCTTTTTGATCCTTTTCAATGGATATAAAACCTTTTTCTGCAAGTTTCAGGGCAAGTTGTTTTACATTCTGCCGGGAGCTGCCCATAAGATTCGATACCTCTGTCAGAGTCGGATGATCATTGCCAAACTGCATAATTATCACCGATAAAAACCATTGTTTGGTGGTCATATCATCTTTACCGAGATAATGATCTCCGATAATTTGCAATTTGTTGGCTAAAAGAAACAAGTTACCAAAGACAAATTTTTGTCCGTCTGAGATATTAAGGTTATTGGTGTTCACCATAATTGTTCTCCGTTTAATGCGTAATGTATTACCTATATAAGTAATATATTACGTATATCCAACTTTGTCAAGAATGTAATTTTTGTTTGGCTTAAAATAGAACAATACCGTAAAGAAGGGAAAAATTGTTTATACCATAGTTGCATATTACAACTGTTTCATGTTACAATAAGTAAGAGGTGGTTTTATGAATAACCAAAATGGTGCCGGAGCTTTACGGGAGTCTGTAAGGCTATTGGAACGAAAGCTAGGGGTACTGGATGATCTGCAATCTTCTTGCTGTGGAGTTACTTTCGCCCAGTGTCATGCTATAGTGGAAATCGGCCGGGCCGGCAGTATCTCTTTAAATAACCTGGCCGATATTTTGGGTCTGGATAAGAGTACTATGAGCCGGACCATTAATAACCTGGTCAATAGTGAAATGGTGATACGGGAAATTGCTCCCGAAGATAGACGGTATATTACTATCAAACTAACTGAAAAGGGTAACCGATCTTTTAAAGAGATCGAAGAAAGTATGCAAGTATATTTTACACAGATTTATAATGTTATTCCTGAAGAAAAGCGGGCACAGGTTATTGAGAGCTTTCAAATTTTACTTCAGGCATTGTCGGAAAATGAATGTTGTAAAAAATGTTAATAAGGAGTAACTACAGATGGATAAAACTAAAGAACAATCATCTTGCTGCTCAACCGGGAAGGCAACAGGCAATGAAACTTGTTGTTGCACTCAACCGAAATCAAATAAGCCTATCTCGGTTCCTTGGATAATAGCCCAAATAGATACTCCGGTTGGGAAAATACCGCAAATTGCAACCAGGTTATTGTTTCAAGATATATTAGGGACCTGGAAGGCTCGGTGGAATATTAACAGGATGGATTACCAAGTTTCTCCCGGACTATATGCAGTAGGGTATCCGAATCAGGAATCACCGGTGCTGGTTTCAGCCAACTATAAAATGAGCTTCGACCGGCTCCGCCGGGAGTTAGATGGATTAAACCTCTGGATCCTGGTGTTGGATACCAAGGGGGTCAATGTCTGGTGCGCAGCCGGTAAAGGAACTTTCGGAACCAGAGAATTAATAACTCGAATAGTCCTTACCAAATTGGCAGAGGTAGTATCGCATCGGAGATTGATTTTACCGCAATTAGGAGCGCCGGGCGTCTCTGCTCATAAAGTTTCAACAATAGCCGGTTTCACAGTTTTGTACGGACCGGTTAGAGCAACTGATATTCCGGCATATCTGAAAGCGGGTATGAAAGCTACTCCGGCTATGCGCGAAGTTCGTTTTGGTTTTTGGGACCGGCTGGTATTAACACCGATAGAATTGGTTGGGACTTTAAAGCCTGCGCTTATTATCTTTGGAGTTTTATCGGTTATCAATATAATTTTCCGTGGTTCGTTAACAGCATATCATCTATTAAGTAAAACATGGGCTGATTTCCTGCCTTTTTTAGGGGCTGCTTTAGTAGGAACGGTTTTGGTTCCGGTGTTCTTGCCGGTTATTCCCGGTAGGGCTCTAGCTTGGAAAGGGTGGTTATTGGGATTGTTGTGGGCCGGAGTTTACTTGTTGGTATTTTTGTCTAATGTCAATTGGGTACAAATTGCAACATATTTATTACTTTTACCTCCTATAGGTTCTTTCTTGGCAATGAATTTTACCGGCTCTACTACCTACACTTCTCTCTCCGGAGTCGTCAAAGAGATGAGTATTGTCGTACCGGCCCAGATTATCTCGGCCGGATTAGGGATCTTATTCATGATTGGCGGTTTGTTTGTATAAGATGTTTTATTTGAATAGGGGGTTTGAAGAATGAAACAGCAGTACTTAAAAAATGTGGTTACTCTGAAATTGGATGAAGAAAAATGTATCGGTTGCGGAATGTGTCTGGAAGTCTGTCCGCACAGCGTTTTTAAATTAGATAACAAAAAGGCCCAAATCCAAAATAGGGATCGTTGTATGGAGTGCGGAGCCTGTGCCCGGAATTGTCCGGCTGAAGCAATTACTGTCAGAGCAGGAGTGGGATGTGCGGCTGCGATTGTAATGGGTAAATTACGTGGGACCGCCCCAAGTTGCGGGTGTTCTTCAGATGATAACAATAGCCCTTGTTGTGGGTAATGTGAAAGGAAGATTGAAATGGAAAAGTCAAAGATAGCCGAAGCCAAGTTTATAGAAGGCTATAATTGCGCCCAAGCGGTATTATTTTCATTCTGTGATGAACTTCAATTTGATAAGGACACGGCCTTGAAACTGGCCTGTGGTTTTGGGGCCGGCATGGGCCGTAAAGAAGAGGTTTGCGGGGCGGTCACCGGCGGAATCATGGTTATTGGGGTGAAATACGGTAGAGGCGAAAATCAAGACCGGAGTTATATGGAACAAACATATTTAAAAACCCGGGAATTAATGGAACGGTTTGTAGAAAAACATGGTACTTATATTTGCCGGAGATTACTTAATGGATGTGAATTAACCAACCCCGAAGGGCAAAAAGAGTTTAAAGAAAAGGATTTATTAAATCAGGTTTGCCGACATTGTGTTGGTAATGTGGCTGAAATAGTTGAAGATATTATTAAGGAGTGATTTTTATGAGTTCCGAGTTATTATTATATATTGGGTCAGTTTTAATTATTATTTGGGGAATGGCTCATATTTTTCCAACCAAATCGATGGCGGATGGATTTGGCGCAATTTCAATGGAAAATCGTAGAATCCTGATAATGGAATGGATATCCGAAGGATTAAGCTTATGTTTTTTAGGACTTTTAGTTATTTTAGTGACTATTTTAGGAAGCGGCGAAAATATAGTTTCCGTCATTGTTTATAGAGCGGTTGCCGGAATTTTGATAATTATGGCGATATTGACCATATTCACCGGAGCAAGAAGTTCAATTATTCCGATTAAAATATGTCCGGTGGTTAAAACGGTTTCCGCGATATTAATTTTTATGGGAAGCCTTTTATAGATATAAATATAATGCTGAAGGAGGAAAGTCATGGGATTTGCAGTTATAGGCGATATTCATAGCAATTTTCAAGCGTTGGAATCTGTTTTAAACCGGATTAAAGAAGATAATGTTGATTTTATTATTTCTACCGGTGATTTGGTCGGTTATGCTCCGTTTCCCAATGAAGTAATTAACTTGATTCGTTCAAACTATATTGTTTCGATTCAGGGCAACTATGATAAGGCTATCGGAAACAAGGACAGTTTGTGTTTCATTCAATAAATATGGAAGTTTTAGAGCAGTTTCCGTTTGTTCAAAGTCTATTAATACAAGAAGTAGCTAAAATTAAAAAAGGTAACGAAGATTTAAACAAGCTTAAGGCATTAAAGGAACAAGGAATTATGTGTGAACGGGGTAGCTGTTGTAAAAAATAAAATTTTTTGGTGTTTATATGAATTAATTCTCATATGTTCATAATAAAATATTAAAGGAAGATTTTTTATGGGATGTTGCGATGGAAAGAATGAAAAAACGACGAGGATTGTTTATGCTTGTGCCGGATGTTCCGATGTTGGAGAAGTCAGTGATTTGGTGAGCCGGAAAATGCGGCGGGAAGGATATGCACAACCGACTGCCAGTTGTCTGGCGGGAATTGGAGCGGGGATTCAAACCCTTATTGAGGCGGCCAAAGGAGTGGAAGAAGTAATTACTATCGACGGCTGCGGTTTACTTTGTGCTAAAAAAATGGTTGAAAATATTGATATTACTCCAAAAGTTTATGTTTTAACGGAAATGGGTTTGGAGAAGGGGAAGACTAAAATAACCGAAGATTTGATTAATGATTTGTATCAGAAGATGGCTGTATAATCGATGAAACCGTTCTTATATAGTCATAAATGCTATGTTCAAGAGGAGATCTGTACGGCTATTAAAGTGTGCCCGACTTCCGCAAGTACATTTCATAAGGATGAAACGGAGCCATTAGGCGGAAAGATTATATTTTATATGGATAAATGTATCGGTTGTGGTCTATGTGCTCAAGAATGTTGCGGAGAAGCAATTGAAATGCGATAAAGAGGGATCAAACATGTCCCTCTTTATTAAAATTATTCCCGATAGTTGAACAATTATTGTATAATTAACATATTAATAATTTATAAAATGTTTAAGGATGATTGTCATGAAAAAGCTGGTTGAAACGGCTGAAGCTATCTTTGATGAATACCGTCTGCAAATTATTAAGTTATTACAGACTCAGGAGATGTGTGTTTGTGAATTGGCGGCGTTATTAGACTTAAGCTCTTCCCGTATTTCTCAACATCTTGCTATTCTCAAGCGAACCAAGATCGTCAAAGAACGGCGGGAAGGGAAATGGATTTATTATTCGTTAATCCCAAAGACAATCGAAGGATTTAATAAAACCTGGGTTCAGCTGATGGAGGTACCAATGAACTCGTTACCGGAAATGAAAAATGTCACCAAGCGACTGCATAAAAGAGATTTGGTCGAAGTCCGGGAAGATTGTATCACTAAAAAAGTCTCCAATATTCATCAATTAACGAAAGAAGGTACAAATGATGGAAATTAAAGTATTAGGTCCGGGTTGCGCGAATTGCAACAAATTGGAAAAAGTAGTGGCGGAAGCTGCTAAAGAATTAGGCCTCAATGATCCGGTACAGAAGGTTTCCGATATACAGGAGATGCTCTCTTATGGGATTATGTCAACTCCTGCTTTAGTGATTGATGGAAAAGTAAAATTTTCCGGTCGGGTTCCTTCCAAAGATGAAATCAAAAAATATTTGCAAGGTGAAGCCGGTACTAGCGATTGTGGTTGTAGCGGCGGTTGCTGTAATTGATTTATTTACAAATCTAAAAGTCTCAAAGATTTTAAAATTAATGGTGAAAGAACCGACGGCAAGTTATTTTTTTGGTTTGATCTTTGACCATACCTGATTATGGTTTTAACAAGGAGCGAAAACTTTATGAGTATACTAGGGGCGGTCTTTGAAACGCTTAACAACCAACTTTTGAAAATGGAATGGCTATACAACTTAATCCAACTGCTCGTTGAAAAAGGTTTCGGTTTGGATATGAATACGAGAGTTGGCGGCAGTGTTCATTTTTTCATATACGATACCTTGAAAATACTTATCTTGCTTTCAGTGCTTATCTTCGGAATTTCTTACATTCAAAGCTATTTCCCACCTGAACGGACCCGGGCGATCCTCGGTCGGTTTAACGGAATTAGCGCCAATATACTCAGTGCCTTGTTAGGTACTATCACTCCTTTTTGTTCATGTTCATCGATCCCGCTTTTTATCGGTTTCACCAGCGCAGGGTTGCCGATTGGGGTAACATTTTCCTTCCTGATTTCTTCACCATTGGTCGATTTGGCATCGGTTCTATTGCTGGCCAGTATTTTTAACTGGAAGATTGCTATCGCTTATGTGCTGGTTGGAATTATTCTAGCGGTTATTGGAGGGACTCTGATTAGTAAGTTGAGATTGGAAAAATATGTTGAACCGTTTGTTTTTAATAATAAGATGGCTAATGCCGATTTGCCGGAAATGACCCGGAGAGAACGGATTTCTTTTGCGAAGGAACAAGTGGTGGAGATTATTCATAAGGTTTGGTTGTATATTTTGATTGGGGTTGGAATCGGTGCGGCGATTCATAACTGGATACCTGAAAACATTATCGCTGTGATTCTTGGGGTAAAGAATATCTTCTCAGTGTTGATTGCAACATTGATTGGTATTCCAATGTATGCCGATATCTTTGGAACTTTGCCGATTGCCGAAGCTCTCGTTGCAAAGGGAGTTGGAATCGGAACAGTATTGGCTTTTATGATGGCAGTAACCGCTTTATCATTACCGTCAATGATTTTGCTTAAGAAGGTTGTCAAAACCAAATTACTGGCTATTTTTGCGGGAATTGTAACTACAGGTATTATTATCATGGGATATATCTTCAATGTGTTTGGGTTTTGGTTTGTTTAAGAATTAATTAAATAAATGAGTCAAGAGGTAAAATGCAATGAGTGTAAAATGGAACGGGATTCCCCGCGAAGAAATACCATGGTATCCGACGATTGATCAAGAAAAGTGTCAAGGTTGCGGGGTGTGTGTTGATTTCTGCTCCCATGGCACTTATGAAATGGTTACGTCTGCGGGGAAACCAGTTGTAAAAAATCCCTATAATTGCATTGTAGGGTGCAGCGGTTGCAAACCAGAATGTCCGGTTGAAGCTATCTCGTTTCCGCCTCTTTCAATACTAAAGGATTTTGTTGACAAGAAATAAAGGAGGTTATGGTATGGGGAAAAAATCTATGATAATAAGCTTAATTGTCTTGATTACAATCTTGTTTGGAAGTGGAATTTATTATAGCGCATATATCTTTACTCAAAACTCCGGGCAAGTTATGGCCGATACGAAACAGGAAACCGGAAAAGTAATTGACGCCAGCAAGAACTTTTTGGAGCCCGGTATAAACAAGCGTTTGATGATCATGGAGTTGGGAGCTACCACTTGTATTCCCTGTAAAATGATGGTGCCGATTCTCGAAGAGCTGGCCAAAGAGTTACAGGGGAAAGTTGATATCCAGTTTGTAGATGTTTATAAGAGAGGCGACTTGGCCGAGAAAAACCGAATTTTCGCCATCCCCACCCAAATCTTTTTTGATAAAAACGGAAAGGAGATCTTCCGTCATCAAGGCTTTTATCCCAAAGCCGAGATCATGACCAAACTTAAAGAGTTCGGTGTAAAGTAGACGAGATAGACAGCCCAAACCAATTTAAATGTAATGTAATATAAAATTATAACTCAAAAGGGAGACTGATTAAATGTTATCTCTTTTAGAATGGCTCACAAAAAGCTTAGAAGCGACTCCAACCTTAGCTATAATTGGTTCTTTCGGTTGGGGTATTCTTAGCGTTATTCTAAGCCCTTGCCACCTGGTCAGTATCCCTTTGGTCATCGGATTTATCAATGAACAAGGCCGGATTACTCTCGGAAAAGCTTTCCGGTTATCATTACTATTTGCTCTAGGTATATTAATCACTATTGCTGCGGTTGGGGCGATCACTGCCGGAATGGGCAGGATGTTGGGCGATATTGGAAAATGGGGTAATTATTTCGTCGCGATTATCTTCTTTGTGATCGGTCTTTATTTATTGGGACTCATCCAACTATCTTGGGGAGATGGGGCAGTCCAAAATATTGTCCGTAAAAAAGGCTATCTGGCTGCTTTGATGATGGGCTTGCTATTTGGAATCGCCTTAGGACCATGTACTTTTGCTTATATGGCTCCAATGCTAGGAGTCGCCTTCCGGGTGGCAGTAACAAACTTACCATATGCAATTATGTTAATGTTGGCCTTCGGATTAGGGCATTGCCTAGTCATCGTACTAGCCGGTACATTAACGAAGCAGGTCCAACAATATTTAAATTGGACCGAAAAGTGCAAAGGAGCTGACGTACTTCGTAAAGTTTGCGGAGTATTGGTTGTTTTGGCGAGTTTTTATTTCATTTATACAGCCATTTAAGTGATCTTGATCATATTGAAGGTTATCTTTTCGGGCGATCTCAGTAATTCGCGGGCTGCCTAATCTCTTTATAAGAAAATTTTCTCAATATTTTTTTACCTATCCGGCCTTCCTGACCCCTTTGTTTCTTATTAAATTTAATGAGAATAATTAATAGTTATAATGGAATCGACCGTATGCCCATAGCATTTCTTTAAATACTTTTCATATTTGCCTGTCGCCTAATATTCCAATCGCATATCATAGTTCCGGAGGTGTTATTCATGATCGATGGAACAATGTATTATCAAAATCTACCGTCACGATTGCTTGAATATATTCATGATGAAATGAGTGATTCTTTATATTATCGGGAGTTAGCGAGTCAAGCTCCGAATCAGCGTGCTCGTGAATTATATATGGAGTTTTCCAGGGATGAAGCCGAGCATGCGGCCAATTTTCAAGAAGTATATCAGTGTATTACCGGAAGACCACCGATGGTTCCCGCTGTTATTCCACCACAAATTCCCCCATATTGCGAAGCGGTGAAAGCACGGATTATGGCTGAAAGCGGTGATTTGGTAAAGTATGGGGAAGAATCAGCCAATGCCCCGGATCAAATGTTAAAAAATCTTTTTAATGTCACAAGTTTGATTGAAGGCAAGCATGGTTTACGCTTAACCACTTTAATGTGTGGTGTGGACGATGAAAAAAGAGGTTGTTAGTCTACCAAAACCCCAACTACAGGATATCCCGAAAGGGTCACCGGCACGTGTTTTTTCGGATTGACAAAAAGTCAATTTCACCCTTATAATGAAAGTATCAATTTCATAAATTTGAGCAGGCGAACGCGCGTATTTAAAAAATATGCGATGTTGGGGCTGGGCCGGAGCAGTTACCGGCAGCAGGTGAAGATCAACACCTGTGGGACTAATTGAAAAATTAATCCCGCAGGTGTTTTTGTTTTCTTTGGAAATCTACTTAAGGAGGTCCATCATGGCGAAATTTAACGGTTTTAACGGGGATTACACCGGTTTATCCACTGAAGAAGTGAAAAGATTGCAAGACCAATACGGGAAAAACGAACTTGTACCAGAGAAGAAAGAGACTTTTTTCAGTAAAGCAGTGCAAGTATTGAAAGAACCAATGTTTCTATTACTTTTTGGAACAGCGTTAATCTATTTTCTGCTGGGAGAAGCCCGTGATGGATTGATTATGATTGGTTTCGTGGTTTTTATGTCCGGAATCAATCTATTTCAGGAATGGCGGACTGACCGGACCTTGCAAGCGTTAAAGGATTTATCTTCGCCACTAATCCGGGTGATACGCAACAGTGAATTATCTACCATCGATAGCCGTGATTTAACCGTCGGCGATCTGGTTTTACTGGAAGAAGGCGATAAAATACCGGCGGATGGGCGGGTGCTTGAGTTTTTCGACCTGGCGGTGGATGAGTCCACCCTGACCGGGGAATCGGAAGTTGTTTGGAAAAAGGCTGTACTCACGGATGCGGAAAAAGAGTCCCATTGGCGCAAAGATATCTGTTACGCCGGGACGATGGTAACTCAAGGCAGCGCCATAGTCCAAATTATCCAAATCGGTTCAGGGACCGAATATGGTAAGATCGGCCAGGATATCATCGCCATTCCGGATCGTCCCACTCCACTGGAAAAACAAGTCCGGAAAGTGGTCAAAGTTACCGGCCTAATTGGTTTGGGCATGTTTCTGCTAGTTTTTTTCATTACCTACCAGCATAATTTGAATATTATCAAGAGCATTCTAGATGGAATCACCCTGGCGATGGCCATGATTCCCGAGGAATTTCCGGTCATCCTCACGGTGTTTCTGGCGATGGGGGCTTGGCGGCTGGCCCGGAAGCAATCCATGATCCGCCACATTCCTTCTGTGGAAACTTTGGGCGCCATTACAGTGCTTTGTGTTGATAAAACCGGAACCTTGACCAAAAATCAAATGACGGTTCAAGACCAATTCTGCTTTAAAGATCATGCCAACCGGGATCTACTCTACTGGGCGGCTCTCGGGTGTGAAACCGAACCTTACGATCCGATGGAAAAAGCGATTTTAGTGGCGGCGGAGGCGGAAGGCATTCGGCGGGATGAATTGTTTTCCCAGCCTTTAATATTTGAATATCCCTTTAGTTCCGAAACCAAAATGATGGGTCATGTTTGGAAACTAAATGGTGATTCGGTATTAGCCGCGAAAGGATCGCCGGAAAGTATTTTGCCATTATGCAATCTAAATCAAACGGAGCTTCAGGAAGTTCAGCGCGCACAAGAAAGAATGGCCACCAAGGGTTTCCGGGTAATTGCCATTGCGAAACGTTTATCCATTCCGGTGATTCCCAACCAATTAAACGAAAACAATCTGGAATTGGCGGGATTAATCGGTTTAGCCGATCCGCCCCGCGAAACGGTTCCGGAGGCAATCAAAGTCTGTAACCGGGCCGGTGTCCGGGTCGTGATGATTACCGGGGATAATGGCATTACCGCGAAATCTATCGCCGGGAGAATCGGGATTCAAAATCCGGAGAATGTGATTACCGGTCAAGAACTGGATCACCTTACTGATGAAGAGCTAAAGCAGCGGGTAAGAAACACCAATATATTCGCCCGGGTGATTCCCCGCCATAAGATGAGGATTGTCAAAGCCTTGCAAGAAAATGGCGAAACAGTAGCCATGACCGGTGATGGGGTTAATGACGCTCCAGCTTTAAAAATCTCGGATATCGGAATCG
This sequence comes from Bacillota bacterium, assembly GCA_023435225.1. GTDB lineage: Bacteria > Bacillota > UBA4882 > UBA8346 > UBA8346 > UBA8346. Next base: position 94,859 of record JAEYRX010000096.1, read on the forward strand.
CCATGGGCAAACGCGGTACCGGCGTGGCCAAAGAAGCAGCGGATATGATTTTGTTGGATGATAATTTTACCACCATCGTGGATACCATCAAGGATGGACGCCGGATCTACGATAATATCAAGAAAGCCATTGGTTATGTTTTTGTTATCCACATCCCGATTGCGCTTCTGGCCTTATTAACTCCCTTGCTGCATCTGCCAGGGCTGCTGTTCCCGATTCATGTTGTCTTGTTGGAATTAATCATTGATCCCACTTGTTCCATTATATTCGAACGGCAAGCCATAGAACCGGGGATTATGGAACGAAAACCACGTTCACCCAAGGAGTCATTGATTACCGGGGGATTAATAATGAAAGCTATTTTACAAGGGCTAGTAATTTTTAGTGCTACTTTTGGTTCATATATATTTGCAATCAATAATCATTGGACGGTTGACGCGGCCCGGACTTTCTCGTTAACAATCTTAATTTTTGCCAATCTCTTTCTAGTTTATGTTAATCAGTCCAATCGTGAAGTTACAGTTACTAACATTTTTCACTTTAAAGATAAAGTAATGTCTTTTGTTAATTTGGGAATTTTAGCCGGACTCGCATTGGTGATTTATCTCCCGGTAGCTCAAACAGTGGTAAAAACTACCGCTTTGAGTTTTACTCAATTAATAGCAGCTATTGGGGTGGCATTCCTATCTACTGTATGGTGGGAAGTAGTAAAAATAATTCGAAAAACCAAGTATAACGGGAAATAACAAGATTTAAGGAGGTATGGACATGGAAAGTATTACTGAATTAAAAGGGGTGGAAAGAACTCTTTTGGCGGCTTTGAAAGTTAAAAAAGATGAGTATTACCAAAAGGAATCCATTATTAAAGATCAACTAGCCAAAGATATCTTTGAGAGTTTAAATCTTGATGAAAGTGAATTTAAAATAAATAAGCATTCAGCAACTGCCGCTCTCTTTCGGACGAAAAAGATTGATCAATATATTAAAGAGTTTATGACCGTAAATCCCGATGGATTGGTGGTGGATTTGGGTTGTGGTCTCGATCCGCGATTTTACCGGCTTGATAATCGTCGTATAACCTGGATTGATATTGATTTACCGGAAGTAATTGCTCTCAAAAAGAAGCTTGTCAAAGAAACTTCCCGTTATCATATGTTGGGCAAGTCAATTACTGATCTAACTTGGATTGATGAAGTTTTATCAATAAATAAAGGTAAAACAATGTTGGTCGCCGAGGGAGTGTTAATGTACCTTGATAAAGAAGATGTAATTGCAATGTTAAAGGCAATAAGTAAAAAGATTCAGGGAGCATTATTGGCGTTTGACCTTTGTAGTGAAGTTTTGGCCAACCGGAATTTCATTCGGATGCTAAAAAAGGCGGATACGGTCTTTCAATGGGGAATTAATGATAGTACGGGACTGATTAACGAAAATAACGGCTGCCGGATCGTTGAAGAGTGGCGTTATTACGATCATTTTCAAAGACGGTATGGTATCGCTAACCTGTTTCGTTTTATCCCTGTTTTGAAGCATCTCTTTCGAATCGTGAAATGTGAATTTGTTTAAGGAAAACGAAAGGCCATCGTGATTGCTATCAATAATTAAAGGAGGTTTTCGGGATGAACCGGCAACAAACAAAAATGGCGGCTAAAAATTCAACAGACCCTTTAAGCGTTAACCGAAAGCAATTATTGAAGAAAGTGTTGATTCGACTTCTCATGGCGGTGGTATTATTAGGCGCTGTCTTTTTTCTTCCCGCCGGAACTTTTGATTACTGGCAAGCGTGGGTTTATATGGTTATTTTAATTACACCGGCGACATTAACCATGCTTTATCTGTTAATGAAAGCTCCCGACCTTTTGGAACGCCGGATGAAGATGAAAGAAAAAGAGACTGAGCAAAAGTTAATTGTCAAACTGTCATTTATCTTTTATATCGTCTTATTCCTGATCCCTGGTTTTGATAAGCGTTACGGATGGTCGGATGTATCGGTAATTATCGTTATTTGTGCGGATATACTTATCTTTTTAGGATACTTGCTGTTTATTTTAGTAATAAAAGAAAACCGCTATGCGTCGCGCGTGATCGAAGTCGCTGAAGAACAAAAAGTAATTAGCACCGGTCCTTACGCCGTGGTGCGGCATCCAATGTATGTTTCATCATTGTTAATTTTTATCTTTAGTTCGTTGGCATTAGGCTCGTATTGGGCGGCGCTGATTCCAAGTGTTTTTATTATTCTTTTGATTGGCGCTAGAATCATCAATGAAGAGAACGTGCTTCAAGAAGAGTTGCCAGGGTATTGTGCGTATATTGAAAAGGCAAAATACCGGTTAATACCTCGAATCTGGTGAGATTTAGGATAAGTTTTTGATTCAATCCTTTTGAAGTAGGTGATATGATGAATGGAATAAAGCCAATGAAAAATCTTTTTTACGGAGCTGGAGTGATTGGAAGCTTATACGCCGCCCGTTTCCATGAACACGGCCATGATATTACCGTTTTAGCCCGGGGAAGGCGGCTCAAGGATTTGCAGGAGCAGGGAATTGTACTTCAAAAAATGAACTCCGGTTTTCAAAGTGTTTCGCGAGTAAAAGCAATTGAAGTGTTGGGTCCGGAAGATTGCTACGATTTAATTATAGTTCCGGTGCGCCGGGAACAATTGGCGGCCATCATTCCAATTTTGGCGGCGAATGGTTCGCCCCATATTTTAGTCATGGTCAATAATCCCTTGGGATATAAGGAATTAAAAGAGGCTTTGGAGGACCGAGTTTGTATCGGATTCCCCGGCGCGGGCGGGAACTGGATGGTTTTACAGTCCGTTATACATTGGCGCCGGGAATATTTCAGCCAACGACGTTTGGAGAAATTAATGGTGAAATTACTTCGAGAATAAAAGCAATTGGTTCGATGTTTCATGAGGCTGGTTTTTCAGTGGCCCTATCCCGGAATATTGATGCCTGGCAAAAGACCCATGTGGCCTGGGTAAGCCCGGTGGCTAATGCAATTTATGCGGCGGACGGTGATATTTATCAACTGGCGCGGCGATCCGAAATGATACATAATCTGCTTTTCGCCATCCGCAAAAATTTTGCGGCATTCAAAAAATTTGGGATTCCAATAACTCCGGTCCGATTAAAAATTTGGTTATTGCCCGAATATATCTTAATGCCTTTTTTAAAAATATTGTTTCGCACCCGATTTGCGGAGAACATCATGGCGAAGCATGCGAATAAGGCCCGGCGGGAGATGGAGCAGTTGGCCGAAGAGTTTGGGAAACTAACCAATGGTGAAAAAATGAATCTGGATATTATGTAGTAAGTAAGGGGGATTATTTATGAGAAACGATACCAATCAACTGAAATATAAATTTTTAGCCCCGATTTATGATTATGTTTTTGATCCCATCCTTGCTAAAGCCCGAAAAAAGGCGTTATTATCATTGGACTTTAAGCCAAATGACAAAATTCTATTAATTGGGGTTGGCACCGGTCTGGATATACCTTTGATTCCAAAAGGTTGTTCGATTACTGGAATCGATCTTTCAATTGAGATGCTACGGAAGGCAAAATCAAAGGCTGAATCCCGTAATGTAGAATTGTACAAGATGAATGCCGAGAGTTTGGAGTTTGTGAATCAAAGTTTTGATTTTATAGTGTTGAATTTAATCTTGAGTGTGGCTGAAAATCCAAAAGCGGTCATGTCGGAGGCTATCAGGGTGTTAAAAGAAAAAGGGAATATTCTGGTATTCGATAAATTTATCAAGGGCAAGAAACCGGGAATGGCCCGTAAGTCATTAAATAAACTAACATCATTTATCGGTACGGATATTACCCGCTGTTTTGAAGAGATTATCGACGATTTACCGTTAAGTATTATCAAAGACGAAAGTTCATTGTTCCGGGGGAATTACAGGATTATGGTTATCAAAAAAAGAACATGAATTCCAGTAGGAATAGTCAGAACTTAACTGGGAAATTAAATATCATTACAAAAAAGGAGTTCAATGAGCCTTTTTTCTAGGTCGTCAAGAACCACAATAAAAAGGCAGTTTTCGCAGCTCTAATGCCCTTTTTACTCCGGGACATCCACCGCGGGTATTTATACCGATGACTTCAATTTCAACGCCTTCAAAAGCGCATTTTTTCTCCCGCATTACTTTCAAATCAGTGGCGGCTGGACACATAACTTCCGATAGCAGACATCTAATTAATCCTACTTTCACTTATTATCCTCAACTTAATTTATTAATCACATGGTAAAGTTTTTTGTTTTAACCATTCCTGTAATTTCGCCAAATCAGCGAGAGGTTGGGGAGATTGACGAAGCTCATCAAAGACCAGACTTTGGATAAACTTAAATTTTCCTTCCGGAGTAAGGGAATAGTAAACCCATTGCGCTTGTTTGCGATCACTCACCAAACCGGAGCTTTTTAAGTATGATAAATGCCGGGAAGTTTTAGTTTGGTTGATTTGCAATACTTCCATGATATCACAGACACAAAGTTCTTTTTCATATAATAAATTAATAATCCTAAGCCGGGTTTCGTCGGAGAGCGCTTTTAAAGCATTTAAAACATTTTTCATGGATTGACCTCATTTATTAAATATGGTATATTTGTATAAGCGAATATACGGTTATATACATATATTATATCGTGATCTTAAAGTTTCTTCAAGCTTATCGGGAAATTGCAAATATCGATTAAAAAAGGGGGTGAGTTATTGAGATTCGCAGTCATTGGGGATATTCACAGTAATTTACCGGCCTTAGAGTCGGTATTAAGCCGGATTCAACAAGATGGAGTCGATTTTATTATCTCTACAGGAGATCTGGTGGGTTATGCTCCGTTTCCTAACGAAGTGATTAATGTAATCCGTACTAAGAATATTCTTTCCATTCAAGGTAATTACGATAAAGCAGTTGGAAATAAAGAATTGATTTGCGGTTGTGATTATGCCGACCCTAAAATGCTCGAGTTAGCCAGTCTCTCCGTCCAGTTTACGAATCAATCGATCAGCAACGAAAACCGGAGATACTTAAAAAACCTCCCCCAACAAGCGACATTTAAAATTGGTCAATTTGAAATGCTCGTTATTCATGGAAGCCCGCGAAAAATTAACGAATATTTATTTGAAGACTCTATTGTTCTTGACGAAGTCACCCAAAGTCTTTCTCAAAATATTCTCATTTGCGGTCATACCCATCTACCATACTATAAAATAATCAATGATAAGCATGTGATCAACTCCGGCTCAGTAGGGAAGCCCAAACATGGTAATCCAAATGCGGTTTTTGTCATAGTAAATATTGATAACCAACAGATTGATGCCCAAATTATAGAAGTCCCTTATGATTTTGAAAAAACTGCGCGAGCCATTGAAAATGATTCGGTATTACCCAATGAATTTGCGGATATGTTGAGAAAAGGTTAATAGAAAAAAGTTAAGTACTTGGAGAGGATGTATTAAGATGAATGAAAATACCATAAAAAAATTATCATTTCTTGATCGATACTTGACCTTATGGATTTTTGCAGCAATGTTATTGGGAGTAACCGCTGGGTTTCTGATTCCGGGAATTGAAAGATTCATTAATCGTTTTCAAGTCGGTACTACCAATATTCCCATCGCCATTGGATTGATTTTAATGATGTATCCGCCATTCGCCAAGGTTAAATATGAAGAATTAGGCGACGTTTTTCGAAATTGGAAAGTCCTTGGCCTTTCATTAGTGCAAAATTGGATTGTCGGTCCAATCTTGATGTTCTTTTTAGCAATTATCTTTTTAGGCGACTACCCGCAATATATGATCGGTTTGATTTTAGTGGGCTTAGCACGTTGTATTGCCATGGTCATCGTCTGGAATGAACTTGCCAAGGGCGATACCGAATATGCCGCCGGATTAGTCGCTTTTAACAGTATCTTTCAAGTATTGTTCTATAGTTTCTACGCTTGGGTTTTTATCACGGTTTTGCCCCCGATCTTCGGCTTAAAAGGCAGTGCTGTTCAAGTGAGCATTGTCCAAATCGCGAAAAGTGTCTTTATTTATCTAGGAATTCCCTTTATCGCCGGGATGCTGACCCGCTATTTTCTGATCAAAGCCAAGGGGAAGGAATGGTATCAAACAAAGTTCATTCCGAAAGTCAGTCTAGTCACATTAATTGCTTTATTATTCACTATTGTGGTGATGTTTAGTTTGAAGGGCGATTTGATTGTCCGGATTCCTATGGATGTTATCCGGATTGCGGTGCCATTATTGATTTATTTTTGTGTTATGTTTTTGGTGAGTTTTTGGATGAGTAAGAAAGTTGGAGCCAACTACCGGCAGACTACAACTTTATCATTCACAGCGGCCAGTAATAATTTTGAATTGGCAATTGCGGTAGCGGTGGCGGTGTTTGGACTAAACTCCGGGGCGGCATTTGCGGCGGTAATTGGACCGTTGGTGGAAGTGCCGGTGATGATTGGATTGGTGAATGTGGCTTTATACTTCCAGAAAAAATATTTTCAGGAATAGTGACATTTGGTTAAAAATTAATCAAGGGGTTACCAAGTAAAACTTGACAACTCCTTGAAAATATCCGCAAGTATTAAGAGATCTTAAGTTGTTTCTTGCTTTGCATGAACCGGATTGACCAAGCAAAAGGCAATGCCGTAAGCGATCAGTATTAAAGGCCAATACTTGAGATAATCCTGTGCCCATTTGAAGTTGCTAACTAAAAAGAATCCGCCGATAAGGATTAAAGTTATTGAAGGAAGAAGTAAACTACTATCTTTTCTATCAGTCAAATAGCTGAAGAAAATACCAAGTCCCCAAAGGAAAGGGCAGACCGGCCACCACTCTATCGCTTCTTCCCAGGATAAATAAGGGGGAAGAACAAAAGAGAAGATGCCAATCCCTGTTAAAAGCGTTGCATATATAAGGTCTTCTTTATCATGGGCGCGGTAGAATTTATAATAAAGATAAAAACCGTATAATAACGGGATCGCAGGCCAATACGTGTTCCAATCAATAGAGAACAAACCTAAGTTTTGAGATAAGAAAATTACACCGATTAATAATAAGAGGATATCTCCCCGATTTCCGGTTTTAATCATAACCAAACACTCCTTTATCGTTTTTGTTACAGATATATAACGTGGTACATTTTGGCAATAACTTTCATAAATTTGCCCGAAGGTATGTTGCAACCAAGCTTCTTCAGCAAGGATAATATAATGATGAACAATGATGATAAAAACACTTAAGAGCAATACCCCGGGAGAACAAGTATAAAGAGTTGAGGCAATCAGGGTTAAATTGAGGGAAACATACATTGGATTGCGACTGATTTTGTATGGGCCGTTAATATTGAATACTGTTGGCTCCATGGGTGTACCAAGTCTGAAACTCCGACCCAATGTTGCTTTTCCGATGAAAAGGCCAATAAAACCGATTATCCATAGGAGAATGGCCACGAATCGAAGCGAAACATAGTTTGGAAATGCCGAATACCCGATTCCAAAAGCATGGATACCCATAGCTGCCCAAACTGGAAGGACAAGATACTTAGCAGCAAAGAATAGTGTTTTTTTAATGGGTGGCTTGCCATCGATATTGATATGGCGTTTTTTGAAGAGAAACTCGCTAATCAAAAGGTTCATCAAAAAAACAAAGGGTAATATGATAGTGATAAATCCTTCCATTTAGTACTCCTTTCATGAAGGTTATTTTGTATACCAAACGACCGGTATGTATTTTGATAAAAAATTATTTCTTTATACCATCGATCAAAACTTTTTTAATGGTATCAGTCATTGCTTTACGATCAACCGTAATGCGTTTTAACTGGGGATAGCATCCTAGTGTTTTAAAAATTCCGACTACGTTAAGGGCCATAATACGAGGATCTAAGTCAGAACGGATTTCGTTGTTTGATTGACCAGAGTGGATAATCTGTTCAATATAATGAATTAAATCAATATATAAGTTCTCCACAATTATTGTATACTCCGGATTTACACTTTCCATTTCGCTCATGAGGTTACTCATGACAAGACACATGAATTCATTCTTACCTAGTATTTCAGCGTGTTTATCGAAAAGAGCGGAGATTTGGGCCAGTGAATTTTCTTGGTTGACTATTTCATCGCCAAGAGATTGGTCCCAAGTGCTGCGTACGGAATCCACAACGGCTAAGAAAACGGCATCTTTATCTTGAAAGTGATGATAAAGAGCTCCTTTAGTCAAACCAACAGCTTGTGTTAGATCGGATATTGAGGTGCCATAGAAACCCTTTTTAGCAAAAAGTCGAGTTGCAGCCTCAATGATTTGCTGTCTGGTTTGCTCACTTTGTAGTTGTTTTTGGTTCATTGGTAAGTCATTTTTCAATATCATCACATACCAAACGTTTAGTATTTATTTAATATTATCACAATCTTCTAATCACTGTCAACTATAAAGTATTTTTATATAAATAATTATTAATATAGAGGATAGCTTATATGGACAATGCTCAAGAACTGCAACTTATTTTTCAAACTCTTGGGGATGCAAATCGATTAAGGATAATTCAGTTTATTAGTGAAAAAGAATGCACCGTGTCAGAGATAGTTCAAGCATCCAAATTATCTCAACCGTTAGTCTCTCACCATTTACGGGTACTAAGGAAAAATCATATTTTAGATTCCGAGAGAAAAGGTCCATTTGTGATTTATCGGCTACGAAATAAAAAACTGTTGGAAGCATTGGACTTATTTTTGCTAATTTTTAAAGATATTCCGATTGTTAATGAAAATAAAACGATGTTCCGTTGTAGCTACGGATGGAGACAGAATAAAAAAAAATTTAGGGAGGCATTTGAATATGGGCTTCAAAGAAAAAATGATGGAATCAATGATGGGCGGTGGCTCAGGCATGGGAATGATGGGTAATATGATGAAAATGATGATGAATGATCATGATGGTGATGGGGAAAGCCCAATGAGCATGTGTAAAAAAATGGTGTCCAATATTAGCAGGAGTAATGAATTGGCTACATTTGCGACCCCGGAGATCCGCGGACTGTTTGAAGAATGGGTCGAACAACTGGATAATGAAGTTTTGGATTTTGTTAAGCAGACGAAATCGACAAATCCGGAGGAATTGGCCGCTCATTTAAATATATCAAAAGATAGTGCAATCTATCTACTTTCCCGCTTAGCGCAGCAAGGGACAATCTCCGTAGAAATAAAATACGGAGCTAAGGAAGCGCTGATTAATTGAATCAGTGACGATTTTGTGCTTCGCAAAATGCCTAATACCGCATATTTGCTCGCACAAAATCGGATTAATCAACGCTTCCCTATATAATACTAAGAGGACGGAAAGTTGAAATAGTAAAAAAATTAATCTTTTTAGTCAATTGATTGCCTTCAGTAAAAAAAGCCTTGGTGATAGAGTTGTATGGAAGACAAACGTTTGCAATGGTATCAATTTTAGGAGAGGCTATAACTTTTATCAAGAAAAAAACGGGTGATTTGATGAAACATATAATCTTTCTCGTCTTAATTCTTTCTGGTTCAATCGGATTATCGTCGTTGTCGATTTTGTTTTTGGCCTTTATTAAATTTCGTCTAAAAATCCTTATTTATTTATTCCTTTTTTTGTGCTTAATAATCCAACAATTTGCACTTGATATTTATATTTCCTATCAATATGCGAACTTCAATCCCTTACTCATTAATTATGAAGAAATAATCAGCTTTACCTTATTTAGCTTCATGATTATATTATTACCCCTTATAATTAATGAATGGTTAGACCTTCGTAATAGAAAGATAATAAATATTATTTTTGGAGGCATTTTTTTGATCTCATTAGTATTAATCTATACTCCGTTTTTTTCCGGAATAATCGAGCAAGGAGTTTATTTTAGTTCACTGCTTAATTCTAAAATATTTTGGGGTATTTCGTTTCTGCCTTGTTTGTATGTATTTCTAGTTTTTGTTAGAAAGTTTTCTACGATTAAAGATTCAAGAGATCAATTTTTCTTGATTTTTTCACTTATTTGTTTGATGATTGAAATTATTCTAATACTAATACCAATTTATCCTACTATGCCGGAAAATTTAGTTATTTATGCTCCTTTGTACTTTTTTTGGAATGTGGCTCTTTTGAGATATATTATAAGAAAATTTTTCTTAAATACTGCTTCAAAAAATTCATTAAGTGAAATTGTCAACCGTTTGACGCTCACAGAGAGAGAAAAAGAAATATTACTTCTTTTAGTTCAAGGTAAATCAAATCAGAAAATCAGTATGCAACTGTTTATTTCGGTAGATACCGTTAAAACGCATATTAAAAATATCTATAAAAAACTTGAAGTTAATAATCGCCTTCAATTATTTAATTTATTAAAAGAAACCCAGCTATAGTTTATTTATGAGAGCTAGTTTTTATTAGTAAAAAGCCCTTTTTCTTATGAAATTACAATGGAAGGCCACTTATTAAATGGTGGCCTTCCATCATTTTGTTTTCTACGCTCAATATTTCGTCTTTAAAATATCTTTAAATTCATTGTATCTTCTGGGGAGGTTGTCTTTGATCCGCCAAATCTTTTGTATAACTCCAAACTTCCATTGCTCCACCGCCATCGGGAATGCTTAGACAAGTAAGTGAATAAGCGGGGAAATCGTATTCTAGATCCGCCGATGCAAAACTAAAATCCTGAAATTTTATTGTTTCATGGGCATTACTGTTATTCTTGTTGATGACCATCAAGATTGTCCGGTCGTTACCCGCACTGCGGCTGGCATAAACGGAAAAACCGCTGGGGACCGAAACAACTCTGAGCATAGAAGTTCCAAAATGGGTTGTGTACATCTGCATTGCATAATAAGACGGCCTTGGGTTAAAAGTGATATTATCAACAAAACCGGTGGTATTCCCCTCGGAAATGGACCAAAAAAGCAGGGACCATAGATTATACTCCAATGCCACCCCAATTGTATCGGCTACCCAGAGACCGGCATAAAAGGTTTGAGGCGAAGCCGGCTGGTTGCTTTTCTGCTGCTCGGCCTCCCAAGAGACATGAGTTTCAGTTATAGCCAGAGGTTTATTAGAAACACCGCAAATATTCATGATGTTCTGTAAGCTATTGAGATTAGCTCGAAATTTATCAGCATCCTTCATTGCATTTTCAATGGTGCAAGACGCGGCGTCACCTTGATAACGATGGACGGAAATAATATCTACTTTATCTTTGCACGCATTTAAGAAAGGAGTTAACCAATCGTTATCAGGCGGCCAATACTTCCACCCCAGATCCGGACCTACGATTTTTATTTGCGGATCAACGGCTTTCATGGCGTCGACATATGTATTGAAATCATTTATATAATCCTCAACTGTGTAAGAAACCCTATCTCCCATGTCGTGATAAAGATCGGGTTCGTTTCCTATCTCCCAATATTTTATATTGTAACCTTTTGTTATATTGCAATAAGCAACTATGTTAGCGGCATTGTTAGCATTCCCGCTTAAGATCGGAACTTGTAAAATAGGTTCAGCTCCAACTGCTTGGCAATAACTAATAAACTCGTCCACTTGTCTGGAATCAAAAGATTCCGGATCTTGACGATCGTTATTGCCGCCGCCTGCCCGTAATACTTTAATCCCTAACGACTGCGCCAGGCCAAGGGCCCCGTTAACTGTATCGCCCCATCCTTCTATCCAACTCCAATAATTTTGGCCGTAAATTGTGCCGTTAATCAATCGGGGATTAGCGCCACTGATGGTAATCACACCCGGTGATGTTTTCTGGTTTGGTTGGTTGTTTGAATTACCACTATTACCGCCTCCACAACCGGAAAAAGCGAAGACAGTAATTAAAGCCAATAAAAACGTAAATAATTTCTGCATGATATAAAATCTGCTCCCTTCAATTTTTTTTAATAATTTAGTGATTGTTACTTAGTCTCTTAATGAATTACATATTTAATAATGCTAATATTGAATAACTGCATTTTATTTTAACTTTTTTACTAATTTATTTACATACCTATTACGGGTGATTTCTATTTTTAGCAGCTGGTGGTTGTTACGGAAAGGCATATGAAGTTCATTTTCAATAAATGTAAACGAAACTCTTAAAGGACCATTTAAGAAAATGATGAAATATTACATTATATTTAAAATAATTAAGACAGTTTTCCGGTTTATGCGGAGGAATAAAATGAACCGTTTACTAAAAAAATGGGTCTCTTTATTGATAATAATTTTGATATTTTTTATTTCAAATATTTACGCTGCCGAATACTGGCCCGCCAAAGGCTGGCGGAGCTCTACTCCTGAAGAGCAAGGGATGGACTCGGGACCTATAGTGGAATTACTAAGAATTATTAAAGCTCAGCAGAAAAATATCCATAGTATGTTAATCATTCGAAACGGATATTTGGTAACGGAAGCTTATTTTGCGCCTTATCACCGAGATGTAAAACAAACCATCAATGCATGTACCAATAGTATTTTTTCGGCTTTATACGGAATCGCTTTAAATGAAGGTTATTTTACCGACCTCTCGCAGATTATAATTGATTTTTTTCCGGAACGGAGCATTGCCAATCTTGATACCCGAAAAAAGGAAATAAGTTTAAATGACCTTTTAACAATGACCAGCGGCTTGAGTTGGAACGAATCCGCTCCTTTTTTTAATAAACGCAACATGTTATTTCAAGCTGAAACTTCCAAAGATCGGGTTCAATACATACTTGACCGGCCAATGATAAGTCAGCCGGGAGTCAGGTTCAACTATAATTCGGGAACAGTATATTTGTTGGCAGCTATTTTACGGAAAGCAACCGGAGTAAATGAAGCCATCTATGCCGGGGAACGGCTTTTTAACCCGCTTGGCATAACCAATATCCATTGGCCTTCGTTTTCCGACGAGACTCTTACCGGAAATAGTTTAGCGATGACTCCATCGGATATGGCCAAATTCGGATATCTTTACCTTAATAAGGGGATGTGGGAAGGAAAACAGGTTATTCCCGCCAAATGGATTCTGGAGTCTACTAAAAGTTATATCGGGGATCATGGTTACTTATGGTGGCGAAATCCGCTATTTGACGGTTTTAATGCCAATGGGTTCGGAGGGCAGTATATATTTATAGTTCCCAAATATAATTTGGTGGCGGTCTTTACCGGTGGTTTATCAGGGATGGATTATGCGTTACCACAACAATGGATGATATCTAAAATTATTCCGGCGGTTAAATCGGAGCAAAAATTGCCTCCCAACCCGGAACTGAATAACCTACTTTCAGATATAATTACCAGTCTCCAAATACAAAAACCGGCACGTCAAGCGGAGCTTCCGGAAATTGCTCATAAGATATCAGGCAAAACTTATTTTTTCGAGCTAAACAACGCCGGAGTCAGTTCAATCCGTTTTACCTTTCAAAAGAATAACTGTTTACTCTGGATTAACAGAAATAATAGTTCTTTTGAAATCCCGGTGGGTCTGGATGGTTGTTATCGGGGTACGAAAATAAACAGCTATTATTATACTTTCGCCAAAGGTCACTGGCGTAACCAAAAGACTTTTTTGTTGGATTTGCAAATACCGGTGGAATATCCGGAGATTTTTGAAATATCATTAGTTTTCGAAAAGGATCAAATATTTGTTAAGATCAGAGATAAGATAGCCGGAGTTCATATTTTCTTTCAAGGAAAGGAAAAAGTATGAGACCAAAGAGTAGGGCGGATATTAAAACTTTAAACCGGATTCTTCTGATTTTGGCTATTTGTTATGCTATTTTCACGAGTTTAATAATTTATAGGGTTATTTACGGAACAATGCCTTTTTACGGTGGGAGATGGAAATTGGTTTGGTGCGATGAATTTAACGGAACAGCCTTGGATCTGACAAAATGGACGCCGGTTAGTCAAGGTTCAGGTCCAAATAACGAACTTCAAGCTTATATTGATGAAAATGTCACTGTAAAAAATGGTTGTTTGGTCCTTGGTACTAAAAAAGAAGAATGGACCGGCCCTGATAATCTGCGGACCGGTGAGGCAGTAACCCGGTACTTCACATCCGGGCGGGTCAATTCTAAAGACAAAGATGCCTGGACTTATGGACGGTTTGAGATTAGGGCCAAATTTCCGGCAGGTCAAGGACTTATATCATATGCCGCCTTATTTCCAATTGACGACTCATGGCCACCGGAGATCGAGATTGTGGAAATGAGAGGGAAAGACCCCCGAGCGGTTTACTTACTTAATATTTGGGGGTCTAACGAACAACAACATGACGATAATTCAGGTCCGGTTATGGGTTATGATTATTCAGCCGATTTCCATATCTACACACTGGAATGGGAGCCTAGAAAGCTACGATGGTACATAGATGGAATTGAAAAGTTTCAGCTGACCCAAAATATTCCCGACAAACCGCTTTATCTTAGGCTACTTACTTCGGTTGGAGGTATTTATGGCGGAGATCCTTACAATAAAGAAAATAAGAGCGGGCTTTCCCTGCCAAAATATTTTTTCGTTGATTGGGTGAGAGTTTATCAAAGGAGATAGTATTTAATTATTGTAAGGGTGGTTGGATGAAACATTTACTGTTTTTATATCTATCTTTATCATATTCAATCGGATTACCGGCATGGGTCCTTTTACTATTGGCTTTTTTTAGAAACCGGGTTAAAATGACCATTTATATGTTCTTTTTTTTATCCATGGTTACTTTACAACTTATTTACCTAACTTATGTGGAATATCGATATGCCAATACGTTTTACTGGTTTTCAGGCTATGACGCATTGATAAATTATACCTTGCAAAGTTTTATGGTAATTACATTGCCGTATTTGTTTAATGAATGGTTAAGTGTGCCTCATCGATATAAAGTCAATATTCTGTTCGGGGTAGTTTTTTTAATCTCATTAGTTTTGGTAGTTGGTCCGTTTTTCCTGGGATTACTTGAAGAGATAACTAATTATGACGCTTTGTTATGTATAAAAATTTTCCGGGGTGTCTTTATATTTATCATTTTTTATATACTTTTAATTTCGGCCTATGGATTTCGAAATCTCCAAGATGACCACGACCGGGTTTTTTTAGTCTCAACGGTCGGCTGTTTGATTCTAGCGTCGTCTCAAGTATTTATACCCGTTTTTCATACTTTTCCCGAGAATGTAATTATCTTTGCCGCAGCATACTTTTTTTGGAACCTATTTTTACTAAGATACATAATCGGAAAGTTCTTCCTTAACACGTTCCCCGGTAATACTTTAAAAGAAGTTATTAATGACCTAAAGCTCACTGAGCGTGAAAAAGAAATATTATATCTGTTGGCTCAAGGCCAATCAAACCGGAAGATCGGTACGCAGCTGTTTATTTCAGAGACTACGGTTAAAACCCATATCCAAAATATTTATAAAAAATTGGAGGTAAATAACAGAGTTCAGCTTTTCAACTTGTTGAAATAGAATTGTGAATTAGATATCTCATTAAAAATAAATCCGGCACCCAACCGGATTTTTTGTTTTTCCTCCAGTTCAGCGGCTGAATATCCTCCGAAAATAGTACTCCATAAAGTAAAGATCCTCCGGAATTAGTATAGAAAGATCCATATTATAAAACTATTATTAACCTAATCCATAAATTTAGTAAATAGCCAAAGGCAGAGAGATTTATGCTAAGAATTTCTATCAGCTTAAAAATTCTGATTCTGATTCTTCTATCATCAATGTTATATACGCGCTGTGCTTTTGAGTATAATGAAAAAAACTTTGCCCGATACAAAGAATATCAGAGCAAAACTCGCAACTATGTTGCACCAAAGCATTCAAGCTGCAAAAATTATGAGAAAAATCCGCCTATCGATCAGTGGGAACTGATTTGGTCCGATGAGTTTAATTATGAAGGCCATCCCGATGAAAACAAATGGGATTACGATTATATAGATCCAAACGGCGGCGGATAGGGAAATAATGAGAAACAAAATTATACCAGGAAACGTATGGAGAATGCCAGAGTTGAGAATGGCACATTGATTATTGAAGCCAGAGCGGACGGCTACCAACACCGAAAATACTCTTCCGCCAGGCTTATTACCAGAAATAAAACCAGTTGGACCTATGTAAAAATTGATGTCAAAGTTAAATTGCCAACCGGCAGAGGGGTTTGGCCGGCAATCTGGCTAATGCCCACTGATTGGGTTTATGGATGGTGGCCGCAAAGCGGGGGGATTGATATTTTAGAATATGTTGGCTTTGATCCGGATACAGCTTGTTTTTCGATCCATACCGGAAAGAACCATGGTTCAAAAGCTATCGGCAGTTATACCGAACTTGAGGCGCCATCTGAACAATATCATATCTATTCTCTGGAATGGGACTCCGGCCAACTTACAATATTAGTTGATGGGTTCCCTTATTTAACATACCAAAAAACGAACCGCCATACATCATCGGAATGGCCGTTTGATCAAAAGTTCCACCTGATTATGAATATCGCGGTTGGTGGAAAATGGGGAGGGATTTTCGGTATCGATCCGGCGATCTTTCCCCAGCAGATGGTGGTGGATTATGTGCGGATGTATCAAAAAAGATAAATACTATCTTAAATTCCGAGATGATATAAATAATGAATCTAAATAACAGGTAATATCAAAATGTATCGGAAAACAATTTTATTTTTGATGGCAATTATCATGTTAATCACTATTTCCGGATTGGAAGATAAGGCTTTCTCCGAATCGGATTCTCATGATACACCACAATTTCTTCACTGCAATAATACCGATATTTGTGATAAGGAAGGGAAACCGGTTCTTCTTAGAGGGATTGGGTTGGGTGGATGGCTGGTACCGGAAGGTTATATGTTGCATACGCCACAACAATCGCCCAGTGAAATACGCCGGGCAATAGTTGCTTTAATTGGGGAGAACCGTACGGAAGAATTTTACCGTTGTTATGAAGATAACTTTTATACGGAAGCAGACATCAAAGTTTTTGCATCCTGGGGGCTTAATTCGATCCGGCTACCTTTCAACGCCAAGATGTTCTGGGATCTTGAGAAAAATGCCTTCGATGAATCAGGTTTCAACCGAATTGACCAGCTTTTGGGCTGGTGTAAAAAATACCAACTGTATTTGATTCTTGATATGCATTGCGCTTTGGGTGGTCAAAATGCTTTAAATATCAGCGATAGCGACGGTAAAGCCCGATTATGGTCCGAACCCAAAAGGTATCAGTCGCCTACAATTGAAGTTTGGCGGCGTATTGCGCAGAGATACGGGAACGAATTTTGGATTGGCGGTTATGATCTATTAAACGAACCGGTGTTGTTCGCGAATAAGAAAAAGTTAAGGGAACTTTATATTCGTATCACAAAAGCTATTCGTGAAGTTGATAGCAATCATATCATTTTTATCGAGGGTAATTGGTGGCCTACTAATTATTTTAAAGGCGAGTATGGGGCGGATTTTAGAGAATTGCTGCCTCCGTGGGATGACAATATGGTTTATTCCTTTCACAAGTATTTTGATAAGAATTCTGTAGAATCAATAAAAACTTATCTGGAAATACGGGAAAAAGCGAATGTACCGTTATGGATGGGAGAAACGGGAGAGAATTCCAATCACTGGATTAGCAGTTTGATCAAGATTTTAGAAGATAACCGGATTGGTTGGTCCTTTTGGGCGCCGAAAAAATTAGAAAATGTCTCCAATGCATACTCGGCATATATTCCGCAAAAATATCAACGGATATTGGACTATTGGAACGGCCGGGCATCTAAACCTTCAGCAGAAGAAGCATCGGATGGCCTTTTTGAAATGGCGAAAAACCTGACTTTATCAAGTTGCCGTTTTTATCCTGATGTAGTCGCGGCATTAACCGATCAAGAATTTAGCTTTACGTTGTATGTGTTAAACGGCAGTTTTGAGATTAGTCAAATTATTATTGAATAAAAAGTCTGTGTCTATTGGGCATTCAAAAAATTCAATAAAAAGGAGTGTTTATGGTGAATAAAAGAAGATTCCTTTATCGGTTAATTATGGTCTTACTCATAATGATATTTCTTCAAGGTTGGGGAAGCTTAGTCTTTTCCGATTCGCATTCCCAATTATTAACCGACAATAAGTCAATCCCCAAAGAATTCATCCGCCGCCAAGGAAATCAACTGGTGGTTGGGGCCGATGACCGCCCGATTTTATTAAGAGGAGTATGTTTTACTAATAATATTTTTTGGGGTAACATATTTGAGCGGAGACGTTATCATCATAATGAGACTGACTTTCAAAGAATTCGCGAGATGCATATGAATGTTATCCGGTTTTATATGCATTATAGCTGGTTTGAGGATGACGGTTCACCCTATCGGTATAAAAAATCCGGGTGGGCATGGCTCGATCAAAATATTAGGTGGGCTAAGAATAATAATGTCTATCTCATCCTTGATATGCATTTTCCTCAAGGTGGATACCAATCCGGCAGACAAGGAATGGCGCTTTGGGAAGTACCGGAAAATCAAAGGCGTTTGATTGCTTTATGGCGGGCGATCGCGGAACGTTATCAAAATGAACCGATAATTGCCGGATATGACTTATTAAATGAACCTATTACATCCTCTTCACTAGACCAATGGCGAAATTTGGCCAACCGAATAGCCGAGGCGATTCGAACAGTCGACCGTAACCATTTGCTCATCGTAGAGCGGTTGAACGGTATCAACTTAGATTGGTCCAGCTCTTATAAGCTTAATTTTTTCCTGCTGAATGATTCTAATACTATGTATACATTTCACTTCTATTTACCATATGAATATAGCCATCAAAACTCTTGGGCCAGAGTGCCGGCGGATGGAAGTTATCCGGATCCAAACGAGGTTTTGGCTCCCGCCGATGTAATTAGGAGCGCCGCTACTGTTGATAATCCGATAGCTCCATCAGGTAATTCGCCGTGGACATATTATGAAGGAATCAAATATCAAGTGACCGATCCCCGAATTATATTGGGAAAACCAGTTTTAGTCGCCCACTCAACTGGAAAAAACGGTAAAGTGTATTTCGATGGTTTTGTAATCAAAGAATACGATAAAAACCGAATTTTTGTAAAAGATGTTTGTAAAGTCAACTTTACTCTGAAAACCGGCCGGGTTTACCCCGCTGTAATACCATCCGAAGTATTTAAAGTATGGAGTTACTGGAGTAAAAATAAAAGCGGCAAGCCTTCCATGTCTATTTTACAAGGGCATTCCGGTATTACATCTATTAAAATTTCCGACACGACGGATGATGCCTATTGTTCCAATAATAGTTATCGCTTTAAAATTACAACCGGTCATTATTATCAAATCTGTGGCTGGATGAAGGGGAAAAACCTCAGCCCGGAGGCGAAATGTCAATATAGAATTGATTTTGAATCAAGTCCGTCGGGAGGCCAGGTTTACGGTAGAAATAAGGAATATTTGGAATCAGCGCTTATTCAATTTTTAGATTTTGGGACTCGCAATAATGTCCCTTTGTTTTGTGGTGAATTCGGTTTAAATAAAGATTGTTTTTACACTGGTAAAGGCGGGCTGAATTGGGTCGCGGATATTGTTGACTTATTTATATCCTACGGTCTCCATTTTACTTATCATACCTATAATGAGTGGGATTGGGGGATATATCGAAATGATAACGGATTACCGGATCCCGCCCAAGCTAATAAGGAATTAGTTGACTTGTTGACCGACGCGCTTAAATAATAATGAAAGTTTTGGAGGAGTAATTCATGAAAAAGGCGTGTTTATGTTTTTCTTTACTTATCATTTTTATTATTACTATTTCTGGATGCGCTGATTTGAATGATTATTTGGTGATTGAACCATTACAGTTACCGGTTGTAACCGGCCAATACGGAGTGGGAACTTCTCAAATGCTCTTTATTGATCATGTAAGAAGAGAAACTTTTCTCAAAGATGCGCCGGAAAAATTTCGCCGGGTGATGGTGCGTTTCTGGTATCCTACCGCTAAGACAATTATCAATAAAACGATCAATTACATGGATGAGCAAACTGCCGCTTATTTTACAAGAAAATTCGGGATTAACTATACGGACGGCTTAAAAATGTTGGAAACAGTTAAAACCAACACGGTTGAAAATGCGGAACTTGCCGGGGGACGATTCCCGGTCCTGGTTTTTTCGCCCGGATTGGAGTCGGCATATTGCGCTTACCAGTCGTTACTGGAAGAGGCGGCTTCTCACGGGTATATAGTAGCTGCCGTCAATCATCCTTTTATATCGGGAATAACCGTATTTCCCGATGGCCGGGCCCAGGAGATGGATCCATCCATGGACAAACTGGAATCTATGAAAACCAATTTTCCAATTGTGGTCGATGATTTAAAATTCATAATTGCCCAATTAAAAGAGATAAACGGCGATTCATCGGGTCAACTTTATAATAAGCTGGATCTTTCGAAAATAGGAGCCTTCGGCCACTCATTCGGCGGGGCGGCTTCCGTAAGATTGTCAATGGAAGAACCCAAATGTAAAGCTGCTATAAATCTTGAAGGTTGGCTCGAAGGGCAAGGTTATGAGCAACGATTGAAAATACCGCTGCTTTTTATGGCCGGCAACCGGTATACCGACTCTAAGGATCCCAATTGGAACGTAGCCTGGCGGAATCTGGAATCCGGTTTTAGGGTCAGAATAAAAGGAGCTACCCATATAAATTTTTGTGATTTGGGAATCATTATGCATCACTTTTTCCCCCAAGTTCCAACCAAATATTTTGGTGTTCATCTCGGAGATGTCTCATATTGGCGACTCGGTAATATCAAACCAAATTTAGCGATTAGAATCACTAATGACTATATAGTGGCATTTTTTAATCATACTTTAAAAGGTGAGCCCGTTGAAGCGCTAAAGAATGTTTTCTTAAAATATAATGCTGTAAAATTCGAAATGAAAACCAGAAATCTTTACTTATGAGAATGGAAAACTTGTAATTAACGTTGATAAGCTGGATTCATATAATGTATATGTGATTCAGATGTAAAGAGGAGGTAATCACATGCGACTTATTACAGTTAATACAAAACTTCTTGTTTTGTCCCTTTTTTCAATTTCATTACTAATGGGCTGCACTTATAATGAAGAAAACCTAAATCGATATAAACAGAATATTAGAACCAGTAAGAAATTCATTACATTGCAACAGTCAAGCGCTGAGGAATATGAGAAAACCATGTCTAAACAGCAGTGGGAGTTGATTTGGTCCGATGAATTCGATTATAACGGGCTCCCCGATAAGAGTAAATGGGGTTATGATGTAATTGATCCCGACCCGGCCGGAGTTGGATGGGGGAATCATGAACGCCAGGATTATACATTTAAAAATCCTAAAAATGCCAGAGTTGAGAATGGAACTTTGATCATTGAAGCGAGAAAAGAAGGCCGTTATTCTTCCGCACGGCTGGTTACCAGAGGTAAAGCTGATTGGAAATATGTAAAGATTGATGTTAAGGCTAAAATGCCCACCGGCAGGGGGGTCTGGCCGGCAATTTGGCTTATGCCCACTGATAGTGTTTATGGTTATTGGCCACACAGCGGAGAAATCGACATTATAGAGATGGCAGGTTTTGACCCATGTATGATCCATTCTTCTTTTATTACCGAAGAATACAATTGGAGACTGGGCCGGGAGAAAAGCATATGGGCGGAAATCGAAGCACCGTATGAAAAGTTTCATGTCTATTCCATAGAATGGGACTCGGATAAGGCTACAATATTGATAGACGGGATATCGGCCATAACATTTGAAAATGATGGGCTTCATAAAGCAACTACTTGGCCTTTTGATCAAAAATTTTACCTGATTATGAATATTGCTGTTGGCGGAGATTGGGGAGGTCTTTTTGGGGTTGATCCGACAATATTTCCACAACAAATGGTGGTTGATTATGTAAGGGTTTACAAAAGAAAATGAGTAGTATGTTGAAAACTTTTTTCAACATATACAGTATTATGATGTAAGGGAGTTTCATAATTTCCATAATTATTTTTTAGATACAATATATAGTGAGCAACCCAGATGTGTCTATCAGTATATTGTATCTAAATGTTGAATTTATTAATTATGAAAATCCCTCATACAAAATAATTCTTATGAATTAAACAGTAAATGGACTTACTACAATTTTTGGTTAAAAATTGGAGGAATTTTATGTTTCCTTCCGAAATTTACTAAGATGTAAATTTTATGAAGTAGGTCCAAAAAATGAAACGAAAAAGTTCATTTTCGGAAGAATTAGCGCTTTATAAAAACCTCTTTAATTTAACAGATGAAGGTTTAGCAATCTGTGAGCTTATTTATGATGACAATAATCAAAATAATTTCGATTTCCGTTACCTTGAGGTAAATCCCGCTTTTGAGAAATTTGTTGGAACAAAACCCTACAAATTAAAGGGAAAGACCGGAAAAGAGTTTGGTAATTTAGAATCTAAATGGATAGAGCTTTTTGAGAAAGTGGTGTCTACTGGTAGAACTGGAGTATTGGAGGATTATTCAGTATTAACTGGTAAATGGGTTAAATTGCGGGCTTTTAATTTGGAAGGAAATAAGTTTGGGATACTTTTTATTGACCTTACCGAACGCAAAGAATTAGAGAACTCAATTTCAGCTAATTCCAAAGAACTTTTAAAGATTTTAAGTACTTTAGAAACTATTCTCGATACAATCCCTGTCGGTATTGTTGTTGCTGAAGCCGGTAGTGAAAACATAGTTTTCCACAGTTCAGCGGCTAATGGAATAATGGGGCTCTCTTTATCAAATAAAGTAACCGGCCATGTTTCTAGTATCTCCGAGAGCGCTAAAATGTTACTATCGGATGGATCTGAAATACCACCGACCGAGTGGCCTTGGGTTCGGGCGTTACGGTTTGGAGAACCGACCCGTGATAAAGAAATTATTATTCAAAATTCCAATGGTAGAGAAGCCGCTATCTTAATTAACTGTATTCCGGTACGAAATCAAGAAGGAAAAATATCACAAGCAATTGCCAGTATTATCGATATCACCGAACGCAAAGAAATTGAGAAGGTTTTTTTGGAATATACAAATAAAATAGTCCAAGCGCGTGACGAGGCCGAGCATAGGGCAGCGGAATTGGATGCTACTATAGCTTCTATTGCAGCCGGGGTTATCATTTACAACAATTCCGGCAACATTATCCGGATTAATGAATTTGCCAAAAATCTAACCGGACTCACAACAATTGATTACAATTTACCATTGATAGACCGCCTCCATAAATTGAATGTTAGTAAATTTAATGGTATTCCGTATAAGCCCGAAGAGACCCCGTTATATCGTGCATTGCACGGCGAAATAGTCCGCGATGAAGAGATGATTGTTTATTCAAACCCCACTGAACCGGTGTGGATTTCAACTACGACAGCCCCAATCTATGATAATTGTCAAAAATTAATCGGTGTTACATTTATATTTATTGATATTACGGGAAGAAAACAAGAGTCACAAGCAACCATTACCAATATCTTGGAGAGCATTACAGATGCTTTTTATTCTCTGGATCGCAATTTTTGTTTTACTTATTTAAATGAGGAAGCAAAACGGCTCTCGTTCTGGAATGAAGGGCTAATTGGCAAATGTATTTGGGAGGTATACCCCAAGGATAAATACCCCGACTATTATGAACAATTACATAAGGCAACGCGGGAGCAAAGGGCGATCCATTTTCAAGACTATTTTTTGAATAAATGTTTTGAGTTTCATATTTATCCGTCGTCGCAAGGGCTCTCAGTTTATTATCATGAAATTACGGACCGGGTTAAATTTGAAGAAGAATTACAACATCAAAGGGAATTGTTATTAATCACCTTGAATTCACTAGATGAAGGGGTAATAGCCACTGATGAAGATGAACGGATAATTTTGATTAATGATGTGGCTACTAAGTTAATTGGATATTCACGAAAAGAGACCCTTGGTAAATTTTTAAATGAAGTGCTCTATATCATTGATGATAAAACAAGTGAACGTTTAATAATAACCGCCCCCCAAAAGGTGTTAAGCAATTTTATACTGGTGACTCGGGATTTGGAAGAAATACCGGTATCAATTCATAGTTTACCGATTAAAGCCAATGAAGACCTGCTTAGAGGAAGGATCATAATCTTTCAGGATATCACCGAAAAACAAAAAACTGAACAAGAGCTTAGCAGGACTGAAAAATTGGAATCATTGGGGGTATTAGCCGGTGGTATCGCTCATGATTTTAATAACATATTAGCTGCAATTCTTGCTAATATTCAGCTAGCCCTTATAAAGCAGCAAAAAAATGAAGAGAATAAGAAATATTTAATGCACACGGTAGAGATCACCCGAAAAGCCAGCGAATTGACCAAACAATTATTGACTTTCTCCAAAGGCGGAGCTCCGGTTAAAAAAGATGCTTCTTTGAATGAACTCATCCAAGATACAGCTAAATTTGTATTGCGAGGAACAAAAACCAAAGCCATTTTTAACTTTGTGGAAAATTTGTGGGGAGCCTGCATTGACGAGGGGCAAATAAGCCAAGTCATTCATAACCTGGTTTTAAATGCTAAACAAGCTATGCCTAAAGGTGGAATAATTAGAATTTTGGCAGAGAACGTAGTTATTGATAGTCATTCACATTTTCAAACGGGGAAATATGTAAAGATTACAGTCAAGGATGAAGGAATAGGGATCCCCAAAGAAATTATTCCGAAAATATTTGATCCGTTTTTTACTACTAAAAAAGAAGGTAATGGTTTAGGTTTGGCGACTTCATATTCGATTATTAAAAAACATAACGGCTATATTGAAGTGGAGTCCCAAGTGGATACCGGCACCAGTTTTATAATTTATCTGCCGGCCATTGATTTATTACCCGAAAAAGAGTTTACTCCAAACGAAGTGGCTGCTTCCGGAGCTGGTTTAAAAGTGTTATTAATGGACGACGAGGTCCAAATCCTGAATGCCGTAAGCGAAATGTTGAAATACAATGGATATCGGGTTGAAGCGGCATTGGATGGTTCGGAAGCAATTGCAATTTATCAACAGGCTAAAGCTACCGGTGACCCCTTTGATGTAGTAATTATGGATCTAACCATACCGGGAGGTTTAGGCGGCCAGGAAACAATCGCTATTTTAAGGGATATAGATCCAAATATTAACGCCATAGTCTCCAGCGGCTATGCCAATGACCTGATTATCGCCGACTATGAAAGGTTTGGGTTTAAGGGTGTGGTAATCAAACCTTATAAATTTGATGAGTTACATGAAGTATTAAATAAAGTGGCTGAGCGGAAACAGTTAGGGTTGAATTTTAATATGGAGTGATAGGTCGCCGTACTCTTTCTTTTGTTTATTTTGCAGAGTCTCCACTTCTTCATAAAGCTTCTTTCCATCCAGTAATTTAGCTTCGGAGTAGCCGAAACTTGCAAGTATTGTTTTAATCCCATTGTCGGCTATAGCATTTTCAATCATTGTCTGAGCTGATAATAAAAACTCATCAATCCGTTTTTTCAAATTAGCCATCTTAAAAATCCTCCCTTATCAAATTGGTTCCTACGCGACACTCGACGATTCCTACCGGAATCTCACCGGTTCCTACGGGATGCTTAATGGTTCCTACCGGCTGCACTGAGGTTCCTACCAAGTGCGGAATAATTCCTACGTGACTCCCAATGGTTCCTACCAAGTACTCAACGATTCCTACGCGACTCCCAATGATTCCTACGGGGCGCTTAATGTTTCCTATAGGGTTGTTAATGATTTATCCGGATGGTTCGTCGAGATTTTCAAGTTGCTTATAAATTTTCCTGTCGCTGGATTTTTTTACTATTCGTGGTTGAAAACTATTTTCCTGCAAAAATTAACTTACTATTTTAAATAGACTGTATATTCTAAATAAACAAACTAAGATTCATTGTTGAAATTGTATGAGAGTCATAAAAAAATTTTTCCCTAGAAGAAAAAATATACTTACGGGAAATATTATATTCTATACATGAACGTATGTTCGTGTTAAAATGAAATAAGAAAATTTATTCCAGTTTTTTATCAAATGTGATATTATAAATGGCAGAATACCTGCCGAAATCAAATATGAAGGGAAATGGGAGGTATCCAAATGGACAAACTTACTTGTATTGATTTATTTGCTGGTGCTGGCGGCCTGTCCGAAGGGTTTAAAATGGCTGGATTTAATATTTTAGCGGCTAATGATTTTGATGAATTTTGTTCAAAAACATACATATTAAATCACCCTGAAACAGTATTTATTGAAGGCCCTATTCAGCAAATATCACCACAAGATATTTTGGATAAAGTTCAGTTAAAAGCCGGAGAACTTGATTGTCTCATTGGCGGGCCACCGTGCCAAGCTTTTAGTGTATACAATCATCAGCGGGGAATGCATGATGAACGGTCAGGTCTATTTCGCGAATATCTCCGGATAGTTGAAGGGTTATTACCGAAATTTGTTGTAATGGAAAATGTTCCAGGGATGACATCTGTAGAAAAAGGGAGGGCTGTTAAAGAGATTGAATTAGGCCTTTCTAAGCTTGGTTATCATATTGAACATAGAATTCTTAAAGCTGAAGAATATGGTGTACCTCAAGAACGAAGACGTATTATTTTTATTGCTACTAGATTAAATCAGGATATTATTTGGCCTTCTCCCACTCATGGAGGGAAAAAACCATTTGTAACTGTATGGGATGCGATTGGAGATTTGCCTATATTAAATAATGGTGAAGGTGAAGAAATACAAGACTATACTTTTGATCCATTTAGTGATTTTCAATTATGGGCAAGGGATAAATCATTTAAAGTTTTTAATCATACCGCACCTATTCTTTCACAAATAAACCTGCAAAGGCTTAAGCATATTCCCCAAGGAGGAAGCTGGCGTGATATCCCGTTTGATCTTCTCCCTTCTGGAATGAAACAAGCACGGCGTTCTGACCATACTAAAAGATATGGCAGACTTCATCCTAAAGGTCTTTCATGTACTATTTTGACCAAATGTGATCCCCATTGGGGTGCTTTCTTTCATCCAAATCAAGACAGAGCTTTATCAGTAAGAGAAGCAGCCCGGTTGCAATCATTTCCAGACAGAATTCAATTCCTCGGGCCAAAAGCTGAACAATACCGTCAAGTTGGTAATGCTGTACCGCCCTTACTTGCTTTCGTAATTGCTAAAAGTATTTACGAATCTCTTAATCAATCGAAGGGGGAGTTGGGAGTTGCCTTATAACCCGCTAGATGTCATTTGTGAGATATTGGGCCAGCCTGCTAGCCAAATGACTAATCCAGTTAATGCGGATTATCAATGCCCATTTTGTAATTCAAAATGCATTAAGCGAAGCCAGCGTTTAGAAGGGCCGTTTCCAGTATGTATGGTTTATCGCAACCATAAACTATCTGATAAAACCATTAAGGAACCTGTTATTGTTTGTCCTAAAAGGTTTTATGAAGCGGATTTATTTAAGGATGTAATAAAACATGCCTGGATCGATTATAATCCGTCAAATCCTAAATTTGTTCATGAAATTCGGATGGGAGAAGTAGGCAATGTAGATTTTGTTGTAGTTGATGTAGGAATAACTGATTCTAGACCGGAAATTAGGAACTTTATTTCAGTTGAACTTCAAGCAGTTGATATTACAGGTACTTATGAACCAGCATACTCTTCGATAGTTCTTTCCAAACCTTTAGAAAGTAAACCAATTTATAATTTTAATTATGCAAATGTCCGGAAAAGATTTATTACCCAATTAATAAGTAAAGGATTTTTTCATCATCATTGGGAAACAAAAATTGTAGCTATAGTTCAAGATATTATATATGATAACATTAAGCAAGCTATCAAATTCTCTGATGCCAAAATTGAAGAGAGCAATATATTATTTATGCAATATCAGTTGGTTAAAACCAATGGGGAATATCACCTTCAATTTAAAGATATTACCGGAACTACGCACTCAAACCTTATGATGGGGGCATTATATGCCCAAGTTCCTTCTAAAGAAGACTTCTGCAAAAGAATTTTGTCACAATTGTCTAGGAATTGATTTAAAATGCCTGATTGTATCACCAAAGAACGGCGAAGCCATAATATGTCACAAATAAAAAGCTCTGGCACAAAGCCGGAGCTGCAATTATTTATTTTGCTAGAAGAAATGTTTCCTGATAAAGAGATTATTAAATATTTTAAAGATATTTCCGGCAAGCCTGATGCATTAATTCCCGAATTATTTTTTTACTTTAGAAGATTTTTAATTAACTCTTAAATTTATTCTTTGCTAATACCGACTCAATGACTCCCTTTATCAAATTTCTATCTTCCTCACCCAATTTATCGACTTCTTCAAAGTATTTGAATAACTGCATATCTCTAAAAATATATTTTTTTTGATTTCCCGATTCATCCATTAAATAATCTATCGTAACGCCAAACACTTCGGCGAATTTAGCTAAAGCATCTACCGATGGAGCAAAAACACTCCGTTCATACCGACTGATATTTTGAGGCTGCATATTTAATTTTTTGGCTAATTGGGCTTGAGACCAGCCTTTTTCCTGCCGTAATTTTTTAATTTTTTCCGATATTTTCATGTTTAAAGTGTAGCATAAACAGATAAAGAATATCAATCATTTGCGATTGACAAGTGTAGTCTTCTTCCACCGGCTCCTTAAAAAACTTCCTCCGGAAGACCGGGATACACTAGACCAATATAGTTCCGAGTATTGCCAACAACTAAACCGGCAGGATGAGATCTTATACAGCCGGGGGCTATTTGATGGAATTTATTTGTGCCGGTGGATTGAGAGGATTGGGAGGGGAGAGGAAAAGATTTAGATGGTGTCATGAAGCCTATTGGACCCTTTGTCCCGGCAAAGGGAAAACCACCATCCTCTGCTGCAAAGTTCGGTAACTATCAGGTTATATCAAGCGTTTAGACTACGAAGCATGGTGGTTGCCCATTTAAGGGGCGAGGGGTCGCTTCTAAGCATCTTTGATAGACCAAGTATTTTATTTAAGAAATCTGCAAAACTTAATTATACTTCATCGGAAACCGTTCCGGATGTTCAATAATTTCTGCGGTTAGGTCAACGTCAAGCTCCGGCCAATAGAAATGAGAGGGAGATGGTTCTTCAACTTTTAGAATTTTACTAACCGGAACATCTTTAAACCAGGGAAAGTGTTCGTAAGAAAGGAATAACTCCTTATCTCCCGTTAGAAGCCAAATACCATGATTTGAAATATTAGTTATTTCAGTTGTGAAAGTGTTCTCTCCAAGCGTTTTTGATCTCATCGTAATGCTCCTCTATTAAATTTTCTATCTCCTTTAACTGTGGACGTGATAGATGATAGTTATTTGCCAATTCAATATCCGGCTCCATCCAATATTTCGCCTCTCCGTCATTACAAATAACATGTACATGCATTCGTGTTTCTTCACGAGAGAAGAAAAAGAACCGGTATCCTTTTTCTTTAAATATAGTAGGACTCATATTTTATCACACCTTGTCGAAACCCTAAATTAATTGTTCTTCTATATTGATAAATTGTCAACAATTAGATCATAACATGAAAAGAAAAGAAAAACTATAGATGGATTTTATAAAAACTCTAAATAGATAACCACTATTTTCTATAGTAAAAGCACCAATTGCTAAACCCGTAATTCTTTTAGACTTCGGAGCATGGTGGTTGCCCATATTCAGGGGCAAGGGGTCGCCTTTAGGCCCTTTTAAATCAACACATTATTCACTAAAAAGGCTGCCCTCCCGGACAGCCTTCATTCTTAACTGATCAAATTGATTAAGCCGCATCCTTCAGCGCCAATTTACCACTGCTTTGATATCCTTTATAAACCGGTTTAATTACTTTCAGTTTTTTCACGTATTCAATGATGGAATCCCGGACCGGGATGCCGGTGTCTTTAATCTCCTTGCCCTGTTTTAGTACGGTGTAATTATCACCACCGCTAAACATGAAATCGTTGGCGACCACGGTGTAATATTGATTTGGATCTAGTGGCGCTCCATTTTCCATTACTACATCCAGGATTCTTTGACCAAAAGGTTTGGAAAGATCATAGCTAACATACACTCCGGATAGCTGACCAAAACTGATTTTCTCATTTCCCAAGCCGTTTTCAATAGCTTCCCGTACTTGAGCGCCGGTAAGTCTAGCGACTACCATGGTATTATCAAAGGGCATTAATCCATACATGGTTCCCACGGTTAAATCGCCTTTAGAAATTGAAGTCCGTAAACCACCGCCGTTCTGGATGGCTATTTGGGCTCCGGTTTTTTGACGCATAATATCGCAGACCCATTCGCCCATTAAAGAAGGGCTTTTGGTATCATGGTTAATATCTACGGTAGCGGTACCGATTTTTTCATTTAAAATCGGAGCCACTTGGGCCAAGTATTTTTTATAAATTGCCTTGGTATTTTCATCTTCATGCAAGGTGTTGGTTCTAGTATAAAGATTATCCAGGGTGGCTGTAGTATAAAGCGGTTGTTTAATTTCATTTTTGAAGATAAAGGTTAGTTTACCGATAGTCCGGCCGTTATAATAGGCCATTACAAATGGGATATAGCCTATTTTACCGCTAAGAGCCAGGTGTGAATGACCGGCAAAAATCCCATCCAATCCTTGTACATTGCCTAAAGCAGCAAGTTCACCGGTTACCGCACCGGATTTATCGACTTCCGCACCTAAATGGGTTAGGGCAATTACGATGTCGGCGCCTTTTTCCCGGACTTCTTTAGTATATTGGTCTAAGATAATTACCGGATCTTTAAATTCCAGATCTTTAACGTTCTCCGGCAGTGTTTTAAAAGCGGTCTCCGGAGTGGTTAGACCGATGAAAGCGATTTTTACACCGGCAACTTCAACAATTTTGTATGGTTTAGCATAACTGACCGGTTGATTGGTATTACGGTCATAGATATTAGCGGCTAAAAACTCAAATCCGCCATCAGCCGCCCAGCCGAGGATCCGATTCACACCCCAATCAAATTCGTGGTTGCCAATAGCCGAGGCAAGCAGACCGGCTTCTTTTAAACATGCTGCCACTGGTTTTCCATATAAAAGATTTGATTCGGCGCTTCCTTGGAAAAGGTCGCCTCCGGCTACAAAGAGAGTATTTTTGTTAATGGCTCGCATTTTTTTGACTTCATTAACCAGACTGGCAATACCGACATTCTTTCCGGCGGCAGCTAAGGAGCCGTGGAAATCGGTTATGTTTAATACGTCAATAATTTTGTAGTCCAAACTTCCATTATCACATAACTCATAAACATTCAAAGATTTAATATTCGGTGTGCGTCCGTCAGCTGAAGCCGGAATATTTAAGTCTCCGGATTTTACTTTATTAAAGACTTCACTTTTTAATGGACTATCAACATCAATACCGGTGATCTTCCAGTTATTATCCAACTTTGGAGCGATAACGCCCATTTTTTGAACATAATCGATAATAAGGTCGCGAATCCGGCCTTTATCACCTAGTGCCTCGTAGGAATCATAAATTTTATCCGCTTCATTGAAATACCCATCTTTGACCATATTACCAAAGCGATAGTTGTTTACCGCCAGAGTGAAGGTCATATCATCGGTCACCGGTTTACCTTTAAAGGTTAGGTTTTCGATCCGTTTACCAACCGGAGCGGCAACATTAATAGTATATTGGACTCCGGCGAACATATCGTAGTTATAACCGGGGATTTTGGGGTTGAAGCTGACGGTAAGGTCGCCGGGTTTGGCTTGATTGTAAAATTGGGCGGACCATTCCATATAGTTGCGGAGTTGCTTGCCATTTACTTTGAGAGCGATTAAAGTATTAGTATATTTATAAATGTTGGCAACGTCTTTCTTACGGAAGTCATCTTGGACCAGATTGGAACTGGTACTAAACAAAGCAGCTGAGGAGATATCGGCTTTAGTGTAGTACATTTGGACTTCATTGATAAAATCCACCAATGCCGTATCTTGGATCATTGCCGTTGGAATGCCGGGCAAAACTTCACGTTCGGGCAAGAAATCACCGCTTAGTTTGCCGATAACCATGTTAATCTCGGTTAAGGCACGGTCGTGATAAGGTTTAAATTTATTTATAATAGCCGGGTCTGGTTGATAATTAACAATATCAATATTTTGGCTATTTTTTTCTTTTATAACCCATTTTCCGTTCTCTTTGCCCAGGGTGAGGTCGATTCGGGAAACTTTATTCCCGTTTACTTTGGGTTCGACAATTAAAACCCCATTAATTTTATCCCCGGCGATATCGGCATGAGCATGACCGGCAACAATGGCTGCCAGTTCAGGGTTGGCGTTAGCAACGGCTTTCAATCCTGAAGATTCGTCATTATATTCCGGATCTTCTCCCATATGCATTACACCGATAATTACATCAGCTTTACCTTTGAGCTCAGCTATTGCCTTTTGAGTTTCAACTACCGGATCCTTAAATACCAATCCTTTAAAATTATCCGGTGTACTAGCTTCCCAGCGAGGGATATGTGGGGTAGTCATTCCGATAATGCCGACTTTCACCCCGGCCACCGAAATAACTTGATATGCTTTCACAAACCTTTTACCGTTTGAACGATAAATATTACCCCCCAAAACGGCGGCTCTAGAACCCTTGATAGCACGGTTAACTACATCCATTCCAAAATTGAACTCATGATTACCCAGAGTCCATGTATTATAGCCTATTTCATTCATAGCTTGAATCATTGGATGGACTCGTTCATTGTTGAATAATTCAGCCATATTGTCTTGGATTGTGTCACCGGCGTCTACCAGAATGGTATTGGGATTTTCGGTCTTTACTTCTTTGACAACTGTGGAAATTTTAGCAAGACCGGCTTTGGGGTCCTGAGAGTCGACTGCATAATCATAAGGATATAAACGTCCATGAAGATCGCTGGTGCCAAGGATAGTAATTTTGACTTGGTTTTCAGCAAACACTCCACTAAAAGTCATAAAAGTGCTAAAAATAAGTAAAAGCAGCGCTAAACAAAAAATATTCCGACCTAACTTCATAACAGAAAATCCCCTCCCTAAAAAATTTTGGTAGGCATTACTATGATAGCATATTTTAATAGTTAATATATTCCAATGCATACTTTATTGATGATCAAGTTTTATTATTTTACTACACCGGATGATTTGTACACAAAAATAGAGATAGAAAGGAGAAAACCGACAAAAAGCAGTAAAAGAGCTATTAAAATCATATGTCCAAAATTCCAAAATGAAGCGCCTAAAACAACAATTGCCAGAAATGCGGCAAATATGTCGGCAACCGTTTTAATAATGACATCACGGCTGAATGGTCCTTGATGTACCTTGTAATAATTGATTTGTTCTTCTGTTTTTTTAATCCTAAGCTTGAATAAATTTCTCAAGTGGGAAACAACCAGGAGACCGAATAAACATAATGGAATAAGCAGATATATAGTTTGGATCAAAAAAGCCGAAATAACAATTAAAACATATAAAATAAAGACTAGTATAAATTTTAAGCTTCTCTCAAAGGAGATCCCCGTCTCCTCAGGTATCATAATTGGTTTCATAGTAACGGAAATCAGTTTGATATTGTACTTCATGAAATTTGGTACAACCTTTGACAGAGCTGATTTAACATGAGGCGAATGTTTCATAATTATCGGAGCTAAAAGAGTCATTATAAAAACATAGACACCGGTAAACTGATATAACGAATCGGAGATCACTCCCATACCATATCCAAGCGTGACGTAAATCATCGAGTATTCGCCACGGGCAATCATACTGGTTCCCATTGATATGGCGTTATTTGGAGAAAATCCGCTAAATAAAGCCGCTGTGGAGGTGGAGAGGACCTCTACTAAAATACTGATTGGAACAATAATAGCGACCATCCAGAGTATCCCCGGGATTTCCTTCGGATTAAGCAGCATACCGAAGGAGATAAAAAAGATAATCAGAAATATATCTTTGAATGCCGAAACAGTACGGTGCAATCTTTCTTCAACATCATAGTTATTGATTAACATACCTAAGAGAAAAGCGCCGGCGGCGGAAGCCAACCCCACTTTGACGGCAAATGCGCTGACCAACAGAATAATTCCCATAATTAAAGCGGTAAAAAGTTCTTGAGATTCGATCCGCATCAATATTTTATCGGTAAAAATGTTGATAAACAAGATCCCCAAAAAAATGAAAGCGCTGTAAAACAAGAGTGATTTTCCGATTGAGAACGCGATCATATGAACCTGGAGGCTATTATAGGTAACAATACTGGTTAAAACTCCTAATAATGCGACTGCGATAAAATCTTCATAAACCATGACCCCCATTAAAACTTCGGATTCCTTGGCAGCGGTCCTTTTCATATCAAATAGAAGCTTGGCCACTACCCCGCTGCTGCTTAAAGTAAGAATCCCCGCCAGGAAAAGCTTTTCACTAAATACCAACCCTATCGAGACCCCAATCAGATATCCGACTACAAAATTAGCAATTATCTCGAATGATCCGATGAATAAAACCGAATTCCGGACTTTTTTAAATTTCTTAATCGAGAATTCCAACCCCAGAAAGAACATTAGCAAGACGACGCCAAGTTCGGAAAGAGTATTAATAAAAGTAGTATCTTTTACTAAACCCAGCATATTAGGGCCAATAATCAATCCGGTAACCATATAACCGGTGATAACCGATTGGCGCAACTTTTTTAGAAGCACTGCGGAAAAAAATCCTAGAAACAGTACAATTCCCAGCTCGAATAAGATATTATGGTGCATTATGCCTCCGGAAACTTATATTTATTTGCTGAAAAATGTATTAGTATCCTCTTATAATAGCCAGAAAATCTTTAAACCGTTCAGGCTTTCCAATTACCACGCAGGTGTCGCCATCTTTAAAAATAAAATCGGAATCCGGGTTGGGGATGAAAGTATCTTCTCTCAAAACGGCAATTATTGAGATTTGGGTCCGTTTCCTAATTCCCAACTGCCCCAGTTGTTTGCCAATAACAGGTGATTTACTATCCAACTTATACCAGTCAATTTTAATTCCTTCCAAAGCTACTTCCAGGTTTTCAACTGCTTTAGGTTTAAACATTACCCCGGAAAGAAACGCCCCTAGTCTTCGGGCCTCTTCATCAAGGAGAGTTACACTGGCATCAGGATCGCCGGCTTGATTCATGACATAAAGTTCTCTTTTCCCGTCATGATGAATAATTAAAACCAATTTTTCTTGTGAATGAGTAGTACAGCTTATTTTTTTACCAATTCCGGGTAAGTCGGTTTCACTAAAAAAAGACATCTAAAAGCCCCCTATTACTAATTATAATAGTTGTTTTAAATATATTTAATTGCTAAAATAAACACAACTAATTATATCATAGTTTATTAGCCCTTTGATATTAAATAAATACTTGCATAGGCTTACCCGGGTTTAGGTGGGAGGATGAAAAACATGAATATTATTATTGTTGGATGTGGTCGGACAGGAAGTTCCATTGCCGGCCGGATGTGATAGCCACCATATACCAAAAAGCAAAATGCAGTGTCTGGCTGTTCGACAATAAATAAAACCGGAATATTCATTCCAGGGCAACCAACAAAACTTACTATGGTAAGCAATTATTCCTTCCTTTTTCCAACTCCGGAAATTAGTTTTCAGTTCGGCAGCGTTTCATCCAAGCTATACAGGCGGCGGATAAAATAACAAATGCTATAATAATAATTACCCAAATATCTTTAATATTCTTTTGTAAAGGGAAAGTATTTGATATCATGATAACCCTCCTCTATTTACAATATTCTTTATGTGGCTTATCGAGTATTGATGAACGGCATAAAATATTCAGGCAAAAGGCAACAAGTAACAGTAATAAGTAATAGTTTCTTCTAAGGAAGCGCTGATTAATCCGATTTTGTGCGAGCAAATATGCGGTATTAGGCATTTTACGAAGCACAAAATCGTCACTTATTCAATTAATCAGCGCTTCCCTAAGAGAATTTCTGACATTCAAGATGGAAGCTTAAAAATTCGATTATTATGATATATAGATTTCTTATAGGAGTGCTAAATGAAAATTGATGATTTATTAAACCAACTAATTGAAGGTGATTGTCTGGAGGTTATGAAAGAAATTCCGGACCAGTCAATTGATATGATCCTTTGCGATCTTCCTTATGCCATGACCCAGAATAAATGGGACAGCCTTATTCCGCTTGATTTACTCTGGATGGAATATGAAAGAATTATTAAAGAGAACGGGGCGATTGTTCTAACCGCTCAGGGAGTATTTACCGCCAAACTTATTTTGAGTAATGAAAGACTTTTTAAGTATAAAATCGCCTGGATAAAGTCGAAACCCACCAATTTTTTAAACGCCCGTAAACAGCCTTTACGTAAACATGAAGATATTTGTGTGTTTTATAAGAAACAACCTACATATAATCCTCAGATGACTCCTGGAGAACCTTATACCAAAGGGGTCAGAAAAAATCAACTCTCGGGGAGCTACGGGGATTTTAAACCGGTGGAAGTTAAAAGTGATAATGGTGAAAGGTTTCCAGCTGATGTTGTTTATTTTAAAACGGCGGAAAGCGAGGGAACAGTCTGGCACCCTACTCAGAAACCGGTTGAATTGGGCCGATATTTAATAAGAACTTATTCGAACCCTGGTGATATTATTCTTGATAACACTTTTGGCAGTGGTAGCTTTTTGGTTGCCGCGGTCTTGGAAGGGAGGAATTTTATTGGGATTGAAAAAAACGATGAGGGATATCTATTTAAGAAGAAAAAGATTGATTATCTTAAGGTTGCCAAGGAAAGAATTGATAAAGCCCGGAGCATAATGAAACTACAAACAGATTTTGTCCGTAACTAATTCCCCACTCCATCAAATTTTAAACTCCACCATCCGCTTCTTAACAATGTATGGTTTTTAATCAATGCGATAATAAAATCCTTCTTCATAATTAAAATTTCCGCATATTTTTTAGTTTCCAGGAATATAAATTTTATAGCTTGGTTGAATAAAAAATTCATCATCACTTTTAAACAAAATGAAAAGAAGAAACTGATTTTATTGACAATTAGACAATATTATTAAGTTTATTTCTATAAAAGAATAAAACTTATTACTGATTTGGAATTATCCCATATGCTCTAAAGGGTTATTTTGAAAGGGGGTGAGGAATTTTTAGGACGAGCCGGCACGGCATATAAACTAGGCTGAAAAATAAAATAGATATACTAAATTTCCCTTAGTATAACTAACGGAATTTGGTACAAAGGAGGCGCATATGGACTCAAAGGTTGCAATATTATTAGTTCTTTTAGGCTTTTTAATACTGACTCCCACTCCATTGATCAACACAATCCAACCGGATTACGGACTAAACACTGAAATAGTACAAGTTAAGATTGGCGGAGACAAAATTGAAGATACGGCGACCGTTAAATTATGCCGGTCCGGTGAGAAAGATATTGTCGGATCAAAGGTTGAAGTGAGTGATAAAAAGCATTTGATTTGTAATTTTGACCTGAATGGAGTTAAAGGCGGGAAATGGGATGTGGTCATCAGCAACAAAAACCGGATGACTAAAAAGGAAAAAACCGCTACTCTGATTAACGGATTTGAAATTTGTTATCCTCAACCGGCGATTACTATGATTGAACCCGATTATGGCTTAAATAACGTGATAATACCGGTGAAAATCCGTGGTAAATATTTACGGGATGGCGCAAAAGTATTTTTAGATAACCAAAGTAACGGCCCGATCGAATTTACCAAACTAAAAATAATCTCCGGAGAAGAAATAACCGGAGAGGTTGATTTGAGGGGCGCCCGCACCGGTATTTACGACCTGAAAATAGTAAACCCTGATGACCAAAGCGGTATTTTGACCGAGGGATTTGCAATTGGTAATCCGGCTCCGGTGGTTAACCAAGTAGAACCGAATTATGGACTTCCCAACCATAAAGTCACTTGTAAGATTAGTGGAGCTTGTTTTAGACCCGGAATTAATGCCTTTTTATTCCGCGGAGATCGAATAATTACCGGTTTGAATGTTAGAAAGGTTTCCAATACCGGATTTACCTGTGATTTCGATTTGGATGGAACAGCTCCCGGTTTTTATGCAATAAAAGCAGTCAATGACGACGGGAAATCAGGTCTCCTTAAAGACTGTTTTCAAGTTGGCAAGCCGGCGCCGCTAATCAATAGTATTGAACCGACCCGGGGAATAAAGAATAAAACAGTAAATCTCGTTATAAACGGAAAAAATTTTCGATCCGGAGCAAAAGTCTTTTTAGAGAGAGGCAATCAGTCAATTGAGGGAAATGAGGTAGCGGTTATCTCCGATTCGGCGGTTAAATGCCAAATAGACCTGAAAGAGACAACAGTGGGAAATTATAATCTCCGAGTTATCAATGATGACGGACAAACAGCAATATTAAAAAGCGTTTTTACTGTTGAATATCCAGCCCCCTCAATTAATAAGATTAATCCTATAAGTGGGCTGAATAACCAATTGATTACGGCCGGCATTTATGGCAACGGATTTAGGGAAGGAATTGAGGTTTGGCTGGAGAACAAAAACGGTATAATCGAAGGCACCAGTGTTGAATTGATTTCCGACCGGGAAGTGCAATGCCGGTTCAACCTGAAAGGGAATATTATCGGATTTTACGATGTTAAAGTGCGGAATGATGACGGTAAATCCGCAGTTTTGAAAGAAAAATTTACAATAGAATATCCGACGCCGGTGATCAAAGGGATTACACCGGAAAACGGATTAAATAATGAGACTATGGTTGCGGTTATCACCGGAAGCGGTTTTCGGGACGGAATTAAAGTTAGCTTACAATACGAAGAAAATACGGTGGAAGGTACGGACATTCAAGTTAATTCCGGAACGGAGTTTCAATGTTGCTTTGATCTTGTAGGAGTTGAAACCGGGGTTTTTAATTTGACGGTAATGAATGATGATGGAAAGAGCAATACATTACCGGGAGCATTTCAAGTGGAATATCCGGCTCCGCATATCTTTAGTATTGAACCGGAAGAAGCGCTTAATAAGGGAGCAATTACTACTACTATTAAAGGAGAAAATTTCAGAGCCGGCCTCAAAATTGCTTTAATCAGAGGTGATCAGATAATTGAAGGGTCGGAGGTAAACTTGGAGTCGTCGGAAGAAATAAGTGGTCGGTTTGAACTACTTGATATCGAACCCGGCAGTTATGATCTTAAAGTTATCAATGATGACCAAAAAACAGCTGTCTTAGAGGCTGGTTTTGAGGTGAAAAAAAGAAGTCTATTGATTGAGTCGATTAAACCGGATCAAGGTTTTAATAATGGGGCGATTCTCGTTTATATTCAAGGCCGGAATTTTGATCCAGGCTTAACGGTAAAATTAATCGGCCAAGAAATAGAGCTTAGCGGTCAGAATATCAAAGTCGAACAGGGAACCAAGATAACTTGTTTTCTTGATATTACCGGTAAACCGGTAGGCAGCTATGATTTGATGGTTATAAATCCCGATCAGGAAAAAGCGGTCTTGGAGAACGGATTTAGAATCAAAGAATATACGCCGTCTTGTGACGACCTAAATAATAAATTAAAGCCGGTTTTCTTCGACTTTGATAAGGAGGATATCCGGGAAGATCAGCTTTCAGGTTTGGAGAATAATCTAAAGCTTCTTTCTGAAAATTCCGGGTTGTATATTCTTTTGGGAGGTCATGCCGATGAAAGAGGCTCCCGGGAATATAACCTTGATTTATCAGCTAGACGTGGAGAGGCTATCAAAGATTATCTGGTAAAAGCTGGCATAGATCCCGAACGAGTAACAATTTATGCTTATGGAAAAGATTATCCGATCAAAAAGGGGCATGATGAAACAGCCTGGTGGTATAACCGACGGGTTGATATCCTGGTTTGGGAAGAGCCGCCAACCAAAGAACAAGGTTTATTATACATCGACGAAGAGTAAATTTTAAAACAAAACCAGCGGATGGCTGGTTTTGTTTTTTCAGGCAAAAAGGGGTCATTAGAGGGCAATGAGCCGTAAAACCGTTATCAAAAAAGCGCATAAAATGTATGATCAGAATTAAGGAGGTATTTAAGAAATGGAAGGAGGTATTCTTGACGATTTTAAGGAGTTTCTCTCAAAAGCGGCTACTAAAATTTTGCGTAATGTGGCGCCAAAGTATTTAAAAAAGATATTACCTGATATTTTAACCCGCTTATTATCCAAAATTTTAACTTTCCAGGTAAATCGTAATATGTTACACCAAAAGAATAATTTATCCCGGGAAAATGGAAATACTAATGAATAAAGCCATAACTCTCTGTGCCTCCGTGTCTCTGTGGCCTATTAATTAGCCACAGAGGCACTGAGGACACGGAGAAAAAGGTATTTCAATTCAACCACATAGCTTATTTTAGAAAGGTATTGAGAAATTAATGAATTGGAAGAAGTATTTGCCTGGAATTGGATTATTCTTTTTAGCTTTGCTGGTACGTATCCCCTGGCTTTGGGAAGTCCCGCGATATATTGACGAGCTTCGTGAAGTTAACCTGGGATATCTGATTTATAAAGGGGCGGTATTCCCTTTACATAATGTATCCGGCGAGATAGGAGCATTGCATAATTATATTCTGGCGGGGATTTTTCAGGTTTTCGGCGCTAATATTTATTGGCCCCGCTTATATGTGGCAATAACTTCCGCTTGCACGGTTTTATTGGTTTATTTTTTAGGCAAACGCCTATATAATCATTGGACCGGGATAATAGCAGCCGGATTGCTGTTAACCAACGGAATGCATATCTTGGTAACCCATATGGCCTGGGCGAATTGTACGACCCCGTTTTTCTTTACCTTGGCTTTAATAGCCATTGTAAAAGCCGAAGAAGAAAAAAACGGAAAATGGCTGGTTGCTTCAGGTTTCTTTTGGGCTTTAACCTTGCAAACACATTCTTCGGTGATCGTATATATCCCGGCTGTACTATTATATATATTAATATTACGTTTTGGTGAGTTTAAAAAAATACCTTTCAGATATCATGTTTATGGGGTTATCGTTTTTATAGCCGGGTATGCCAATATGATTATCTTTAATATTATCTCTAGGGGAGAAAGTATTCGTTGGATTTCGACCAAAGGGTATACTCTGGAATCAAATCCCGGACTGGTATCATTTGGGAACAATTTATCGGGTATGTGGTTTCAGCTTATTCGGACTCTAAGTTCCACCTATGCTAATCAGGAATCCCTGTGGAGTTATTTTATTTACCCGTTCTTTTCAATAGCAGCCTTTTTATTAGGGTTTGGAATATACCGGTCAATTAAAGAAAAGAAAACTTTATTGTTGTTAATCATCGCCGGAGGTTTTTTGGTTATTCCCTGGATTAACCACCGGTACGAATTTTTTGTAGTTACCAGGTACATTATGCCGGTGATAATTGCGGCTTTAATAATAATGGCCTATGGAATATCGGTCTTATTGACAAAATTTTTACAATCCGAAAATAAACTTAAATATGGCTTAGGAGTGTTATTCTTAGTTGTTATCGGAATGCAATTAGTCCCTTTTTATTCATATTGTAGCCGATTAGCAGAAACCAATCTCTCCAATACTCTTAGTTTAAGATTGGTGAATACCGTTAAGCAAGTAAATCAAAGTAAAGCTATGGTTTTAGTTGACCCTGAAATTAAGATAACCAATAACCCCATCCCAACGTTGCTAAGAATTTGTAGTATTGATTCAAGAAAGATACTATCACTTGAAAGGCATAATTTTAAAAGAAAAGATATAGAACCGGGGTATGCAATATTAACTCCGGCAACTTTCCAAAGCTTAGAACGAAAAATAGGACTAAAAAAATTAAAAGTCTTTGAGCGGAAAAGTTTAATTCCTAATTCCAAACCGGATTCTATTCAACCAGTATATTTGGTTAAAATAACTTCCTGGTAACTAATTGAGAATATTCAGATACTCCTCAAATTTATTCCTTGGGGCTTTCATTCTCATAACCTTGTTACTTAGCTGTAAAGATTTTTTTAAATAAGTTCATCAAAGATAGAATAGATTCAAATTATGTTATAATCATATAAAGATATATGTTAAGTTTAATTACGGCTTTCAGGGGAAATAAATTTAACAGTTCGGACATTTTAACCACGAAATGCACGAAGCACACGAAACTATAATACGCCTTAATATCTTTTTTCGTGCCTTTCGTGTGTTTCGTGGTTTAGGATTTTTTAAATATCCAAATTCGTATTGTTACAAGAATCTTGGAAAAGTAACTAATAGACAAAGGAGCGATTGAAATTTGAAGTTGGATGACTCCGTTTTTTTAAGAAATGAGACAATGAAAACAATTAATGATCGTCATAGTATCAGGGTGTTTACCGATCAACCGGTAATTGAACAGGATATTTTAACAATAGTTGAAGCCGCTAACAAAGCCCCGTCGGCACATAACCAGCAATCATGGCATTTTCTTGTTGTTAGAGGAGAAAAGAAAAAGGAACTAGTTGAATTGGTTAATCTTAAAGCGGCTGAATTTCCCAAATCAACTTCGGTTTTGTTAAGGATGGCTTCAAGGTCCATTGCTAGCGCTCCGGTAGTAATCGCAGTAGCAAATACCGGCGACTTAATCGAACATGGTACTAAATTATTTGGAGTTAATTTCGAGCAGGCTTACGACTTTTTCCGGACAATGGAAATTCAAAGTTCGGCAGCAGCGGTTCAAAATTTATTGCTGGCTGCCACTTCCATCGGACTGGCTACTGTTTGGCTGGGGATTTTATATTTGATTAAAGATGAGGTTTTAACACTTTTAGGAGAACCGAAAGGTGAATTTATGGCGGTTATTCCGGTAGGTTACCCGGTAAAAGCCTCTAAAGGACCGGAAAAAAGACCTTTGGATATGATTGTTAAAAACTTGGACTAAAAAAGGCAACAGGTGACGGTAAAAAACTTATTGTGGTATATATAAAAGAGGATCATTCAGCTAAAAGGTAGAATTATTAGCAATTAAGTTTGTTTTAAAAATAAACATCTAACCACGAATGGCCGCTAATAAAAGATTTTAAAAATATTCTATTAGAGGTATTCACGTGAGGAGCAGTTTAAAAATAAGTTAATTGATTTTTGGATAAGTTTAAACATTTAAATTTAAGAAATAGGTTAACTATAATGAACTATAACACTGTAAACTATAAACTAATAACGGGGGAACCGGATTGTTAGATTATCCAACCTTCAAACAAATGGCTGGTGAGTTAACCGGTATTGATTTAAGCAATTACAAGAGCCAGCAAATGGATCGTCGCATAAACTCTTTGATGCAAATATGGGGTATAAATAGTTATGATGATTTTTATGAAACGTTAAAAACAAACCCGCAAAAATACAAGGAATTTGTTAAGAGGTTAACAATTAATGTCTCCGAGTTCTTCCGAAATTCGGAACGGTTTTTTGAATTATGGACTCATATATTACCGGAATTGTTACAAAAAACACCTTTAGTACGCATTTGGAGCGCAGGGTGTTCCGACGGGGCTGAGCCTTATTCAATAGCAATTATTCTCCGGGAATTGCAAGCTGAAAATCGGGCTAAAATTATTGCCACTGATGTGGATAAAATAATTCTGGATAAAGCCAGAGAAGCTAGGTATGCCATTAATGAAATAAAGAGTTTACCACCGGAATTGATTCAAAAGTATTTTAATGAAGACAATAGGTTTTATGTTTTAAAAGATGAGATAAAGAATAAAGTGGAGTTTCGGCCTCATAACTTACTGGTTGACCCTTATGAAAAAAATCTGGATTTAATTATCTGCCGTAATGTTGTGATATACTTCACTGATCAAGCTAAATCCGTACTTTATAATAAATTTTATGAATCTCTGAAACCAGGTGGTTATTTGATGGTCGGAGGGACCGAACCACTGTTGAACTATAGGCAGATGGGTTTTGAGAATCCGATGACTTCTTTTTACAGAAAACCTAATTCCCTTTAAGGGATAGGGTCAGGACATCCTTGTTTCCCACGACTTCGTTCCTTCCTGGAACATAGGTCGTTATTAGACATCATGTCAATTCAATAGTGAGGGTGGCGAATGCTTTGATCATTGGAACCGGGGTTGATTTAATTGAGATTAGCCGAGTGGCTGATGCAGTTAAAAATGAACGGTTTAATGAGCGGGTTTTTACCCCGGCGGAATTAACTGAGACCAAAAGATTGAGCCATCGTTTGGCTGGATTTTTTGCCGCCAAAGAAGCTTTATTAAAAGCGATGGGCACAGGTTTAGCGGGATTTTCATGGCAGGAGATTGAGATCGGCCATGATCAGGCCGGAGCGCCACATATTGCAGTTAACGGAAAAGTAAAAGAGTTTTTAGGCGAGAAAAAGGTAAGCCGGATCCATTTGAGTATCTCCCATTGCAAAGAATATGCAGTCGCTCAAGTGATTTTGGAAGAAGGCGAT
Organism: Bacillota bacterium; assembly: GCA_023435225.1. Lineage (GTDB taxonomy): Bacteria > Bacillota > UBA4882 > UBA8346 > UBA8346 > UBA8346. Next base: position 139,394 of record JAEYRX010000096.1, read on the forward strand.
AACAAATGAAAATTGTTTCTGCAGAGCAAATGAAGCAGATTGATCGCTTGACTCAAGAAATTTACGGAGTTCCAGGCTTAATACTGATGGAACGGGCTGCTCTGGCTATGCTGGAGGTGATGAAATCCCAGTTTGGAGAGTTAGCGGGAAAACAGGTTTTTATTTTTTGCGGAAAAGGGAATAATGGAGGAGACGGGCTCGCTTTAGCCAGATTACTAAGGGAAAACGAGGCCAAGGTAACAGTAGTTCCAGCAGTTGATTCAAACCTGCTTCAGGGGTTAGCTCATGACAATTTGGTGATGGTAGAAAAGTTTGGAATTCGTCTGCTTGAGTGGACCAACTTTGACGTTACCGAATTAAACAATGCCGATATCTTAATCGACGCTTTATTGGGGATTGGAGCTTCCGGAGCTCCTTCCGAAACAATGGCAGAGATTATTAAAGCTATAAATCAAGTTAATAAACCGGTCTTGGCCGTGGATATACCTTCCGGAATAAATGTAGAGACCGGACAGATAAATGAAATCGCTGTTAAAGCAACGGTTACGGTTACTTTTGGGCTTCCAAAGCCCGGTTTAATATGTTATCCGGGGGCCGAATATGCCGGAAACCTAATAGTTAAAGAAATTGGGTTTCCCAAACATTTACTGGAGTCGGATGAGATCACCACTAATTTATTAACAGCCTCAGATGTTCGCTGTTTAATCCCGGAGCGATCTCAAAATGCCCATAAAGGGAGTAATGGTCATGTACTAGTCATCGGTGGTTCGCAGGGAATGACCGGTGCTTTAGTTTTAGCTTCTTTGGGGGCTCTTCGGGCAGGTTGCGGTTTAGTTACCGCCGGATTAAGAGTTGATTTGCCATTTCCGGAGAAACCGGCTGAGATATTGGTTTCATTATGGCCGGACCTTATTCATCAATGGGATAAGTTTGATTGCATTGTGTTTGGTCCCGGTTTATCAAAGATGGAAGATGGGGAATCTTTTCTTTACGATATGTTGGATAAGGTAAAGGCGCCGGTGCTGGTTGACGCGGACGGCTTAAATATACTGGCTGGAAACAAAAAAATATTTAAAAGTTTAAAGCAACCGCTGTTGTTGACTCCCCATCCAGGAGAGATGTCTAGGTTAACCGGGTTGACGGTTTCGGAGATTCAAGCGGACCGGATAGGGATAGCCCGTCGTTTTGCAGCCGAATGGGGTGTTCAAGTCGTCTTAAAAGGAGCCCGGACTGTTATTGCGGACCCGAACGGTAATATTTATCTCAATCCGACCGGAAATCCAGGTATGGCAACCGGTGGTACCGGAGATATCCTAGCCGGAATAATCGGCGGATTAATCGCACAAGGTTTGACGATTGAAGCAGCCGTGAAAGCGGGAACATATTTACATGGCTTAGCCGGAGATTTGGCTGCCGCTAAAAATGGTATTATTGGGCTTATTGCCGGAGATTTGCTTAAGGAAATTCCGGCAGCTATTAAGAAGGTGTCAACACATTGATAAACCGGGAATTACTACGGTCGGCCTGGGTGGAAATTGACTTAGACGCTATTCGTCATAATATAAAAGAAATTCGTCAAACAATAGGCCCGTTGGTGGAAATAATGGCAGCAGTGAAAGCTGAAGCATATGGACATGGAGCCGTAGAAGTAGCTAAAACTGCTCTTAATGCCGGAGCTACTTGGTTGGGAGTGGCTATTCCCGAAGAGGGAATCCTTTTACGTGAAGCCGGACTAAATAGTCCGATTTTAATTTTTGGACCGTTACAACCGGAACAGGTTTTATCAGTAATAAAATATGATCTAACGGCTACGATATGTAATTATGATTCGGCGCTTGAATTATCAAAGGAAGCGGTAAAAAATAACCAAACAGCAGGAGTTCATTTAAAAATCGATACCGGGATGGGCCGGATTGGCATTCGTCCTGAAGAAGCAGGCTCATTCTTAAAACGTCTTCGGGAACTCCCGGGAATAAAGGTTAGTGGAATTTTTTCCCATTTAGCTACCGCTGATGCAGCGGATAAAAGTTACGCTATGCAACAGGTTAGCGCTTTTACTAATGTTGTTAATAATCTGAAGGGCACTGGACTACTGCCGGAGAAAGTACATTTGGCAAATAGCGCCGGAATAATTGATCTACCATCTTCTTATTTTAATATGGTTCGGCCGGGAATCATGTTATACGGACTTTATCCGTCTAAGGAAGTTAGTCATGATAAAATTAAATTAAAACCCGCTTTATCATTAAAAGCTAAAGTATCTTTCAGCAAAAAAACCCCTCCGGGAACGGGCCTAAGTTATGAGCAGAAATATCATACCAATCGGGAATCTATTATAGCAACATTACCGATTGGATATGGAGACGGCTGGTCCAGAAGGCTGTCACATAAAGCCCAAGTATTAATCAATGGCCGGAAATATCCGATTGTCGGAACTATTTGTATGGATCAATGTATGGTCGATGTGGGTGATGAAGAGATAAACCCCGGTCAGGAAGCCGTACTTATCGGTAAGGATGGAGAAATGGAGATTACCGCTGATATGGTCGCCGAACAATTGGGAACCATTAATTATGAAGTCACCTGTATGCTTAATAACCGTTTGCCAAGGGTCTACGTTAATAGAGGGTAGATCTGAGAGCCGATAGAATTCAGAAGTTTACTAATTTAGGATGTCTATATTATGTGGCTTGATAACGATTTATAGGCCCTTTAGGGCCTGGTGGAGATTGAAATATTTAAAGAGGCGATATGAAAAAAGAGATATCTTTAAAATGTCCCTGGTTGGTTGTGGAAGGCGGAACGGCGGAAGTTTTAAGTTGGTTGATTGAGAAGGGTCAACGGGTGGAGATTGACCAGGATATTATGCTAATGCTTTTGGTAAACGGTGAAGAGTTCAGATTACCTGCTCCGGTTGATGGTATTATTATTTCTCTGGAGGTGGAACCGGGAGATATAATTGAGCCGGATCAAGTAATCGCCATAATTGAGACAATATAGTCCGTATTGAATATAAAGCTATTAAATCTGTAATATTTTCTACCCTCACGCATAAATCTACGGTGGGGGTGTTTAATTATGAAAATAAAGTTTTTCATCGGAATTATATTGCTGTTAATGTTGGCAATTTACTCGATGGGCGCTGTTCAACCCGAAATTTATTTTGAAATGAAAGATCCGGTAGGAGATGATTTCGGGTACGGGACCTATCATTACCCAAGTAACATAGCATTTCAGCCTTATCAGGGTTTATTTGATATTACTATGTTTCGGGTGTTGCCGGGGAAGAATGACAATATTTATTTTGATATCAGCTTTTTAAAAGTTACTAATCCATGGGCGGCCCCTGAAGGCTTTATTCACCAAAATATTCGAATTTTCATAGATACTAAACCTAATCAAGGGCTTACCGTTTTACCATATCGGGGAGCTAACATTAAATTTAATCCTAAATATGCTTGGGAAGTATGCTTAAGGATTATCGGCTGGGGTAATAGTCAATTTTTAGTCCTGGAAAAAGACTATTTAAAGGCTAGAGTGTTAGATGTTAAATTATTGGAAGATGGGCAAACAATTCGCGCCTCCATACCCAGGAAATACACAGGAAATCCTCTAAACAATTGGCGTTATTATGTTTTAGTCGGATCTTACGACGGCTTTGGGGATGATTTTTTTCGGAAAATTGCTGTTAAACCGGGTGATTGGGTGATCGGTGGGGGTATAGGTAATAATTTAGAACCAAGAATAATGGATATGCTGGCGTCTAAGAGTGGTCCTTATAATCAAGTTAAACAACTTCGCTCATTTGACTTGAATACCGGAAAAATTGCAATGATAACTCCGGTTGGACGTGGGATAGGGCGGATTAGTCCATGGATTTGGTTTGCCGGAATAATGATTCTCCTATTAATTATCGCTATAGTTTATTCTGTGATAAAAAAATCCGGGCATTTAACCTGGTTCTGGGTTCAGCCCAAGGAGAAAGATGCGCCAAAATGTAGTAAGACCATATAGTTTTAGAGATAATATTGCCAACAGATGAAAGTACTTATTAAGGGTTGACCATCGCTCCTTTTTGGTGATAAACTGTTTTTATGAATTAAATAGATTTCTCTGTGCCTGTGTCTATTAGAAAATGCTATCGAGGCTTGTCGTTCACCCAGCCTTATTTCAACTTTCAGATATGTAGAGGAAGCTGGCGTGGACGACTTTGTGGCCAATAATGATTTAGTCACAGAGACACAGTTAAAACTTGTCTTCATTCTTTCGATTGCCCCGGCGAGCCGAGGTGGGGAATTACTTAATAAAAACCTATATTAAATTAATCCGGAGGAATAATATGCATCTTTTTGCGGAAAACGTCAACCCTTACTTAGCAAAACAGCTTCAACAATTAAATATGGACAAGGTATTCAGCCGGGGCTCCGGCTGTGAGCTTTTTGAGGATGAGAGCAGTTATTTAGATTTTATTGCTTCATATGGCGCGTTACCGTTCGGCTTTAATCCCCCTGAGATTTGGGAAGCAATCTTACAGGTTAAAGAAAATAGTGAGCCTAGTTTTATTCAACCATCTTTTCTCGATGCTGCCGGAGAATTAGCCGGCCGTTTAATTGAGCTGGCTCCAACTGGTATGAAATACGTTACTTTCTCCAATAGTGGAGCTGAAGCGGTTGAAGCCGCTTTAAAAATGGCCCGGATTCGTACCGGTAGGATGGGGATTATTCATACCAAAAACAGTTTCCATGGAAAAACATTGGGAGCATTATCTGCAACCGGTAAAGAACTTTATCAAAAAGGCTTCGGGGCGCCGGTACCCGGTTTTAGACAAATTAAATTTGGTGATCCGGAAGCTTTAGAAACTGCATTAAAAGAAGACCCCCATACATATGCAGCCTTTATTGTGGAACCAATCCAAGGTGAGGGCGGCATTATTATCCCACCTGCCGGATATTTAAGTAAGGCTTTGGAGATTTGCCATCAATATGGGACCTTATTGATTGTTGATGAAGTCCAAACTGGGCTTGGCCGGACCGGCCGGATTTTTGCCTGTGAAAATGAAGGAATTACCCCAGATATTATGACTTTGGCTAAGGCTTTAGGTGGAGGAATAATGCCGATCGGAGCCTGTTTAGCTACGGAAGAAGCTTATTCCGAAGATTTTGCCTTAAAACATTCTTCAACTTTCGCCGGGAATACTTTGGCCTGCCGGGTTGGTATTAAAGTTTTGGAGTTACTAACCAGAGATAACGGCCGTATGCTCCAGGAAATAACCGCCAAAGGTAATTATCTGCTTGACAGGCTAACAAAAATTCAGAAGAAATATTCTCAAGTGATTAAAGAGGTCCGTGGTAAGGGATTAATGCTCGGAGTGGAATTTGGAGTAACCGGAGAGAATCTCCCCTATAGTCTGCTGGGAGTGGCGGCAGATCAAGAATTATTGACGCCGGTAATCTCCAGTTATTTACTGAATGCCGAACGATTAAGAGTAGCACCAACATTAAACGGGGCTAAAGTCATCCGGCTTGAGCCGCCTTTAATTATCACCGACAAACAATGTGAAGCAGCAATGGACTCCATTGAGCGTATGGCGGCCCACTTGAACAATGGTAACACCACTGTTTTCTTAGCGCCGTTAATTGACAAAAAAAATATGCCGGTTTTACCGGAACGTAATCTTATTAAAAGAAAAATAGCGCCTCCGAGCGCTGATGAAGGGCGATTCGCTTTCCTGGTTCACCCGCTTTCAACCGCCAATTTTTCCGAGTTTGATCAATCTTTTTCGGCTTTTGACGCTGAAGATATTAGAGCTCTTTTTAAGAAAATCGACGGTATTATTGAACCGTTCGTGGTCGGCGAAGGCCGGATAATATCTAAAACCGGTAAAACCGCTTATGGCGAATTTATCAGTGTACCCAGAACTTCGGAAGAATTAATGGACTTGCCAAAAGATAAAATATTTCCGGAACTTGAGAAAGCAGTTCTTCTAGCTAAAGAAAGAGGGGCTAAAATTGTCGGACTAGGCGCTTATACTTCCGTAGTTTCAAAAGGAGGCCGCGACTTACGCAACCTTGGGGTTGCTATCACTACGGGTAACAGTTATACAGTAGCTGCTGCTATGGAGGCAGCTATCGAAGGAGCAACTCGTTTAGGAATTTCGATTCCGGAGTCAACCGCTGCAGTTGTCGGCGCTACCGGATCTATCGGCAGAGCTACTACACTGTTGCTGGCGGAGCAAGTTAAAACCTTAATTTTAATTGGAAACGCCAATAATCAAGAACATAGCTGGCGGCGTTTACAGAAAGTAATGGCTGAGATTTATCAACATCTTAACCAAGCCAATCTGTCTAATGGTGGAGCAATTGTTGATTTCGTCAAGAATCACCCATTGATTCCGGCGCCGGATGCCGATTTGGATGAGTATCTGGCATTTGGAGAAAAGGTGAGGGATGAATCCCCAATAATCTATACCGTGGATCTGGATGCGACTTTACCATTAGCGGATATTGTAGTTACTGCTACCAGCCAGGTAAATAGTTTCATTACCCCGGATATGTTGAAATTCGGTTCGGTAGTCTGCGATATGGCCCGGCCGCTTGATGTCAGTATGGAAGTTAAAGAGGTCAGGCCTGATGTGTTGGTTATCGATGGTGGGGTAATAGCTGTTCCGGGAGCTCCTGACTTTGGTTGGAATTTTGGATTTGAAAAGGGTCTGGCTTATGCTTGTATGTCCGAGACGATGATGCTGGCTTTGGAAGGTATATATGAACACTATAGTTTGGGAGTCGATATTAATATTGATAATATCGAGCTCTTCAAGAATCTGGCTCTCAAACATGGTTTTGAACTGGCCGGAATGCGCAGCTTTGATCGTCCGATGACTGAAGAAACCTGGGATAGTGTCGTTAAAGCAAGAGCTAAGGGGATAAATAAAGAGGTCATTAAAATTTCTTAGTTCGGAAAGTTCCATAATTAAATGACTATGATAACTAAGGAAGCGCTGATTAATTGAATAAGTGACGATTTTGTGCTTCGCAAAATGCCTAATACCGCATATTTGCTCACACAAAAACGGATTAATCAGCACTTCCCTAAACAGTGAATATATTGTATCAAAATTTCAAATTAATTGTGAAAATCTAAGTTATAAGTCATTTGTGGTATTTGCTAAAATTTACTTAATTGTAATTGACATCTAAATGCAATTTGTGCTAATTTTAGATGAAAGTATACAATGTACAAAAGAAGGTTAGCCTGACATGCAAGATTTAACTGAGGATTCGTCTCTAAGTGATTATTTTAGATTTTTAAAAACTTAAATAGATTATCGGTGCAATTGGAAGATTGATACTACCACTGCACCGTTTTTTATTGCCGTAATTTTATTCCGGGGGTTAAATAATGAATAGTTTTATCCAGGATTCGCTAACAATCATGTTTTTATTGTATGGCTTAGGAGCAGTAACGGCTATCTTTTTGGCTCGAAACCCCAAATTAGCCAATTATCTGCCCAATGGTCTAAATATTGCCGCAGCAATTTTCGGAATCGGGGCCTCCCTAGTCCATTTAACTTCAGGGACGGACCGTTTGTATTTGGCTAACTTGATTACATCCGTACCGTACATTTCTTTTGAAGCAAGTATAGATCGGCTTTCAGCTTTTTTTATTCTTGCTTTGTCAATTTTAACATTGGCGGTTTCGATATATTCTTTGGGGTATTTAACTCATTATTATGGTAAACGTAATTTGGGATTATTCAATTTTTTATTAACCGGTTTTATAATGGCAATGGCCGCAGTTCTAATCTCCGCAAATCTAATCGCTTTTTTGTTTTCATGGGAATTAATGTCGATTATCTCTTATTTTTTAGTTATTTTTGAGGCTGATAACGCAGAAAATCAAAGGGCGGGAACGGTTTATCTGATAATGACTCATTTAGCAACCGCTTTTTTAATAATTGCTTTTGGTTTAATGTTTAAGTATGGTGACTCATTGGCAATCAGTTCTCCTTTGGTAACTCCTTTTGCTTGGGTAAAAAACACTCTCTTTATCTGTTTTCTAATCAGTTTTGGAACTAAAGCGGGAATTATACCTTTTCATATTTGGCTACCTCAGGCCCATCCGGCGGCGCCGAGCAATGTATCTGCTTTGATGTCCGGAATGATGATTAAAATTGCAATTTACGGTTTAATTCGTTTTGTGATAATGATCTTAGGTTCCGAATATCAATGGTGGGGGAGTGCCATTCTGATTATAGGAATTATTACAGTTCTTTTAGGAGCAGCCTATGCTTTGGTTGAAAAAAATATCAAAAAGTTACTAGCCTATTGCAGTATTGAAAATATCGGAATCATTTTTATCGGTTTGGGGGTTACTTGTATTACCTATAATTCGGGGTTGAAAATTATCAGTGCTTTGGCTCTCACCGCAATGTTGTTTCATTTGTTAAACCATACGCTGATCAAGGGAACACTTTTCTTCGGGGCTGGAGCCATCCAATATGCAACCCATACTAAGAATATGGAACAGTTAGGCGGATTAATCAAAAAAATGCCCTATACCGGTCTTTTTCTTTTGATAGCCTCTGTTGCAATTTCCGCCTTACCCCCTTTGAACGGTTTTATTAGTGAGTGGTTAACTTTTCAAGCTTTATTTGCCCACATATTAGCGGCCTCGTTTGGTTTTAAAGTACTGTTGATTTTAACCGTTGCTGCCTTAGCAATGGCCGGCTCCTTAGCTGTCAGCACTTTTATCAAGTTTTTCGGGATAAGTTTTCTGGGGAATCCCCGGGATGAGCATCTTCGGGATACCCAAGAGGTACCTGCGGCGATGTTGTGGGGAATGGGTTTTTTAACCGGGTTAAGCTTGGTAGTCGGGACTTTACCGCTGGTTATAATTCGATTGCTTGACAAAGTTATTGTGAATATTACCGGGATTTCAATTTTTTCGAGTATGCAAGGAACATGGTTTTTTGCATATTACCCTTTAACAATAAGTGAAAGTACTGTCAATCCAATGCTCCTTTTACTAACCGGTGGATTACTATTATTTTTGTTACTAATTTTCCATAAAGTATTAGGTTCAAAGGTAAAGGAAAGAAGATATGGGACTTGGGATTGCGGTTTTCCAAAACTTAATCCGCGGATGCAATACAGTGCTACCGGATTTTCCAAACCATTGCAGATTATTTTCAGGGCGATTTACCGGCCGAACAGGGAGCTGGAAATAGAGCAAGGTCCTACCCCATATTTCCCAAAATCACTTAAGTATGTTGTAACTACGGAATCAATTTTTGAGAAATATTTATATCTACCCATAACCAGTACTTTTACCAAATTTGCTCGATGGTTTAGAATGGCAATCCAAACGGGGAGTATTCATCTTTATTTGATTTATATTTTTGTAACTATCTTGTTGTTGCTGGTATATTATCGGTGTTGTGGGTGATAAGAAATAGGCACTAGAGAACAGGCAACAGTAATGAGGGTTGCCCTTTGCTCTGAATTTTTAAATCTTGAATGAGAAATTATTTTATTGAAGAAGTGGGAGAGGTTGTTATGAGTTTTATTTCTTATATACTAATTCAATTGATAACAATGATTATGCTGGCTCCCTTGGTTGGGGGGATAATTAAGAAAGTTAAAGCCTTATCGCAAAAACGGAAAGGACCGCCGGTTTTTCAACTTTACTTTGACCTTTATAAACTTTTCTCCAAAGATGTGGTCGTATCGGAAACAGCTTCCTGGATTTTTAAAGCTACACCGTATATAACATTTACCGTTATCTTATTGGCGGCCTTATTTATCCCGGTAAGCAGCCAATTAAAGCCGGTGGGCTTTTTGGGTGATATTATTCTGGCTGTATATTTATTAGCTTTAGGACGGTTTTTTATGGTGCTGGCGGGAATGGATACCGGTAGTACTTTTGGTGGGATGGGTAGCAGCCGGGAGATGATGCTGGCTACTTTGATTGAACCATCTTTATTGGTATCGTTATTTACAATAGGGTTAGTGGCTGGTTCAACTTCAATCCATCAAATGATTCAAAACTCAATCATTAACGGTATGAATATCTTTAGACCGGTTTATTTATTAACTTTTGCAGCTTTGTTTATTATTTTAATCGTTGAGACAGCCAGAGTTCCGGTTGATGATCCGGCAACCCATTTGGAATTGACTATGATCCATGAGGCGATGCTTTTGGAATACTCCGGCCGGTATCTGGCTTTAATGGAATGGGGAACTGCCGTTAAAGAGCTGATTTTAATTACCTTACTAGCTAATTTGTTTATCCCGCTGGATGGGTTGTTTCATATCAGTCAACCGGTTTTGGCTTTTTTAATATCACTGGGGTTATATATTGTAAAAGTAATATTTATAGCATTAATTATAGCGCTTGTCGAAATAAAAACCGTTAAATTGCGGCTGTTCAGTCTGCCAAATCTGGCGGCCTTATCATTTATCCTCTCATTATTGGGATTTTTCCAGTACTGGGTTGTCGGGAGGTAATTATGGAAAAATATTTGCACTTTCTTTCAATTGCTATTTTAATGACAGCCTTTATTTTAGTGGCTAATAAACGGATTAACTCTTATATCAAGACCTTCCGGCTACAGTCGATTTTATTAGCGATACTGGCCGGAATTATGGGGGTTAATAATCTAGTACACCATGGTGACTGGGAGATTTTAATTGTCGGTTTGATTACTATAGCTATCAAAGTCTTTTACATCCCGTATTTATTAGGGGAGACAGTAAAGAAGGTTCAGTATAAAGTGGAGAAGGATTTCTTTTTAAATATTCCGACTTCCATTCTGATCTGTTGCGTGTTAGTGTTTCTCGCACATTTTACGATAGCTAATATTGATGATATTCGGAACTTTTATCTCAAAACATATTTGGTAAATGCGATGGCCATAGTCTTAATCGGATTGTTCTTCATGATTAGTCGTAAGAAAGCAATCGGCCAAATTATTGGTTTTCTGGTAGTTGAAAATGGCTTGTTTACAGCTGCTATTCTGTCAACTGAAGGAATGCCGATGATAGTTGAATTGGGGATCTTTTTTGACCTGCTGACAGCGGTTTTAATTATGGGAATTTTAGTCTTTCAAATCAATGAAAGTTTTGAATCCATTGACCTTAATAAATTAAAGAATCTGAGGGGATAAACTGATGGCGGTTTTGATTTTAGTCATCCCATTTGGGTGGATGTTTTTATTTTGGATTACTAATCGAAAACGAAGTCTTCATTTAATTAACAGTATTGGAGCCTGTTTGATTTTACTTACTTCTTTTTTTACTATTTATCAAGTTTCTGCTCACGGAAAACTTAGTTATCCATATTTTAATCAATTTTTCTATCTGGATGCTTTAAGCGCGATAATGTTAATGACAATTTCTGTAGTTAGTTTCATGGTCTGTTTATTCGCTATAGGTTATTTAAATCAGGAATTGCATCAACAAGTCATAAATTTAAAACAATTGAAACTTTTTTATAGTTTAATGTATGGATTTATATTTACTATGTTATTGGTGGTTAGTACCCAAAATCTCGGTGTAATGTGGATCGCCATTGAGGCAACTACTTTGGCGTCTGCTTTTTTAGTCGGTTTTTATAAAAGAAAAGAATCAATTGAGGCAGCCTGGAAATATGTTATTATTTGCTCGGTTGGGATTGCCTTGGCGTTGTTGGGTATTGTTTTTCTTTACATTTCGGCAGTAAATATTTTTGAAGGGTCTAAATCCAGCTTGAACTGGCTTTTCCTGTTGAAGAATGCTAATTTGCTTCATAGTAGCATTTTGAAAATCTCCTTTATCTTTATTTTAGTTGGTTTTGGGACAAAAGCCGGATTAGTGCCTATGCATACTTGGTTGCCGGATGCCTATAGTCAAGCGCCTTCCCCGATTAGCGCCCTTTTATCGGGAGTGCTTTCAAACAGCGCTATGTATGGAATTATCCGCATTTTAGCCATTGTTAATAAAAACCTTAATAATAATCTTTATGCCGGTCGATTATTGATGATAGCCGGATTGCTATCCATAGCAACTGCGGCGGTATTCATATTAACTCAGAAAGATTTTAAACGTTTATTGGCTTATTCCAGTATTGAACATATGGGTATTATCACTTTTGGATTGGGTCTTTTTACTCCAATCACAATTTTTGCGTCATTATTTCATATGGTGAATAATGCATTTACTAAATCATTATTATTTTTAGCTACCGGAAATATACGCTTAAAATATCAAACCCGGGAGATCTTTAAAGTAACCGGTTTGATTAAGACAATACCAATTACCGGTGTGGTATTTTTAATGGGTTTATTTGCTATTGCCGGGTCACCTCCTTTCAGTATTTTTAGTAGCGAACTTAATATGATTATCGGAGCATTTTCTACCGGTCAAATTATTCCGACAGCGTTATTCATTTTACTTATAACATTGGTTTTTGCCGGGGTTATGGCTGTAACCTTACGGATGTTTTTCGGAGAAAATAAAAATCCCCAGATTCATCCGGGAGAAAACGACCTCCCGGGGTTGGCTGTCTTAATTGGCTTATTAATCATTATTACACTTACCGGTGTCTTGATGCCCGGTCAATATAAGAATTTACTGGAAATAGCATCTGGGATTATCAGGGGGGTTGCTTGAAATGAAAATGAAAGAATACTTAGATATTCTCAGTCATAACTTTCCGGGAGAAATTAAAGATTATCGTTCTAGTGGAGAGGAAATATATTTTGAAGTCAGATTAGAAAAGGTCCCGGCAGTAGCTGTATTTATCCAACAAAAGTTAAACGGAAACCTGGTTTCAATGTTCGCCGGTGATGAAAGAGTTATTAATGGAGGAAATTTCAGCCTTTATTATGTATTTGCCCAGCGCCGGGAAGGTCTTTTTATTATCATTAAATCTTGGGTACCGGAGAAAAATCCGGTTTTTCCTTCAATCACTAAGACGATTCATACGGCTAACCTTTATGAAAGGGAGATTAAGGATTTATTCGGTTTATATCCGGATGGCCATCCTGATTTACGATCGTTGGTTTTCCATAATAACTGGCCCGAAAATCTATATCCGCTCCGGAAAGACTGTAATCTTCGTCAAAAGCCACCTATCGTTATCGAAGAGACTGAGTTTACCGGAGTCCAGGGAGAAGGTGTATACGAGATTCCAGTGGGGCCAGTCCATGCTGGGATTATCGAACCCGGGCATTTTCGCTTTAGTGTGGCTGGAGAACCGATTATTAATTTGGAAACCCAATTGTTTTATGTTCATAAAGGGATTGAAAAATTATGTGAAGGCCAAAGTATTGAAAAATGTTTATTTTTTGCCGAACGGACCTCCGGAGATGAAACATTCAGTAATTCACTGGCGTACTGTCAAGCTATTGAAAAAATCGCCGGAGTTACAATACCGGAAAGAGCCCAATATTCACGAGTTATCTTTGCCGAGCTTGAGCGGTTGGTTAGTCACTTAGGAGATTTGGCCGGGATTTGTCTTGATGTGGCTTATGGATTTGCCGCTTTTCAGTTTCGATTGCTTCGGGGTTGGACTTATCAAGCTATTGAAGAAGTTGGCGGGAGCCGATTCCTTCGGAGTGTCAATAAATTAGGGGGGCTCCGCAAAGATTTTCTAGCTGGTTATGAAGAAAAACTCGTAAGCGATTTGGAGCTGATCAAAAAAGAACTGGCGGATACGGTTGAGATAATTAAAGCCAATAGCTTATTTATTGATCGGGTTGAGCATACCGGGGTCCTAACCCGGCAGACTGCAGTTGATCTTAATGCGGTAGGGCCTGCCGGACGGGCTTCAGGTGTCTGTCACGATCTTCGGAAAGACATTCCTTATGCGGCATATAACCAGTTGCAGTTTGAAATCCCCGAACATAGCAACGGGGATGTGAATTGTCGAATGAATGTAAAGATTGAAGAGTGTTTTACGGCTATTGACTTGGTTAGGCAAGCGCTTCAAAAGATGCCGGCCGGCGCTGTTTATCACCCGGTAAATAATGTAGAACCTTATCTATGTTCTCTAGGATATACTGAATCGCCCCGGGGCGAAAACATTCATTGGATTATGACCGGTCCCGATAATACAATCTTTAGATACAAAATCCGTACTCCCTCTTTTTGCAACTGGCCGGCTTTGTGTCATGCGGTTAAGGGAAATGTAGTCCCTGATTTTCCTTTGATTAATAAAAGCTTTAACCTGTCATATGCGGGAAATGATTTATAATTAGGCAAGAGGCAAGAGGCATCTTTATTTGATGGTTTGAGTAAGTTTGAATTATTGCTAAAATGTTTGGATTGGTGGAGGCAGAGTTATGTTTAGCATGTTAAAAAAGATAATCAAGTATCCCCGATTAACTACAGATTATCCGGCTAAGCCGTTTGTACCGGAACAGATGATAGGGAAACCGGTTATAGATAGTACGTTGTGTAATAGGTGTGGCGAGTGCGAAAAGCGTTGCCCATCCGGAGCGATTGAACCGGATTTGAGTAATGGAAAATTCGGAATTAATTTGGACCAGTGTATTTTTTGCGCTCTGTGTGAAGGGGTTTGCCCGGTAAAAGCAGTAACTATTACTAAAGAATTTGAACTGGCGGAACGGGACCGGAATCTACTAAGGAGCAGTTCTGTTAGTATTGAAGAGCGGGAGATTCCGGATGAATCATTTGAAGTAGTTGGGCGAAGAGTTGAAGATAGAATACGGAAAGTTCTGAAGAGGAGCCTTCAGATCAGGGAAGTGGATGCCGGATCCTGTAATGGTTGTGATTATGAGATTAATGCCTTAAATAATCCCTTTAACGATTTGGAGCGGTTTGGGATTCATTTCGTGGCTTCACCCCGGCAGGCGGATATGCTTTTGGTTACCGGACCGGTATCCAGGAATATGGAACTGGCTTTAATTAAAACGTATAATGCCGCACCGGATCCGAAACTAGTAATAGCGGTTGGCGCATGTGCTTGTAGCGGGGGTATATTTAGGGAGAGTCATGTTACCCGAAAAGGGATTGATAATATTTTACCGGTCGATATATATATACCGGGTTGTCCGCCCAGACCGCAGGCGATTTTATACGGGATTTTGAAAGCGTTGGACCGGGTTTGAATATTAAACTTTACAGTACTGAATAGAGAAAGAATTTATGAATGGGAACCGAAGGTTCCTTTTTTTTATCTTTTACATGATAAAATCCAAAAAAACGGAAAATCTTGTTATACTCAATGGATTTGTGGGTTAAACTAATTTAGCGTCCATAAACAGTTGATTTATCCAAAACAGGATAAAAATGGATTATATTATTCTTCTCGAGGTGATGTAATGAAGGTACTAATGTTGAGTTGGGAGTATCCTCCCAAGATTGTCGGCGGAATTGCCCGCCATGTTTATGACCTATCGATGGCTTTAGTGAAACAAGGAGCAGAAGTTTCAGTTATTACCTGTGGAGTTCAAGGAGTTCCCGACCATGAAAACATAAACGGAGTGAAAGTTTACCGGGTGGTAATGAATAATCCCTCTACTCCTGATTTTTTAACCTGGGTACTGCAGTTAAATTTAAATATGGTTGAGATGGCAAATAGGTTGGCTCTATTAGGAGCCAGTTTTGATATTGTTCATTCCCATGATTGGTTGGCGGGTTTTGCCGGAAAAAACCTGAAGCATTCCTGGCGGGTCCCTTTGGTCTCGACAATCCATGCAACCGAATATGGGCGTAATAACGGGCTTCACAATGAATTGCAACGATACATCAGTAATGTTGAATGGTGGTTGGGTTATGAGTCGTGGCGGGTAATCTGCTGCAGTCAATATATGAAATCGGAATTACAGCGGGTTTTTCAAATGCCTGATGATAAAATCAGGATAGTTGCAAACGGGGTATATCCGGAAGAGTTCAGTAAAACCACCTTGGATCCGGCAACTGTCCGTAACCGTTATTGCGCTCCGGATGAAAAATTGATTTTCCATGTTGGGAGGATTGTTAGAGAAAAGGGTTTGGGAGTTTTACTTGATGCTTTTTCAAGAGTTTTGGCAATTGAGCCAAATACAAAGCTGGTGATCGCCGGGAAAGGTCCCTATTTGGAAGAGTTACGGCACCGTGCTTATCAACTGGGTATTTTTCACCGGATTTATTTCACCGGTTATATCGATGATAACACCCGGAACGCTCTTTATAAAGCCGCTACATTAGCCGTTTTCCCCAGCCTATATGAACCATTTGGCATTGTGGCTTTGGAAGGAATGGCAGCCGGAACTCCGGTAATCGTATCCGACAGTGGAGGACTTAATGAAATTGTCCGGCATGGGGAAAACGGACTAAAAGTGTATTGCGATAATGTGAATTCATTAGCTGATAATATAATTTGGGCGCTGCAACACCCGGATCATTGCAGGCATATGAAAGAAAAAGCCTTGGAAGACCTTCGGGATATCTATAATTGGAACAAGATTGCACTTAAAACTATTGATATCTATAAAGAAGTTATGGAAGAAACGGAGGAATCGAGCTGGCATGCGATAATGCATGAAGAAACAGGCCGGGATGCCATCATGTCCAATATGGTAAAGACCATCGAAGCCGAAGAGATGACCAGATATAGGGATGTGCATTAAAGCAGGGAATAGGCACTAGGTAACAGGCAACAGTTTTAAAACCTGAGGTATAATTTTCTGAATGCTTTAGTTCCAAAATTTTTACAGTGTTACACACGCCGTAGCTTTCTGATTAACTAATGAAAGGAGAGGATTTATTTATGAAAGCTGTCATTATGGCCGGAGGTAAAGGGACTAGGCTTAAGCCGTTAACCTGTAATAAGCCTAAGCCGATGGTTCCGATTGTGAACCGCCCAATGATGGAACATATAGTTTATTTACTGAAAAAATATAATTTTACCGATCTGTTGGTAACACTTTTTTATTTACCTGAGGCGGTTCAAAGTTATTTTGGGGACGGAGAGAAATTCGGAGTGAAGATGAAGTACTTCATAGAGGAAACTCCACTGGGAACTGCGGGGAGTGTTAAAAATGGCGAAGAATTTCTAGATGACACTTTTTTGGTAATCAGCGGTGATGCACTGACAGATATTGACTTGGAGGCGGCTGTCCGGTTTCACCGTGAAAAGAAATCAACCGCCACTCTGGTTCTGACTAAGGTTGATACTCCGTTAGAGTATGGGGTAGTAATTATCGATGAAGACGGTAAAATTAAACGGTTTATGGAGAAGCCTAGTTGGGGAGAGGTATTTAGTGATACTGTAAATACCGGGATTTATATTTTGGAACCTAAAATATTCAATTATTTTCAACCAGGAGAGGTTTTTGACTTTAGTAAAGACCTTTTTCCAAAACTGTTGGCTGAAGGAGAACCATTATACGGGTATGTGGCACAGGGGTATTGGTCGGATATTGGAAATCTGGAACAATATCGGCAGGCTCATTATGATGTGTTAAGCGGGAAAACAGAAATTTCAATTCCCGGTCAGGAGATTAAACCCGGAGTCTGGGCCGGTGAAGGAGTGGAGATAGCTGAAAATGCATTAATTGAAGGCCCAGCCGTCCTTGGTGATTATTGCAAAGTTTTATCCAACGTTTATATTGGAGAGTATTCGGTAATTGGTAATAACGGATTTCTCCAAAATGACAGTAGTGTTAAACGCAGTATTTTATGGGATAATTGTTATATCGGAGCTAATTCGGAGATTCGCGGGGCAACCCTTTGTAGTCATATCCATCTTAAAGGTCGGAATGCTATCTATGAGGGTGCGGTTTTGGGAGAAGACATCTCTCTCGGGGCACGAACTACAATCAAACCACAGGTGAAAGTCTGGCCGGGGAAAAATATTGACAGTGGGACTGTTTTGAATGAGAGTTTGATTTGGGCTAAAAAAGGTTCGCGGAGTTTGTTCGGTACCTCCGGAATCAGTGGTACGGTTAACCAGGAAATAACACCCGAATTGGCTGTTAAACTTGGAGCGGTATTTGGAGCCCATTTAAAGCCCAGGGCTAAAATTGTAGTTAGTTCGGATAATTATAGGGCAGCCCGGGTCTTTAAAAGAGCATTGGTAGCTGGAGTCTTAGCTACCGGAGTCGATGTTTACGACCTAGGAACCAGCACCAGTCCGGTAACTCGCTATACAATTAACTCATTGGGGGTAAAAGGAGGAGTCCATTTACGGTTTAATCCGCAAGAAAACGATGGTCTTCAAATCGAATTTTTTGACCATGCCGGATTAAATATCGATAAAGCTAACGAAAGAGCTTTGGAAAATGCTTTTTTTAGTGAAGATTTCCCCAGAGTTGATTCGACAAGATTTGGAGAGCTGACCTTTGTGCCGCAGTTGCTCGAACCGTACTTGCAGGGTTTAATTGAACCTGAACTTAAAGAAGAAATTATCCGGAAACATTTTAAAATAGTAGTTGATTATGAAAACGGTAGTATCTCTTTAATGCTCTCCGGTGTATTGGAACAATTAGGGATAGATCTCCTTAGTTTAGAGAGTAAAAATGAAGACTCGACAGGGCAGCCCAGAACCTTAAGGGAAACTGCGGGAGCATTAACCGTGATGGCGGATAAGATTAGGGAAAGCAAGGCCGACTTGGGAGTAATAGTGGTTAATAATGGGGAACGCATGATTTTGTTGGATGAGACTGGGGAAATGATTAAGGAAGAAGAATTACTCGCTCTCCTTTCTTTCCTAGTTTTAAAATATAAACCAAGCGCTACTGTGCCGGTACAAGTAACCGCTCCTCATTATATTGAAGATTTGGCCAGAGAGTATCATGGCAAAATTATCCGGACCAAAGCCAACCCACGCTCGATGATGGAAAAAGTGGCCCAGGAAAGATTATTTCCTTCGACAGATGGCAAAAATCTCTATCAGCCTGAGTTCGACGCTTTATTTAGTTTAGTCAAAGTATTGGAGCTTTTAACCCGGGAAAATATTTCGCTCTCAGTTGCCAAGGTATTGATTCACAAAGCGGAACGCGGTTACCGGGAGGTTGAGTGTCCTTGGGAAGAAAAAGGCCGGATAATGCGGAACCTCTTTGAGGAAAATAAGGAACGGCAATTGGAGATGACCGACGGTATTAAAGTGTTCCATGAGCAAGGATGGGCTTTAGTTTTACCGGATGCAGAAGAACCGGTTTTCAAGATTTATTCCGAAGCCGGAACAATGGAGGAAGCCGATGCTTTGACCCAAATTTATATTAACCGGATTAATGAATTACAAATACAATAAATTATAACATATCTTGGCTAAACTAATTAGCTTGACAGTCTTTCGACCATATGTTAGAATAATTCATGCATTCCGAGTAAGCTCGGAGGAGTGTCCGAGTGGTTTAAGGAGGCGGTCTTGAAAACCGTTGTACTGCAAGGTACCGGGGGTTCGAATCCCTCCTCCTCCGCCAGAAGAAAAAGGAAAAGTTAAAAGGGTAAAGGGTAAAACAAAAGCATATTTTACACTTTTCTCTTTACACTTTACATTTTATTTATCCGGAGAGGTACCCAAGCCGGTTGAAGGGGACGGTTTGCTAAACCGTTAGTAGGTTTACGCCTAGCGAGGGTTCGAATCCCTCCCTCTCCGCCAGAAAAATTATAGCAGCCAACGGCTGCTTTTAATTTTGTCGTTTATTTCTTACTTTTATTCATTTGACTTACTTTTCTTAAAATGTTATACTTATATTGAAAAGGAGGAACCAAAAATGGAATCTTCCAATGTGACTTCTAAAGGGCAAATAGTCATTCCGGCTAAGATCAGGGAGCATTATAAAATCAAGGCAGGTACGAAGGTTTTTTTCCTGGAGCAGGACGGTAATATTATTTTAAAACCTTTAACCGATGATCATATTAATTTACTCCAAGGTTCATGGCAAACCAAAGGAGAAGCCCTTAAACTATTAAAGTCCGAGAAAGAATCGGAACGTGAACGATGAATAGTAACAAAGTATTGGATTCTTTCGCATTAATAGCTTATTTTGAGAACGAACCGGGTAGCGAAGAAGTCAAAGAATTGCTTAAATTTGCCAATGAATCGGAGAACCCGTTATTGTTAACCAGGGTGAACTGGGGTGAGATTTTATACATTAGATGGCGTTCCGGTGGAGAGGAAAAGGTCCGGAAGCTTATTTATGATCTTGAAACTCTACCAATTGATGTTGTAGAAGTTGATAGAGATTTGACAATATTGGCCGCCTCAATAAAAGCAAAATACCGATTATCGCTGGCTGATGCATATGCTGCCGCTTTGGCTAAGTCAAGAAACATGGAATTGGTTACCGGTGATCCGGAATTTAATCAATTAGTGACTGAAATCGGTATATATTGGATTAGGAAAAATCATTAACATCTTGATTTACAATTTCGTAAGTTTGTGCTATAATAATTTCTTGTCAATCGAAATTATGCGCCCGTAGCTCAGCGGATAGAGTGCCTGACTACGAATCAGTAGGTCGCAGGTTCAAGTCCTGCCGGGCGCACCATATGCAAGTTACTACCGTTCCGAAGGGACGGTTTATTTTTAGGGTAACGAGTGCCTGACTACGAATCAGAGTCGCCAAAACTGTTCCATCCCTGGAACATGGCGACAAAACGCATAGAATAATCAAAGAAGAGCCTCCTGGCGTTTCATGGTCGCAGGTTCAAGTCCTGCCGGGCGCACCATATTAAAGTTACTACCGTTCCGAAGGGACGGTTTTATTTTTTAGGTAACGAGTGCCTGACTACGAATCAGAGTCGTCAAAGCTGGTGTATCTAGTTATATTTGCTAAATGTCAAAAGATTGTCAAAGGAATTTAGGATCTTTAATAGAAACTATCCAAAATAATTTATTAAAAAGAGGTGCGGAATGAATAAATTAACGGATGCTCAAAAAAGAATGATTGTCCTGGGAATCGGGTTGGCTATAGTTATTTTAGGGTTAATTCAAGGGATTACTAAAGCGGAGTTTTTTACTAAATATAAAGAGGTTATTAATGAAGTAACATTTGTGGCGATGATGATAGCAGCCGTGTTATTATTTAGTATTAAAAGAAAACAACAGACCGAGGAGCAAGCTGAACAATCTAAGATTGAGGAAACAAAGCCGGAAGAATCACAGAAATAAATCCTTAAGAGTTAATATTTTTATGGGTTTGAGGGAATATTATAGGCCTGAGGCGAAAGGCTGAAGGCGAAAGGAAATACACCAAGCAACAGAGAAGAGTTAAAAGAAAAATATTTGGGCTGAAAAAAGATTTAAATGGACTTTTGGAAAAATGATATGTTTTGAGGGACTGGAATGGAGCATTTAAATCAAGAGATAATTGTTGGGGAAACGCCAGGAGTCAGGCTGGATTCGTGGGTTAATGAGAATGTGATGATCACGCCGCCTTTGTTTGCATATAATGAGATTGGAAAGAGGGCGCCTGATTATTTCCCAGGGGGTCATAAAGAAAGGATCGCCATTCACGACCGGGTAATGTCGGAGCAGGTTCCTAAATATTCGACGGATATTACGGCTGCCTGGAAAGTGGTGGAGGCGGTTAATTCCCGAGGTTGGCAGTTTTGTATAAGATTGACCGAGGATGGCCGGGTTGTAGCCGAGAGCGGTTCAGCCTGTAACTCCAGTTCTTTTTTTCATGACGGGGATTACTATGAGACGGTACCGGAGGCGATTTGTAAGGCGGCATTGATGGCGATGCTGGATATTAATAATTAACCAAATCTATAAAATTATTCTCTGGGCCTTTGTGTCTCTGTAGCCTATAAATTAGCCACAGAGGCACTGAGATACAGAGAAAAGCTTATTACATATCTATTAAAAAGCACCTTGCGGTGCTTTTAAAATTTATATTGGCATTTTACTGTTAAGCCGCTGGTATCGCATGATACATCGGCGCCGGAAACGCTGTAATCAGTCATTGCTTTGGTATATTGGGCAATAGCCGTCCAGTTTTGATTGATATTCACCTTAGTGTATATTTCCAGGGCTGAATAATCAAGATCATGGAGATGGGTGGAATCGTATTTGGCATCATTTAGATCCAGCCGTAAAGATCCGCTGGGATCGATCATCTGACGATAGGTTGCCCCCAGTTCAAGCCGGTCGATGGGTTGATAACTTACTCCAGCTCCCAAATAGGCTCCTTTGATAGTTTGTTTAATATCGGCCGAATAATCCGAAGAGACCCAGCTAAGATCCAGTGTTCCGGAGGCGGTTGTTTTATATTCAGCGTAACCAATTATTCCAGTGAGGTAAAATGATTTGGCAACTTGAAATTTGCCCCTTCCCTCAACTGAAAATATACTGTTATCTTCATCCAAATCGGCCTCAATTGTTTCGCCCGGATAAGGATTAATCTTTAACCCTGCAAGATCAGTCGTACCCCAGCTATAGTTAGCTTCTATGGTATAGTTTTGGTTGAATTCATACCCCAAATCAGCCGTATACAGTTTGCAGGGAGTATTTAGGTCTATTTTTAAATTAGCCAAATCGGGAACTTTGATTGTCAGGTCATTAGATAAATCTTCATAACCCAGACCTACATAAAAACCTTGGGCGGATACTACTGCCGTTATCCCGAAAATTAGGCAAAGTACCGTCACAAAAATCAGATTCAGTTTCTTCACAATAAATCCCTCCGTAATAATTATGCTTTTGGACTTGGTTCCGGTTTATAATATGAAAGAGGGATTATAAAGGTGAAATGGTTCGGCAAAATTGGTGAATGATTTGGGAGGCGAACCAGATTCTGTGAGAGTATAAAAGTTGTAAAAAAGGCCCGAATCTGCTATAATATTAATGCTAAATTATTATGGCCCCGTAGCTCAGAGGATAGAGCAGCGGTTTCCTAAACCGTGTGTCGGATGTTCGACTCATCTCGGGGCCGCCAATGTTTGAACCTTGTTGGGATTGTCAAAAAAATCGTTTGACAATCCTTTTTTGATTGCTCCTTTAAACAAAATTAAATCTAAATATTTCCAAGTGTGATATAATGTAACCATTACAGCAAAACGTTTGGTTTATTTAATAGGACAAGCGGGGGTGTAATTAATGGGTACTGCTAAAAAACTTCGGGACCGTTTATATACACATAAAGATTTGGAGCAATTCCCGGAAGGAGAGATTTGGGAGTTGCTGGAAGGAGTACCTTATCAATTAGCGCCGCCGACAGTAAAACATCAAGAAATTTCCGGAGAAATATTTAACCAATTTTATAATTATCTCAAAGGAAAACCGTGCAAAGTTTTTGCGGCGCCTTTTGGAGTGTATTTGCCGGATACTAATAAAAGAAATAACTTTATAGTACCGGATATAACGGTGGTTTGTGATAAGATCGACGGCGATAAATATATGGGGATACCAAGTCTGGTGGTGGAGATTATATCTCCATCAAACAATGAAGCGGAGTTTATCAGAAAATTTAAACTCTATCAAACACTTAAGATTAAAGAGTATTGGATTATTTATCCTAATGAAAAGATTGTATCAGTATTTAAGTTAAATCAAAACAATAACTACGAATTAGCTTATTATACCGATGAAAACAACAAACTCAAGGCCGGAATATTTGAAGACTTATATATTGATTTAAGCTTGATTTTTGTAGAGTAGTCGTCCACGCCAGCTTCCGCTGCACACCTGGACATAAATCCGGAAGAAATGTCGTTCTATTTTATAAAGGTGGTTTTATTTTGTTTTCAGAATCAAATCAACCACATTTTGCGGTTGAAGGTTATCTTCCCAAAGAATCTAGTGGCAAAATTAAGAGAATTACTTTTCCCGTCAGTCCGATCTGTAATATTCAGTGCCGTTATTGTACGAATGTTTTTGCACGATCCAGCGTTATGACAGATTCGGAGATATCCGTTATTACTCCAATCCAGGCCTTATCATTGTTGTCAAAAACTATGGAGGATGAACCATTGATTGCGGAGATCGGGGTTAGCGGACCAGGTGAGCCGTTAGCCACTGATGACGCTTTAGATTTTTTAGAGTTGGTGAATTTAAAATATCCGAAATTCACTAAATATCTGGGCACCAATGGTTTATTATTAGCCGATAAGGCAGAGCGGATTGCAGCTTTGGGGGTTAAAGAAGTTACCGTTACGGTCAATGCGGTAGACTTTGAAATTTTAAAAAGAATCATTCCCCAAATATTTTATAACGGCCGTTCAATCTCCGGGGGATACGGCGCACGTCTGTTATTAGCGATGCAGTGGGAAGGAATCCGGAAAATTTCCTCATTTGGCGTCAGGGTTACGGTGAGTACGGTTGTAATTCCAGGGTTGAATGAGAATCAAATAGAGGCAATTGCCAAGTTCTCCTCTAAAATGGGGGCTTCGGCCCTAAAATTGATCCCATTGAGTCCCCAAGGCGGTTTCAAAAAGTGCCCTCCTCCCAGCCTACATCAGTTGGATTTGGCCCGCAAGACTGCTGAAAGGCACATAACGGTAATTAGAGCACAGCAAGGTAATCAGAAAATCGTTGGTTGTGTACATCAGGATTAGTAAAATATTATTACTGAAATGAAAGAAGCGTCCGTTCGGACGCCTCTTTTTCAATTTTTAGTGGGCTTTTACTTCCGTCCAGATCCGATCAAACTCTTTAACCGACTTGCCTAGATCGATAAATACCTCCGAATTCTTTAAGTCGGAAGCATGAGGATAGAGTGACCGGTTTTCAGTAATCTCCTTCGGCAATTTTTTTATGGCCACTGTATGAGGGGTGGCATAGCCGATATAACTGGCGTTTCTATAAGCTATATCGGTATCACACATATAATTGATGAATAACTCAGCCTCTTTTTTATGAGTAGCATCTTTTGGAACAACCATTGCATCAAACCAGAGATTGGTCCCTTCCTTTGGAATAACATAATCAAGCTCTTTATTTTCCTGCATGCAGAAGGCGGCATCCCCCGACCAGACCACGGCTAAGGCGGCTTCTCCAACAATCATTTTATCCTTTACTTCATCGACGACATAAGCTAATACTAATGGTTTTTGGTCGATTAAGGCTTGTTTAGCCTTTTCCAGTTCGTCAAGGTTTTTACTGTTCAGGGAGTAGCCGAGCATTTTAAGGGCTACCCCGATACTGTCACGCTGACTGTCCAACATTAAAATCTGTTTAGTATATTTCTTATCCCAAAGGATTTTCCAACTATCGGGTTTAGTGGCGACCATTGTTTTATTGTATAAAATACCGACGGTTCCCCACATATAAGGGACTGAATATTCATTATGGGGATCATAACCGAGGTTTTTAAAGGAAGCACTTATGTATTGATAATTAGGAATGTCGGTAAAATCCAGCTTATCAAGCATACCCTCATCAATTAAGCGTTTGATGGTATAATCCGAAGGAATAACCACATCATAATGGTTGCCACCAGCTTTGAGTTTAACATACATATCTTCGTTAGTAGTAAAGGTGTCATAGTTTACTTTAAGATGATATTTCTGCTCAAAATCTTTAATTACCGATTCGTCAATGTAGTCTCCCCAGTTATAAACGTTAAGTTCCCCCTGATTGTTTTTGCAACCGCCGAAAAACAAGATCGAGCTGCAAAAAATAGCGACTAAGACAAGAATAATAACTTTTCTCCGCACTCTTACTCCTCCTTTATTTTTTCCTTCTGTTCCCGAGCCATCATAATATTAACAATAGTTAGTAAAATAAGCACGCAAATAAACATTAAGGTTGAAAGGGCGTTGATCTTGGGGTTGATTCCACGCCGGGCCATTGAATAGATAGTTATTGAGAGGGTGGATACTCCTGATCCGGTATTAAAAAAGCTAATTACAAAGTCATCCAAGGAGAGGGTGAAAGCTAACAGCAAACCGGTGATTACTCCCGGGAGAATCTCCGGAAATACCACCTTCCAAAAGGCTTGCTGCGGAGTAGCGCCCAAATCCAAAGCTGCTTCATAAATACTCTGATCCAACTGGCGTATTCTCGGTAAGACCGAGAGGATCACATAGGGGATGTTAAAGGTGATATGCGAAAGGAGCAATGTAAAAAAACCCAAAGGTAATTGAATAAAGATGAATAAAAGCATAAAAGAGATACCAGTTACGATATCCGGGTTTAAAACCGGAAGATAAGTAAGGTTCATGGCGGCGGCTTGGGGAAAAAGTTTCATATTGTTGATACCAAAAGCCGCCATAGTCCCAATGATAGTGGCAGTCAGGGACGATAGACAACCAATGATTAATGAATAATATAATGAGGTTAATATATGGCGATCTTGAAACATCTCAATATACCAACGGAGGGTAAACCCATCCCAAACTCCCCTGGAACGGGAGTTGTTAAAGGAATAAAAAGCTAAAACTATGATGGGCGCATAGAGAAAGGTAAACATCAAAAAAATATAACCTTTTTTGAAGATGTTGTTCACCAAAGTCCGCCCCCTTCTTGTTCTTTTTCATAACGAGAGGTAAAGCCCATTCCAATTAAAATGATCATCATCATTACCACTGATATTGCTGAGCCGAAATTCCAATCACCGACAGTAATGAACTGTTGTTCAATCAGGTTTCCGATTAAAGTATATTGTCCGCCCCCCAATAGCCGGGAGATAACAAAGGTGGTGACTGCCGGCATAAAAACCATGGTAATTCCGGAGGTAACTCCAGGAAGGCTTAACGGGAAAGTAACTTTCAAAAAGGTTTGCAGGGGGGTAGCGCCTAAGTCTTCAGCGGCTTCAATTAAGCTATTATCAATTTTGCTTAGCACCGAATAAATAGGAAGGACCATAAAGGGTAAAAAATTATAAACCATACCAAGTAAAACAGCGAAATCATTGTATAGCAGATTCAAGGGAGCTATACCGATATAATCGAGCAAAGTATTGATGAGCCCTTTGCGTTCCAAAATAGTTAACCAAGCATAAGTCCGCAGGAGAAAATTCATCCACATCGGCAGGACCAGGAGCAAAATCAAGGTATTCTTATGATTCAACTTGCGATCGGCTAAAAACATCGCAGCCGGATAACTTAACAAAAGACATAAAGCAGTACTAATCCCTGCTAAGAAGAGCGAACGAATCAGAACTTTAAGATAAATCGGTTCGATAAAACGCTTAAAGTTGGCAAAGGAAAATTGAACAGTAAATCCATTACTTACGGTTAAGCTAAAATAGAGCAATAACATCAGGGGAATTACCGTAAAGATAACCATCCAAAAAATATATGGATAGGATACCCAGGTTCTGCGCATCAGTCTTCCACCTTTTTCATGATGTGTATGTCATAAGGATCGACCTTCAAACCGACATTCATTCCGGGAGGACGTAAGCGAGTACTATGGATCATCCAGTTGATTCCTTGGGCCGATAC
The DNA here is from genome assembly GCA_023435225.1 of Bacillota bacterium. Taxonomy (GTDB): domain Bacteria; phylum Bacillota; class UBA4882; order UBA8346; family UBA8346; genus UBA8346. The sequence goes on from JAEYRX010000096.1 coordinate 166,714, forward strand.
AATCATTTCATAGTGGACCCCTTTAAAAATGGCCGAAATGACTGTACCGTTAAAAAGTCCTTCAGATTCATCCACAATCTTAAGATCCTCTGGCCGAATCACTACGTCAACCGATTCTTTGGAGTTAAAACCGCTGTCAGAACAACGAATGTTTTCGCCGGCGAATTTAACTACGAAGTCTTCCAACATAATTCCGTCAACGATATTGCTTTCGCCGATAAAACGAGCCACAAAAGCATTTACCGGTTCGTTATAGATTATATCTGGCGCGCCAATCTGTTGGATACGGCCTTTATTCATTACTACAATTGTATCGGACATTGTAAGAGCTTCTTCCTGATCATGGGTTATATAGACAAAGGTAATTCCCAATCTCTGTTGCATCGTTTTCAATTCCAGTTGCATTTCCTTCCGGAGTTGGAGATCCAACGCTCCTAAAGGTTCATCCAAGAGTAATACTTCCGGTTCATTGACCAAAGCGCGGGCGATGGCAACCCGTTGTTGTTGTCCGCCGCTCAAAGCATTAACCGATCTTTTTTCATAGTTTGAGAGGGCAACTAAATCAAGGATAGCTCCGACTTTGCGATCAATTACTTTTTTTTCAAGTTTCTTGATCTTGAGCCCGAAAGCAATATTTTCATAAACATTCATATGGGGAAACAAGGCGTACTTTTGGAAAACAGTATTGACTTTACGTTTATAAGGTGGAATGGAGTTGATATTAACTCCATCAAAGAGGATCTCGCCTTCGGTTGGGTGAACAAAACCACCGATTACCCTTAAGGTTGTTGTTTTGCCACATCCACTTGGTCCGAGCATGGTTAGGAATTCATTTTTTTTAATATGTAAAGTAATATTTTTAATGGCTTCGCTTCCATTATAGTCCTTGGAAACATTCAGTAAGCCAATAAGATTTTCGGCCATTTCTCATCCTCCCTAGAAGTACGGTATTTATCATGAGGAATTTTCAAGATTAGCGTAGAAACAAAAAAGAACACTACCGGGACAGATCAATACAGCCTATGGCTAAAAGAGGCCTTTAATTAGAACAATCTATATAAAAAAGAATGAAATAAATCCCTCAAATAAACTAATTTTTAGGGATAAGAAATTAATTATTCGGATTCATTATAAGTTCAAAGAGATAGATAATCAAGAGCGATCAAAAATGTTTTCCATAAATTTAATTTAGAGAGAAAAGAAATTTACATTCAGCTACTGTTATTAATTTAAGAATAGTATAAGATACAAACACAATTTAATTCCAAATAATCGCTAATAGTCTTTAGTTCGATTTTAAAAAAGTTTAAGAATTTACCTTTTGTTAGGGGAAGCGCTGATTAATCCGATTTTGTGCGAGCAAATATGCGGCATTAGGCATTTTGCGAAGCACAAAATCGTCACTTATTCAATTAATCAGCGCTTCCTTAGATAAAGCTAATGGTTATTGGCAATAAATTTTTGCAAAGAATTAATAAAACAATTTTTATCCCAATTTTTATTAATATTAAGATTAAAAGGATTCTTTTTAACTACAAAATTAAGAACCTCTTTCCAGAAGAGGTTCCCGAAACAAGCAAAGATTGTAGTCGCACCAATGAAAGCTTTTAAGCCGATAAAGTCGGTTTCTGGGTAACTGATTTCATAGAGGAGATCTTCCGGGCAATTAATAATAGCAAACTTTTTACTCCCTGATAGATACTGAAGAAAAGGATCAACCCGATTAGGGCATAAATTAAGGCTTCAATAGTCGTAGGTATTCCAATCGTATAATTGGCTAAGGTTTGTTTGGCTATATTAAGGTCCATTTCCTTTAAAAATACCCACCAACGGTTCCAGGGTGAAGCGCTCTTTAATGCGGTCATGGATGAATTTAAATGATTTAAACGTTCTAAAAAATCATTGATTAGCTTTCCGGTGGAAATAAATATGATATTGTTTGATTCGAGATGAAACTTGATGTATTCCTCTAAAGTTAAATTATTGGCGGCGGCAATTTTAGTATAGCCGTCAATGACCCGGCGGATTTCATCCAAGTGACCACCCAGTCTTTGAATATATTGGGAAATAAATTGCGGAAATTGAACAAAAACAAAGGCTCCAACTGCTGCAAATATCCGATCGGCAAGTCTGTCAAGGAATTTAAAGGGATAGAGAAACATTTTTTTCATAAGCAACCCCCTAAGTTTTGCCTTGGACCTTTTGACATTATTGCATTAAAATATTCGCTGAATAATTAAGTTATTCTGGCGTTTGGTCCTAAACTATATATCAAACAATATGAAGTGAAGTAATTAAGGCAAATCTCTTGTTATTAAAATTGAAAGCCCTCTAGAAAAAATCAGGAGGGCTTTTTAAATCAATTTAAAGAAGTTAAATTAATATCCCAGTAGTCTCAATACTTGTCCCGCATTTTGTTTTCCCTGGGCTGCCATAGCTATATTGACATTCTGTAAGATATTCGCCGTGGTTTGTTCCATCATCGCAGCTGCCATATCAGTATCCCGAATCCGGGACTCGGATGAGGTCTGATTTTCTTTAGCGACTCCCAAGTTATTGATTGTATGATCCAAACGGTTCATGACCGCTCCCAAATTGGAACGTTCCGAGGAGACGTTAGAAATTGCATTGTCAACCGCTGTTATCCCTTTTCCGGCGGATTGGATGTTGGTCAGGTCAACCGGGTTGATATTTAGTGTTTTTGAATTAAGTTCCGGGAAAGCAGCGTTCATAGTTTGCAATTCGTTTGGCCCGGTTTGAAATACTGCATTCTTTGAAGAACCGTCAAGTAATAATTTGTTATTAAAAGAAGTAGTATTTGATATATTGTTAATCTCAGTTCGTAATTGATCAAATTCACCTTGAATAAATTGACGTTGCTCATCGGTATAGATACCATTGGCTGCTTGGACTGAAAGTTCTTTCATCCGGCCCAACATAGCATGGTTTTCATTTAAAGCGCCTTCGGCGGTTTGAATCATTGAAGAGCCATCGTAACTGTTGCGGATAGCTTGATCATCACCGCGGACCTGACTTCTCATCATTTCTGAAATGGCTAAGCCGGCGGCATTATCGGCTGCCCGGTTGATGGCTTGTCCTGAGTTGAGTTTTTCGGCTGCTTTTGCCTGGCGTAAATTATTACTTAGGTTAAAAACATTGTTTGAAGGGAAACCGTTAATTCTCATTTAGATCGCCTTCTTATAAAAATTTAAATTATAAAAAAATATATAGATATATTATTATCATATCACCGAAACCGTTTTGTGTCAATTTTAGTACAACAATAGCAAGTAAGCTAATTAAGGCTGTTATTGTAAGAAAACTATGTTAAAATGTTATGTTCTAATGTTATAATATGAAATGATTATAAAATTATGGAAAAGTAATTTTCTTTAATATTTCTAAAAAGGGGTTTTAATAATGGCTATCTTTGATAAGAAAGTTAAATATCTGGTTACTTCGGAGTTTTTGGATTATGCGACATTAATTGATCCTAAGGTGGTCGGATTACTAAAAAAACATCAATTCGGGATTTGCCTCTGTGTCCACCAGGGTGAGCTGAACGAGGAGTTGCATCAGGTATGTGACATTTATGAACGGGCGGGAATACCCCTTATTTTTTGGCCGTTGTTATCTAAATCCGAAGGTCTATATCTCAACAAATATTCAGTAAAAGCTTATTACAATTATCTTGATGAGCTGTTTCAATGGCTAGAGGAAAGGAATCACCGGCTGTACGGTTTGCTGGTCGACTGTGAGCCGGATTATGAGGTTCCACGGCCTAATTCCATATCTCCGGTACTCGATGGTATATGGGATAATTTAAAAGACTTGGATGAGGAAGCATTCAATAAGGCGATAATTGGTTTTAAACAAATTATCCACAAAATACGGCTTCATAAATGCAAAGCTATCGGGGCTGCTTTACCTTTCGTCTGTGATGATATCACCGAAAAAAGTGAGGCTTGGCAGGATTATTGGGGTGGACCGGTTGCTTGCGTGGAATGGGATGTAATCGTCTTTATGTTGTTTGGCAGTTGGTTTGTTCAAATGGGAATGAATTGGCCTACTGCTCACTATTTAATCTACGATTATACCAGGAGAATCCTTAAGAAATGGCGTTATAATACGGTAGTTGCCTTGGGAGTAACCACTCCGGGAACCGGAGCGGAAACCTGCATGTATAAATCAGCCGATGAATTAGCTGCTGCTGTTTCCGTAGTAAAAGCAGCCGGGATCAAAAAGATCGGCGTCTATGATCTGAAAGGAATTTTAGAATCCAATAATCCGGAAGAATGGCTGATTAAGATTAAAAATGCTCCTCCTTTAAAACCGGACGGACACTCTTTGCCTGAGAGCAGTAAGGTTAGTCACTTTAAAGTTTTTTTATATAAAGTTACAGTTGATTTATTCGGTCACATATTGGAGATGATAAGGTCTGTTAAAAGCTTTTTAAAGCAATTATTCCAAGGCATAAGGATTGCTAAGAAGATTAAGGATTCGAATGAAACCAAATTCTAATAAAAGACTCCTGTTGGGAGACAGGAGCCGAAAAAGAATTTGTTAGATCATTTATTGTTTTACCTATTTTATACAAAAATGGTTTTTGCGACTTAATACGCGTTTTAGAAAAAATGATAGTGGAATTAAGTTTTCCAAGTTTAGTCTAATTTAATCTTTTTTTATTTCTTAGTCTTTGACTTGACAAACATTCTGCTATAAATCAAGATTCCACCACCGATAATTAGTAAAAACGGCCAGAGATAAATTAGCCCGACAAATAATGAAAGTAGAGCGTTCCATCCTTTTATGAAGGCTTCCCCCAGACGGTAGAAGAAGCTGTTTTCGGCTTGAGGCAAACGGTTCAACGTTTGATAAAAGACCAATGTAATAGTACTATAATTGACCTGGTCGTTTAGGTACTTCAGTTGTCCTTCGGTAGCCTCAATTTCTTCCCGTATCTGTCCCAATTGGCTTTCAACTTCCAAAATATCTTTAACATTATCAGCCCGATTTAAGATAGCCAAATAACGTCGCTCAACTTGCCGTTTGGCTTTTAACCGGGCTTCATTATCGATAAATTCGGCGGTAACATCCTGGGCTTGAATATTTTTATAATCCAAGTAATCCGACTCTTTAAGCAACGATTCTATCAATAAATCAAATTTATTGGCGGGAACTCTGATACTCATGGTGTTTTCAAGCGAGTCATAAATATTTTGTTCATTTTCCGAGGCAATATAGGCTTGATATTTTTTGATTATTTCAGCAATATTGACCTGTGATTGTTTGTAATTACGGACCCGGAATTTGATATTAGCGGTTTTAATAATCTTTAGCGAGCTCTTTTTTTCAGGAGCGATTGGATTAAGAGATTTTTGGGGACTAAATGTTTCATTTGTTGCGCTGGCTAATTTCATTTCTCTTTCAGGCATGAACCCAACGGAATCTTTAGGAACTTCCCGTTTTACCATATTAACAGAAGAGTAATTCAATAAAAGCAAACTTAAACTGAAAATTATCAAAACAATGATTCCGATTAATACCGGGTAAAATAATTTAGTTTTTGTCATGATTTTAACCTCCGTATTAGATTCTTATTAATTTGACAAGGTGAGCTATTAGAAAGTTCCCTAAATTTTATGCTTAAAATAATACTTTTCAAAAATCGATATTGATTGATATTATGGGAAATTTGATTTAATCAAAAGTTGAATCCAATATAATTTTAGTAACTATTCCTTTAGAAATCTTGAATTGAATAGATAATAAATCGACTCCATAGTTATAGCTATTGTCTTCTTTCCGTGTCGCCCCATACTTCTCCAAAACTTTAGTATACTGATCGCCGATTTTAATTCCCCGAAAAGTTTCATATTTAGTACTTGATACAATGATTGAAAAGACTTTATCCGGTAATTTCGGAGCGGGTTTATTCTTTTTACAACTGCTAAGAAACTTTATGGTAAGGCCTGGATAGTTCCATGTATCCCAATAAACCATATAATCAGGGTTTTGATAAGCTTCATCGGTGGTCTGACTCCGTTTAGCAGGAGTGCCGAATTTTTCGATAACTTTAGCTGCCGAACTTCCAAGCCCTATTCCATCAATAGTAAAATCAGCCGGTTGATAAGTATCATAAAAATAACTTGATACTGGGATGTTTTGAAAGGAGTTTCTTTGAGAAATAAAATAGATGCTAGTTATTAAAAAAACTATAATGACAGATGCCCATAGCCAATATTTTTTCATTATCCACCATCCCTCAGCCAATAAAAAGTCAGTTAGTTAATTTAAGTATATCAAATTTTTTAATAAATTCTTTAAAATTGTAAGATAAGCTATTTGCTAATTTTAAATTTAGTGTTCTTGGGGGCGTTTAATATTCAAAAAAAATTAGCTGGAAAGAGAAGCACATCATTACAATAAATAAATGCGCAATTTAGTATGGAATTATCAAAAAAAGAAAAAATAAGCCTCTCTTCTAAGAAATTTAGTAGAGAGGCTTTATTTTAATATTTGAGGGTTTTTCATAATTAAAAAATTTGACATTTCGATACAATATATTGTATATAGAATGAAGTAAATTTCTTTTATATTGTTTACATTCTTACTGCCGAATGGTAAACAATTAAATATTGATATTTACTTCATTCCCTTATTTATATATCACTAATTCCTCCAATGATTTTCTAACCCTGTTCGCCGGAGGAGGTACTTGGGCGTATCCTAACGGAGTAAACACAACCGGTTCCAAGGTGTTGTCCAAATCTAAGATCACTTTAGCTGCTTGACGGTCGAAAGCGCCGATCCAGCAGGTCCCTATACCAAGGGCGGTAGCGGCCAGTATAATATGGTCCATAACAATAGCCACATCTACATCGGCATAGCTTTTTTGGTCTTTCCGGACCCAACACTTGGCCGGGATTGAACAGACTCCGAGGATTAGTGGAGCTTCAGCAAACCAATCCCTGGGATAGATTTTTTTTAATTCGGCTTCTCGACCGGTTGTATCTATCACTAAAATCTTAAATGCTTGATAATTAACGGCTGTGGGAGCTAACCTTGCTGCTTCCAGGATTTGCTGCAGCTTCTCCGGTTCAACTTTATCGGGTTTATATGAGCGTGCGCTGTAACGGTTTTTTATTATCTCAAAATACTCCATAAAGAGAACCTCCTTTAAAATTAGAATATTATATAATTACCTTTCTTATTTTAATAAAAGCGATAGTTATTTTTATATATTATAACCAGCTTCAAATGCTTTTAAATTTACTTCCAAAGCTTTAGCTGGTACTACTTCCCGGATTGATCCCAACCAAACATCTTTGGGAATATCGGTTGACTTGGCCAACAGCCCTATTAAAACAATATTAACCACTTTAAGGTTACCACATTCTTTGGCGATTTTTAAAGCATCAACAGTTACAATACTTTTTAACTTCTCTTGTAATGCAGTTATAATTCCATCAGGATATTTTGCTTTCCCGATAATTACCGGCATCGGGTCAATCCGTTGTTCGTTAATAATTATCGTTCCATCATTTTTTAAATAATCAGCCCAGCGAATAGCTTCTAATCTTTCAAAAGCCAGAATTACATCGGCCTCTCCTTTTTCAATCAAAGGAGAATAAACTTTTGACCCCAGTTTAACATAGGTAACAACACTCCCGCCCCTTTGCGACATACCGTGGACTTCCGATACTTTAACATCCAGATTTTGTTTTAAGGCTACATTACCTAGAACTCGGCTGGCTAATAACGTACCCTGCCCGCCGACACCGACAATCATTATTTGGAGATTATTCATTGCTTCCACCTGCTTTCTCGATAGCTTCAAAGGTACATAACTTAGTACAAAGAGTACACCCAACGCAGAGGGCTTCATTAATCTCGATGTAATCTCCCTTGTCAACTATAGCGGGACAACCAATTTTCATACACATTTTGCACTTTTTACATTTTTCCTTATTGATAATCAGCGGACCGTCAAATTTTACTTGTTTTAGTAAAGCGCAAGGCCGTTTGGAGATAATCACCGATGGTTCATCGGCCATTGTTTCCTCTCTGACAACTGCTTCAAATTCCTTAATATTAAAAGGATCGGCTACTCTTACCCGTTCAATCCCAACGGCTTGGGCTAGCTTAACCAGATCTACCTGTTTGGTCGGTTCACCTTTAATAGTAAAACCGGTGGCTGGATTATCCTGATGACCGGTCATTCCGGTGATTGAGTTGTCCAAAATAATTACAGTAGAGTTTCCCTTGTTATATACAATATCGATTAATCCGGTAATGCCCGAATGAATAAAAGTGGAATCACCGATAACCGCAACGGTCTTTTTACCGAACTCCGGGCCACGAGCTTTTTCCATTCCATGAGCGGCTCCGATACTGGCTCCCATACAAATGCAGGTATCAATGGATTCTACCGGAGGTAAAGCTCCCAGAGTATAGCAGCCAATGTCGCCGCTTACATTTAGTTTCAATTTATTTAGAACATAAAACATTCCCCGGTGCGGGCAGCCGGGGCACATTACCGGTGGCCGGACAGGCGCCGGTTCTTGAGAGATTTGTCTGATGTCGGTTTTAAGGCCCAGTATTTTATCTTTAATAATTTCAGCGTTTAACTCGCCAATCACCGGTAACAATTCTTTACCGGTAACTTTCAGCCCTATCTTCTTTAATTGGTTTTCAAAAAAAGGTTCAAGTTCTTCGACTACATACAAAGTTTTTACTGAGTTGGCAAACTCAATGATTAACTTTTCCGGTAACGGATAAACCATACCGAGCTTTAAAAAAGAGACATCGCCAAAAGCTTCTCTGGCGTATTGATAGGCGATACCACTGGTAATTACGCCTATATCCTTGTTACCCCATTCAATCCGGTTCAATTCGGTATTATTGGAAAAATCCCGTAAGGAGGCCATTCTTTTTTCGACTTCAATATGACGTTTTCGGGCCATAGCCGGCATCATTACATATTTTCCGGGGTTTTTCTGATAATCTTTGAGTGTAACTTCTGCTCTTTCGCCTGTTTCCACTACACTTTGGGAGTGGGAAATCCTAGTGGTTAACCTCACCAGAACCGGAGTATCATATTGTTCACTGATTTCAAAAGCCTTTTTAGTATAGTCTTTGCATTCTTGGCTGTCGGCCGGTTCCAACATCGGTACTTTGGAGGCTCGGGCATAAAAACGGCTATCCTGCTCATTTTGAGAACTATGCATTCCCGGATCATCAGCTACCATAATTACCAGACCACCGTTAACTCCCGTATAAGAAACAGTAAATAAAGGATCAGCCGCTACATTTAGACCGACATGTTTCATGGAGCAGATGGAACGGGCTCCGGCAATTGAGGCTCCGGCTGCAACTTCCAAAGCCACTTTTTCGTTAGGAGACCATTCGGAGTATATCTGGTCATATTTAGCGATACTTTCCGTAATTTCAGTACTGGGAGTTCCAGGGTAAGCTGCAGCAACAGTGACTCCTGCTTCATAAGCTCCTCTGGCCACGGCTTCATTACCGAGCATTAGTTTTTTCATTTTTCTATCACCCTAAGTTTTAATTTAATCCTGGAATAATTATATTGGAATAGTCGGTGATTGGCAAGGCAGTCGTTCACGTCAATTCCCAGTTGACCCACGTGAAATTATTAAAATAGGATTGACGTGAATCGACAAGCGTCGATAGCAGTTTCTAGAATGTCTTTCACGTTGGTTCGCCGGGGTTAGTGAAAGAATGACAATAAGTTTCACGGAGACACAGAGGCACAGAGAAATCATTTTTTAGTTAAAACTATGTAATGGAGTTAGAGTCTATTGACAAGATAATTAATAAAAGTTATATATAAGTGAGAGATTTTCATAATTAAGAATCTTGACATTCATCTACAATATATTGATAGTTATATCCGGGTTATTCACTATATATTGTAACTGAAATTAAATTAAGGTAATTATAAAATTCTCTTAAGTAGAAATAAGGGAATTGCAACAAATAGTGAGATTAATAAATGAAGTTTTTATGCAGCATATGGTGATTATTTATTGTTGCTCTTATCCTATGGAAAAAGAAGGGATAAACATTATGAATAAACGGATATTTATTCTAATTCTAATTGTTGTAATATTTTCAACCGGGGCTTCATTAGGAGCCGAACCACAGTATGTGCCACTGGATAATCAAAGTATGGGATTGTTAATGCAACGAATCTTGGAGACTAAACTCATTCCTTATACTAAAACCAACAAGGGATTGAGCTATACTATTAATGAACTACAAGAATTTGCCATGGATTGGGAACAGGAATGTTTCTTTATTAAAGTAAAATTTACAGCCGAATATGATCCGGGTTTTTTTAATGTAAGTACTGCCGGAGTAATTAAGGTAAAGGGCGCCGGATTATTGTCTGCTTCCGAACAAAAGCTGGGAGTAAAGTTACTAGAGGTTCAAGAGGTAACTTTGGATAATGCTGATGAATTAATTAATGAACCATTACAGAAAGTGTTGAATAAAAGTTTAGCCGGTAAAGAGATCTGGCAAGGTGATCCACCCGCCGCCAAAGAGCTATTAAATAAAAACAATTATCTGGATTTGGTTAAGATTGCCATTGCTAATAGTTTACCTATTACCGCTAATGATAAAAAGCTTTCTCTGACTTTAAACCTAATAAACGAATTAAGTCAAGCAGGAACCGTTCCCGGTCAGATGAAGGCTGGATTTGATATGAATGGAACTTATAAATCGTTATTGAAGCTTAACTTTAAAGGTAAAATGGGATTGGAAGTGGATGTTCTGGTTGATCCGGCAGAATTGGCCGGAAAAATTCGAATTGATTCTCTATCATCCCTGGATTTGAAAAATGTACCTTCATTTATGGACGGGTTAATTAGAAAATTGGTTGATTCTAAAATTAAGGGAAAGGTAATGGAGTTTACTTGGAAATAACAGTTGTAAGGGAGGTTTATCTCCTCCGTTTTTTATCTTTTAAAAAATTATACATGTCTTCCAAATCAGTAAATCCCATCTGTTTTGCTTGCTGTTTTGCCGTGCCGGTTAAAATAGGAACACCGTCTCCGTGATCGTGAATGTATGTTTGCCAAAAATCGCCATTGATATCGGTTCCAGTCCACTTTTTTGCATTTATTTGTTGTAGTCCTAACCTGGAGGCGATTGACTTGATATCACCTGTTGTAAACCGGTATGGCATTCCGCTATCACCTCCATAACTTGATTAAGACTATTGCATTTGGCAATTCTGCGTAAATAAGGATAATGACTTTTTCGGTTTTCAATTTGCCGGAAAAAATCAATCCGTTTTAAATAATCGGAAGCGTAATCCATCAAGTTTTCAGCTAGGTCCTGCAAAGCAGATAAAAGAGTTGGACCTTCGCCGTGTATTAATAAATTTTCTAGGGAAATCGTATAACCTTGATTTGTTTCATCTTTTTCAACAATGGGATTGAACTTAAATGCTTGATCCAGGACTTCTTCAAAGATTGCCGTTGATATTATTGAGACTTTCTCTTCTTTGGAACTTTTAAAATTACTAGTGATAACCTCATAACCTTTAGCTGCTTCTCTTACTATGGCAGGGAACTCCTGTTTAGCCGAACTGATTGACTTTTCTTCAAAGATATCCATAATAATTCACCGGCCTTTGTCGAAGATGATTTAAAGGATCTAATTTAATTATAGATCAATATGTCCAAAATGTCCATATAGGTCATTAGGGCCAAAAAGAAAAGTAAAAACTAGTATTAACACTGAGACACAAAGGCACAAATCAGAGCCCTAAATAAGCATCAATTTCTTCCGAAGCTTTTCTAGCGGTTGCCAAGGTCTCGCCTTGTTCTTCCCGGTAATCTTTGATGATATTTTCAGTCCCGGAAGCCCGTTTCAGGTTCCAGACGCCGCCGGTTAAAACCACTTTAATTCCGTCACCAACCACTAGCCGTTCAATCTCCCGTCCGGCGATTTTTTTACCGTTTAAAAGATTTTTTACCTGGTCCGGGTCGCTTGCTAATTTGATTAAACGGTTCTTTTGCTCCGGTTGGGCGGGACGGTCTATTCTTTCATATTGATAGGGGCCATATTTTTTTACTAAATCGGCGTATAAAGTTCCGATATCTTTACCGGTTCTGGCCATAGCCTCCATCATCAGTAAAACGGCGGCAATACCGTCTTTTTCGGTAACCCAGAGACTCCCATCCATTCTGGGGAAAGAGAGTCCGGCGCTTTCTTCCCCGGCCAGAACATATTTCCCTGCTTGTAAACCGGCTACATAATGTTTAAAACCGACATTAACCTCATATGAAGGACGGTCATAATCGGCAGCGATTCGATCAAGCAGATGAGTAGTTCCTATAGTCCGGCCTATTCCCATATTAGGTTTAAAACCACGATTGGCAGCCAGGTAATCGAATAAGACACATAAAACATGATTGGGGTTGAGGATCCCGGTGCTGTCTTCACCACCGAAACGGTCGGCATCATTATCATTAGCTCCGATGAAGGGGACGCCAATTTTCTCCCGGATTCCCTGAACTGCCATCATTACATATTTGGAGGAAGGATCACCGCGGAGAGTGCCGTCCCAATCATAGGACCGATTTGAACATTTCGGATCTTCTTCCGAAAGGACTACTTCGATGTTCGTACCATAATGTTCATTAACGGCTTCATAATAGCCATGTGCGGAACCACCGAGCGGAGTGACTGCGAACCGTTCTTTTTTGATTAAATCAAAATCCACCACTGAATAAAGGTCTTTTATGTAAGGATTTAATAGATCGATCTCTGAAACTAAACCATTTTTAACCGCAGTTTGATAGGGGATTCGCTTTACCTCTTCAGGATGTTTTAAATAATGGTTCCCCTTTTCATCTATTGGTTTGGTACAGGTATTTGGACCACCGTCCAAACCGTTACTTTTATAGCCGGCATCCTGGGGAGGGTTATGAGAAGCGGTAATGATAACTCCCTCAACTTTTTCGCCACGGGCCACCCGGCTTTGGATAGCATGAGATACAACCGGAGTTGGAGTGCTTCTCCCGCCCTGATGAATTAAAACTCTCATTTCATTCCCGGCAAAGACTTCAGCTGCGGTTTCCTGGGCTAAATCCGAGGCAAAACGGACGTCTTTTCCCATTATAATTGGGCCCAGGGGTTTATCTTTTAAAATGTCCGGGAGACAAGGGCCGAAAGTGCCGTTTTGATGGCGAATATCGACTAGGGCCTGAGTCATGGCCGCAACATGTTGTTCAGAAAACCCTTTACCGATATGACCGCGGTGGCCGGAGGTTCCATTTTTTATCGGTTCCAATTCACCCTGCGGATGGGTGTACCATTCGGTGATCTGCTCTTTACTAAAAAGGTCTTCGGGTCGGGCTTTCTTTCCCGCCAAAGGGTGAATCGATTTATCTGACATCAAAAACAGCCTCCTTTAGAGATATAAAAAATTATTTAGGCGAAAGGCGATAGAATTTAAGCGATCTATTGTCGCTAATTTTTTAATATAAAATTATTAAATAACGCCTTTTGTAAGCCTCATTAGTTTATTTTGAGGGATGGATTTCTAGATAAATAATTTTTTTCCTCCCCGGTTGGATAAGTATAAGTGACATTTAGATCCGGATTTTCTTCGGATTTAGCTGTTTTATTGAATTTGTTAAAATTGCACAACAATTATTATATAAGTTGAATTAAATTTCCCGAATAAATATTACGTCCCTAAAGCTGGCCATAATAGAGGATTAATGAATTTAATTCAACTTATTACAGCTGAAAATAAGATGAACTAAATTCTACTATTTACCTTTCCCGTTCGGCTTTTGGAAGGGGAAAGCTTATTCGTATGACTTAGTTCATCTTATATAGGTTCTCTATATGGAACGACATTATTCGCAAAATATGGTTTTCGAAAAAATATTAATACCATTGTTTTCTGATTAATGTTGTTCTATTTAGTTAAACAAATAAAAATTCGGTGATCATAAAAATTTCAGGTATAATTAAATTAGGGGAGAGTTTTATATACTCATAAAATTTTTTTGAGGTGGAAAATGAAGCTGATTTATGACACTTTGCAAGCTCCATTCGGAGCAATTTATATTGTAATGGATGAATTTGGACTTTTAAGAGTGGTAATGACTCCGGAAAGATGGGAGGATTGCCGGAAAGAATTTGGGGAAATCGAGCATGATTCAGAACGATCAGCTGAAGTAATTACCCAACTTGAGGAATATTTCTCCGGTAAACGCAAGGAGTTTACCGTTTCTTTATCAATAAAAGGGACTGCTTTTTCAGAAAAAGTCTGGCAAGAGCTGCGGAAGATTCCTTTCGGCGAAACACGTTCTTATGCTGATATTGCTCAAGCGCTCGGTAATCCCAAAATTAGCCGAGCAGTTGGGCAAGCAAACAGACGGAATCCCCTGCCGATATTTATTCCTTGCCACCGGGTTATCGGAAAAGACGGATCGATGACCGGTTATATCGGCGAAAAACACATTCCAATTAAAGAATATTTATTGAAGATGGAATGTTCTTTTTTGTGACAAGCATCATTTCTTTGGTCTTATAAATCTTCTGTTACAGTATTATTTAAGAAAGGTTTTCTTAATAAAGCATGCAGATTGGACCGGAAAACGATGAAGACTTTTAAAAGCTTTACAGAACTTCCGGGATAAAGATCGAGCATTCTGCTTAATTCTTGACGCCGTTTGTGGTAGGCTTTTAATTTGTGAAAATCTTTCTCCGGTATCTTAGGTAAATTATTAATTATCGAGAAATATTCGAGGTATTTTGCAGCTAACTCTTCATTATTATGATTATCCATTTTCAATAACTCGTGGCATTCCAACCGTAATTTACTCACTACTTCTTCAGCTTGGCCATAACTCATGGCTTTTTCTTTCCAATGTATTGTAAAAGAGAGAATGGCAATTCCGAAAACCAGTAATGAACAGATTCCCAGTATTATCTGACCTTTTTCCGGCGCAATTTTGAGATATTCAAGGATTTTTTGATCAACAAAGGTCGTTAAACATAGTAGAATCGAAGCCAGTAATAGTATTAGGTCTAAAAAACCAGCCCAAAAGCGGTAACGATTATATAATTTCTCAAAAATAGTGGATAACAGATCAATGTTTCGGGATTGCTGGGTCAATTCTTTTATTAATGAATCTGTTTTATTGGTATTCATATTAAACCTCCGAATTAACATAGAAATAATAATTATGAAATTCCCTTACCTATGAATAAATCGGATCGATTCGAAAATAAAATTAGAGTTTTGTGTTAGGAAATTAAGGAATTTTTAATGGAGTAAATTGGCTATTGCTCAAATAAGGAATTGAGGAAATATAAAATAATGGCGGTCTGCCGGTTTTTCGCAGAGACCACCGGCATACAAGCGCCTATCGGAGCTGATGCCGGGAGGGTTCCGCCGTCGCAATTCACAGCCTTGGGACTGTGCCAGCAGATACGACGATTGGCTTTCGCCACCGCCAATATTATAATGTGAAAAATATCGGGTAATCATACTTGGAGAATATTGGCAATAAAATATATAAAAGGTGGGTGGGTACTAATGGCCGGACTCATTCGAATTTTGTCAATTGATGGCGGGGGTATCCGGGGTATTATTCCGGGACAAATCTTAATTCATTTAGAGAAAATACTTAGGGCAAAAACTAAAAATAAAGAGGCCCGGATCGCCGATTACTTCGATTTTATCGCCGGTACCAGCACCGGCGGAATATTGACCTGTCTTTATCTATGTCCGGATCAAAGCAAGAAAACCAATATTCCCCGCTGCCGTTATTCCGCGGAAGAGGTCGTTAACTTTTATTTGGAACATGGAGCAGAAATATTTCAAGCTCCGCTTTGGCATCGCATCTTTTCTCTTTTTGGATTGATTAAGGAGAGTTACCGGGTTGGGAAATTAGAAAAAAATCTTCATCAATATTTCGGTAACATAAATTTGAACCACCTTATTAAGCCGTGTTTAATCACCTCCTATAATATTGAAGAGCGTTACACTCATTTTTTTACCAAACATGATGCGGAAAAAAGTCCGGAATATAATTACCGTCTAAAGGATGTGGCCAGGGCGACTTCAGCGGCGCCTACTTATTTTAAAGCCGCTAGAATCAAATCATTGGCAAAAAAGTTTTACCCACTGATCGACGGGGGAGTCTTTGCCAATAACCCCGCTTTATGTGCTTATACCGAAGTTTGTAAAACATTTAACGGATACCCTACTGCCCGAGATATGGTAATATTATCTTTAGGAACAGGGGATGACGAAAAAGCAATACCCTATAATCAGGCAAAAAATTGGGGGAAAATAGGTTGGGCAATCCCGATACTTAAAGTTTTAACTTCGGGTAATTCCGAAACTGTTGATTATCAGTTGAAGACGATTTTTAAAGCCGTACAAAAACCCAATCAATATTTGCGAATTAATCCCAAAGTTTCCGGAGCAATGACGGCTATGGATAATGTATCTCCGGAAAATTTAAAAGCATTAGTTGATTATGGAAGGGAAACAGCCAAGAAGTTTAATTCACAACTGGAAAAAATAGCTGAGTTATTAATTGAAGACACTATTAATCAGGAAAAACATAGAAAAGTGGGGGGTTAAAAAAAGCCGCCCGAATGGGCAGCTGGAAAAGGTGTTTAACAATATCTGGGTCTACTTGTGCAACCCTCGTATTGATGCTTATGATGTCTTTCACAAGAGGTTTTTCCGCAGATTTTATGAACATGCCCGCAAGGATTTGGAATTGGGGGACCGGTATGCCCGTCAAAACTATGAGTATGACCTTCGTTACAAGAAGTTATACCCTTATATTCATGTTCATGACCCGGAGTATCGGGCGCTGCGGAAGTGACACCCTGGATAACGTGACGATGGCATTCATCCTCGGACGACCATAAACCATAAGTATGATAATGATATCTTACAGGCGCACATCTATCTTCATATCTTTCTTTGCACTTCTTTTTTCCCATCTTTCCATCACTCCAATTTCAGCTATTTTGCTTTTCAAATTGAGGGCTTTTCATATCCGAAATTAAGACTAGTATGAAAGTCCCTTAAGTTAAAAGATGATGATATTTTAGTGTATGCGCCCGTGGTAATTTGGTAATATGTCAAATGACTAATTTCACTATAATAGGGCGATTGTAATAAACTGCAATGATTTTTAATCAAGGATTTATATATAATCGGTTGTACGCTTGCTACGCATTTCTTGATTACAGGAATGGTACTTATAACTTTCTTACGTTAAAATATTCATTTAAAATGGACCAGCTCTGCGGGAAACCATACGGTTCATTAATATAACTCCACCAGCCCAGCCCGCGTACACCGAATTCTTTATTAACCAGATATTTGGCCTCAATTGACCGGGCATCTTCAAACCAGACTTCGTGTTGGACTCCCTGTGGATCATAATAACGGAACCAAGGGGATTGTGCTACAGCATCATAGTTGATAGTTGCGCCGGCGTTAGCTGCCAAGTTATAAACCGCCACCAAGTTTACGGGAACCGCGGGCCTCTCCGGTGTCTGCGGCAGAGTCCAGTCATAACCGTAGAATGGTACTCCTTGAATAATCTTGGACCGGGGAATCTGGGTAACGGCATAGTTTAACGCCCGACGGACTAAGTTTACCGGTGCAATTGCTTGAGGCGGCCCTCCGATCCAACCCCATTCGTAGGCCATCAGGAAGACTATATCCACTATTTGACCGATTGCGGCATAGTCGAAAGTGCCAACCCAAGGTAAGGTAGGCTGATCCGAAAACTTAGGCGGTACGGCAACTGTTACTAAAAATCCTTGCGACCTCAGAGCGGCTGTCATATCTCTTAGGAAATCGGTGAATAATTGCCGGTCTTCGGGGTACATATTTTCGAAATCAACGTTTACACCGGCAAAGCCGTATTGGCTTAAAAGAGATAATAAGTTATTTATTGTCCTGGCTTTGACGGTAGGATTGCCAATAATTGCTCTGGCCAGGTCTAGTTCAAATCCGGTTGGCCCCCAATTGGTGATAGCCATCAATGGTTGAACATTGAAACGCTTTAAAATACTTACAGCTCTTGCCGTATTTTCGGAAACGGTAATATCTCCGGTAGCGTTAATCGGAAACTGAAAAAGAGCTCCATAGGTGATATAAGGTCCGATGTTAGCCAATGAGCGTTCTAAAGCGTTTAAATTGGTTAATTGAAAGTATGCGAAGGTTTCAATACTTGTCTTTATGACCGGAGGAACCGCTATCGGGATAATCAGTACTTGCCCCGGGAAGATAAGAGCCGGGTTAGCAATTTGATTAACTTTTACGATTAAGTTTAGCGGGGTATTAAAACGATTGGCAATTTGATAGAGTGTGTCACCGGAGCTGACAGTATAAGGAACTTGCGACCAGCCTGGGATGGTTAGCACAGTTCCTACCTGAATCCGGTTCGGATCAGCGATATTGTTGACCCGGACTAGTTCGTTTACGGTAGTATTAAATAATTGGGCCAGTAAATATAAAGTATCTCCGGCTACTACCGTATAGCGTAAAGGTGTCGGGGGTGTCACCGGGATTAATATCGCTTGCCCCGGAACCAATCGTTCGGGGTTGGGTAACTGATTTAGATTAATCAAAGCCTGTAAAGAAACACCAAATCTTTGAGCTATGGTAAAAAGGGTATCGCCGGGTTGTATTACATAAATCTCCATAAGGACCACCCCTATTCCTAGTATTTGAATAAACTTGTGCCATTCATTTTATGGGATTTATGACCGGAGGGTTACATTATATATTGAGAATTGAGAGAATTGAGAATGGAGAATCAACAAAAAAATCCTGATGAACAATTGAGAGTTTTAAATAAGCAGGAAATAATGAAGTTATGTTGAATAAAAGGGATTTAGAGAAATATTTTGGATTCAAGTTCTTAACTCAACAAACAGTTTGCCACGGAGTCGGCGCTGTGGCAGTTATTTCATATTCACATTGCCTTCTTTGTTAGAAGGCCTTTTTAATTGGGTCTGCCTTCATTGTATCTTTCTTTCGTTTGGTTTTTAAGCCATCCAGGCTCTAGCTACGGGGAGAAACGAACAGTAAAAGCTTAAACTAAAATAGCACTTGGATAAGTTAATATTAAGTTTTAATATATAAAAGAGGTTAGAACATGCGGCCGTTTTTAAAATGGGCTGGTGGAAAGCACCGGTTGGTTGAAATAATTAAGGGAAAGCTATCGGCTGGGTCCCGTTTATTGGAGCCATTTGCCGGGAGTTGTGCTTTATCTTTGGAAACGGACTTTCCAGCTTATTGGCTGAATGATATCAATCCGGATTTGATAAATTTATATAAAGTATTACAACAGGAAGGTGATATTTTTATTGAGTTCTGCCGGAGTTTTTTTACCGAGCGGAATAATACGGCGGAACGCTTTTATCTACTGCGAAAACAATTCAACAGGGAAAAAGATATAAAGACTAAATCGGCTATATTTCTTTATTTAAACCGTCATTGCTATAACGGGCTTTGCCGCTATAATGCCAGCGGCGAATATAATGTTCCTTTTGGTAAATATAAAAAACCCTATTTTCCTGATAAAGAGTTAAGGTATTTTTATGAGAAATTTAATAAGGCTGTTTTTAGTATTATTAATTTTGAAGAGATGATGTTAGCGGCAGAAGTTGGAGATGTCATTTACTGTGACCCGCCGTATGTACCTTTAAATGAGACTTCTAATTTTACCGCATATAGCTCAGGTGGTTTCGGGCAAACGGATCAGATCCGTTTAGCCAAGACAGCTTCCAAGCTTGCTGAAAGAGGAATCAAGACCATTATCTCCAATCATTGTAATGAGTTTATTTTAGATATTTACCGGGAGGCCGAGATTGTAACTTTTCCGGTTCAGCGGTCTATTAGTTGCGATGGAGATAACCGGAATGCGGTGGAAGAAGTATTGGCGGTATTTGGGTGACTATGGCAATATATGACAATTTAGCGGATTAACAGGATTAATAAAAGTTTAATATACCACAGAGAACACGGAGAGCGCAGAGGAATTCTAAAATTTAGTAATAGGTTTAGATCTCTGTGACCTTTGTGCGCTCTGTGGTTTAATATTTTAAAACCATTTAGTATTGATTAACCATTCAACTCAATCTTATACCAATCAATATTTCTTGAGAGATACATCACTACCGCCAGAATTATAAAGATACCGATACTGCCTAACAGCAATGCGTAATCCTGGTTTTGCAACAGGACATACATGAAACCATATAAAATTAGGAGTAAAACTGCCGTGACGAAAGTAATCATCTTTCCTTTAAAAGTAGTACCGACATAAGCAGTGATTAGAGAGGAGATGCTTAAGACAGCGATTAGATAAGCAAACTCAAAGTTGATATGCTCGGACAAAGACAGTAGCAATACATAAAAGATACACAAAGAGACTCCAATTAACAGATATTGAATCGGATGGATCCTTTTTTTATTAAAGATCTCAATCAGGAAGAAGAGTAAAAAAGTCAGACCGACAAACATCACCAAATATTTAATGGCCCGGGTGGTTTTTTGGTACTCATCCACCGGAGAGAAAAGATTGACTCCAAAAGCTGAAGCAGTAAGATTGGCGGAATTTGTCTTCTCTGTCCATTGTTGTGGAAAGTTGCGGTTTAAGTCTAATACTTTCCATGTGGCTGTGAAACCATTTTTGGTTATCTCTCGTTCTTCGGGAAGAAATGCTCCGTCAAAGCTAGGGGAGATCCATGGTGAAGTTAGTTTGACACTGGTCTTTTGGCCTAAAGGAAGAAAATAAAGGGTCTCACTACCGTTTAGATTTAAGTTTAGCTCAAAAGCGTTTTTATTCTTCATCATAGTTGTATCATTAAGTGGAAGATTGACACTTACTCCGGACTCGAAAAGATCGGTACCGGTCTTAATCCCCGGTTCAAAAAAATAATCTTGCCCGTCCCAAGATAGGGTAATGTTATCCTTGATACCGCGCATATCAGGGATTTGCAGCGCCATAAAAGCTTCTTTCCAGTGGATGTTATGAAATGGGATATTGAGATTTTCAAGTTTGGCAAATGAAAAATCCCCTTTTAACATGAGTTTAGCGTTGTAAAGAACGGCTTTGTAAATTCCGCGATAACGGATCTCCGGTTTGATATCACCGTTTATCTCAAGCGCTCGGGGTAATAACTTAATAAAACCGGTATTGGTCCGGAACTTACCATCTTCTGTTTTAACCAACTCTTCATAAGGTATGGTCAGGACCGGACCTCCTATTGTCTGCGCTTGGGCCCATTTGGAAGTTATTTCGAGGATGGCGGAGCGCTTCCTTTGTTCTCTTTCATTGACTAAAGAAGTAATCATGGCCGAGGGGATCATTAGAACCAATATTAGTAGTCCGATAATTAACAGCCGGATCGTGATGGAACTCCGGTTAAAACTACGAATTTCCATTGCAATTCTCCTTTTTTTGATTTTTAAATCCATGTAAATCCGTGTTAATCCTGTCTAAAAGAGCATTTAATAGACGGGATTAACACGGATTTACGGGATTAGATAAACGGCACTTTTGACAAACCCAGTTTCAAAATAATGCCCCAATAAATAATTACCAGAACCATTAACAAAAGAAAGGCCGGGATGATCTGGCGGAGATTTAGGTTTCCGGCTAAGCGCAGAGTTATAGCCAAAAATAAGGCTTTCCAGAGAAACATTAAGAAGATAAAGGACCATAATCCCATTAATAGTATAGGGTTTATCGGGATATTGACCATCCAGGGCATTTGGGCCAGAGCGTGAGCTATTATGTTAACAGCGAAGAAGATCAGAGTCGGCAGATAACTGAAACCCCAGACCGCAAAGAAGGAACGCAGGTGGGTTTCCCGGACCATTATCCGGCAAACAAAAAAGATGGCGCAGACTGCTAATGGATAGGATAATAAACCAATCGCGACCGCAGATAAAATTCCTTTCTGCGAACCGCCAACCAGCCACCAACCCGAATAAGTTATTATTAGAGCAAGCAAGAAGGCTATGGTTGAAGGTAAAGTTGTATTTTCAGCGATCACTTCTTCAAAAAAGGCATATGGCTGGGTAACCAACCGCCAAAACTTTTTAATCCTAAACCCCATCAATCGCATTAATGCCACCTCCGATAAGATATTCAACCTTTAATGACCCAAAAACTGCAACAGGTTAAAACGGGAGAGCAGACCCTGAAGTAGTATACCGATGGCTAAAGAAGCCGGAACCAACAGTCCCCAAGGACGGGACTTCAGACGGAGGATAAACCATTTATAGATAATAACCGAAAGCGGCATTTCTAAAAGATGGTGCTCTATGCGGTCGGTTTCCTGATGGGCGGTTTGCACCATCCGGCTGACAATTTCGTTCCGGTAGTTTTCAGCTGCTTCCCGATCCGAGTTCCTTAGTGATGCGGTTGTCTGTAACAACTCTGCAAGTTGCTTCTCCTTCATCAGT
This sequence comes from Bacillota bacterium, assembly GCA_023435225.1. Lineage (GTDB taxonomy): Bacteria > Bacillota > UBA4882 > UBA8346 > UBA8346 > UBA8346. The sequence continues at coordinate 189,230 of JAEYRX010000096.1, forward strand.
ACACCTCCAGCTCCGGTACTAACCGGCGGTATTCACGGGCAAATGATTGGCGGGCCCGAACTAAGATTGAATCAACGGCTTTTTCGGTTTTGCCAAGGCGTTCGGCGATCTCCCTGGTTGAATATCCTTGGAAGTATTTCTCTTCCAAGACCCGGCGGTACTCCCGGTTTAACTTCAGCAATGCCTGCCAGATAATAAGGTTGGTTTCCAGGTCTTTTTCCACCGGAGCTGCTACAGCCAGATCCTCGTTTAACGGAATAGTTCCTTTACCGGTACGCCTGAAATGATCAGCGATTTTAAACCCGGCGATCCGGCAGAGCCAGGTGAAGACTTGACTTTCGCCTTTAAAACGGATGATAGCGGTGACGGCGGCGGTCATGGTCTCGGCCAGGATATCTTCGATATCGCTTGAGTCTCGGAGGCGATTTCGGATAAAAGCATGCAATCCAGGGGCAAAACGTCGGTAAAATTCTTCCATGGCAGCTTCGTTTCCATGTTGGATCTGACGGACAAGTGCCAGATCATCAAGTTCAGCCAGGTTCTCCATCCGGTAAAACCACCTCCGTTTCTCTATAGTATTAGTCGTCAGGTTGGGATAAAATCCTGCGGGGGGATGAAAACTTTTTGGGGAAGGAAAAGGAGTGTCTTTATTGTCTAAAACAAGGACTTTTAGACGGGATTAACACGGATTAACAGGATTTTTATAATTTATAAATAGTTTTCCTTAAAAAGGATTCTTTCAACGCCTTCGATGATTATATGAAGTATTACCATATGTATTTCTTGTATTTTGTCGGAGGTATTGCCGGGGATAATAAACTCGTGATCGCATTGGCCTTTTAGTTTACCGCCGTCTCTTCCCAGCAGGGCAATTGTTTTTAAACCTAACTCTTTGGCTTTGTCAACCGCTTTGATAATGTTTTCCGAATTGCCGCTGGTTGAAATGGCGATAAGAATATCATCTTTCATACCATAGGCTTCAACATCACGGGCGAAGATTTCCTCAAATCCAAAATCATTGCTGACAGCGGTTATATGGGCCGAGTCGGTGAGGGGTATGACGGGAAGGGGTTTGCGATTTTTGCGAAACCGCCCGGTAAATTCCTCGGCAAAGTGGATGGCGTCACAGGCGCTGCCGCCATTTCCGGCAACAAGTACTTTGTTCTTATTTTTAAAGGCATTAGCAATAGTAATTGCGGCGGCAATAGTTTCTTTAATTTCTTTTTCGTTGGTGCAATAGTTTTTGAAGAGTGTTAGTGAATCGAGGTAGGATTTTTTTATTTCATTTAGCATTATATCCGCCTTTCCAAGATTAAACTTTACTTAGGAATAATTTTCTGTAAGTTTAAGATAAATCCTTCCATGAGATGGGAACAAATAAATGTTGGGTAGAGATAGGCGGCTTTGAACTCTAAAAACACCCCTCTCTTGCTCTCGCCCCGCAGGGGAGAGTAACCCAAAGCCGTTGTTCTCAAAAAGATTTGAGTACTGCATAGGCTCGGGTTATTCTACTTGTCAGTGGATTATTATGTTTCCTTTGGAGGATAAGGGGAAGATGCACCTTTGCCTAAAACAGACCCTATCCCTTAAAGGGTACGAGCTAGGCGTTGTAAGTCTTTAATAACAACTTTGGATTTCTAAGTGGGTTTAATAAAGTAGAATTATCAATATAAAAGGAAACCTTAATCATGAGTGAAGCCAAATTTTACGGATAGTCATTGCCATATCGCAGCAAAGCTGCAATCGAAGAAGATTAATGTCACGGCTTCAGCCTCCGGTCGACAATAATCTCCAACCACCATTCTTTGGTATTATAGCGATGTATATCTGCATTACCGATATCGCCAGATATAAAAATTCCGACCGGACTGATGATTTAATCAGAAACTGGCTAAGAAACAGAAATACCATTGAATTTTTGGGGATCTGGGAACAATTGAATAATCCGAATTTTAAACCCGTCGAATTCGACGGGTTTAGAAAATTGGCCGGCCTCAATAGTTTTACGCTCACCCCCGGCAAAAAGGGAAATATCCGGGATTATGCGGATGTTTCTCAGCTTGTATGTCTTTCCAATTTAGAAAATTTGAATGCGCACTTTATCAATGACGGGCTAGCCCAAGAAGAACGTCTGTTCAAATTAAATAAAATCGCTATTCATCAGATGAAGTTATTGACGGAAGATAATCAAATTAATAAGCTGGGGAAAGAAGAAACCGCCAGTGGGCATGAATAAAGAGAAACTTCAAACTAAAATTCCAATCAAAGTCGAAGCCGAAAAAGCGCTCAACGCCGCATTGGCGGTACTGGTAAAAGCCATCAAAGCGGTGGCCTAATAAAGGGAATGAAGTTAAAGAAGGTTTTATCGGCTCTATAAAATCGTTAATTTGTATTAAGTTAATAATTAAATGTAAGAAAGCATAAATCAACTTGTTTGTTTAATTATTGAAGTGAATAAATATAAAAATAATGTGGATAATTGAATAACTGATGTGGATAATTAAATAATGCACATGGATAATATAACAAACCACATTGATAATTACAAAAACCACATGGGTAATCGAATAAATGATATCAATAATTGAATAATCAATATTGATAATTGAAAAACCCACCTGGATAATTAGATTATTCACATGAATAACAAAATTATCCACATTGATTTAAAAGAAACCACATTGTTTTTGCAAAAAGCATATTGATTTTAATAAAACAATATTAAATTTAAAGAAAAGAGGTAATTTATAATGGCAAATAAAATGAAGAAAAAATTTAATTAAAGTTTCACATCCTTAATGCCGGCTGTGAATTAACTTTGTAGTATCTTCTTCATTTTATAAATCAAGGAAATATGTTGAATTTAGAAGTGTTGACCTTAAGAACCAAAATTCAACATATTTAATCAAATTCTTATGCGGAAAAGATTAATGATGTTAAAGTAATGCTGGCCGGTTTAAACACTAATACCGAACGTTTAGCGAAACGGGGTATCACCGCCGAATTTATCACCAAATTACAGACTTTACATGACGAAGCCAAAGCCCTTGATAATGAACAGGAAGCCCTGAAAGCCCGGCAAAAAGAGAAATCCGACGCCCTCAACAAAA
>JAEYRX010000098.1 GCA_023435225.1 Bacillota bacterium
ATATGATCTTTCGTATCCAATGTTGGAAATTGTGAAACAAGAATTAATCAGAATTAACGCTCCGCCGATATTAATCAGTAATCTGGTAACTTCCAAATATATTGTCGTTAAAGAAGCGAGAGTCAGACAGTAGCTTCCGGTTCTACTATTTTAAAAAATAGGAAGTTTTATTCAAAAAAATATAAAGAGGAGTTTTAAGTAATGAAAAAATTCGATTCTATTTTAGTTATTTCAGTTATTTTAGTTATTTTGACAATGAGTATTTGGCCCTCCGGTTTATTTGCCAAAGAAACGAGTCTTTCTATTCCCGAAGAGAACTTTGCCACGCCTGAAAGCGCAATCAATTATTTTTTAGATTCACTTAAGAAAAATGATTTAAGGAAAGCCTTTACAGCCTGCGCCATCGACGAATACAGCCAAGGGTTTGATTTCGAAGCGCATACTAACAGAATGAATGCTATCATGTTTTATTCGTCTCCGGCGCCCTCCGATTATCCCTTTTATGTTGAATTGACCAAATGTGAAAGAATGGCCCATCTATCCAGACAAATAAAGTTTTTCTGTTTTAGTCTTTTAGCAACCGAGAAAGAATATGGCATTACAATCACCAATCCAACCAAGGAGAGAATCGCAGCTTTCATTGAGTCATCAAATCCCGCGGGATTATCCGGGCTGGAAATCATTAGCATTGATAAACCCGAATTAGTTGAAAGTGAGCGTCATAAATCCAATGAAATAATAAGAGCTAAATGTTTTGGAGCACAGGACGGTACTGAAAGAGTAGCATTAATTAGATTTAAAGGTGAATTGGATTATTTCCTTATCGGTTTTCATCTATTAAAGTATAAAAAATCGTGGAAAATTGATGAGATGTCTTCTTCCTTAGCCGGTACCTCAGCATTTGGAACGGCTGAAAAAATAGATATATCTGATTATAAACAACTAATTGAGCCGAAATGATTTTGAAGCGGAATTAATGTCAAAGGAACAAATTATTTAGATAGGATTAACATTGATTTTAAAATCAAAACGATGAGCGGAATAATATCAAAAAGAAGCAGATAATTCGGGTAACATATGAAATAAATCCGCTAAATCCGTGTGAATCCTGTCAAAGGAGCCTATTATTTAGACGGGATTAACACAGATTAACACTGATTTTAAAATCTAAACGAGAGTAGGAGGTTTTTTCAAGTGAAACAAATTATAAATCGTTTAAAGAACGATCCGCTTTTTAGTAATATAATCCGCATTAAAACGCCGATTGACCGATTAACCTTTCTAACTATCTATTTGCTACGAATGTTACTACTGTGTTGTTTATATCAAATATTACCAAGTTTAGTCATGTTACCTGTAACTTATTGGTTCATGTTTAACTTGATTGATGCCCGTTTATTGGATATTTCAAATGGTTTGAAGAGGGGGAAAGCGGCAGCGGCGATATTGGCCTTCTTCATTACAATATTTATTTATATGTCTTTAACAATCGAAACAATGTTTATTTATCATATTCCACCCAAACTTATGATGGGAGATTTTAATACTCTCTTAAACAGCCCTATCCTAAACACTATTGTAAGCACTGTTAATATGGTACAAGTGATTTGTGGCGTATTTACATTAAGCGTCGTTATTATCCTTTCTTGTATAAAAGGAAAAAAAGAAGCTGATACGGCAATGAAATCAAAGTTATCACTTTTCTGGGCCGGTCTCTTTCAATTTAGAGGTTCACTTTCCAGAGTGGACTTTATGCTTAAAAACACCTTCATTGGACTGCTAAATTTGACTGCTTTTTTCATTATCATCTTTTTGATCTGGATTTCAGGCGCTAATAGTCTTGATGACATACCCGCGGGAAGAATGCTTCTTTTGATCTGGACCGTCTTAATGTTAATTATGACCGCAGCGGTTACAGCCCGGAGGTTGCATGATCTTAAGCGGAGCGGATGGTGGACGTCTGTTTATTTTATTCTGGTTTTTTTGTATGTATTGTTCACTCCGGTATTGTTTCACCTAATAATCACCAATATTATCAGTATGTATTTTGGCACTGAATTTTATAGCATATATAATTTATATATTTTTCCAGCACTTGCCCAAATCACTTGCTGTATAAGATTTATCGGTATTGCGGCTGTTTTTTATCTTTACCTGTATCCGGGTGAGAGTGATGGTAAGGAAGAGATAATTGAAGATCAAGTTTGTGAAACAAGTATGGAGGTTTAAAAAGGAGAGGATTATCTGGTTTTTTGCAGACGGAGTTCACCGGGAAACCCTAAACAAAAGTTATATGTTCCTTACGATAATATTCATATAAGTTTGGACATTCAGACTTTTTAAGTTCGTTGAATCGAGGTATAAAAATGAAAATATTTCATATTATGATTTGTTTTTGCGTGATTCTTACCGCCATGGCCGTTCCAGTCTCTTGTTACGCGGCGGTAAAAACCAGAGAATCGATGGGTTTTAGTGGTAATGTAAAATCAGTCACCATCAAATGTTATGAGGACGAGATATACTACCGCTTTGACAGTGACGGGCATCTCGTGCAGGTATACGACGAGAGAGGACGCTATCCCGAGGAACGTCTCTATGTATATGAAAAAGGGAGGCTCGTCGCGGATTACTATAAATGGGCCTATCGCGATCTTCATCTTTATACCTATGACGACGAGGGGAGATTGTCCACGAAAATAACTCACCGGTCACTCCCATATCTCACCTTTGCTCCGGACGGCAAGGTATACTATGCCACTCCC
>JAEYRX010000050.1 GCA_023435225.1 Bacillota bacterium
TTAAAGAGTACCAGTTATTTTATTAACTCGACAAGGTGTCCGGATGTGCCGTTATGTTGTCCGGATAATTCCGAAACGCTGTCCGAATGTTTCCGGAATCAGTGTCCGGATGCGGCCGAAATACTCAGCTGGTATCTAAGGTTGGACTGTCCATGTTTTGAAGTGCGCCCCCACCCATCGGCGAATATCCCGGCCTGCCCTCCCCCATTTTTGCAGTTTTTCAATAAGCTGATTCAGATGGAGGAGGGAACTGAATACCTATAACCACGGTGCCTGATTGACCGTCTTGATCCTTCCCACGTGATAACGGGGGAAGGCTGGCAGTATTAAATAGCAAAGGGATGGGGGCCGTTCTTGCTTCGAACCCAATCCGCCGTCAACCGGGCCGTTAACGACCCGGCTACAAGATGCAAGGGCCTCCGGCCCTGATTTAGGATTTATTATATTGCCTAAAAACCATTGAAGTTGTTCTTTTCAGCCCAGCGGGCTTTCATCTTGTAGACGGACGGCTTTAGCCTCCGGTTGGCAGTCATTTCAGACGAATTTTAGCACGTCAGCCGATGACCGGGTCAGGTTCGGTTTTGCCTTTTTGGGAGCGATATTTTAAGATGTGAGATTTTTATATCCGGTTGCCAGAAGTTGATCTCGTCAGGAAAGCGTTCGGAAAGGAATTTGAACCAATTGTTATCGGTGACGGCTAGGTAGAATTTCATTTAAACCTCAATTATATATTAATATCATTCAACTTTTGTCCGCTGAAATATATATAGTTAATCGTCTATTGAAAATCTCTCATAATAAATTTTCCAGTATTTTTGTTTTGCTTTTTTTTATTCACAATACCACCTTTACCAAATTTAATAAATATGACCGAGATTACAATAACAAAAACGATTTCATAACATATAATCTGCCAACAGGAAACATCTAAAAGCTTGCTCATTGGTTTATAAGCTAGGATAGTCCAAATAATCGTAACTATTAAACTAAGCAATTGATTAATTTTAGATACTGAAAATGGATATTCATTAAGTGGATTCCATAGATTACACTCACCTGGATCTCTAACGGTTTTGTATAAAGGCCCAATGACCTCATTCTCTAAATAATCGACATGTCGTTCCCAATTTTCTTGCCAGAATTTACTCCCTCGATTTACAAAATACCACCCATATGAAAATAAAAAACCTAAACTACATATAATTAAGACTGAAAAAGGCTCCTTGTCTCCAGTCTTTGTTATAATAGCAAAATATCCGGCAAAACTTGCAGCAATGAAAGCCCAAAAATAAGCCGCTCTTTTCCAATAAAGGTCTATTTCAAATTTACGGATATCAAGCGCATAGTCCAATGCATTCTTTTGTTTATCTTTTTTATATTCAGATTGCATCGATTGATCCATCAAGGAAAAATGCTCCATATACTCCTGTTTACCTTTAATTATTTTTATTTCACCCATATTATTTATCCGATTGTTATTAAATAATGCTTTATTGCTTTCAGAGTTTAAAAATCTGAAACGCTGTTTTTTAAATAGTTTATAATCATCAAAGATTGTTTTTAATAGTCTGTCAAAGATTAAAAACAATCCAACTAATATTGGAAGAATAATTAGATTTATATCTATTTTTTCATTGACTGTATTTTTTATAGTAGAACTTAATTTTATAAAAAATTCAACACTTAACCAACTGGTGGCTAAAATATATAAGAGAACCTTTTTTGCAGATATTCTATTTTTTTTCTTAAGAGCTTTCTCTCTTTTGAAATTAGGCAAATATACCCATAGATTTAATAAAATAGCAATAGTAAAAATGTAAATATACCCTGTAACATTATTATTGAACAATAAAATGAGCTTACAAAATGATAAAGGAATCATAACCCAAAATATAAATGAATTAATATCATTTATTATTAATGCAACTCGGTTTATAAGGTAACAGTTTTCAATACACTTTATTACAAATTTTTTTAAAGAAAATGGGGATGGTTTGTTTGTTTCTAAAAATCGAATAGTTGCACCGGAAAAAAATGAATAAACCATAAACGTGATCATGGAAATAACTTTTAATAGCTCACTATCTAAAAAAATTACTAAAAATACCAATAATACAATTATGGAAACTCCTATTGACTCAACTATCAAAAGCGAGTGCTTCCATTTAAACTTTGGCCCAATTTGCTCTCCTACATTCCAAGACCATTTTTCAAGTTGAAGTGATAATGAATCTCTATATTTTAATAGGAATATGGAACAAATTAGAATTATTATACCGATTCCGATATTGATTTGAATAGACTTATCTATTATTGTCACTTCCCCTATCAATTTCTTTTTTAAAAAACTATAACTATATCTTCAAACTCAAAAGACTCTTCATCTCAGCATTAATAATTATCCCACTCTGTCGAAAAAGCTCTGAATCCCATTCGGACCCAAATCAAGATCGCAATTTCTTAGTTTTGTTCTAGTAACGTCAATAAAGCCACTGCTTCAATAAAAATTAATTCTCTAATTTCGGTATCCATTTTAACATTCCGGATTATATCATCAAAATCACCATTAAACGTGCTCGAAACAACAATAAAATAGATATTTCTTATTCCTTGTCGTTTTAACAGATCCGTCTCATAAAATATGTATTTAGCTGACTGTATTCCTCACTTAAATTTATAAATTTCTCCGATTTTTTATGTAATAATCCCAGATTTCTATTACTTTGTTTTTTTGAGTTGATTAACATTGAAATCATCTAAGAACCAAAAATTCATTAATACCAAATATTTTTATTGTATCTAGCATTTACTTTTTATAAACTCAAACATAGGTCGAAATATTTCAAAATCATGATTTGTAAGAGTTGGGACATACTCATTGGCAAATTTTAGTTTTTGTTTTTCAGAGACAAATTCAAAGATTTTACCTCCACCAGATATTTCTTTGGTTTTAAACCATGGAGATTCAATTCCTTCCTTGAAAAATAGCAATTCAATAGTAAGATGCTCCTCTGAACCTTTGCCCCAAGGTTTATTATCACTATTCAATACTTGTTTTTTTAAAGAATTCATTTTGGGAACCGGTAATAACATGGCATAGTGATTAGCATCCTTTAACTTATTTGTAAGTCCTATAAATGGATCTATAATTTCTTCTCTTTCCTTTTTAAGACCATTCCAGTCATCAAAAGCTTCATCAAAGTCAAAAAGGGCAAATAAAGGTCTGGTAGGATATTGTTGCTTTAATTCATCACGCGAAAACATATTGCGCAAAAAATAGCGGTCAAATGCACTTTGTATACAGAAAGGACAATTAACATTTCCATAAAGTCTTTCCCATGCTTGGGTTAAAATAAGTTCATCCGAAACACCTTCTGTAAAGAGCACTGGATGTGTAATGTTCTTAAGGTATATATTTATGCTCATTATGATTTCATTCTCTTTATACGTCATTAGACCCGCTGAGAGATCACCGATAATCTCACTTTTTTCTTCCGAACTAGCTTTCACCTTAACATGTTCAACTTCAAATTTTACTATCTTTTCTTGATCAACAGCAGCAATGGTAGAAGGGCTATGGGTATTTAATAGTACATGATTCTTTCTTGATGAAGGTTCAGATATTAATTTAGTTTGCTTTATAAACTCATACTGCCATTCTGGATGTAAAAAAGAATCCGGCTCATCTAATAAAGTTATACAATTCCGATCCTGAAAAGATTCCAATAGAGAGTATAAATAGATTGATTGAAATTGCCCGTCACTAAAGAAGTTGATATCTTGCTTTTCTCCATTATTAAGAGTTACTTCCAACTTGATATCATCAATAATGTTTATTTCTTTTATTGAATTGAACATTTCAATTAATTTATCAACAGAGTCGTATTTAAACTCTTTTTGAAACTTCAAAATGTTTATCAAATATTTATAATAAGGTTTATCTTCATCTGTAATATAGCCACTCTTTCGTAATCCAGGATCATCACAAATTGATAATCTTCTTAGAAAATCTCTACCTTGCCCTTTAATACCCCAATAAAGAGTTTGGTCATCAGCACGATCAACCTTAAAATTGCGAGATGTAATATAAGGTCTTTTTAATGTGATTGTAAATTCTTTACCAATTTCTTTGATACCTAGTTTCTCCACAACAACCCTTTTAATATTTTCATCGAAAGGTTGAGATAAAAAAATTGTAATTAACAACTTTTTATAAGCACGATCAAAATACATGAAATGATTAAAATCGATGGACTTACCTCCACGAAAATATTTCTTAATCATCAACTGGTAATTAAAGCTTGAATCATCTACCTGTGTGTTGTGTCCGGAATAATAAATTAAGATATTGTCTGGTAATGGTGTATCAATAATACGCTTTTTAGCACTACCATCAACTTTAAGAACATTATTTTTCCACTCGATTTCTGTAGTATTATCATCCATTTCATATTTAATGGAATACTGAAAATTAATGGGTGGTTGCTCTCTTTTATTATCAAACTCATATAAATGGTGAAAAATTACTATTAAAGCCTCAAAAAGATTAGACTTTCCTGTACCATTTTTCCCTACAAAAACATCAATAAAATTTTTACCATTAAAAGTTAATGAAAAATCTTTTAGATTTTTATATTTGCTAATCCAAATTTTTTGTAAACGCATGTACTCTCCTATATATTTGCTAATACAGCATTAAGAATAACTGTTTGTTTTTCAGCAGAATCATTAATCTGTTGTTCAAGGGTATTACAAAGATCTGTGAGTTGATCTACTTTAACAACAATCCGTATTTGTTCAGCTAAAGGTGGAACAGGAATTAGAAAACTTTTTAGTTTATTCATGCTTAAACCTTCACGAGAGACCCCAACTTGGTTATACATTATCATATTTTGAAATAAGGGAGAAATAATACATTTATGAAGATAAGCGACAATATCCATATTATAAGAACGTAATATTGCCACATGTTGAGATACATTAGCTTCTTCGTAGTTTACAGGATATACTGTCGACCTACCAATCGAAGCACCTGTAATATTTAGGAGAACATCATTTCCTAAAACCTTTGTCCCGGACATCTTATTATGAATTATTTCATTTATTTTAGCTACATCATCTATTTTTAAACCATCATTCCATATGTTTTGAGATCTTAAAAACATAATACCAGTGTCTTGATAAACCTTGCTTCCACCAAGTGGTGTACTTCCTGCTCCAAATTTACTTAATATCGACCCCAGCCTTACCCACTCCCACCCCTTAGGCACCTTATATGGAATCTCCTCTTGCTTAATCGGCGACAAAAGCTCCTGCTTTTTAATCTTCCCTTCTTTAATCAGCTTCTTTTTCTCCGCCTCAATCTCTTTCAACAGCTCACTTGCTGGTTGGTCATTCGGATCTTGCGATACCAGTTTTCCCTTTACCGCAAGCTGAAGAATAGCTTTCTTCAATTCCTCAACATTTTCCGGAATCGAATAAAGCTCATTAAAATTCTTGGTAATAAAACTCCATGAGTTATTAAAGTCTGTTTTATTTGATGAGGAAAGAAGCCTATTTATTGCAGCAGTATTAATGGTTAATCGTTTTTTATTCCGCTCATTCCGCTCTGCTTCCAGCTTGTCACATAAAGCCATAAGTTGGTCAATTTTAGCGACAATACGTTTTTGCTCATTGAGTGGTGGAAGAGGAACTAATAAAGAACTCAATGATGTTCCATTAACATTTGGCTGCCCTGTACCAGAACATTTTGCATAGAGTTGACCCCAATAATATGGGCTTTCAATAAACTTTTTTAAATACTTGACTTCATATTTTTTTGATGGAATAACACGGATTAAATAAGATGCGAAAACTGCACATATATTAATATTTTCAACCAAAAAAGATTTACCTACTGTCCCTCCTGTTCGAGCTATTAAAATATCGTTTTGGGTTAATTTATATTGTTCAATTTCTTTTTCTTTAATTTCACATCCAGGTACATTTTGCCAATCAACTTTATTATCTTGTATATCGGTAATCCTTAATAAACGTACTTCATCTAGATTTGAATTTGCAGATGCCGTATATCCATAATGAATTCTTAATGAAATATCACTTAGATAAACCCATTTCCAAGCTTTAGGTAATTCATAAGGAATCATCTCCGGTTTAATCGGTGATAAATGTTCCTGCTTCTTAATCTTTCCTTCTTTTATAAGCTTTTTTTTCTCTGTTTCAATCTCTTTCAACAGTTCACTTGCAGGTTGGTCATTCGGATCTTGTGGTACCAGTTTACCCTGCATCGCTAAAGTAAGGATTAACTCCCGCAATTTCTTAATTCCATCCGGCGTTTCCACTGCCATTTCAAAGTGGCGTTCCAATAACTTCATTAATTACTACCTCCAAGGGCAAATATGTAAGTTTATCAAGATTGCCTTTTTGCCCTCATCCCTGGCCCTTCTCCCACAACGGGAGAAGGGGAATCAAGGAAACAGGCGATAGGCACAGTTTTTCCAGGTTTGTGAATACACAACAAAACCGGGGGTTACTTTCTCCCGTTGTGGGAGAAAGCAAGAATGAGGGCTTCACCCCAACGCCTTCATTAGTTCCTTTTTCAATTCATCACGGGTTGCAACCAGTTGCTTGGAGATTTCTTCATACTCTCTCATCAATTCTTCCGGATCACCATGATCTTCATCCACCACATGCGGATTTTTAAAGTCGAGATTATAATTCTTCTCTTCAATCTCCTTAACTGTAACCTTCCAGGCATATTCACTCTGCCTACGATTATTCCACCACCTTTTCTCCAGAGCGAATTCCTGGATAGTCAGCGGCTTCGAACGGGAGTATGATTTGTAACCTTCCGGATATGGATGCTCAAAGAACCAAACTTGCTTGGTGGGAGTCCCTTTTTCAAAGAAAAGAAGATTTGTTTTGATACCGGTGTAGGGGCTAAAAACGCCATTAGGCAGACGGACTATTGTATGAAGATTAAATTCTTCTAGAAGCTCACGTTTGATTGTTGTTTTAACACCCTCACCGAATAAAAAGCCATCCGGTAAAACAATGGCGGCTCGTCCGGTGTCATGTCGCAACAGATGCATGATCAAAGCCATAAAAAGATCGGCGGTTTCACGGGTTTGATACTTCTTGGGGAAGTTATTTTCAATACCGTCTTCTTCCATCCCACCGAAAGGAGGATTGGTAATGATACAATCCACTCTATCAGATGGACCGTAGTCTTTTAATGGTCTGCTTAAAGTATTATCATGACGAATATTTGTCGGTACTTCAATACCATGAAGCATCATGTTGGTCATGGCCAGCATATAAGGAAGCGGTTTTTTCTCAACTCCGAAAATCGAGTTTTGCAGGGCTAAGTTATCATTCGCATTTTTTACCTGCTTTCTTAGGTGTTCAATCGTATTCACCAAAAAACCACCGGTTCCACAGGCCGGGTCTAGAATTTTATCTCCTAAATGAGGATCAACCATATCTACCATGAATTGCGTAACTGCCCGGGGAGTATAATATTCACCGGCGTTACCCGCTGATTGCAAATCTCCCAAAATCTTTTCGTAAATATCATTAAAAAGATGCCGGTCGCTGGAAGAGTTAAAATCAAAATCTTCCTGGATAGTATTAATCACCTGGCGAAGTAAGGTTCCGGACTTCATATAATTATAAGCGTCTTCAAAGACGCTGCCGACTACTTTCCCTTGTGGGGAAACACCGGCGGTCGTGGCTAATTTTTTTAGTTCCGGAAAAAGATGATTATTAACAAAATTAATTAATTCATCACCGGTAATTCCTTCCGGATCAGCCGCCCAATTGGACCATTGAAATCCGGTCTGCAAAGGAGACTTATATCCTTTAACTGTAATCTTCCATTCCTTTTCTTTATCATCAAAAATTTTTAAAAATAATAGCCACACCATCTGGCTGATCCGTTGGGCATCGCCGTCAACGCCCACATCTTTTCTCATAATATCTTGGATGACTTTAATCAATGTTGAAAGTGGCATGTCTAAGTTCTCCTTTTGCCCCTCGCCCCTGCCTCTCTCCCACATCGGGAGAGGGACGGTGCCTTGCCTAGTTGCATTTTGTGAATCGTTTGTGCAAATTTTTGGTGGTTTTAAGGGCTTTAATGTAGATTTTGAGATTCTTTTCTAATTGCTATAACCTCTTTAACTCTTTGGTTTATCTGTTGTAATACTGTTTCAATATTATACTCTATATCATCATTAGAAAATCTCAATACCGTGATATCACGTAACATTATTTCATTTTCCCGGTAATCATCATACTCTTTTTGTTTTTGGTGAATAGGTCCGTCAACCTCAATAGCCAATCTGGCCTCACTGCAATAAAAATCAGCAATATATCTCCCGATCCCATACTGCCTCCGGAATTTATATCCCCCTAATCGCCTGTCCCGCAATCTTTCCCATAATTTCTTCTCCGCACCAGTTTGTCCTTTCCGCAAATCCCTGGCAATTTGGACTATATACTTCGGCGTATCTCTCCGCATATTAAACCTCCGAACCAGAACCAAATCCTAAAAATAAGCCACGAGAACTAGAACGAAATCGTTAACCGAGTACTCCCTTCTCCCGATGTGGGAGAAGGGCCGGGGATGAGGGCCGAAACCGGAGCCTAAGCAGCATAAATCGCCTTCTCCAACTCACTAACCGCCATCTGATACTCATCAAACCCACCGAACATCTCAATAATCTCCATCGGCGTCCCAAACTCGGTAAAAGGATTGATCGTCAATATTTGAGTCTCTTCAATGTTGGTCACACCTTCATCCGCATACTTGTCCAATAAAGCTGCTATAACCCGTTGCGCTTGTTCGCCGTATTTGGTAAAGTAATCTCGTTTCCGAACATTCTCAGCCCGTTCTTTCCTGGTTAACGGCGGTTTATCCCAGGCTACATGACAGATTATATCAAAAGGATCTAAGTCTTTCCCGATCTCTTCCGCTAACGCTTCAAAGAAAATACCTTCATTGGCAAGTTCTTCGATAATCGCTTGCTTCTTCTCAGCATCGCTCCATTTTCTCAAAAAGTCGTCAAGTGAAGCAAATTCCTTATCAATTGTCTTTTTGGTGTAATCTTTTAGGGATTCCGTGACCAATTTTCCATTGGCATCATAGTATTGAACCCGTTCGGCAATAACGGAAACCGGTACATCTCCAACAACGTAACGTGTAGGTTGAGGCCCCTCTGGACCAAATGGTCCATCCGGTCCCGGACCCGGAGGAGATGTTGGACCCGGTTTCTTTCCTCCGCCAGGTTCATGACCTTCACCGGGCTCATCCGGCGGTACAGGCGGATCTCCTGGTTTTGGGGTATATATAACCACAGGATCACCGTCAAAATTCGGATCAGCAAACAATTCAGTCGCTTTTTTAAAGTCCATAATAGTAAAATAGAACTTATTATAATCCTCGTTAATGCGGGTTCCGCGCCCAATAATCTGTTTAAACTCCGTCATCGATTGAATATGTTGGTCTAGTACGATTAATTTACAGGTTTGAGCATCTACCCCGGTTGACATCAATTTCGAAGTAGTTGTAATAACCGGATATTTTGATTCCGGAAAGATAAAGTTATCAAGTTCGATTTTGCCTTCTTCATTATCACCGGTAATCCGCATCACATATTTGGCGTTCTCCGCCACCAAATCAGCGTTTTCATTGACTAAAGCCTGTCGCATCCGTTCGGCATGGTCTATATTGTCACAAAAGACAATTGTCTTGTCAAAACGGTTGGTCTGTTTTAAAAATTCACTGACTTTATTAGCAACCAATTCCGTCCGTTTTTCAAGTACTAAGTTTCGGTCCATATCTCTCAGGTTATAAATACGATCTTCAATTATTTTGCCGTTTTTATCTAGCTTCCCTTTTTCCGGCCTCCATCCTTCCAAATCTTTATCAATATCTATACGTATAACTTTATAGGGTGCTAGAAAACCGTCATCAATACCCTGGCGTAATGAATAGGTGTAAATAGGTTCTCCGAAATAATGAATGTTGGAAACATCTCTGGTCTCTTTCGGGGTTGCTGTTAACCCAATCTGAGTCGCCGAGCTAAAATATTCAAGTATTTGTCGCCAATTAGCATCTTCCGCCGCACTTCCACGATGGCACTCGTCAACCACAATCAAATCAAAAAAGTCCTTAGAAAATTGTTTATAAACATTCTTTTCCTCTTCAGTGCCGGTAACAGCTTGATACAAACAAAGATATATTTCGTATGATTTATTGGCTTGTCGCTTTTGAATCTTAGTCATAGCGGAACCAAACGGTTTAAAGTCGTTAGTCATAGTTTGGTCGACCAAGATATTCCGATCAGCCAAAAATAAGATTCGTTTCTTAGTACGTGACTTCCATAACCGCCAAATAATCTGAAATGCGGTAAAAGTCTTGCCTGTTCCCGTGGCCATAACCAATAAAATTCGATTTTGTCCTTTGGCAATCGCTTCAATGGTTTTATTAATAGCCAATAATTGATAATAACGGGGTATTTTGTTCCCGCCATCGCTATAATAATCCTGGGTAATAATCGTTTCTTGTTCTTGGGTAATTCCTTTAAATTCACACCACATTCGCCATAAAGTTTCCGGCGCGGGAAACTCAGTCAGTCCTATTTCACGTTCCATCTGCCCGTCGGTTGCTATACTATTATGAAAGAGAAATCCATCACCATTGGAACTAAAAACAAACGGGACTTGCAATAGCTCCGCATAACCCAATCCTTGTTGCATCCCGTCTCCAATAGAATGATTATTATCTTTAGCTTCAATAACTGCAATAGGAATATTAGGTTTATAAAAAAGAACATAGTCAGCCCGTTTGTTTTTTGCCCTGGTATGCTGTTGGCCGCGAACTATGATCCGGCCTTTGGTAAGCGGAAATTCCTCAAGAATTTGCGTAAAAGTATCCCACCCGGCTTTTTCAAGGGCTGGAGTAATGAATTTAGTACAAATATCTCTTTCCGTTAGTTCTTTTTTATTCATCAGAATTCTCTCTTCTTTAATTTTTACCCCAAATTCGTAATAGTTTTCTGTCTTTAATACTTTTTTAAAAATACAACAATATTAATGTTTTTCTCCGTTTTCCTATGTTTTCCTGCTAGTTTTATTTAATAAGGGTAAAACCTTACTAGGAATGATTCTGTTTCGGTACCAACTCCACCCAACAATGCCCCGAATAATCCACATCTTTCCCCGTCGAAACCTCAAACCCCTTAATCCCCCGATCCTTCTCCAACAATTCCTTCCTCCTGATCCTAAGCAACTCATTCACCGCCCGGATCTCCTGCTCCGTCATCTCAAATTCCGTTACGGGTTATGCGTTAAGCGTTATGCGTAAAATCATTTTTCGGGGTAAGTTTCTTAATGTTTTTTATAACTTTCATAATTAGCAAACACAACGCGTAACGCGGTACTCGTAACGCATAACGACTTTGACCCGCAAGAATTACCCCAAAACGATGCGTAACTATCCTTACTGAATACTTTTTATTAGACTCCCAATCTTTCTCCCTACTTTATCAATAGCTTCGTATAATATATCAAACTGCTCTTGAGAAAGTGCCTCATCCTGCGCCGCAAAACTCACCGCCAACTGCCGGACCGTAGCCAGGCCACCGGATTACAAGAGATTTTTTATGAGCAATGGTTGGTAGATATGGCTCATGCGCATTTATATATCATCGCAATAGATTACTTTAAAGCTTGCATAAATTGCGATATATTTCCTTGATTTATAAGATGAAAAAAGTTCAATAATTTCAACATTCACAGCCGGCTTTAGGGATGTGAATTCTAAAATCAAGCTTTTTTCAGGTTATATTTGGTGAGGAAGTTTTTAAGTTCTTCGAAGGTCATAGGGTTTGCCTCCAATGGTGTTAATGAATTTCAAAATTTTTGAGCTTTAACGATGAAGCAATTTAATGCTTTGAATACTTAGCTCCGCCTGTACACTGTTCCGGCGGCGGGTTACTTTTTGTACGACCAAAAAGTAACCAAAAAGTCGTCGGCACCTAACTAAACTGAAAAACTTTATTTAAGATTTCGCATTCCAAAAGCCGAATGCGAAATAATATATAATGGAATTTTTCATGTAAATCAAGGAAATATGTTGCATTTAAATACTGTGACCTAAAAAGTAATGCAACATATTTGATTCCGAACCTCCCTCATGTCTCCTCACGTCCTGTTCGGAGTCGGAGTTTTTGATTTGAATGACGCCTACATCCAATGTAGCCGTCTTCTAAGCTTTTTCTGTGTGCCGACGGTGAGAAACATCATATTTCTATACCGCGCTGGTCAACCTCCATGTTGACCATATCGGAGTAGAAAAGTAAGCAGTTCATTTGGGGATTGTTAGGTATGCAATAAATATTTTCATCAAAAAACCTCCTGAATAAACACCAATCGCCAACATGGAGGTTGGCCGCGGCTTTGGTTCATGGACGAAACTTAGCCGTCGGGGCTAAAGGACCACCCCAGAGGCCGGAAACATGACGTTGGAGGCCAAATTGGCCCAAATACTATCTTTCAAAGGTTTCCAAGCACGGTCCATGGATGGCCGTGCATAAAGGGGGTCCCGGGGGATGTGCCCACCGGGCGGCGGGTTTCCAAAGGGTGTTCCGTAACACCCTTGGCCCTAAGGGGTTCGGGGAAGTGGGCGACGTTCCCCGTTGGCCTCATTGATATACTTTACTCGGTTTTTTTCTTTAGATCTTTACAAATAAAATAGGCCCCCTCGACCTCATCTCGACTGGACCCACTTTTCCTCAACCTATTTATCTTTTTCCCTACTCTTCTCCCCCACCGCCGAAAAAGACTTTACAACCTGCGCCAGCATCTCCCTGGACCTTTCATCCCCCTGCCGCCACAACTTCGAAACCAACTGCAAAACCTCTTTCAAATCAGTATCAAGATCTTCCTTTATCGAATTACTCATTGTCACAGAAGACTGAAACTCCGCGAATTGTGGGTTATTTAAAACATTTGCCAAACCTTCACTAAACTTTTGTCCGCCCAAAATAGTGATGCCTTTTTCAATATACTCTTCAGGAGATAATAACATCTCACCTTCACCGGTAAGTATCCAATCAGGATTAACTAAAAACCGTGCCATCAAAGCATCAAGAAAAAGATCCGTCGGTGCTTGAACATCAGTTTCAATTCTAGAAACGGTAGACAAATGCACATTAATTACCTGAACAAATTGCTTTCGGGTTAGTTTAAAATGCTCTCTAGCTTGTTGTACTCTATTACCAATTGAATTCTTGTGCATATCGAAATTTTCTCCTTGACACTTTTGCAATTTGCACATATAATAAAACCATAATTACAAATACTGTCTTAACATGCAATTCCCAACAAAACAACCAGCAAACAGGCAACACACCCAAGGCCCAAATCTTCTTTTTGAGCCCTGCTTAAGTATTGCCAAAAATTACAATCAATCCTTATTATATCACTATGTAGCTAAAGTAAGCAAGAACGAGGAAGAAGGCATTAAGCACTGGGCATTAGGCATTAGGTTTTTTGAGGAGATAGGATAGGCACTAGGCTTCGGGTATTAGGATGTAAGCCAATAAACAGCCAATAGCCAAAAAACACTTTCATATAATCTAACATACTAAAAATACTTTCACAAATAACAGGTCGTTTCTCCTGCCTGAATAGGAGAAAGATAGAATGAGGCGGGGTGACCGGAGCATCAGCGAAACTCTTTTACTGCTTTTCCTAATGCCTAATGCCTATTGCCTATTGCCTGTTCTGTTTAATCCCGTAAATCCCGTCTAATAAAAAAAACTATAGACAACAGCTTTCAAATTCCTATTGTCTTTTGCCTTTCACCTAATGCCTAATGCCTGTTGCCTAATGCCTATAAAAAAACATGTTCAAACTATTCACCCTAAAATCCAAAACTCGCCTTAAGGCAAAAATAGAACGCGCCCGGGCCCGTCTCCAAACCCTCTGGGACGCCAAAGGCTACACCGACGCCGAAGTCCTGGCCGCCGGAGCCGAGTTTGACAAGTTGTTGAATGAGTACCAACGAAGAAGGAGTTGAGGAGACAGGAGCCAGGAGACAGGAGTCAGGATTGCCTGTTGCCTTACCAATATGTATTTAAAAATTCTCAATTCTCAATTTTCAATTCTCAATTGATAATCCGGAGGTATTCCCATGAAAAAATCTCTAAAATCATTCTTCATTTTCTTCTATGAACTTGGGACCATTATTGTGTTTATTATCTATGTAACCTTTGAAAAAGTCAGTCGATCGGTCAAGAAAAGCGAGAATAATTAATTCCTGCTGTTTCATCGCCCAGGGCAGCAGCGAATAATTTCCGCTATTTCAAAACCCCCGGGCTGTTGTTTTTAAAGATTTCTAAACCCCCTCTTTGGGGCTTGGTTTAGCTTTGCAGTAAAACACTTCCCAGCCCGGTTACGGGGTTGAGAAAGATTTTAACTTCAGCCCAGAGGTTTAGAATAAGCCTACAGTTCAACTTCAGCTCTGGGTGGTGAGCGGCATCATTTACCGTTTTTTTTGGAAGCTTTGCTTGATGCCATTAGCCAATCTCCTCGTCCCTCAACTCCCCCACCGCAGCCAAAAACCGCAGCCAGCCAGCCATCCCAACCCCCAATTTATTTTAAAACCCATCGGGACTAAAGGAATATTTGGATATTCCAAAAAAATCTTTTGTAATGAATCCAAAATTTTTTCCGGTAAACTAATGACTCAACAATACCCTAGCGGAAGTTCGCATACTTAGTCCAGATCTCCGGAATTGGGATTTTAGGCTTCCGGCAGATATAAATCGGCAGATTTCTCTCCCATTTCACGGCATAAGGATGCCCCTTTATGCGGGGAACCGGGGTAACTTCATCGAATATTAAATAGGGATCGTGGCTTTCATTCCCAAACATAATCACTACTTCAGCCTTGGCGACCGCCGGACCCGGGACCCAAAAATGATAGGAAAGATGATTGCAAACAGCCTTGGGAAGACCGTATTTTTGACCTAATAAATCAATAGCCCCGGCTTCGGCATAGTGGCCCGCCCAAATAAGACAGTTTTTCCGCTCCGTCTCCGGTAAACTTTGATAAATTTTGGCCACTTCTTTAACCATTTCCGGCCAGCCAAACCGGAAAGCGATCTGCAGAGGTAAGGTATTTCCATAGACCTCTTGCTTGGCAACTGGGGAAACGCTGCTCAAATACCGGGTCAAGGTCTTGATGGGTAAGAGCGGCAATGTACCAATGGCCAATAAAGCGCCGCTAAGTATTACCAGCAACGGATAGGCAGGTTTGAACCAATTGATCCCGCGCCAACGTATGGCCCATTTATCAAAAGATCGCTCCAACCAAACTGCGCCTCCGGCTAATAAAGGAAAAAAGGCCGAAAACAACATCCGGGACTCCATCTTCATTACCACCATAAAAAATGTGAGTAAAATCAGGAACGTCAAGCCCAAAATCCGGTATTGTTTTCCTTCCCGGCCCCAGATAAGGCAAAACAGTCCTGTCAACCAGAGCGGGAGCAAGATCGGATTTTGAGCCCACACTATCTGGAGTAAAAAATCCAACGGCCCCGGGTGCGGCCGGGCCAGGTTATAATTATGAATATAAGTCAATAACGGCCACTGATGGACTGTTTGCCATACTATAAAAGGTGTACAAAGTAAAATAGCAATTACCCCCGCCAGCCACGGCCACCGGGTCCGGAAACTTTGCCGCCGGGAGACGCTAAGCCAAGCCAAAGCGAAAGCGCCGGCTGTAAAAATCATGGATAGTTTGGTCATCGCTCCTAGCCCGGCGATGAGTCCCAGGCCGAGCCAACGCCCTGGTGTCTCCAGATTGGTGAGGCGCGCTGTCTGATAAAAAAAGAGGACACTACAGAGTTGATCAAAGGAATCATAGGCGAACCAGGAGTTGAGAGTTAACCAACTCGGCCCCGCCAGGACCATCAAAGCCGTAAATCCTTGCGCAAACCGGCCCCCGCCAAGCTCCCGAGCCAAACGCCCGGCCAAAAAAACCGTCATTGCGCCGGCCAGGGCTGGTAAAAGACGAATAGCCAACAAAGAGGCGCCGAAGAACAATCGCCAAAAAGCCCCGATATAGGCTACCAAAGGCGGGACATCCACATAACCATAATCAAGATGCTCCCCCATCGCCAGCCAATAAAATTCATCACCGAAATAGCCGTAATTGTTGGCGGTTAATAGATGAATAAGCAATTTAACCGCAGCCAGATAGATAAGGATGGCGGTAGCTGAAGAAAGAGCTTGGCCAGTGAAAAACACTTTCTGAAGGCGTGTGATTAATTTCATCAAATTGACCCCCTTAATTCGCCTCACCCCTCATTCCCCTCTCCGTTTGCGGCGAGGGGAAGCTTGCAATGTCTAAAAGTGTTATTTAGGGAGTTCGGCTTTTGATGTTATAGATCTATACTGTTTTTAACACTTAAAACCATGGCCAAGCATCGCTGCTTGGCCAAAAAATCAAAATTAAGTTGTTTTGTCTATTTAGCGGATTCATAGTTATACAAATAATCCACTTCAGCCGGGTATAAGGCCCGATCATAAATGCGGAACTCATCGATCACGCCGTTGAAAAAGCTGCCGGCTTCCGGGTCAGGACCGGCGCCGATGTAGGTCTTGGAGTCGCCGTAACCGAAGAAAAAGTCGCCAGCCGGATTGCTGTTGCGGCCAACCTCTTTACCGTCAAGATAAATCAACATAGCTCCGCTTCGGTAAGTCATTACGATATGATGCCACTCACCAGGGTTGATTCGGATACTGGAATATTCATAAAAGGTACCATTCGTCCGGATACAGCCTTTGAAAGGCATCCGGTTATAACTACGTTCCAAAATGAGTGAAAATGGATAAACATATTGTCCCCGCCTGATTAGGACTTGATCTTCTCCGGTAGAGCCGTTCGTCATTACCCAGGCGCTTATCGTCAGTTCAT
>JAEYRX010000068.1 GCA_023435225.1 Bacillota bacterium
TACCAGGATTGCATTTTGAAACTCGGGATAGGAATTTTCAAGGTATTCCGCTACATCATCGCAATTTTTTGTATCATCTGTCATAATAAATAAAATTGCTTTTTGACCTAGTTTTTCATGCTCAATATAAGTCTTTCGCCATTCTTCAACACCAAGAGCAATAAAGTCAGCGTATTTCTCCGTATAACGGGAACTTTTCCGCTCCGCCAGTTTGGCACGGCTAGCAGCATCCGGTAAAACCGGATGTTTTACTACGTTTTGGGTAATAGCTTCTACTAGAGGATAATCGGATATTGTCTGAACAAATATAGCGCCATTATTATGTTTAGGAGTGGCAGTAACATCAAGTTGCAAAGATAAAAAATGATCTTTTTGTTTGAGACGATTATGAATATCCTCGATAGATTTAAACCAAGCTAGTTGCGGGTTATGAATATGATGAGCTTCATCATTAATAATGACTAATTCATCGATCTCTCGAACGATAACTCCCAGGTCAACTTTGGAATCGGTGGTTTTTCCAACCGGACGTTTACCAAGGAAATAATCTTCAAGATTATCATCCTCAAAACTCGGTTCAGTGTCATTCCCGGCATATACACGATGAATATTGGTCAAAAATAAATTGCCAGTTTTTCGTACAATAGAAACATCATCTTGAATATGAATGGTCATTTGGAAGTCATCCTGCCAATTTTGGCCTTCATAACCGTTATCGGGTAAAAGGGGATCATTAAAGAAAATTTTTAAACCGTCAAAATCGGTCCGCAACCTATCAAGAACAATAATATTAGGAGCGATTAAAAGAAAATTCGTTGCTAGTTTTGAGTCTGCTTCATAGAGCTTGTGAAAATAACACCAAGTAATTATTAAACTCATTACTTTGGTCTTGCCGCTGCCCGTAGCCATCTTGATAACTAGCCTCAGCCATTCTTCATCAAACATACCAGTAGATACCGCACCGGATGAGTCATAACGAATTAAATCATATTTATCTTTAACCTTGGCCACTTCGTATAAAAAAATCACTGTTTCAATCGCTTCCCGTTGGGCAAAGTAATATTTAAACTCAAACATGCTCCCGTCGGATTTCGGGATGATATGTTCAGTATTAAACCACCAGTTTAAAAGAACCTTTGAAGTCTCTGACGCTCCTTGATAATAATTATCGCGCCATGTCTTAACTTCCTTACGTATTTGATGAACTAAGGGAGGTAATAGTTTTTCATAACTAGATTCCCGAAGTGCCTCATCAGCTGGGAACCAGCGATAATCCGGATTTAAAATCTGATAAGGGGATTCTGGAAAAGAAGGATGAATAGCCATTTATTTACCCTCCACATTCACATCAATGATCTTCATGGTATCATTTCCAAAAATATCAACAACTTTAACCGCAATCTTATAACGACCAGCTTTGCATTCGTGATATGGTGTTACAAGTTCCAAGGAACGATCTTTTTTGATCCGAAAACTTTGCCATTCATTTTCAAAGACAAAATCGCCCGTCCAGGCTTCCTCGATTTCCCCTGTTACTTCATTCTTGACCCGGACTATCTCCCGTTTGTTTTCAAAGTTAAAATCCACGCTCCAATAATCGATCCAATCGGTCCATTTCTTGGTAAGAATATCTTTGGTAATGATCCCGTTCTTATCTTTTAATACTTTAATTATCTTACCATTTTCAACCACTATTTTATTAGCGCCTTCTTTCAAACCAGCAGCGGCATTATCAACCGTATCCTGTGAATAGTAAACCGAGAAATCGGCTAATTCAACTGCAATTGCATTTTTTTTGAGTAACGGTTTAACTTCAATATATGAAACATCATGGAAGACGACTTGGTTCTTTTCCACTGCCCGTTTATCAAAAACTTCACGCGGAATATATTTAAGTGCTAAGTCAATCCCTTTGGCTTTAGCTTCTTCCTGAACATTCGGGAACAATCCCATTTCAAATTCAAAGGCCAAAACATCTACTCGTGAAATTCTCTTCTCCCGGCATTCCAAAATAATTTCTTCGACAAACAACCGGGTCACCGGCAGATTAATTGGCCCAACAGCCACCACCCGCCCAGCTTTTTTACCATGGAAACATTTAAAGTTCTCTAATGCTTCAGCTTTATAAGCCCTTAAAATTAATGATACAAAATCCTTTTCCTTTTGTTCCAATTGCTTTTGTTTTTCTTCTTCCCTCAGGTTAAGATTAACACCGATATAATGAGCACGTTCATATTTCCCAAGGTTAAGGATTTCAAAGGCACGGAAGTCTTTGCCTTCATCCTTAAGTTGACGTTGAACACCAATCATTCTTTTTCGAGTTGTATGAATGGCAAATTTACCAAGATCGGAACCGATCCATTTTCGATTAAGTTTTTCTGAAACTGCTAATGTAGTACCAGAGCCACAAAAGAAGTCAGCTATCAAATCTCCTTCATTAGAAGATGCTTTTATAATTCTTTCCAATAAAGATTCCGGTTTTTGAGTGGGATACCCATTTCGTTCAGATTTTGAACCTGCAATTATCGATATATCCCATACATCTCTACAGGGCATACCTTTAGTTGGTTCATCAATTGTTATTTTTCTTGTCCCAGTTTCTTCATCTAATATTTGTGTCTTTCCTCCAAACCGTTTTAAATAGCTTTCACTGGCTTGTTCATATTCAATATTGAACGTTCGAGTTTTATTTTCATAATTTTTGGCATAAAAAAGAATATCATCGTGCATACTCTGAAATGATTTTGAAACCGATGGCCAGCGCTTATAACTCCAAACTATATGATTTAACAAATTTTTAGATCCAAAAATTTCGTCCATTAACATCCTTACTAAATGACTAACTTTTGGACCAATATGCACGAATATATAGCCATCATCTGCAAGCAAGCTATACATTAATAATAGTCTCTCATTTAACATTACTATAAAACTATCTACTCCCTTTCCCCAGGTATCTCTATAAGCTAATTCTTCCAACACATTCGGTTTTTTTGTAAAAGTATCTTCACCAATTTCAATATCCATTGAAAAATCTGCGCCAACATCAAAAGGTGGGTCTATATAAATTAACTTTATCCCGCCATTTTTTTCAATCTCCTCACGAATTGGACCATTTTTGAGACTAGAAAGAATTAATTTATTATCGCCCCAGATTAATTTATTAGTCCAACCTGCCATCTGGCGGCCCCGTTCATCAAAAAGTGAAAGTTGGGCTTTTGTATCTTCCAGTTTTTCAGCACGGGGCTCGTCCACTTGCTCAATAACTTGAAATGGTAAAACGATGTTGGAGACTTCATTGGTCTTGCCGTTCCATACCAATTCGACTTCGCGCTTATCATCGAAGAGTAGAAAGCGGTATTTATCGGGTAGAGGTTTGTCGGCTTCAATGAGTTTCAGGATTTCACGTTTTTCGTTATCGGTGAGTTTCATAAGGCATCGCTCCATTAATTAAATAAGCTTAATATCTTTCAAAAAAAGAAAACTAAAGTAAATTAGGAGAGTACTATAAAGTAATATAAACAGAATAGAAATTGATCTTTCAAGAAAGGTAACCTGATGATATTTTTTTTTATCTTTTCCTTCCCCTAACTCGATCCATTCAGCTTTATAAACAGCAAGAGGTAATATTTCCTCTATCATATTTAAGATAGTAAATTTACCTTTGTTTAATTGCCGATAGGATATTACAAGTTTCAACCAAAAAAATCCTGCTAAAATACCGGCTATCGGTAGCAGTAAATATAATGGTTTCAGTTCAGTTGCTACATCCTTTTGAAATAAAAATCCAATAATCGCAAGTAATCCTGTATTGATTGTTAAAAAAAATGAGTTAGCATTTTGCCGACGGTCAGCAGTTTTATCAATTGATTCAAGATATATTTTATATAAGTCAATTACATCAGAAGACGAAATATTATCTGAACTTTTGTTATTGAAAAGAACTTCTTTAACTTTCTCCAAATCATCGGCCTCCATTGATTAATATCTTTAGATTCGGCCAAGTCCAACTATAAATTTTATCATCTGATTTTGCCTTAGTAGGTTTTTTACATACTTTATCAGAGCGGCCACGAAGGAGAAAATATGGTATTTTTTCTTCCTGAGCGATTTCAAGTTCAGCTGATACACCTGTAGCTGTATGTGTATATTCTCCACATATTACAATTACGACATCGCACCCCTTTATCCTTGTCCGGGCTTTATCTTTCCAATTTGTAGATATTGCATCTTTTATAGAAAAATCTGCAATATTAAATGGTGTATCTGGATTTTTAGCTTGGCCAACAAGTAGATTTTTTAAATCCAAATCATGGTCATAATCAAAACTAATAAATGCTCTTTTCATAGATATTACCTCCTATTATTTAAATAATAAAAAGTTTTCATATCTTGCTACTTCATCAACCCTAAGTTTAAATTCTTCATCCATTATTTGGTTACCTTCTTAATTAAATCTTTAAAAGGGCAAATTATCAAAATCTATCCCATCGGTAATACTTTTTAATTCATCTTCTTTTTGCTTTTCAATTTTTCTTTCTATAGATTCTATAAATCCGATAATACTTGCCACATTTTTAAAAACCAATAAACTCTCGTCATAATTAAGTAAATTATTATCATGGGCAAAGCTTTTATTGTTTCTTACATCGTTAAATGCATCCATAATTGATATAGCATATTTTAGAATTTTTTCAGTTATATCCGACTCAATACAACTATTTTGCTTTAAATACTTAACGTATTCGCCATAATATCCATGTAAGGGCTTATTATTATCATATGAAATACCATGTTTATCGCAGAGCCTTCTTACATATTTAACAACATAAGTATGAAGCCTATCCAAGGCCGCTTCCGGTTCATTCTTTTCAAGACTATCCCGAATTGTTTTAGCTAATAATGAAAAATCTTTATCATCGGTTTCCGGTTTTAAAATGTCGTCAATACCATCTGAAATTGTATTTTGCTCTAATCTTATAGCTATTTCTAAACATTCATCACATAAATCAGTATCTAATGGTTTATACCAATTTTCAGAAGTTGCATAACAATAATCAATTAACATTCGAATTACTTTTGCTACAGTATAATTAGACTCACAACTCCAAAAAGCCCGAAGTCTATTAGCCTTTGAATCTCCTTTAAATGAATAAGTTTCACTATATATGTCTTTATTGGTATTATCTAAAATGAACTCTCGAAGTGAATTGTTTGTAAAATCTAAAACATAGCCACTGCCCATTTGAAACAGCTTTTCGAGTCTTATTTTTTCAATGCTTGTTAAATCAGACATCATGCAATCTCCTTTTCAAACTATAAGTTCCCAATCTATTTATTCAACCTTGGAAAAACCTTTAAACAAACTAATTTTCATCTTCCTCAAAAATGTTAAATTGTGATGGTTTTTCATTTCGCAATACCTCTAACACTTTTTCAACCGTAAAATGTTCTGCAACTACATTATTATCATAACCATATCTTACTTCCACAACTACTTGAGCTCTTATTGAATCCCCCGGTCTTACATCAATCTTTCGATCTTGAAATTTGTTTAACCAATCCAGGTCATGAATTTTGACTTGAATCGTTTTACCTTTATATTGAACGTCCCACATTGAAAATCCTAAATAATCAGGTTTTTTTATTCTGAAGATCATTTCACTCTGGGATTCTACAGATTCTTTTGTTAATAAATTTTCAATTGATTGTTGAGAAATGGCAAATCCTTTATTGATTGTAACTTCACCTTCCGGACTTATATACTTGACTGTATCATTTGATAATAATAGATTGGTAGCATTATATAATTTTGAAATATTTTCAAGAAATTTTTGAGTTGGGATAGTTGTATACCAAGGTACTTGTTGTATGTCGGTGTCTTGTGCAAGGGAAAGTAGGTTACTTTCAAGTTGTTGAACTTGTTGGTAGTCAGTAATCTCTTGTTTATCTTCAAGAAATTTTAAAACTTTGTGCTTGCCTTTAACCAAAAAACTCCCGACTGCTTTTTTCCAATCAAGTTCCTTTAATGCATCATCATCAATAGCGCTAATTAATGCACGTAAACGAGCTTTTAAAGATCCTGTTTCAATATCTTCAAGTATTAACTTCGGTTCAATATTTATAACGAAAGAGTTTATCAGATTTTTATCAATAGAATAAAGTGATTCAATCATCTCTGACATTACTTTAAAAATACGTTCCGGATGTTCACTTTTTTTTTCAAAATCGATTTTTAAAATATATTCATTAAAGTCATATACTTCCATATTTACACCTCCTTGTTTGTAGTAAGTAAAGTTTATAAATAATTTAAATTTCTTCCAAACCTAGGTTACTAGTCAAACTATTATATTAGCTTACTAAAAAAATCAATTACTTGCTGCTTGTTTAACAATCTATTTGTAATTTTCCTTTCCCTCATTTTTGAGTTTCAATAATAGGAAAAACGCCAGTACTTGTAGGTACTGATGTTGGACAAGAGGAAAGACTACCAAATATTGCTGAGTGTACTGTCAACTCAGAACTAAGGTTTCTAGGATAATTTGATGCAAGTACCGTATTAAGATTATCCAACCGTTGAATCTGTTCAGTTTCAATCTTCTCTATATCTTTTGAAGTATGTTCTCCTAAAATATTTATCGCATCTGTAATTTTATCTGTTACTTTTATTATTTCATTGCCTGTTTTTTCTTTAAATTCTTGATTTAATATATCAAAGTTATCAATGTAGGTAGAGTCACGAGAAACAACAATGATATCATATTTTGCTTTATGTAATATTGATTCCCATATGATTTCGTCACAAGCACTAAGGGAATTAACTTTTTTAGCATTTCTTGGAGGGTTACCAAGGAGTTGCCTTTTTTTCGCTTTCTCAATTATTTCATCTGAGTAATAAACTTTTTCTACTTCTTTAGAATTAAAAATATCATTGATTATAATAAATACTTTATCATTTGTTGGAACATCTTTAATTTCTTTAAGTTTGTTTATAAAAGTACACTAGAATTGCATTAAATAAAAATACAATTGTCAACCGGGAACCTGTGTTAATAATAGCTTAAAACATACAAGAAAAGAAGAAAACAAATAAAAATCTCCTTATAATAGAGAATTAGGTAGTCCTT
>JAEYRX010000071.1 GCA_023435225.1 Bacillota bacterium
GTTTGTACTGCCCGGGAGATAGAACCTATTTCATCAGCCCGTTTAAGCGCGGATTTGGGTATATCGGAGCTAAAATCTCCGGTGGCTAATTTTTCAATGTGTTTTTTAGTTAATTCCAATGGTTTAATTATTGACGAGATAGCTAGATAAATAAAGAATATTGAAACTGCGGTACATAACAATGTCATTATAAAACCAACTAAAAGTCCTTTCAAAGGCGCCAATAATTCGGATATCGGGGCTGAAATCCCCAAAGACCAGATTGTGTCATATTCTCCCCTCACCCGAGTAAAGGCCACATATTTATCTATCCCATCATATATATATCTTTTAATACCAGTTTCACCTTTAGTCATCATAGAGATGGCCTCTTTCAAATTTTCATCAACTTTGGGGTCTTCCAGGGGATTATATTTCATTATTAATTCCTTCTTCGGATGAACAATAGTTAACCCATCGCCCCTCATTAAATAGGCATAACCGGATTCCCCTATTTTAATAGAGTTAGTGATTTTCTCAATATCATCCAATTTAATAATACCAGCTACAAATCCTATTGTCTTATCGGCTTTTTTTACAGGCGATCCTACCACAATGACCTGATAGCCGGTGGATTTGGAAATTACCGGGTCTGAAATTACTGCTTCCCCGGTAGTCATCGCCCTTTTAAAATAAGCCCGATCGGAAATGTTCGACTGCGCGCCTAATGATGTAAAATAATCTCCGTTAAGATCCGAATAAAAAATCATAACATAAAGGGGATTATGTTCCGCTACTCTGACTAATTGAGGGGTAATAAGATCTTTATCCCCATCAGCATTTACTATTATATTTGAATCGGCCAGGACCCTCATCTCAGCCTTTCTGACCTCCAACCATAAACCTATTTGGTCGCCATAAGATTTAGCTAAAGAGATAGTATCATGTTCAAAACCACTTAATAATGATCGCCGGGCATTAGAATATTGGACGTAGGTCAGTCCACCTAAAGAAATAATTGAAATAAACAGAACGGCTATCGTTAGTTTTGTTTTAATGCTGGAGAGAAAGAACAGCTTGGGAAAATTAATTTTTTTTAATACAGAATTTAGTTTATCAGGAATCATAAGTGGACCTCCCTTGAATGGTGTTATTTTCAATGATTACCGTAATTACCGTAATTACCGTAGAAAAATGGAAGGCGATTGTTGTATAACCTTTTTTTGGTATTCATTTATGATAAAATAATCGGGATTTTGTTAAGTTTTCTTTATGGGCAAATTATAGTCAATATGTTCAAATGATTTTTAATGGCAATTGATTGTAATTTAATTGTAGATAAATGAAAATAACTGTTGATAATTGATTTTGTATAAGTTATAATTTTAATTAGATAGTATTAAATGGAGGTTCCAATGGATAAAGAGATACTTACCATGGAAGAGGCGGCCGATTTTTTCGGGGTTAGTATCAAGACTTTCATCAAACTATTAAAAGAAGAGAAAGTACCGGGACGTAAAATCGGCCGGGAATGGCGGTTTAGTCGTCAGGCCCTGATAGAATGGCTTGCTGCCGGTGATTCACAAACTTATTCCGGTAGTGAAGGTGAAACCCGGGAGTTTTTTAATGAAGTAGCCCCTCAATGGGAAACACTAAGTAAAAACTATTATGATGAATCGATAAAAAATAAACTAACTGAACTACCAAACCTGGAAAAAAAGATGAATCTAATGGATTTGGGTTCCGGTGACGGTTATATAGCCAGGTTTGCGGCTAAATATGTAAAAATGGTTTATGCAGTGGATATTTCCGCCGAAATGTTAAAAGAACTGCGGAAAAAGGCATTTTCAGAAGGAATTAAAAATATTAAAACTATTGAAAGCGACGGTTTGGAGATACCGGTTGCAGAATCTTTTGTGGACATAGCTTGTGCCAATATGTATCTTCATCATATAGAAGAACCGGAATTAGCGATAAGAGAAATTTACCGGGTATTAAAACCGAGCGGAATAGTTTTCCTGGCGGATTTTTATGAACATTCCGATGAAAAAATGGTAGCTAAAATGCATGATATTTGGCCGGGGTTTCAAGCCGAAACTGTCAGGGAATGGTTTGAGAAGGCGGGTTTTCAGAATATTGAAATTCAAAATTTATTAACCAAATTTAAAACAGATAAAGAAGTTTTTGTATTAACAGCCTATAAATAAAAATTGTACTTTTTTGGAGATGATTTTTTGGAATCCCAAATTAAAACTTTTAAGGATATTGATGCTACTATTTTAAAAGCATTACCCAATCCAACCTCAGAAGCATATGAGATAAAGATTAAAATACCGGAATGTACCTTTTTAGGCGTTCATGAGCAGCCGGACTTTGCTACTATTTTTCTTACCTTTTATCCTAAAAACAAGATTATTGAGTTAAAGTCCTTGAAATTATATATTCATCAATTGAGATCCATAGTTGTCTCTTATGAGCGATTGATAAATATTGTTTATGACCAATTGATGAAAGTTTATGAACCGGATCGGCTCCGGATTGTGATTATATTTAACCCCCGGGGTGGAATAAGTTCCAAGTTGACTATTGATTCCGATTGGAAAGTTCGCGGCGGAGCTGAAAAACACAAAGATTGGCTTATGCCGGAAGATACTTGGGAAGTGGTGATGTAGTTTTTAATTGACAGTTGACAATGTACAATTGACAATTAAACATTTAAAAATACATGTAAAATGACTTTTAGATGTTTGATGCTTAAAAAGGTTTACAGAATTTATTAAAAAATGGAGGGATTTAGAATGGTTAATTGTGATGTTAAGGACAAGGCGTTGGCGCCGAAAGGGAAATTGCGGATTGAATGGGCTGATAATCAAATGCCGGTATTACGGATGATTCGGGAGCGGTTTGCCAAAGAAAAACCATTGGCCGGCAAGAAACTTTCCTGCTGTTTACATGTTACCACGGAGACTGCTAATCTTATGCGGACATTGAAAGAGGGCGGCGCTGATATCGTACTTTGTGCCTCAAACCCTTTATCTACCCAGGATGATGTAGCAGCTTCATTAGTCGTTGATTATGATATTCCGGTATATGCCATCAAGGGAGAGGATCGGGACACTTATTATAAGCATCTGCTAGCAGCCATTGAACATCAACCGGATATTACCCAGGATGATGGAGCTGATTTGGTAGGGCTTTTACATCAAAAGTACGCCGATACTTATCTAAAAAAAGTGATCGGCGGTACCGAAGAAACAACTACCGGAGTTATTCGTTTAAAGAGTATGGAGAAAGATGGAGCTTTAAAATTCCCGATTATAGCAGTTAATGAATCGGATACCAAGCACCTCTTTGACAATCGTTATGGGACCGGGCAAAGTACCATTGATGGTTTGCTCAGAGCGACCAACACCTTAATTTGCGGGAAAAATTTCGTAGTCTGCGGTTACGGATGGTGCGGTAAAGGCTTGGCCATGCGGGCTAAGGGTATGGGCGCCAATGTGATCGTCACTGAAGTTGACCATGTTAAAGCGATTGAAGCGGTGATGGACGGCTTCCGGGTTATGAAATTGGAACATGCCATGCCGTGTGCTGATATTATTATTACAGTTACCGGAGATCTGAATGTGGTTGATGAAAAACACTTTAAGGTCGCCAAAGAAGGAGTAATAGTTGCTAATTCAGGCCACTTTAACGATGAGATTAATATTGGCGCCATCGAAAAAATGTCTAAATCCAAACGGACGGTTCGGGATTTTGTTGAAGAATATACCTTGAAAGACGGACGGAAAGTATTCCTGCTGGCTGAAGGAAGGTTGCTAAATCTGGCTGCGGCTGAGGGTCATCCGGCTATAGTAATGGATATGAGCTTTGCCAATCAGGCTCTAGGCTCTGAATATATTGTTAAAAATGCTTCCAAGATGGAACGGAAGGTTCATGTTCTTCCGGTAGAGCTTGATCATGAGATTGCTGAAATCAAATTAAAATCAATGGGAGTTGAAATTGATGAGTTGACGGAGGAACAAATCAAATATTTGTCTTCTTGGGAGAGTGGGACCTGATTATAACTAATATAAGCGCATAATAGCTTAATGACTCGCTTCGCTTTATATGCTTATAGTTTGATTATATGAAATTTTATTAATAAAAAGGCTGTCTGAAAGGGTACAGATAGTCTTTTTAATTTATAATTCAACTTTCGCACCTCAAAAATACCTCGCAGTAAAGTCATATTAATTAAAGTTAACTTTTGAAAACATCGAACGATTTAACGATTTTTTCAAAAGTTAAATCCTTAAATTATTGATTTTACTGCATTAAAATATGGGTGCGAAAGTTGTATTTATGATACAACATCCCCAAAATATAAGTAAGTAGAAAAATTCCTTGAAAATTACCAATTAAAATGATATTTTAGTTTAAAGATTTACGTAAACTTTAGGATTATCACGAAAAATTTTATATAGGTTGAATTAAATTTTAAAAATGCTGTTTCACGGGGGAGGATATAAATGAAAGAGATACTAGAGTTACTAGAATCCAATGATCGCTTAACTCCGGCAGAGATCGCGGTGATGCTTGGGATTGGTGAAGCAGCGGTAAAAGAGAGAATAGCTGAGCTTGAAGCCGAAAAAGTAATAATCAATTACCGGGCTATGGTCAATTGGGAAAAAGCCGGGGTTGAAAAAGTAGCTGCTTTGATTGAGGTAAAAGTCACTCCCCAACGAGATGTCGGTTTTGATGAAATTGCCGAACGCATTTATCGTTTTCCGGAAGTCAAATCGGTATTTTTAATGTCCGGAGCTTATGATCTGATGGTTTTAGTAGAGGCAACTACCATGAAAGACGCTGCTTTATTTGTTTCACAAAAACTGGCAACAATTGAGAATGTTCAAAGTACGGCAACCCACTTTGTTCTTAAAAAATATAAACTCGAAGGAGTTATCTTAGAGGATAAAGAAGAGATTGAAAGATTGGTGGTTTCTCCATGAGCCGGCGTAATTGGATTAATCAAACAATTCAGGCAATACCGCCTTCGGGGATTCGCCGTTTTTTTGACCTGGTTTCCGAAATGAAGGGAGTAATTTCGCTTGGGGTAGGAGAACCTGACTTTGTTACTCCCTGGCATATTAGAGAAGCCTGTTTTTATTCTTTAGAAAAAGGGTATACCATGTATACCTCAAATTATGGTTTATTGGAATTACGCGAAGAAATCGTTAATGACTTAGCAAAGAATTATGGAGTAAACTATGACCCCCGAAAAGAAGTTTTAGTTACCGTAGGTGTCAGTGAAGCGCTTGATCTCGCTTTTAGGGCGATTACCGAACCGGGGGATGAGATTATCATACCGGAACCTTGTTATGTATCTTATAATCCTTGTGTAATTATGGCCGGCGGGATAGCAGTCAATGTTAACACTAAGGCTGAGGAAGGTTTTCGAGTCAGAGCCAAGGATATCGAGCCTTTGATCACATCTAAGACTAAAGCAATCTTACTTTGTTATCCCAATAATCCTACCGGCGGTATTATGACTAAGGAAGTCGCGTTGGAAATCGCCAATTTAGTTAAAAAGCATGATTTGTTATTATTAACTGATGAAGTCTATGCTCATTTAACCTATGATGGGGATCATATTTGTTTTGCATCATTACCGGAAATGCAGGAAAGAACCCTGTTGTTTAATGGCTTTTCCAAAGCCTATGCTATGACCGGCTGGCGCCTTGGATATGTTACGGGACCGACGGAAATTATTCAAGCTATGACTAAAATTCACCAGTTCACAATGTTATGTGCTCCGATTACCGCTCAAAAAGCGGCTATTGAAGCTCTCCGGCACGGAGAAAATGAACGCCGGAAAATGTGTGAAGAATATAACCGTAGACGTCGAATGTTTGTGAAGGGATTAAATGATATTGGTATGACTTGTTTTGAACCGAAAGGCGCTTTTTACGCCTTTCCTTCAATTGCCGTTACAGGTATGAGTTCGGTAACTTTTTGTGAAGAGCTTTTAAAAGAGGAGAAAGTAGCGGTAGTGCCCGGTAATGCTTTTGGGAGTTGTGGAGAAGGTTTTGTAAGGTGTTCTTATGCATCTTCGATGGATAACCTAAAAGAA
Source organism: Bacillota bacterium (assembly GCA_023435225.1). Taxonomy (GTDB): domain Bacteria; phylum Bacillota; class UBA4882; order UBA8346; family UBA8346; genus UBA8346. Next base: position 6,092 of record JAEYRX010000071.1, read on the forward strand.
GCACTAGTAAGGATGGGTAAGTTTGTGGAGAAACACCGGAATAATTATAATGGACAATTAACAATTGACATTTAAAACAAAGATTGCTTGTCGGTATTCCATTCCCATATTTTAATAGTCATAATTATTTGTTTAAATAGATTTAAAAATGAACTCTTTAATTACTATTGCACGGTCAAAACAAGTGTTGTAAAATAAGATTCAAAATAAAGTCAAATATGGTTAATTAATTTATGGGATTAACTGTTGATTAACGGAGGTTATATAAATGGAAACAGGTACGATTGCAGTAAAACGTGGGTTGGCTGAAATGCTTAAAGGCGGAGTAATTATGGATGTAACTATTCCGGAGCAAGCAAAGATAGCTGAAGATGCCGGCGCCGTAGCAGTTATGGCTCTCGAAAGGGTTCCGGCCGATATCAGGGCTGAGGGTGGAGTAGCTAGAATGTCCGATCCGGAAGTTATTACCCGTATAATGGAAGCGGTAACAATCCCGGTGATGGCCAAGGCTCGAATTGGTCATTTTGTGGAAGCGCAAGTTTTAGAGGCGCTGGAGATCGATTATATTGACGAAAGTGAAGTTCTGACTCCGGCTGATGAATTATATCATATCAATAAACACTTATTTAAAGTTCCTTTTGTTTGTGGAGCCAGAAATCTAGGAGAAGCTTTACGCCGAATCGGCGAAGGAGCAGCCATGATCCGTACTAAAGGAGAAGCCGGAACCGGAGATGTAGTGGAGGCGGTGCGGCATATTCGGACCGTCAATGACGATATAAAAAAGGTAGTTAGCGCTTCGGATGAAGAGTTAATGACTATCGCCAAAGAATTAGGAGCGCCATATGAGTTAGTAATGGAAGTTAAGAAAGTTGGACGCTTACCGGTGGTTAATTTTGCTGCCGGTGGAATTGCTACTCCGGCTGATGCCGCCCTAATGATGCAATTGGGATGCGACGGTATATTTGTGGGTTCCGGGATTTTTAAATCCGATAACCCGGCAGCCCGGGCTAAAGCAATAGTAGAAGCAACCGCTCATTACCAGGATGCCAAATTAATCGCTGAATACTCCAGAGGAATTGGAACCGCAATGAGGGGTATTCATGTGGGAAGTATGAGAGATGAACAGAAGATTGCTAGTAGAGGCTGGTAACTAACTTAATTTCGGATTTCAAATTGCAGATTTAAAAATAAAGGCCTCAACTGATTTTATAAATGTTAATTTTTATTTGATTATCCTCAATTTAAAGCTTGGACCGAAATACTATATTTGAAGGTTTAAAATTCGCAATCCGAAATCTGCAATCCGAAATTACAGATGAGGTAGTATTATGAAAATCGGAGTTTTGGCTTTACAGGGAGCAGTTCGTGAACACTGCAATTCTTTGCGGAGTTGCGGGGTGGAACCGGTTGAGATAAAATACTTGGATCAACTCCAGGAGATAAGAGGGTTAATCATACCCGGTGGGGAAAGCACCACCATGGGAAAGTTATTGATTAAGCATCAAATGCTGGAACCATTAACTGCAATGGGGAAAGAAGGTTTCCCCATTTTTGGCACCTGTACCGGTTTGATTTTGTTAGCGAAAGAGATTGCCGGTAGCGAACAGCCAAGATTGAATTTGATGGATATTACGGTCGAAAGGAACGCATTTGGGAGGCAGATTGCCAGTTTTGAGAAGGCTATAGATATAGCTGCTATTGGACCTCCATCGTTTCATGCGATTTTTATTCGGGCTCCCTATATTACCGGAGTAGGGAAAGATGTACAAGTTCTGGTTGAATTTGACCGGAAAATAATATTAGCCCGTCATGGTAAGCTACTGGCAGCGGCTTTTCATCCGGAATTAACCCCAGATTTAAGGATCCATCAGTATTTTCTAGAGATGTGTAAATAAGATCCTGTTATGATATAGGTTTTGGTTTTATTAGGAATGAGTAAATTTAGAATTAGGGACTTACACTTAAGAGATAATAAAAAATGTATTATTGTATTACAATTAACAACCCGCCTATCAGCGGGTCTTAATTTTTTGTAAAATTCCTTTTAGAACTGTTCAAAATAAGGTATTATATGTAAGGTAATATTTTTCTATATATTTTTTTTTAAGTTTTGATTTGACTTATTACCATATTTAGAATCTATTATTAATTATACTAAGGAGGAAAGTTTATGGCTAAGAAAGTTACCATTGACGGTAATACGGCTGCCTCTCATGTAGCGTATGCTTTTAGTGATGTTGCCGCCATCTACCCGATTACTCCGTCGTCCAGCATGGCTGAAGTGGTGGATGAATGGTCTGCTCGGGGCCGTAAGAATCTGTTTGGACAAACCGTACGGGTTTCCGAAATGCAATCCGAGGCTGGTGCAGCTGGAGCAGTGCATGGTTCGTTGGCTGCCGGTGCATTGACTTCTACTTTCACTGCTTCTCAAGGTTTACTTTTAATGATCCCTAATATGTATAAAATCGCCGGAGAGTTGATACCTTGTGTTTTTCATGTTTCAGCACGGGCTATAGCATCCCACGCTCTGTCAATTTTTGGCGATCATTCCGATATCAATGCAACCCGGCAGACCGGGTTCGCACTTTTAGCTTCAGCTTCCGTTCAAGAGAATATGGATCTGGCTTTAGTGGCTCATCTCTCCACTTTGGAAAGTAAAGTGCCGTTCTTGCATTTTTTCGATGGTTTCCGGACTTCTAGTGAAGTTCAGAAAATTGAAGAAATTGATTATGAAGATATAGCCAAGTTGGTAAACTGGGATGACATCGCTGATTTCCGTCAGCGGGCCCTTAATCCGGAACATCCTCATCAACGCGGTACCGCCCAAAATCCGGATGTCTTCTTCCAGAACCGGGAAGCATCAAATCCTTACTATCAAGCAGTTCCCGGCATTGTAGTCAAGATGATGGAGAAAGTAGGGAAATTAACCGGTCGGAATTATAAACCTTTTGATTATGTAGGCGCTCCTGATGCCGAAAGAGTTATTATATCGATGGGTTCCAGCTGTGATACTATCGAAGAAACAGTCAATTATCTGAATAAAAAGGGCGAAAAGGTAGGCTTAATCAAGGTTCGACTTTATCGACCATTTTCAGCCGAGCATTTTTTGGCGGTTCTACCGAAGTCTGCGAAGAAAATCGCCGTACTTGACCGGACTAAAGAACCGGGTTCGCTGGGAGAACCTTTGTATGAAGATGTATGTACCGTTTTCATGGAGAAGAAAGAGACCCCGATAGTGGTTGGTGGCCGTTATGGTTTAGGTTCCAAAGAATTTACTCCGTCTATGGTCAAGGCTATTTATGATAACCTGGCTCAAGCTCAACCTAAAAATCATTTTACAATCGGTATCAATGATGATGTTACCCATACATCTTTGGATATCAAAGATTTTATCGACGTTGCTCCGGAAGGCGTTTACCGTTGTAAATTCTTTGGACTTGGTTCCGATGGTACCGTAGGCGCTAATAAAAACTCAATTAAAATTATCGGTGACAATACCGATATGTACGCTCAAGGATATTTCGTTTACGATTCCAAGAAATCAGGCGGTATCACCATCTCTCATTTGCGTTTCGGAAAAAGCCGGATTCAATCGCCGTATCTGATTGACCAGGCTGAATTAATCGCTTGTCATAATCTTTCATATGTTACTCGTTACGACGTTTTGGAAGGTATTAAAGAAGGTGGTATATTCCTGTTGAATTCACCTTGGACCACCGCTGAGATGGAAGAAAAGCTGCCGGCAGCTATGAAACGAATTATCGCTAATAAGAAAGTTAAATTTTACAATATTGACGCTGTTAAGATCGCTGGTATAGTTGGCTTAGGTAACCGTATTAACGGTGTAATGCAAGCGGCTTTCTTTAAAATCGCCAATGTTATTCCGGTAGATAAAGCTCTTGATTATATCAAGACCGCTATCAAAAAGACTTACGGTAAAAAAGGCGATAAAGTTGTCAATATGAATATTGCCGCTATTGATCGGGCTGTTGAGGCTTTAGAAGAAATTAAATACCCGGCATCCTGGGCTAATGCCACTACCGGCGCCGAATTGATAGAAGCAGTGGTTCCGGATTATATTAAGAATGTAGTTAAACCGATTCTTCGTCTTGATGGCGATAAACTTCCAGTCAGTGCCTTTACTCCGGATGGAACCGTTCCGGTAGGAACTACTAAGTACGAAAAGCGCGGAATCGCCATCAAAGTCCCGGTGTGGGCTCCGGAAACTTGTATTCAATGTAATCAGTGCGCTTTTGTCTGCCCTCATGCCGCTATTAAGCCTTATCTGATTAAATCAGATGAGGTAACCAAAGGACCGGAAGGGTTCAAGACTAAAGCTGCAACCGGTAAAGAATTTGGCGGATATGATTTCCGGATTCAAGTTTCTCCGCTTGATTGTACTGGCTGTGGAAACTGTGTTGATATCTGCCCGGCTAAAGAAAAACCAATGACAATGACCAATCTGGAAGAAGTAGCGGATAAAGAAGTTGAATACTACAATTTCTCAGAAGCTCAACCTATTCCGGATATCGATATTAATCCCGATACTCTAAAGGGAAGTCAGTTCCGGAAACCGTTATTCGAATTTTCAGGCGCTTGTGCAGGATGTGGCGAGACTCCTTACGTCAAATTGGTAACCCAATTATTCGGCGACCGGATGTTGGTTGCTAATGCTACCGGTTGTTCTTCAATTTACGGGGGAAGTTCACCGACTAATCCTTATACCGTCAATGAAAAGGGCCATGGTCCGGCTTGGGCTAACTCACTATTCGAGGATAATGCGGAATTTGGCTATGGAATGAACTTGGCATTAGTTCAACGGCGAAAGAAATTGGCCGACCTAATTCAACAAGTTGAACCTTCTGTTTCCGGTGAATTAAAAACCGCTTTCGGTGAGTGGCTCGAGGGAAAAGATGATTCCACCGCTTCACGTAAAGCAGGCGATAAGATCAAGGCAGTGATTGACCAGGAAGCCGCTAAGGCCAGTGGAGAAGCCAAAGAATTATTGAGCCAGATTGCAGCAATGAAAGATATCTATACTAAGAAATCCATCTGGATCTTCGGTGGCGACGGTTGGGCCTACGATATCGGTTACGGTGGGTTAGACCATGTGCTGGCCTCCGGCGAAGATGTCAACGTCCTAGTTTTAGATACCGAAGTATATTCCAATACCGGCGGTCAATCATCCAAGTCAACACCGACCGGGGCAATCGCTAAGTTTGCCGCTGCCGGAAAGAATATTAAGAAAAAAGACCTCGGTATGATGGCCATGGCTTATGGTTATGTATACGTAGCTTCCGTTTCAATGGGAGCTAATAAGAATCAGGTTCTGAAAGCAATCTTGGAAGCAGAAAGATATAAAGGGCCTTCCTTGGTTATTGCTTATGCTCCGTGTATCAATCATGGTATCGATATGGGCAAGAGCCAGGAGGAAGGAAAACGGGCGGTTGAAGCCGGTTACTGGCCGTTATACCGTTACAATCCCAATTTAACTCTGGAAAATAAGAATCCGTTTACCTTGGATTCCAAGGAGCCGACCGGCAGCTTCCGTGAGTTCTTAATGGGTGAAGTCCGCTATGCTACCTTGAAAAAACAATTCCCGGAAGTGGCTGATGCTCTCTATGAACAAGCTGAGAAAGATGCCAAATCCCGGTATGATATGTATAAACGGCTGGCGGCAAATGAGTGAAAAATCAATTGACAATTGACAATTGAGAAATTAAAAACAAACAGCTTTAATATTGATCAATAGGATAGAGGGTATCAAATAATACTATCTATCCTTTTTTTTTTAATTATTTTTTTTGGTCAAGTTTTTCCCGAATTAATTTATCGTACTCATTCATTAACCGGTCCACTTCTTCGGCTGCAGTTAAAACTTCATGGTCGGTTTTATTTTTTAATTCCCAGAGTTTGGTTAATCTGGTCCGGGCTTTTTGGATTTTACTTTTAATGTTCTCAAGATCTTTTGAGATGGCGCTTCCTCCCTTAAAACTTTGAATAATCATTATATATAGTATAGTTTTATAGAAAATTCTTTATTCAGATATATGATAGAATTACAAATAAACCTGGTCATGCTTGACATTCCACTGGTTTAATTTTATTACATTGAGACAAGATAAAATATTCTCGGCTACTCAACGTCGCTGTGTATGAAAATGTTTTATTCAAATAATTTGATTCCTAAATTGTACATCTTCATACGGAGGCTTATTTAAAAGCGCTTTAGCCATTTGGCCTATGATTGACACCCCTTCATGGATCTGCTCCATATTTGCTCTGCAAAGACTTAATCTGATTATATTATCCTTCTGAAACTCCGGTAAAAACATATTTTCAATATCCGCTACCCGGACATCTCTGTTTTGAAGGCTATTTACCAGGTAATTAGCTTTGAAAGGCAATTCGAAACAGGTTAAAAAACCGGTTTCCGGTATGGAAGCAATTACTTCCGCCGGCAGGTAAGTCTGACAGGCTCTTTTAAGCTGATTCATTTTATCCCGGTATAATTTCTTAACTTTTCTTAAATGAGTACTAAACATTCCATTATTTATATATATTTCCAAAGCTCCTTGTGAAATAATGGAAGTACTTAAGTCAGTACAGTGTTTATACTCCCGAAAGCTATTAACCAATAACTTCGGTAAGACTGCGATACCTAACCGCAGGCCCGGCATAACAGTTTTGGAAAAGCTCCGCACATAAACAACTCTGCCGGTAGTATCAAAAGCATAAATAGGGTCGGACTTCGAATCTACTTCCAGATCAGCCAGGTAGTCATCTTCCACAATATAAACATTGTATTTTTGGGCTAGGTTTAATATCTCTTTTTTCTGACCATTGGTGTAAGATGTTCCGAGTGGATTGTGAAATCGTGGAATCGTATAGAAAAATTTAATATTACCGCTCCGGAAATGACGCTCCAGTTCTTCCAGATTAATTCCTTCCGTAGTTCTCTCAATTCCCAGGATAGTTACAGTTGAAAGCTTACAACATTGTATAAACCCAAAATAGGTTGGTTGTTCGACTAAAACATTATTGTTGCCGTTAGGGAAGGGTATATTAGCTAAAATATGAAGAGCTTGTTGCGAACCAGCTGTTACAAAAATATTTTCAACCGGAGTAAAAATCTGATAATTCTGAAGAAACTCAGCCAAAATTCGGCATAATGACGGCAAACCCGGAGCATGTAAATATGAGAAAAGACTTTCCTTGTATGTTTCGATTGCCTGGCTGAAACAGTGTTGAAAATCCGTATATGGTAAAACGGTTGAATCGGGAGCTACCGTTAAAAAGTCAATCTGATTTTTAACTGGATTGACCGGAGCTTTTTTATCAACTATATAATAACCGCTTTTAGGGACGGCATATATTATATGCTTTTGTTCGAGTTCATTATAAGCTCTTATGGCGGTAGCTTTGTTACATTGGCAAAGAGTCGCCATTTCTCTGATTGAAGGTAATTTGGCGCCGGGTTTTAGATTACCGGCGTCAAATTCATTTTGAAGATAGCGGGTTATTTTTTGATATTTATTGTCCATCTTTACTCCTTTGCATAAATTCTGTACCGGTACAGGATGACAAAAAAACGATTGTCAAGCGAAAAATAATTTAATATATTAGATTGTACTAGTATAGATTGAAAAAAACAAATTAATTTTTAAGTTTTGAAAGTAGAATGAATTTAATTGGAGATTAGAATACGAAACTTAACGAGGTGGAAGCAGATTAGTTTAATTGAATACTAAGTTTGCATATAAAAACAGGAGGATTTAAAAATGGAGTGTATCTTTGACGAATATAAAATCAGTGATGATAAGTCCTTGCTATCAATCGACCGTATCTGTGAGTTTCTAGCCAGGAGTTATTGGGCGAAGGAACGGAGTAGTGAAACTATTGAGATGACTATTAAAAATTCAATATGTTACGGTATTTACCGAAATGGAGAACAAATTGGTTTTGCCCGCGCGGTAACTGACCGGGCAACTATGTATTGGCTGGCGGATGTTTTCATCGATGAAAAATACAGGGGGCAAGGGCTGGGGAAGAAGTTAATTCAATGTATTGTTGAGTCCGAAGAATTAAAGAAATTAGTCGGTATTTTAGGGACTAATGATGCGCATGGTTTATATGAACAGTATGGATTTACTAAAGATCCGGATCGATTTATGAGAAGGATACCTGATAAAGAACGAAAAATAATAAAAAAGGAATGATTTTATGAGTATCAGAGAATTAATAAAAGAAGATATTCCTAAACTGGTTGAGATGGCTTTTTTATATAAACAAAGTCAGAATCCTAATTTTGAAGAATCCCGAAAACAAGTAATTGCTGAGACTTTTCAAGGCGTTTTCAGTCAGCCGAATACCAAAGCATTAATTTGTCTGAATCCCCAGGGTTTAATTACGGGTTATATATTATTCCATTTACTGTATTGTCCAATAATTGGGGGGAAGGAAATCTATGTTTCCGATTTATTTATCAATGAAAACGAGAGAGGAAAGGGTATCGGAAGCAGCTTAATTGCTAAGGCGGAGCATTTTGCAAGGGAAAACCAATGTGTAAGATTAATGCTTAATAACTTAAAAGAATCGGAAGGGTATAGACGAGATTTCTATAAAAAACAAGGGTTTACAGAGAGAACTGCTATTGCCAATTATGTTAAGTTATTAAAAGAGTGATTAGGGAGGTTTTCTTTTGGGAGTTGTATTTCGACCAATTTTACCGTCGGATTATGAAATAGTTCGGCGATTGGATAATCTTAGCTTTAAAAAAGGCGAATGCTACCGGTCTGTTGAAAATGTTACTAATCTAGCAATGGCTAATCCTGATGGTTGCTTCCTTGCTATTAATAATTGCCGACCGGTTGGTTTTATTTTCTGTCGAACATTTGGAGCGATCGGCTATATGGGACCGCTGGGAGTTGAACCGGAAGAGCAGAATAAAGGATACGGAAAGCAACTTGTCCAAAAAGGGCTCGAATACTTAACCGCCCGAAAATGTCAGGTTATTGGCTTGGAAACAATGCCAGAGTGGGGTAAAAATATCGGCCTTTATCACAAATTAGGGTTTAGAGCTACATTACCATCGAGGGTAATGGAAAAGTTAATGCCGGGTTGTACAGTTGATAAAATTCCATCATCATTAAGGTTTGGGAATGATTTTTCACCGGATGTATTCAGCGGAATTATAGCTGAGATTAAAGAATGGACTGATTTAATCTATCCTGGGCTTGACTTTTCAAAGGATCTTCAATGTTTTCTCCAATCATATCCTGAGCGGATCTTGTTTAGGGTTTATAAAGGAAAAATAACGGGCTTCATTGCTTTTGCTCCGGATTTTAATCGATATGGCTGGGGAGCAATAAAACCTTCTGCTAATGATGATGTGCATTTAGGAGAACTCTTATCAGGAGTGGAAAATGCTAATTGGGGAGAGAAGATAATGTTCCGCTTTCATACCCGTTTTAACCGGATAACCGATATTTTATTCCGATATAAGTATAATCTAAGTAGTGATATGACTTGTATGTTATTAACCGGGAAAACCGGTGAGTTTGAAAACCATAGCAAAAGCCTTCATCTTCGTCCTTGGGTTGGTTAGAATTAGAACATAATATTAAAACCCCAAGATATTAGCTTTAATCCCCAGATTATTATAATTAAAATCAATAATTCCAAGCCGGTAAATGAAACTAATAGCTTTATAACCTGGTGTTTTATTAATGATTTAATTAAGATAACCGCGAAGGCAATAAAAATAAAATATAAAAGCGGTCCAACTGGATTGGCGATAAAAGATCGGATAATCTGTCCATGCGTCAATAAAGTCAAACTGGTAGTAGCGCCGCAAAGTGGGCAAGGGATTCCGGTAATATGGTAAAAGGGACAGGGCGGCAATAATAATTGTCGATGAGTCTCACTCAAAGCAGGACTTGGATTTAAAAAAAACGGAACTATAATAGGAACAGCCAGCAGACAGATTAAAAGAAACTGACTGATAATATTCCCCGGATTTTTAGATGCTTCGTAATGGATTTCGATTCGGGATTTTAAACTCATAGCTTACCTCAATTAAACTTCATCTTTCTTCATTATATCATTAAAAATAAAAGCTGAAAATTAGACACTAATTATATGATATGGCCCACTAAATCCAGGAGATAGTCTAAAATCAAATCATCCCGGCAAAATGTTGATGTATTTGTTACTTTATCTAGCCTAAGAAAAGAAGCTGACTTGATTTAGCAGGAAAAATTTGAAAATGAATCGAATAATTGTATTATTACATTTTGGGGTGAAATTACTTGTCGGCATTGAATGAATATTTGGATAATATCTCAACGGAATATCAACAATTTCATATAACCGACTCCCAAACACAAGCAATGATGGACTCGCTTCGGAACAGTGTTGATCATATTCATTATGGCCATGATTTGGACAGCTTGTTGGAAGCTTATGAAATAGAAGGAGTACCGGGCGTTACTGAATGGTTTGGGCATATGGCTCAGGATTTCGCTTCTCCGGGCGGTATACCCCTTCCGTTTGCCGATGTAATCCATCAACTTACCGGTATGTCAGCCGAACAAGCGGTAGATTGGTTAACGGCCAATTTAACCGATGCTGTTGAAATGGGAGCCGAAGCGACTATTATGTCGTTCTTTCGTCAAAATCCAAAAGCTTACTCAATTTGTTTGGGATTAGGCATAGTTTTTGGTTTATATAGCAATAATTCAATGTTAGTCGCTATGAATGGATTACTGTATTTCTGTAAATTACGAAAAGAAGGACGGTTGGAAAGCGGCTTATGGAATAATGCCGATCGTTTTATCAGAACATCTTTTGCAATGGTGGACCGGGTTTGTACTTATACGTTTATTGCCAATACGGCCCTGGAATTAGTCGGAAATAATTTGCCCCATCTAACAGGTCAATTTGTAGATATGATGGGATTGGGTGGTAAGGTGGTAAAAGCGGCTAAATTATCGGCCGCTGCAGCCGGGGCTGCCGATATGATGGCCGGTGTCGCCAATTTTGGAATGTCGCTTTTAGTTAGTAAAGCAGTTGGTAAGTTAGTCGAAAAGGCAAATGAAGCAATTAAAGAAGAATTGGCTAAAGTAGAACCTATTGTGGAAATAAAACGTCAATTTATCGAATTATTACGAAAACAGGCTCCTCCTGAAACTTTAGCGCCTTTAATAGAAATGATGGAGGAGAATGGGGTCTATAAATCGATGATTTAGGAGTGAAACTAATTGTTTATCGGAGCTTTATTCCGTACTGTTAAGGGAGGTTACGATGCAGTAGCCATCCGAAAGAAAATTAAAAGTTATAATCAGGAACTGTCCGGGGAAATTTTAGAGTCTTTTACCCCGTATGAACAGTTTTTTGTCCAGGAACGGATATTGTTAGCCGAATATATGATTAAGATATCAAAGCTGAAAGCCAAAAATGCCCGGATTGAACAGCTGTTTAAATTGCGGGAAAGGATGAATAGCCGGATGAAACAGATCGTAGAAAAAGCTGAACGTGAGCTGGAAGCTAGAAACGCCACTAAACTGGATCTGGCTAAAATAGTTGCTAGTTTACGGGAACTATCGTTGGCGGTAGATCGGGACTTAAACAATTATCGGAAAGAGTTTTCCGAAGAACAAAATAAGGTTCGGATCGAGCTAAAAGAGTTGGATGAAAAAATAGGGTATTTGTCAAACAGGGTAGATAAACAAGGGAGAGAAGCGTTAGCAATCCAAAAGAAGGTTCAGACGCTTTCAAGCAATTTTGATAGTATTAACAAAGGTGTAACAAAACAAAATTCAACCCATAATATTAAAATCGGTCTAATATGGTTGTTTAATGTTATGGTAGTGGTTTTATTAGTATTTTTGGTGTTAAGGCACTGAAAGCAACGATGATAAGTTAATCAACATTTTGAAATGCAATTAACAAACTGAGGCTGGATTTTTCCGGCCTCAGTTTTTTATAAGAGCTGGTATCAAGGTGTATTTTCCATAATTTATCGCAACGCCATTAATCTTCTTTGATTGCAGCTTCCTGTGATATGATATACTAGAATTAATCTTTTTTTGTAACTAGGAAACGGTGGCTAATTGCGGCCATAGGCTGTTGAAATAGAATTGCAAAAACTACCGGGATTGCCGTTAGTTCTGGGAAATATTGGAGGGCCATGACTAAACCGGCAGTAATATTGCGCATTCCAACCGAGAAAATCATGGTATTAGTATTTGTTGGAGATAATTTAGTTGATTTTCCAATTCCGAAACCAAGTAAATAACCGGAACAACCCATAATGAATACTAACAAAACAACAGTAGTTAGGGTTGATTTCAGTAAATGTAATGAATTCCAAGCTACAGCTAGATTTGTTGCGATAACCAGGGCTAATAAGAACTTAGTAGCCGGACCATTAAAAAAACGCCATTCACGACTGATTTTACCTTTTGAGAGATCGTGAACAATCATTCCGATAATCGTTGGAATTACAATCATCCAGATGAGACCGATAATTAATTGCTGAATATTGAAATGAACCGTCTTTCCCATCGTTATTAAAAGTATTGAAGGGACTACTAGCGGGGAAAGAATGGTATCGGCGACTACTGCGGTTAAAGCTAAAGCAATATTGCCACCGGAGATCCCAACCCAGATAACTGAGGCTACCCCAATAGGGGTTGCTGTTCCTAAAATAATCCCGGCTTGAAGTTGGGGCTGCTCCGGCAGAAATATCCTAGCTAAAATAAAAGCTACCAAGGGTAATACAATGTGTAATAAACCAAGAATAGTTAGTAATAAACTGGGGGATTTTAATACGTTACGAAAATCTTTGGAACTGCATCCTAAAGCCATCACAAATGTTATATAAGCAAAAATATAGGATGTAGCCGGTTTTAAGAAAGTTAATTGATTATGAAAGATCGCTCCTAATAATAAACCGGAACCGACAACCAGAATCATCCGTTCTTCCATAAATTGATTAAGCCGGAGTCCTTTTTTAACTACAAACCAATTTGCCATGCTGCACCTAAAATTTCAATTGACAATTGAAATAAATTTTAAAGGTATTTCGTGATCAAAATTTAAATACCTGCTAAAATTTTCAGGGAACAGGGAACAGGGAACAGGGAACAGGGAACAGGGAGAGTTATTATAATGTCAATTTACTAGGGAGGAATTTTTTTGGTTACTCCGGAGGATTTAAAAATATTACCTGATAAACCAGGTGTTTACTTGATGAAAGATTCCGAGGGAAAGATTATTTATGTTGGTAAGGCGGTATCTTTAAGAAATAGAGTCCGGTCTTATTTTCAATCTTCCCGAAATCTTGGTCTCCGGAAGGAATCTATGGTCAGGCAAGTAGACCGAGTTGAATATATTACTACTAATACCGAAGTTGAGGCTTTAGTATTGGAATGTAATTTGATCAAAGAGGAACGTCCCAAGTATAATATACGGTTAAGAGATGATAAGCAGTATCCGTGGGTTAAAATAACTTGGTATGAGGCTTTCCCACAAGTCTATATTTCCAGGAAAGTGAAACGTGACGGAAGCCGATATTACGGGCCTTATACTGAGGTGAGCGCTATCCGGGAAACTTTACGCTTACTTCGGCAGATATTTCCGCTTCGCAGTTGCCGTTTAGATTTGGAACGCGAAAGACCGGAACGCCCTTGTCTTAATTATCATATTAAGCGTTGTCTGGCTCCTTGTCATGGAGGGATTACTAAAGAAGCTTATCGGGAAATTATTAATCAAATCGGTTTATTTTTGGAAGGACGCCAGGGAGAACTGCTGCAAAATTTACGAAATCAAATGAATCAAGCGGCGATCGCTCAAGAGTATGAGCGGGCCGCTCAATTAAGGGATCAGGTTCAGGCGATTGAGCGAGTATTGGAAAAGCAAAAAGTAATTTCTAACGCCAGAGAAGATAGTGATATTTTTGGAATCGCTCAAGATAGACAAGGCTCCTTGATTCAAACATTCCAGATTCGTGAAGGGAAATTGGTTGGACGAGAGTATTTCCAATTGGTTGAAGGAGATGAAACAGGACCGAATGAAGTGTTGGAAGCTTTTTTAACTCAATATTATGATGGAGCCGGATTCATTCCCCGTGATATATTTATCCCTTATGAATTGGAAACCCAGGAGGCAATGTCAGAATGGCTAGGCTCTGTCCGAGGAGGAAGGGTTGAGCTGCGGGTTCCCAAAAAGGGAGAAAAACTGCAACTAGTAAAGATGGCTAATGAAAATGCTATTAACTTATTGCAACAGGAAAGAAACCGTGAAAAACAGAACCTTAATGAAGTAGTAGCAATTTTGAACGAATTAAAGGAAGAACTTAATTTGGAGAAAGTTCCGTATCGGATTGAAGGGTTTGATATTTCCAACACCCAAGGACAGGAAGCAGTGGCGTCGATGGTGGTCTTTGAGAATGGTCTGCCAAAAGGGAGCGATTACCGGAGGTTTAAAATCCGGACCATTGAAGGACCTAATGATTTTGCAATGTTACAGGAAGCGGTCCGGCGCCGTTTTAAAAAAGGATTGGAAGAACGGGCTAATCTTCAAATTGAAAACGGTAAATTTGCCAAGTTTCCAGATCTTTTATTGATTGACGGTGGAAAAGGGCAACTTTCCGGGGTAATGGAAGTAATGCGGGAGTTGGGGCTGGAACATATTCCAACCATTGGTCTGGCTAAGCAGGAAGAAGAAATTTTTCGGCCGGAACAAGAGGAGTCTTTGCGTTTATCCAGGCGTTCCAGCGCATTACGACTGTTGCAGCGGGTGCGTGATGAAGCCCATCGATTTGCTATCACCTATCATAAGAGTTTGCGGGATAAGAAAACCGTTAAGTCTGGGCTTGACCTGGTAACCGGAATTGGTCCGAAACGAAAACAATTACTATTAAAACATTTTGGTTCGGTAAAGCGGATCCGGGAGGCTTCGGTGGAGGAGTTATTGAAAGTGCCGGGTATGAATATAAAGATTGCTGAAAGTATTAAAGAGCAATTGGAACAAGCATGAGTTAAACAATTCCAGGTATTTGAAGAATTTAGAAGCCGGAATCCAGAAGGTTAAGTATGCATTTTAATAGTTTTAAAATACTTTTTTAGGCATTTTTATGCTATAGTATAGATTGTTTCAGTCATAATAATGAATTTGTGGTGAATAAAATGATAAAATGTATTGCAATGGACTTGGACGATACTTTGTTAAGCAGTGATTTGACGATTTCTGCTGAAAATCAAGGGGCAATTGGACGGGCTGTTAAGGCGGGAATTAAAGTTTTACTGGCTTCGGGGCGGATGGTCCAATCAATGAAACCTTATGCAGAACAGTTACATCTGGATGTACCTTTGATAGCCTATAACGGTGCTATTATTCAAGAAGCATTTTCAGGTGAGATTTTGTACCATCGTCCGGTACCAAGTGAGTTGGCTTTAAGATTAGTACCTGTTTTCCGGGAATCTCAGGTTCATCTTAATATCTATTTAAACGATCAACTTTATATGGACGAACTCACCGAATGGGGGCAAAAATATGCTGCAAATGCGGGAGTCACCCCATATCCGGTAGGCGATATATGTCAGTTAATTAAAAAAGAACCCCCGCATAAAATGTTGGGCGTAGGTGAAATTGAAGCAATTAACCTGATCCAAGCCAAACTGCAAGAACAATTCGGCGATTTATTGCAATTTGTAAAATCCAAACCCGCCTACTTGGAGATATTGGCCCCGGGAGTTTCCAAAGGATTGGCTTTAAAAGAGGTAGCTACGAAATGGGGGTTTGACCGGAGTGAAGTAATGGCTATCGGTGATGCTCCAAATGATGTTTCAATGATAGCCTGGGCCGGAATGGGAGTAGCGATTGGTAATGCAGTTGATTCTGTCAAAGAAGCCGCTGATTTGATAGTGGCTGACCATGATCATAGTGGAGTGGCTGAAGCGATTGAGAAGAAGGTTTTTGGCTAATTTACGGGACGCTCTTCCTTAAACCAACCAAAAAATTATAAAAAGGAACCAGTAGTTTAAAATCTTCAATTAACATATCAACCAGAGATGCGCCATATAGCTGGTTGTCTAGTTCTTTATTACAGACAAAATATAAGTCTTTCCGTTGATACCATTCATTTAAATCTTCCGATAGACTTAGGTTTAAGATCTTCTTGTATTTTTCGCCTTCAATTTTGAAGGTTTTTTGCTCTTGATATAAGGAATGGATTTTTTGAAAATTCTTATTTTGGCCGTTAATCATTGCCCTTAGTTTATCCATGGTTTCACGGGGGACATTATAGAAGCCCATTCCATACCGGTAATAATCGGGATATATCTCAAAAAAGAAGGCCGGTTCCACCTTCCAGTCAATATATAATCGTTTAAAAACAAGCCACATGTTGGCCCGGTAAGGGCTTTTATCTTTTGAGAACCTGATGTCCCGATTAATCCGGGATACGGCTTTTTTGGGATTGACTGTAAATAAGGGATCAATAGTGAGCATAAAGGGGGTCAATTCGGTAATCAAATCTTGAAGAGGCCCTAGAATGTGATTTCGATATATTTCTCGGTTGGTCTCGAACCAGGTTTTGTTATTGTTCTCTTTTAGATTGTTCAAGAAAGAAAAAGTATCCGGGGAGAATCCTTGAAACATAATAGGCCTCCTGGTATCATTTTATTTTTTCAATTATTGTCTCTAAATTAATATCCATTAGGGAATTTAATCTTAAGTCATAAATGTCAAAATTTAATTTGACGGTAATTTCGTTCGGGACAATTACACAATATATCCCGGCTTTTTTGGCAGCTATCGCACCGTTTGGCGAGTCTTCGAAGGCGATTGCTTCCGAACCGGTAATCCCAAATTGCTTTAAGACCTTTAGATATAACTCTGGGTCCGGCTTTACGTTGGTAACACTATTCCTGGTACAAATATAATCAAAATAGTCAAATAGATTTAATTCCCGCAAAAACTTTTCGACCCAGCTTCGGTCGGAACTGGAGGCTAACCCTATCTTAAGTTCTAAAAGCTTAGCAGAACGCAAATATTCCTCAATTCCCGGATTTACGCTTTTTTCTTTCATCAATAAAGCATGCCGGTAGGCCGACGTTTTTTTGATATGAGTTCTATCAAGCGGTTTATTTAGATATTGTTCCAAATGTTCACAGGGGTCAAAATGTTTCTCGCTGGAACCGATGCATTTGGCCCATTCCTCCAAAGGCAAAGATACTCCATGTTCTTTGTAAATACTGCCGTAAGCATCAAACCAGGGTGTCTCAGTGTCGATTATCAATCCGTCGAAATCAAAAATAAGCGCCTTAATCATCTTTTAGCCTCGTAGTTTTAGAGATGTATTTTCAGTTAGTTTAACAAAAATCTTGGCCGACTGCAATAAAAAAGCCGAACGTTTCGGCTTTTTTTAAAAGAAGTAAATAATCAGTCATTAAAAGAGTACATTAACTATTTAAACTCTAAAACGTCTTCTATGTTACGTCTTACAGGTATTAAGGGCATCTTATCATATTTCCCCATCCAAATTAAAGCAGTAATTTTTTCGGATTCTTTAATATCTAATAAGGTTCGGATTTCCTTAGAGTCGGCTCCCAGATCTGAGACGTAGCAGGCGCCGATATCATAATAATGACAAGCGATTAAGATATTTTGAATAGCGGCGGCTGAATCATGAACCGGGCCGTCGATATTGGCATCATCATAAAACCGGAAGTCGGCAACTACTGCCAGAATACAGTAACCCATTTTACCGCTAAAACCACCGTCGTTGATTTTCTCCTTTATCTGCGGGCTTTTAACAATAATATATCGTATACCTTGCATATTACAGGTGTTTGGGGCCCAAGTACCATATTCAATAATTTTTTTTAGTAAAATATCGGAAATTTCCTCTCGGTTAAAACAGCGGATCGATCTTCTGCTTAATAATAACTTATCAAATTGCTCTTGGGGTATAACGGTTTTATCTTTTGGAAGCCATGGGTATTGGAAGTTTTCTTCTGTTTCAACGGCTTTTTCATATAAAGTTTTAATTTCAAGCGCCCATTGTATTTCCGGTTTATGTTCACCATAGTTTTTGATATATATGTTTAACCGATCAAACAGATTTTTTAATTGTGTTTCAGAAAATTTGATATTCTTTCTAGTCTCTGAAAATTGCATTTGTTTGTCCAGCCGGTGAGCTATTAAGCGTATTTGCACAGCTAAGGCTGATTCGGACAGAATTTCTAATTCTTCTTGGTCTAAATCATAAGGAATGTAAAAATGGTTTTTCATTAGGTGGCTCCTTTTGCTCTTTAATTATCACTCCAATACTTTACTCAGCATTTCCAGACCTGTTTTATGAATCGACTTGATCTCATTATACATACTTTCATAAAAATCAATGCTTGATCGGCGGCGTTTCGCTGCAATCGC
The DNA here is from genome assembly GCA_023435225.1 of Bacillota bacterium. Taxonomy (GTDB): domain Bacteria; phylum Bacillota; class UBA4882; order UBA8346; family UBA8346; genus UBA8346. The sequence continues at coordinate 24,533 of JAEYRX010000071.1, forward strand.
TTTGGCTCTGCAGGTAAAGAATTTATCATATACGTTTTTCAGCTTCCAATTATATTCTTGGAAAAAGGATGATTGTTCATCATTCCCACCATCAAGTACATTGCCGTACTCATCAATGGAATATAGTGGGTCGGCAACGATTCCTTTGTAAGCAATGGTTCTGGCTATGCCGATAGTTCCGGTGACATCAAGCTTATCGGCATTATATAAGATTTTAGCCTCCATACTGGCGGGTGGATTATTGTTCCGGTATCTGTGAGTAGCAATACAAGATTTAACATGGTGGGCTTTATCTTCCGGCCAACCTATTGTGAGTAGAAATTTATAAGTCATATCAGCGCCGATAAGGGCATGATCCAAACCGGGATTTTTAAACTGTGCATCACGGCCAATATCATGTAGTAATGCGGCTGCTATTAATACGTCGATATCTATCTCATATTCCTTAGCAATATCTAAAGCGGAGTATAAAACACGATAGATGTGCTGATGGTCATGTGCTCCATCATTCATGCACGTATGCATATATTTTTCAATTTTCATATATATATCATTCTGCATTATATTAAATTCCTTTATCTTTGAAATTAAGTGGATATATAGCTCTGGGTAGATCCGGTGATATTTTTAATCTTTTTAACTATAAAATAGCTCAAAGTCGCAAGCCAAATATCGGCCGCAGTTATAAATGTCCGTTGAAGCAAGCCGATATAACTGGTGAACACAATACCGGAAAAAGCTGCGCAACAGATTATATAGATTAAGCCAAAGAAGATTTGAATACTCCAGGCAAATGGTATTAAACTTTTCCAATACGGATCCTTTTTCATTCGAAATATTAACGGCAGAGGTGAAATAATAATGGCTGTAGTGCCAAGGAAGCTAACTAAAACATGCATAATTACGGAGAATGTTTTAGAAACACCACCGGGGTCCATGGGAAAGATGCTAGAACCGATTGAGTCCAGCAAACCGTACAGTGCAATCAGCAATGGCCCTATCCAATAACCTTTTCCGGATATGGTTATTGAACGATTTAAACTCATTGAGAATATAATCATGAGTATACCGAAGCAGATCCACCAACTTGATACTATAAAAGACGTTGCCCCTGGAATAATACCGAATTCACTGACATATTGCCGGATACTGTTATAACCGGGAGTAATGATATCTAGAATAATTATTAATATTGAATTGATGAAAGCAGCCAGTATTCCGGATAATCCCAAGCAAAAATTTAGTCTATTATTCATGTTTTATCCTCCCGGAAGTTTAATTTCATTAGCTTAGGGAAATTATATCATATTATTTTTAGATTTCCATTATTATGGAGGAATCCAGGGCATTGTTGAGAATTTTATATTTTGAGTTTAATTTTTGGATTCAAGAAATGGGGGTCTTCGATGCGTCTATTTTCAACCTTAATTCTCTTGTTATTATTATTGATACCCCAAGCTCCGGTTAAGGCCAAAGAGACTTTTACCAAAGGGATTAATCTTAGTGAATGGTTTCAAGCCAATTCCGTAAGAGATATTCAGTTTACTAAGTTTACTAAAAAAGACTTCCAAGAGATTAAAAGCCTTGGTTGTGATGTGATTCGCCTCCCCATTAACCTTCATGCCATGGCCGGCGGTGCGCCTGATTATCAAATTGATCCGTTATTCTTCCGGTTTCTGGACGAGGCCGTAGATATCTGTGATGAATTGGGTATATCGCTGATTTTGGATAATCATACTTTTGATCCATCAGTTAGTACAAAGGCTTCAGTGGAAAAAGTTTTGTTGAAAGTTTGGGCCCAAATAGCCGGGCGTTATCGAGACCGACGTGATTTTCTTTATTATGAAATCCTGAATGAACCTCATGGGATTGCCCCGAGTACCTGGGGGAGGATTTCATTTAATGTCTTAAAGAAGATCAGAGAGATTGATAATAAGCATACGGTGATTGTCGGCGGCGCCAATTGGAATGATATTGATTCTTTATATCTCTTACCTGATTTCAAAGACGATAACATCATTTATACTTTTCATTTTTATGATCCTTTCATTTTCACTCATCAAGGAGCTAATTGGACTGACCCTTCACTAGTATCTCTTCAAGGCGTTCCCTATCCGTACGACCAAACGAGAATGCCTTCTTGTCCCAAAAAACTAAGGAATACCTGGATTGAAGGGAATCTTCAGGATTATTATAAAAACGGAAATAATGAAGCTTTAGAGGTGCTGCTGACAAAGGCAGTAAAGTTTCGCAAAAAAACTGGAAAACCGGTATATTGCGGTGAATTTGGCGTTTATAACCGGAACGCCTCAAACGAGGACCGGGTTTACTGGTATGAATCAGTCCGGAAAATCTTCGAGAAATATTCCGTTCCTTGGACATCTTGGGATTACCGGAGTGGGTTTGGATTGTTCATTAGGGACACGGATGAAAAATTTGAGTATGATCTGAATCTTCCTTTACTTAAGGCATTGGGCTTCAATGAAGTACCGCAAACAGAGTTTAAACTCCAACCGGAGACTGATGGATTTGGCATTTTTAATCAATATCCGGCTCAAGGTCTTTCAGTCTACCGGTATTTGAGCCAGGGGACTATTGATATATACGATAATACCGTTACGGATAATCAAAGATTTGTTATTAAAATGGAGAACCTCGCCCGCTATAACTTTTTACGGTTTGAATTTAAGCCCATCAAAGATTTGTCCCTTCTTTTAAAGCAGAAATATAATATAGTAATCAAACTAAAATTACAGCCCAATTTTAATAGCACGGACATTCGGTTTCTGGCCGTCAGGGAAGATGACCCGCTGGCATTACCCTGGAGAATGGTGTATACGCTAGATAAAAGAACATTAAGAAATACTTCGGATTGGCAAACAGTGGTAATCCCCTTGGAAAAGTTTAATGAACAAGGGGCTTGGAAAGATAAGTGGTATGATCCGAAAGGATTGTTTGATTGGGGACGTGTAGTAGCCCTTGAGATAGTGGCGGAAAATGAAGAATGGCGGAATACAGGGATTTATATTGAGGAGATAAAGTTAAACAATATAGGGGAAGGTTCTCCCGATGAACGTCTTTGATATTATCGGTCCGGTAATGGTCGGACCTTCAAGTTCCCATACGGCCGGAGCGGTACGGATTGGGAGAGTAGCCCGGGAATTATTGGGTGAGGAGCCGGTGGAGGTAGTAGTTAAGTTTCACGGTTCATTTGCCCGGACATACCAGGGCCATGGAACCGACAAAGCTATTATTGCCGGTTTGCTGGGTATGAACCCGGATGATTTGCGGATCAGAGATAGCTTGGAGATAGCGCATGAAATTGGATTGAAGTATACTTTTGAACGGACCGACCTCCAGGAAGCACATCCCAACATCGCTTATATTGAAGCCGAAGGGAAATCGGGCCGGAAAGTCTCGATTATCGGTTCTTCAGTTGGTGGTGGAAATATCCTCATTAAGCAAGTGGATGGGCTGGATGTAGAGTTTTCAGGCCAATATGATACTTTAATCATTCCGCATCAGGATGCGCCCGGAGTTGTGGCGGCAGTGACCAATATGTTGGCCCAAAATTGGATAAATATAGCCAATATGAAGGTTTACCGTTCTGGTAGGGGTGGAGACGCTATTATGGTAATAGAAACCGACCAGAAAATTGGCCAAGAGTTGGTGGCGGATCTGGAAAAGTTGTCCCGGGTAAGTAAAGTGACTGAGATAAATCCGATTTAGAGCGTTAAATTTTAGGGAATAAATAATAAATTAGACGGGATTTACACGGATTAACACCGGATTTTATTAAAATAATATTTAGAGTTTTAATCCGTGTGAATTCTGTTAATCCGTGTCTAAGTTTTTTGTATTTATTTTGTTAATTTTTGATAGTTGGGAATGATGCTTATGCTTCGTTATGATTCCGTTAAAGAATTGGTTGATAAGGCTATGGCGGCTGGTAAAAATATTTCGGATCTGGTTTTGGAAGATCAGGCGCAACAGTTGGAACAACCGGCAGAAGAACTGGTGGCGACTATGGCCCGTAATCTTGAAGTAATGGAAGAAGCTGTTAAAACAGGATTACAAGCTGAATTAAAATCAGCCAGTGGTTTGAGCGGTGGAGAAGCTTATAAACTTAAAGATGCTTTGGAACAGGGACAAACTTTGGGTGGAGATGGTTTAAACAAAGCGTTGATCCGAGCGGTTGCTATCGCCGAGGTCAATGCTTGTATGGGCAGGATAGTGGCTGCCCCGACCGCGGGTTCCAGCGGTATTATACCGGCGGTGCTTTTAACGGTAATGGAGGAGAAAAAAATGCCCCGGGAAAAGGTTGTTATGAGTCTTTTTACCTCTGCCGGTATTGGAATAGCTATTGCCAAACAAGCAAGTATCTCCGGCGCCGAGGGAGGATGCCAGGCTGAGTGTGGCAGTGCAGCGGGGATGGCAGCGGCTGCCGCAGTAGAATTAGCTGGTGGAACTCCTAGGATGGCCGGTAATGCTTGTGCTTTTGCCCTAAAAAATGTATTAGGCTTAATCTGTGATCCGGTAGCCGGTATGGTGGAAATACCTTGCATAAAAAGAAATGCAGCCGGGGCAGCAAATGCTTTGACAGCCGCTAATCTGGCTTTGGCGGGGATTGAGAGCGTAATTCCGATTGACGAGGTAATCGGTGCTATGAAATCAGTGGGCAACTTGATGGTTACCGCATTAAAAGAAACGGCCGAAGGAGGATTGGCGGCAACGCCAACCGGTAGGAAGATTGCAGTAGGGATTAATAAATAGAGGCAGAAGGCATTGGGCATTAGGCATTAGTAATTTTTGCTGTAGTTTTACATATTTTTTTATTATCTACATTAGTTTCAGATATGTAAAATATAAACTTGAATATCCTAATGTCTAATGCCTGTTGCCTAATGTCTATCTATACCATTGTCGGCTGGCTGACTCCTTTTTGCAGGAACTGCGAAATAGTGGCAATATCCTGACTTGGAGCCGGAGGAGCCGGCATATAAAAGTTTTTGCTTTGAGCAAGTTGGCCAATTTGTTGTTGAGATTGCTCACATTGGTTCCGCATTTGTAAAATTGCTTGGCGGAGAGCCGGATTGCTCATTTCGGTTGCTGCTTTGGTAAGGTCAACTGATCCGGTTTTGGCAATCTCTAAAGCGTCCAATACCATTTCTCTTTCGGTATACATTCTTCATTCCTCCTTTATTTGATTAAAACCAGATCCCTCGCCCTTTAAAAGTATTTTATCGACTCGTTTGCTATCACAAGCCGACTCTTAGGTAACCATAATCCTTCGTAGTTTATTTTAAAACCTGCAAAGTTAAACTAATACCCTTTAAGGGATAGGGTCGCTTTTAAACATCTTTGAATTTAAAATTACCGGCTATTTACGATAAAAAGTTCATTAGAGTTTTAGCATCATTGTAAGCTTTTTGAGATTCCTGGGTGAAGATACTCTTTAATTGGGAATCTTGACAGTTTTGAGCATATAATTGGAATTTCTTGGCATTAACATCTTCTTTAGCTACCAGTTCCTTAATAGTATTCAACTCCATCTGGGTCAGTTGCGGCATCATATCACCTCCTTCAAACTGTAGAGTCCGTCAGTAGTATATCTTCTGTTGAACCGGTTCATACAAAAAACAGTAATAGAAAATGTTGGGATACGATTCGGGGTAATATTTATCATTAAAATTTCAAAAACATGTTTCGGAAGCATTTGGAAGGTGTTACAAGAAAGGCAGGAAATTTTAAAAAAATGTCGAATATACATTTACAAGATACTGAGTGAATCAGTATTTATGGTCAACTGACCAGGCCCATAAATTTTGCTAAGATAGTTTTTAGCTTTTATTTAGGGGCTAAATTTAATCCAAATTTGCCTTTCATTCTTTGATTTTTTTTTGTTCAATAACTATGAAAGAATGAATGGTCCCCGAGTAAATCTTAGCTGCCCGGGGATGAGCAAATGCGATGAATGATTAAATTTAGGAGGAAATTTAATGGCACAGGTAATTTTCGAGCACGTATTCAAGAAATTCCCAGGTGGGGTCACTGCAGTAAAAGACCTTACACTGGAGATCAAAGACAAAGAATTTGTTGTCTTTGTCGGTCCATCCGGGTGTGGAAAAACCACTTCCTTACGGATGGTCGCAGGGTTGGAAGAAATCTCCGAAGGAAATATCTTTATCGGAGATACTCTGGTAAACAACGTAGCTCCCAAAGATCGTGATATCGCTATGGTTTTCCAGAACTACGCCCTCTATCCCCATATGGATGTTTACAACAACATGGCTTTTGGATTGAAATTACGTAAATTCCCTAAGAGTGAAATCGATCGTCGCGTTAAAGAAGCCGCTAAAATTCTTGGTATCGAAAACTTACTCGATCGGAAACCGAAAGCTCTCTCCGGTGGTCAGAGACAACGGGTTGCTTTAGGCCGCGCTATTGTTCGTGAACCGAAAGTATTTTTAATGGATGAGCCTCTCTCTAACTTGGATGCTAAATTACGCGTTCAAACCCGTGCAGAAATCAGTAAATTGCACAACCGTCTCCAAACAACCATTATCTATGTTACCCATGACCAAACTGAAGCCATGACCATGGGCGACCGGATGGTAGTTATGAAAGACGGAGTGATTCAACAAGTTGGTACTCCGCTTGATGTTTATGACAACCCGACTAATGTATTCGTAGGTGGATTTATTGGAACTCCGCCAATGAACTTCTTGGATGCAGTTGTCAAAGAAGACGGTGGTAAATTAGTAGTCGATTGTAAATCTTTTAAAATTAACATTCCGGATGGTAAGTTCAAATATGTTCGTCAATACCTCAACAAACAGGTTGTTTTGGGAATTCGACCGGAAGCAATCAGTGATCGGATAATGGTTCCAAATGCTAAAGAAGATGAAGTCATCACCGGTATGGTTGAAGTTTCCGAACTTATCGGTTCCGAAGTTTACCTCTATATGTCCGTAGGTGAACATTCCTTTACAGCCAGCGTTGAGTCCCATACCAAAGCTGTAGATGGTGAAAAACACCAGGTTGTCTTTGATGCCAACAAGATTCACCTCTTCGATAAAGATACCGAAAAAGCAATAGCTTAAGATTTAACTCATATTATTAAGAAAAAACCCCCGTCAGGGGGTTTTTTAAATTTATAATTCTTTTTAAAGGGGGATTAGCTTATATGTAGAATAATTTCTAAGAAAAAATGTCCATCTTTATTAAGGGCATTTTTCCTTTAATTCATTTAATGAGGGATTTTCATAACTAAATAATTAGAAATTCGAATAAATATTATGAAACTCCCTTAATACAGAGGAAGGGTGAATGATTTGAATTATATAGGGATTGACCTCGGAGGAACTAAAATTGCCGCTGGATTAGTAAATGAGAATGGTGAAATTATTATACGCGATAGTGTTCCAACTTATCGGGAACGTGGATATCAGGAAATTATAAAGGATATGGCCATGTTGACCCAAAAAATCATAAAAGATTCCGGTAAAGAATTGAACGAGATAAAAGGAATTGGGATTGGCAGTCCGGGAACTCCGGATCATAAAGAGGGAATTTTAGTTTACGCTAATAATCTAAATTTTTATAACGTTCCCATCAGAGCGGAAATGCAAAAATATATCAATCTCCCAATCTACCTGGAGAATGACGCCAACTGTGCTGCTCTAGCAGAGAGTGTAGCCGGCTCAGCTAAAGGGGTAGAACATTCGATAACTATAACTTTAGGGACCGGGATTGGTGGGGGAGTTGTTATCAATCATAAAATTTATAGCGGATTCAATTATGCGGCTTCTGAATTAGGCCACATGGTCATAGTTTATGATGGAGAGTTATGCACTTGCGGTCGGAAAGGTTGTTGGGAATCTTATGCATCTGCTACCGGCTTAATTCGACAAACCAAGGAAGCAGCTGTTAAAAATTCGCAATCTTTAATAAATAAGCTTATAAACGGTGATTTAAGTAAGATTAACGCTAAAACCGCTTTTGACGCTGCTAAACAAAATGATGAAACCGGAAAACAGGTAGTTGAGCAGTATATTAAATACCTAGCGGCAGGGTTAATAAATGTGATCAATATTTTTGAACCGGAAATTTTGGTCATAGGCGGCGGAGTATGCAATGAAGGGGAGTATTTGTTAAAACCTTTACGGCGATTAGTTAAAGAAGGGATTTATTGCAAAGGGATTCCGGAAACCGAAATTAAAGTAGCACAAATGGGTAATGAAGCAGGTATAGTAGGCGCTGCAATGTTATTTAAATAAAACTATAAATATAATTGTTCAGTAGCAGGAGCGGCTTCAATTGTTGAAGTTTCAACAGGGTTAAGCTTTTGAGTTTCTTTTATAATACCTTGACTGATAATGTTGGCCATTTTCATGACCAGACTTAGCCTGGTATTTTGTAATACCATATATTCCATAAAACCGCCGACATTCACAATACCGATAATTTGAAGATTACCAACCGCCGGTAAATTTTTATTAACTCCGGTTCCCGGTTGTAAGGACCCTTCTTTGATACTTATATAACCGATACTTTCAGTACGTCCAAGGCAGGCATCAATAGCCAGTATAAAATGTTCTTTATAGTTAAGATTAATTACATCGATTGCTTCCTGTAGATTTACAGCATGAACCGGCTCCTCCAGGGTTCCAAAAACTTTAATATTTTTTAGGTTGGCAGCTTCCAGTTTTGTACCGATTAATGGACCTAAACTATCTCCGGTGGAGCGATCAGTACCGATGCAGAGAATAATTAAGGGAAGAGATGGATTATAGAGTTTCATTAGGAATAATGAGAGATTAGACTGAAAGATTGAATCCGCTAAAGGGTTATCAACATGAACCCGGGCATTAAAACCTAACAAATTTGTTTTTTCAGTTATTTTTGTAATGGGACTCCACAAAGGCAAGCTCCTTCCATTGAGAGATTTGCTTCATCATATTTGAGGGATTTTCATAATTAAAAATGTTGACATTCAGCTACAATATATTGATAGTCGCATTCGGGTAATTCACTATATATTGTAGCTGAAATTAAATTAAGGTAATTATGAAACTCCCTTATTTAGATACTATAGTCTATGTCGCTTATTCTTTAAATATTCATAATGAAGGATATATAAGCCAAAATGAATGAAGAAGCGGAGGTTGTCCGGGGCATGTATATGGAAATATTAGAGTCGTTTAAAGAAAAAAAATTTGTATATACTCTTTTTACTTGTTTAATCATCATTTTCCTACTGATTCTCTTTTATTTCAGGTCGACTAATGGAAAGGTCCTACATGGCTTATCAGTATCCGGCGTAAATATTGGAGGGCTGAAGTTGGATGAAGCAGCCTGGAAATTAGAGAAAAATCTAGGCTCATTGCCGGAGAAAAAAGTAATCCTAAGTTATAATAACCGTAATGTACCGGTAGTTTTAGGGGCAATCGGTTTCCAGGTGGATTTAACAGCCACGGTAAGAGATGCTTATTTAATTGGAAGAACCGGCTCAATCTGGTCAAGAATTTCCACTCGATTTAGGATTTATCGCAAAGGCCGGGAACTTAAACCGGTGGTCTATTATAATCAGGATATTTTGGAATCTTTTTACCGTTTACTTGATGCCGGAGTTGCTGTAGAACCTGTTCGTTCGGTTATTTCAGTTACCAAAGATGGAAAAATTTCATATACCAACAGCCGGGCCGGGAAGATAATCGATTATCATAAATTGACAACATTGCTCAAAGAATCATTAACCGCTAAAAATATAAATCAGATCGGTATTCCAATTAAAACAATCATTCCACCTCTTAATGAAGCTGATATCAAGCAGTGGGGTCTCGATCAAGTAATGGGTATATATAGTACTAAATTTAACTCAAATCAGACCGATCGGGTTGAAAATATAAAGATTGCATGCAGCGCTATCAATAATTCATTGGTCTATCCCGGACAAAGTTTTTCTTTCAATACTTGGGTAGGGCCACGGGCGTCGGAAGCCGGTTATAAAGAGGCGCCGGTAGTTTTCCAAGGAAAATTAATCCCTGGTATCGGAGGCGGGATTTGCCAAGTTTCGACTACTCTTTATAATTCAGTATTATTGGCCAATTTACTAGTGATTCAACGCCGGAATCACACTATCCCCAGTACTTATGTTCCTCTAGGCCGTGATGCAACCGTCGTTTACGGAGGTGTTGATTTTATTTTTCAAAACAACAACCAAAAACCTATTTTATTGGCAGCCGCAGTTGAACCACCATATGTTACGGTAGCGGTTTTGGGTCAAAAGACCGGTTGGGAACAGGTTACTTTGGAAAATAATATTTTAGAGACATTCCAGTATAAAACGGTTGAAGTACCTGATTCGACTTTATATGAAGGTAAAAAGATAAAAACTCAAGATGGTCAAAATGGCTATAAAGTTGAACTATGGCGTATGGTTCAATTGCCAAACGGACAAATTAAGCAGACTTTAGAAAATACTAGTATATATCCGGCCCAACCTGAAGAATATAAAGTTGGAACAAAACCCAAATGAGGAGAGAGCACTACGAACCCGGAAAACATTAAAAAAATTGTAGTTCTTTGTCTCAGCCCCTTGGGGGATACTATATTTGCAACTCCCGCTATTCGAGCTTTGCGAGAAAATTACCCGCAAGCTCGAATTGTTGTCTTAGCCACTCCCGCAGCGACCGCGGTTTTAAAATGGAACCCCTATAACTTGGAAATAACCACAATCATTGAAAAATGGGACTTGTTTAAAATTTTGAACCAAATAAGAAGAGAAGGTTTTGATCTAGCAGTCAGTTTATCACAATTAGGTGGCTTTTTTACCCGATTTTGTGGTACTCCTCACTGGAGTGATTTTACATTGATTTCGGTACGACCGAATCGGTCAGTAGTCCAAATGTGTCTGGAAGTCTTGCAACTTATTGGTATCAATAGCGTTTCCACTAAAACAGAATTTTGGTATAGTAAGCAGGAACAACAAATAGTGGATATTTTTTTACAGGGCTCCGGTTATGATAAAGAACGTCCCTTAATTGCCATTCACGGAGGAGGGCATTTTTTTATCCGAAAACGTTGGGCAGTTACTAACTTTATAGAAATCATCAACTTTTTAATGGAAGAGACAAATTGCCAAGTTGTTTTGATTGGTGGTTCTGAAGATGTAGAAGACTCTTTGCTGATTAAATCAGGGATTCCAAATATAATTTCAGCAGTAGGAATGTTAAAATTAACAGAGACAGCCGCCCTTTTAAAACGCTCCGCTCTTTTTATCGGTAATGATTCGGGGCCTTTACATCTGGCTGCAGCCTTGGATATTCCAACTATTGGGTTATATGGACCGACAGATCCCCGACAGTTTTATCCCTATGATCCAACACGGCATCTTTATATTTATAAAGGTTTACCATGTAGCCCCTGTTACCGTTTTGGCGGAGGAATTTGGCAATATTTACCGCGATGTACAAAAGCTTATTGTATGGCAGCCATCACTATCGATGATTTATTAGTTAAACTAAAAGAAATAGTACCTGAAAGAAGCGAGTGGAAAATCAGGAGGCTATATGACCGAGAAAAACAAGGTTGGTAATGGTATTTGGTATACATTATTATTTAGTATTTTTAGTTTTTACCTTATTTTTAAATTAATTGCCAAGGTTCCTTTGAAAGAAAGTTTTTCGGGAATTAACTGGTTTTATATTGGGATGGGTTTTATTTCCTTATTTCTGGTCTGGCTGGCCAAATCATATCGAATGCACATGATAGGTATTGGGATGGGGCTCCGGATCGAATTGTTATACTTTTTACGTCTTTATCTAGCAACCTGTTTCATCTCCCATGTTACACCTTTTAATTCCGGCGGAACAGCTTTACAAATTTATTTGCTTCATAAAAAAGGTATTACATTAGGGAAAGCTACTGCACTTACCGTTGTCGATTTAGGTTTAAATACGGCAATGTTCTTTATTCTGATCCCGGTTGCGCTAATAACCAACCTTGGAATTATTAAAAGTATTGGTAGATTTAATTTAAACTTCTCTTTTTGGCCTTGGTTGCTATTGTTATTATTATTGGGGGTAGTTACTTATTTTCTTTATCGGTATACCGGAATTTGGGAGAAGATTAAAAAGTGGCCTTGGATAAACAGAATCGGTTCATTCATCCAGGCAAAAAAGTGGCGTAATCATCTGCAACAAGAATGGTCTCTTTTTAAAGAAAGTTGGTTATTACTGGTCCGGGAGAACCCCAATAGTATTTTTTGGGCGGTGATAGCCACTATAATGTATTGGTTTTTTTATTTATTATTGGCGCCTATAATTTTTTGGGCTATTGGAAAACCAATCTCTTTTTTTTATCTAATCAGTTGGCAGCTATTATTTAATTTTGGCCAGATTTTTATTCCGACTCCCGGTGGTAGTGGCGGGTCGGAACTTCTATTACTATATTTATTTCGTAATTTAACCGGCCCGGCCCGGGTTGGAACTTTCGTTTTGCTTTGGAAAACGTATACTTTTTATAGCACCCTTATTGCCGGTGGCTACTATTTTTGGAGGCTCACTAAAAAAAATAATATTTAAGGAAGCGCTGATTAATTGAATAAGTGACGATTTTGCGCTTCGCAAAATGCCTAATACCGCATATTTACTCGCACAAAATCGGATTAATCAGCGCTTCCTTAGAAAAAAATCACGGAAAAAAATTATTAATTAAATTATCCCTCTTGAGGTAGAATATAGTTATATTAACGTATTCAGGGATCATCAATAGATACAGAGACAACTGACCATTAATTGATTTGGCATTGGTCTGCTGCCCAGGGGTTATCAATGGAGGGATAATATGCCGGAGATTAATTTCTTAGAAAAAATTAAGTTAAATTTATTATCATCATATAAGACGGAAACTCTATCCCAGATAGAAGATTGGATTTTGCCGCACTGGTATGAGAGACAAAATAACTCGTTAAAACCAAGCTTTATGATTGGTGATAATAGGTTTATCAATTTATCTTGCCGTAGTTGGATTACGCTTCGGCCCTTAAAGTCAAGAGAAACAGTACAAATTGATCGGTATGGAGTCATTTATCTTCCGAAATTTCGAATTTCAATTGAGTTGTGGATTCAATTAGACGAAAAATTGTATACACCGGTTAATTTTCCTAGTATTATTCAAAAAATTTCCGAAAATGAATTCGCGGTTGAGACCAATTATCAACTTCCAGGTTTCGAAATAACTACTCTTTTAAAACCATGGGTGGAATATGGTCGGATCTCTTATTTTCTTCAGCCGGGAAAATGTAGGAGTGGTTTTAAAATAGCCACCGTCTCTTTTGTTATCAGGCCCTACGATAATGATGGTTTATCAAGTATACGTTCTCTCGAATATAAAGATAACTGCTTAAAAATAAATAACCGGACAGCTTTAGAATTTGAAAAAGAACCAAATTTTTGTTATTTCACTAATGAAGAAAATGGTGATGTCAGCCGATTTTTCAAAGTTGGGGAAGGTAACAACAGTATTAATTCTGCTAAAGGGTTGGCTACCGGTTTAATTGGCTATATAGGATTGCCCGCAGAATTAACAAAAATACGAATATTCATTGGCGGCAAAAACCAATGGTATTCCGGTTCAAACTTGATTGGGATTTTAAAAGAAGGATTACTCCCAAGTTGGAAAGAGGATGAGAAATTACAACTCCAAATTAAAACCGGAACAAAGCTTGACAAAGTATTAGCGGCTAACTTGAATTATTTTCAAGGATTTACTAGTAGCTTACCAAAAACAGTTAATCACATTAGGGTTCTAAACTGTTATTTTAATAAGACAGTAAGCTGCTATTACCTGAAAGAGTGTCTTCGAAGGATTCATTGGGATGGAAGTCTTCCGGAAAAGCTAATTAGTCCGGAAGAATTGATTTGGGCGATTGGCGACCATTATAAAATCTTTAGGGATACCGATTTTTTAGAGAAAATATGGCCAGTGTTAAAGCGGATGGGAGAAGGGTTATGGTATCAAAAAGGATTGGATTTTTTTAATGAAAAACAAAAACGGATTTTACAAGCTAAATCTGATTATTATAAAAAGTATTTTTGGATTTGTGCGGCCTTAAAGTCAATGGTAGAATTAGCCCAGTCTTTGGGTCGAATAAATGAAGGAGAAATTTTTAAGGAACAATATTTAAGACTGTGGTCCGGGATAACAAGCTCTTTATCTCAAACCGGAAAGTTCCATGGTTCAAAAATAATCCCATTAAACCCCAGGGGCGGACGGGGAGCCAAGATAGTCGGAAATTTGGCGGTTTCATACCCGTTGAGACTATGGGAGAGGGATAACCCTTTCATTGTTGCCTCTATTGAACATCTTTTAAATAACCACTTATCCTGGGGAGGATTATATTCACCATTGGAGTTTCAAGGAATCGACTTGGCCTTAACTGCTCAATTTGGAGAAATATTGTTAAGGGAGGGTTATGACTGTACCTCATTACTAGATTTCCTATTGTCAACAGCCGGTGAGACATGGAACTGGCCTGATCGTATCAGTCCATTGACTTTTGAAGGGATCGGAAAGAATGGTCATGATCCTCAGGTTACTTATGGGGTTTTGTTATTCATCCGGGATTTATTTGTAATAGAGGAAGAAAACTGTTTAAATTTACTACCGGGAACTCTAAATTATGACTTTTGGAGTCAAGGTGCTCTTGAAATTGATAATTTACCGACTCATTTTGGAAATATTAGTTTAAAGTATCAAACGATTGGTAACCTTATTCAATTAGATTATTTGCCTGTTTATCATCATAGACCCGCGAAAATCAGAATAACTCTTCCCGAAAATTTAAAACCGGTATATAGTGACGCCAAATGTGAAATTAGAGATATGACGATGGAATTAGAACCGGATTTCCGAAGCTTAAGGCTGAAAAGAATAACCACTCAATGTGTTGCTAAAAACAATTTATTATAATCTGTTAGAATATTTTTTCAATTATTACCAGCTTATACGGGGATAATTTTGCTTATAACTTGATTTGGTAAAAGCCTTTCATCAGGCTTGTCTTGACAACACTTTTTCTAATAAGATATAATATACTATGTCAAGGGATGCTTGTCGAATTCAATTTAGTTGGGTTTCTATTATGACCAAGCGGACCTATAAAGAAGAGGAGGAATTGTTGGAGTATGTCGTTAGAGATTGGCCAGATCGTAGATGGTAAAGTAACCGGAATTACTAATTTTGGAGCTTTTGTTGAGCTCACAAACGGCCAAACAGGATTGGTTCACATTTCAGAAGTAGCGGATGAGTATGTAAAAGATGTTAATCATTTTTTAAAACAAAATGATCTGGTCAAGGTAAAGGTTTTGAACTTGGATAAAGGCAAAATCGGTCTTTCGATCAGGCAAGCCCAGCCACGAGTCGAGCGGAGGCCGCAACAACCAAAGCAATCGTTCGAAGATAAGCTGGCAAAGTTTATGAAGGATTCGGATGAAAGACTTTCCGATTTGCGGCGAAGTACGGACTCCAAACGAGGAGGTCGTGGCGGCGGTCGAGCACCGAGTATGTGATAAATTTTTTGAGATTGTCTAAAAAGGCAGTCTCTTTTTATTTAATTTTGATTATACCATACAGGCACAGAGACGCAGAGGATAACAATATTCATTTGTAAAAAACATGCCGGCCGATTCTAGCGGTAACCCGGAAATTGGAGCTCTTTATATAGCGACGGGCTTTTGGGGAACAAGTCACCGGATTGTAAAAGTATAAGGCGCCATGGGAGGGGTCGTTTCCATGGAATGCCTTTTTGGCGGCTCTTATAGAAGAATCTTTTGGGATTGTTCTATTTAATTGCCGAATAGTACTGAACTGTCCCGGCTGATAAAGCACTTTTCTAATTGAATCAGGAAACTTGGAACTTTGTACCCGATTAAGGACTACTGCTCCAACTGCTACTTGGCCTTCGAATGGTTCACCTTTTGCTTCAATGGTAATTAATTTCGCCAGTAAATATAAATCATTTTCATTAGTATATTCATTATCTTGGGATTGGGCTTCAATCACCAATTGTAATTGGGCATAAGCCGGCGAGTGAATCCCCGGAAAACACATTAATAGTAATAGAATTTTTATCAATCTTTGTTTCAACAAATATCACCTCTGATGACTTTTTCGGTGATTATTACAACTGATCCTCCCTTATTAGACTGGAGAAGAATGGGTTTTAAGTTCCTGATTATTTTCAAACCGAATTCACTGGAGTAAATTCAAAGCGAATGTAAATGTTGGCAAAATGGACTAAAAATGTGTGCAGGTATAGACGTTTTTTTCTCGAAAAAGAATTTTTTATCAAGTATACTTGATAAATAGTGTAACCATTTAACAAAACCCATGCTACAGGCAGAAAAGTGAGGATTTTGCTTGAATGATTTATAAACGGAGTAACATGTTCAATGGTTTTGGAATATTAATTTTTAAAGCAGTAATTTTAACCGGAAATATTTTTAGTAGTTGTTGGTTAAGTTTCTCTCTTTGGAAGCAGGCTGAAGGCGGCAAAGGGGTTAAGGCGGAAACGGAGGAGGTTTCTTCAGCCTTGAATGAAGTTTTGACATTCCCATCAGTAAAAGGCCGTGATATTAAGGTCTATATTTTTAATGGTAAACAAAGTTCTGCTACAACCTTAGTGATTGGAGGAGTACATGGTGATGAACGTTCGGGAATAAAATTGGCCCATGCTTTGCTGGCTGATTTACAGTCCCGCTCAATTGATGATTTTAAAGCAAGGGTAATTGTTATACCGGTAGCCAATCCGGATGGATACGCTGCCAATACCAGAGTAAACGCCCGGGGTATCGACATCAATCGCAACTTTCCTACTAAAGATTTTAGGCAAGGTAGTCTTACAAAATATTGTAATCCCGGGAAGGAGGCTGCTTCTGAGCCTGAGACTCAAGCCATTTTGAAAATAATCGACGAATATAAACCGGAGCTGATTTTATCTTTTCATGCCAATATTGGTTGTGTGAATTATGATGGACCGGCGGAGGAGATTGCCAAAACCATATCCGCTAAAAATGGTTTACCGGTTAGAAAAGATATTGGTTATGCAACTCCGGGTTCGATGGGTACTTACTATGGACGAGAACGTAATATCCCAATCATTACTTTTGAATTGCTTACTAAGGATAATCAATGGGAAAGACACGGAAGGGTAACTTTAGAGACAATCGGTGTCACCCAATCCGAGGAGGATGAGAGAAAAGAAGTGAGGCATGAGGCATGAGGCGAGAGGCAAAAGTAATGGCAGTTATTTGGGTCTGATTTCTGATAAAAAATTGCCGGTGGAAAAGAAAGTAAGCCTAAAATCAGAGACCCTTTGTCCCTGAACAGGGATAACCACCATCCTTTGTAGTAAATAAAACTTGAAAGATTTTGCATGTTTGATAAATATAGCCTTCACGGAAGATTAGATTTTAGACTTCCATGAATGGTGGTTGCCCCTAATACAGGGGCGAGGGGTCGCAGTTAGACAGCTTAATTCTTGCCTTAAATACATTATAGCTGATTTAACTAGATAGTCATTTTATAATATAAGATATAGCCGACAAAGATTTGCGATTCTGATTTGGGCTTTTAGTGGATTTCGTGATTTTATTTTTTAGCCCAGAATTCTTGTAGAACTCTTTTATAATCAGGATTGGAGAAGGGGCGGCCGGGCATGAACCAGTCCGGGGGTAATAGTTCCTGGTAGCGTTCGTCTTGGAAACGGTCATCTACCAGGAGTACTACTCCTTTATCATCGGGGGTTCGGAAGACCCGGCCGGCCGACTGGATAACCCTGATTAGTCCCGGGATCAGATAAGCAAAGAGAAATCCCTCACCGTTTCTTTCATCAAAATACATTCGGATTAATTCTTGTTCATCACTTAAAACCGGCAATCCGGGGCCGATAATCATTACTCCCACCAGTTGTTCACCGGGTAAATCTATTCCCTCTCCGAAAAGACCGCCCAATACGGCCAGTCCAACATTGGAACGGCCGGTGCCGGTAGTAGTAATCCGGCGTAAAAACTCTTTTTTTTGGCCTTCTTTCATAGAGGGCGCCTGTGCGTAAATAGAGGCCTGTCCGGCCAGGGCTTGTTTTATCTGAGGCCAAACTGCTTTTAAATAAGTATATGAAGGAAAGAAAATTAAATAGTTTCCGATATGCGTAGTAACCAAATCAGTAATACAGCGGGCTAAAGCAGGCGCAGTAGCTTCACGACTCCGATATCTGGTGTCTATCCCGGGCACATGAAGATAAAGTCTTGTTTCTTGAGGAAAAGGTGATGAAAGTTGTAAACTAAGGGAATCCGGAGCTCCGCCTAATAGTTCCCGGAAATAATTGAGCGGGGAAAGAGTGGCGGAAAAGAAAACTGCCTGCCGACCTTGTTCGATCTTACGTTGTAAAAGCGGTCCGGGGTTTAGGCAGAATAAACGTAAAATAGTTTTTTCGGCATCACGCTTGACATAAATGGCATATTCTTTATTTACTAGTCCTACCAATGATATTATCCGGGTAAAAGAAGTCAAATTAAAATAAAACTGGCGGATTCGTTCCCGCTGTTCAGCAGGGAGACGTTTACGCAGTAAAAGTTCTACCTGGGCGTTTAACCTTTCCAAAGCCGGCTCAAACAAATCGGGTAAATGGGATAAACGGATCCCGGGACGGCGTTCTTCCTCAATCTCATGCAGCCAAATTCGAAAGAAATCTTCTATGGCGCTGCAACATGCAGCAATCCGGCGGTCGGCTGAACCGGTTTCCAGCCGGAAACTTACCAAATCTTCCAAACTAAGAGTCGCGGAATACATGTCCCGGCCTCGGGCTACCAAGTTGTGAGCTTCATCGATTAAAAAAAGAAAATCCTTACGACCGGAAGCAAAGAACCGGCGCAAGTACACTCCAGGATCAAATACATAATTATAGTCGCCAACAATTAAATCGGCGTGAAGCGAGAGGTCCAACGAGAGCTCGAAAGGACATAGTTTCGACTCTTCGGCTTCATCCAATACCATTTCCGGTAATATGCATTCCTTTTCCAGAAGCCTGGGGATGACTTGTTCAGCTTTGGGATAATAGTCAACCGCATAAGGGCAATATAGAGGATGACATTGGGAACCAGGGGAGAAACAAACTCTTTCCTTGGCCTCGATGAAAACCGTTCTTAGGCGTAACCCTTCTTTCATCGCCGCCTGGACTGTTTTTTTAAGAATTTCCTTGCCGGCGGTTTTGGCTGTCAGGAAAAAGATCTGGTTAATCCGTTCACTTACGGCTAAGTGCTTTAAAGCAGGATAAAGGACAGCGATGGTTTTGCCGATCCCGGTAGCTGCTTCAACAAAAAGATCTCTTTCCTGTTCCAGGGCGAGCATAACCATTTCGATTAATTCATCCTGCCCCAAGCGGCGTTCGGGAAAAGGAAATGACAGTTTATTCAGAGAATCATTGCGGGTTTTTAACCAGGTATTTCTTTCTTGAAAGGACGCAAGATAATTAACTGCCAGACTTTGAAAAAAGCCGCGGCCGGCTTCTAACGAAACCTCTAAAGGGAAAGATTTTTCCGAGAGAGCGACCAGGTTTAAATAGGTTAAACGTCCGGTAATCTTTTTCTCCGGGTATTTCTTCATCATGAAATATAAATATAACTTTAATTGGGCTTGATGAAGCGGATAGCGATCCGGAGTAAGCTCGGCTATAGATAAATAAGTGGTCTTTATTTCTTCTACAATAGTTTCATTATCCGATTCCAAAACACCGTCAATCCGGCCTTGAATCATTAATTGATATTCATTCCAATCATATGAACAATCAATCGGCACTTCTTTTTGGTAGGTGGAGGGTCTTTGGGAATATAGTAGTTGGTGACCTTCAGTACCTTCCTGGCCTCTGGTAACCGGAAAAAAAGCAGTACCCAGATCTTTGGGATGAAAGAGAAGCTCAAGAAGGTCCGTAACACCTATTTTTACAATTTGACGGGTCATTTATAGACCATCCTTTATTAGTTGAATATATAAGCCGGAATAAAGCCCTAATAATAATATTTCGCCAATTTCACAACAATCCTTTTTTAGCCATATAACTTAGTTTCAAATTATAAAGAAAAATACCCTTAACCAAGAAGAGCGCTAGTCGCTCTCGGACATCCATGTCCTCCACGACTTCATCCCATCCTAGAATACAGGTCACGAAGAAAATCATTATAATAGAGGAAAGATATAATCTTCGTGGTTAAAAATTGATTTAATCGACTTATTTCAAACCTTAATTAAGGTAATTACTGAAATTCCCTTATATAGAAATTTACAAAGTGTCCGATAATATTAACAATAAAAATCTCAAAGGTTGGGATAAAGGTGGTATTGCAATGTTTATCAGGAGATGTGTTATTAGTTCTATTTTGATCGCTTTAATGCTTTTACTATCAAGTGGGATTGTTGTTAAGGCTGAAGATAATGAGGTTAAATTTCTGGCTGACTCTATTCACCCCGGAGAATTTCTTCAAGTTGTCGCCAATGAACCGCCTAACTCAATTGTTAAAGTTAAATTTTTAAATAAGACCAAAGAATTATTGGCAAATTCCGACCGGTATATCGGCTTTTTGGCTGTTTCTTATTATGTTAGACCTGGGGTATATCCCTTAACAGTGACTGTTTCATCAGGTACTGAATCTCATACTCGAGAGTATCTAGTGGAAATACTGAAACGGGATTATCCCGAGGATCGGATCCGAGTTCCGGAAAAGACCAGGAAAACAATATTAACAACCGATAACCGTAATTCAGATACTGTTAAAGCTACGACGGTACGCGAAAAGGCTATGTTGGAGGCTTTGCCACCTCTTTGGGAAAGGTCTTTCAGTTGGCCTCTAAAAGGTAGGTTGACAACGGATTTTGGTTTAATTAGATATGTTAATGATATTGAAAACGGACGCCATTCGGGACTTGATCTGGCAGCACCAACTGGAACTCCTGTTTCGGCTTGCAGTCGGGGTAAGGTTATTTTCGCCGACAAGCTGTATTTAACCGGCTTAACGGTAATAATCCATCATGGTATGGACCTCTTTACAACTTATGGGCATCTTTCAAAGATAAACATAAAAGAAGGAGAGATGGTTGAGGAAGGAGCAACCATTGGTTTAGTTGGATCCACCGGCTTGGCTACCGGACCTCATTTGCACCTAACCTTCCGGATCGGCGAAACTGCGGTAGACCCCTTTTTGTTCTTGGGAAAAGAGATAAAGTGGGAGTAGTAAGTAATAGTATAAGGCGACAGGAGTCAGGAGCCAGTAATTAAAGACTTTATTTAACGAAGAATATAGAATTTAGAATCAAGAATCCAGAAGGTTTCAAATGAGACTTTGAAAATTTAGCCCAAAAATCTTCTGACTTCTGGATTCTTATTCTATTACATTAAGAATTATATAGAGACAATAATTATTTATCCCAAAATTCGTTAAATTTGACTTGATTTCTTCGGGTTCGTTGCCATAATTCCATATCTTCGGAAGCCGGCGTGGAATCTTCTTCTTCCCCCGGTGCTTCTATTTCTAAAGGCTTGACTGGAGATTGTTTGATAAACGGAATCCGTCGTCGAAGATTATTAATATTTTGTGATAGGAAATCTACCAATTCTTTAAGAGGCGGCCGGATGTAATCAATCATCGATATTCCTTCGGTTTCAATCCGAGAGGGATTACCTAAGACAGCGCCGGTAATCATACCGATGAAAAAGTTCTGCAGAAAAATCTTACCGGAGCTGGCTAACAGCAGGAACATTGGAAGGTTGGAGACTTGTAAAAAAGGGCTGATACAACCTAATATAATAAGAGTTAAGCCGCAAATAACTCCGATAAACCGTTTAGTCGCTCCCACGGTCATTATTAAAGGAATCAATGATAGGACAATCAAGAAAGCCTTAATAAATTCGATGGCAAAGATTACTTCCACTGCCGGGATGTTTAAATTAATTTGATAACTATCATAAAACAGCTGCGGAATTAATTTATAATCGGTCGCTCCCAAAAAACAATATAGTAAGAGGGCGATTCCCATACAAATCATAATCCGCATAATCCAGGAAGAAGATGAACGTTTGAAGTAAGGACCGAAATTCTGTCTTGATGAAGAGGAAAACATTAAGGTAATTAACAAGGAAGCTACTAATGAAGCGGCGAATTGGGCCAGCATGACTGCGGGAATTGTTTGAACCGGAAGTAAGCTTGGCGCCAGGAAAGCCGTTTCTATAGTTACTGAAAGAGGATTGAGAAATAATAATAATGCCCAGGTCATAAAATGGTTCAGCTTTGAAGTGTGCACTATCTGTGAGATACCGCCGATTACAAACCCCATTAATATTGATGAGCCTAAAAACCAAAGTTTACTATTGCTTAAACTACCGGTATTTGGAAAAGGAATTCCCACTTTGGCCAAGATGGTTCCAATAGCGAAGACTGTTATAGTATAAGCGCAACCTACTAGTATACTACGCCAAATAATACCCAGAACTCTATCCGATATAGTCGGTTCATATTCTTCTATTTTATTTATCATTGCAAACTGCCTCCTAAATCTAAGATAACATTATAAACCACAAAATACATTAATCACCTAAATGTATATGATTATAGTAATTCATTTTTTGAAGATCTTTCAATTTAATCGTTTCGGAGGATGGTGGTCTTCCCTATGCAGGGACAGGGACAAAGGGTCTGATTTTAGATTTAAATATTTATTAATTTACTTCCAAGGAAATTTTATCTCCAGTATCCCGATAGATAAAAATCCGGGATGGGAGATTGGGATTTTCAACGATAAATTGACTTAATTTATTTGTCTCTCCAAATGTATGCATCGGCACAAAAAGCTTAGGCTTTATAGTTTCTATAAATTGAGCAGCTCCGGCCCAGTTTTTTAAGCGGGGATCGGTGTTGGAGAAAGCGATACTGATCGGCCATGATTGCAATTTGGTAAGTACTTCCCTAAAATAATTCACTAATAACTTTTCTTCCGCTTTTGTCAGTTCATCCCAGTGCCAATTAGCCAGGTCGCCGCCGAAATAAATAAATAAGCCGGCTAGTTTAATAAGAAAAGCGACTCCTTGATCATTGCTCCGGAATGTTGTTATCTCCAAACAATCTGTTTGTAGAACCTGGTCGGGCCCGGCGGTAATACAACATGGTAACTCAAGTAATTGACGATTCTTTTTTAAAATATCCTTGGAGAGAATATAAGTTACTTTCCGGCAATATGTATTCAGGCTGGTGATATTCCGGTTAAAATGATCGGGATGGTTATGGGAAGAAAAAATTGATAAATCGGTATCTTTGACGGTTGAAATTACTGTTTTCCGCATTGGCTCAGTAAGGTATTGATCAGCGGGATAATCAAAAAGAAACGTCTGCCGTTCCCATTTTAAAATGAAACAATTATGGAAAATGTAAGTAATTTCGATTTGATTCATTTTACCTATACCTTTTTGGTTAATTCTATATATATCTTCAAAGATTATAATTATCTTTTGAAGGGTAATAAATGTATATTTTTTTGACAGAGTTGGCTTAAATCCTCTAAAATTAATGACTTTCAGAAATAAAAATTACAATACAACTTTCTCACCTTAAAATTTATACAGTTAAGTCAACACTTTGGGAAATCAATTTTTGAAAAATCGTTAAATATATAAGATGAACTAAGTCATACGAATAAGCTTTCCCCTTCCAAAAGCCGAAGGGGAAAGGTAAATAGCAGAATTTAGTTCATCTTATTTACAGCTGTAATAAGTTGAATTAAATTCATTAATTCTCTATTACGGCCGGCATTAGGGACGTAATATTTATTCGGGAGATTTAATTCAACTTATATCTTTCGATATTTTCAAAAATTGATACTGATTAACATGACTTAACTGAAGAAGAATATTGAAATGGGAAAGTTGAATTAAAAATAATTTTAACGGATAAAATTGTCTGCTCTCCGTATGATCTTGCAGCTATTGTAAAAAATAAAAATGGGTGAGCTTATTGGCGAAAAACAAAAAGAAAATTAGGTTTAAAAAAGTTAAATCAAGAAAGTTCTCCCGGTTTTTACTGGGGCTTTTTTTGTTGACCGGTTTTGGGTTAATCTTTTTAATCTTTTTCAACCCGTTAGTTTGGAGACTTAATCTCCGGGCTGAATTGGAAAAAAGTAAAGAAGCATCTACGGTGTATGACCGGAATGGAAATCAAATAGCTACTCTTTATTTGAAAACAAGATTATGGGTTCCAATTGGAGAAATTCCTCTGAAACTGCAAGAAGCTTTTATCGCTACCGAAGATTACCGTTTTTATCAGCATAAGGGGATTGACTTTCGCGGTATTGGAAGAGCTCTTTATGAGGATATTAAAGAACGCGGTAAAGTTCAGGGTGGTAGTACTATTACGCAACAGTTGGTGAAGAATCTTTTTTTTACCCAAGCCAAAAATGTTTTTCGAAAAATAGGGGAGATGGCCTATGCAATAAGGATAGAACAGCAATATAGTAAAGCGCAGATTTTGGAGTTTTATTTGAATAGTATTTATCTTGGGCACGGCGCCTGGGGGGTTCAAGCGGCAGCTGAAGTATATTTCGGAAAATCGCTTCAAAAATTAACGATTCCCGAATGCGCTATGATTGCCGGCTTAGCAAAGAGCCCGGAGTATTATTCTCCATACCGGCATCCGACAAAAGCTCTTAGGCGCCGGAATTTGGTTTTGTCCTTATTAAATAAACATGGTTATCTTACGAACGAAAAAGCTGCTGAACTCACTCGAGAAAAATTAAAAACGTTGAATGAGCCGGGGACAACTTACGTTGGGGCTTATTTTACCGATTATGTAATCGACTTTTTAAAAAAAGAGACTCAATTTAGTGAAAAATATATCCGAACTGCCGGCTTAAAAATTTATACCACTATGGACAGGGCGATTCAGGCTGAAGCTGAAAAAGTAATTAATATTTTACCGGCAGCCACTCCCGATCGCTGGGGTGTAATCCAACCGCAGGGCGCAATAGTAATATTGGACCCTAAAACAGGAGGAATTTTGGGTTTGGTCGGAGGAAGACGTTTCACATCCGCTCAACCTAATCGGGCCTATCAAATATACCGACAACCGGGTTCGGCCATCAAGCCATTTTTATATGCGGCAGCAATTGAAACCGGTTATACTCCGGAGAATGAATTTGTGGACCAGCCGCTGGAGATAATGGTTAATGGCAGTCCTTGGCGTCCCCAGAACTATGATAAGAAATTTCGGGGGAAGATTACCCTCCGAACAGCCTTGGAGGAATCGGTTAATACGGTTGCGGTTCAACTAGTACAGGAATTGGGACCGTCAAACGTCTTCCAAGTTGCTAAAAGAATGGGACTTACTAGTCTGGTAGCAAAGGGAGCGCTTAATGATCAAGGTTTAGCTCCCCTTGCTTTAGGAGGTTTAACTAAGGGAGTAACTCTGCTGGAGATAACCGGTTCTTATAGTTCTTTTGCCAACCAAGGAATTTATTCATCACCATTGGCGATAACTCAGATAAATAATCGTAGCGGACAAAGAATCTATCAGGGAAATATCCGCCGGCAACAAGTTATTCAACCGGATACTGCAATAACTTTGACTTCGATGATGAGTGGAGTTATAACCAGAGGTACCGGAGTTAGGGCCAATATCGGCATAGATGCAGCCGGAAAGACCGGAACTTCCAATGAAAATACCAATGGTTGGTTTATTGGTTACACTACGGATTTGTTAGCCGGGATTTGGATTGGCAATGACCAAGCCAATAAACCAATTGTAGCAAATGGGCTTTCGATGGGAAGCGGTATGGCTGCTGCAATCTGGGGAGAATTCATGCGGCGGATTTCAGGGCTTTAAAAATAATATCATTCTAAATCCGCATTAATCCGTGTAAATCCCGTCTAAAAAATAATTATTTTGCAGGACTAAAAAGATTAATAAAATTGCTTCCGCCACTCCTTGGCAATACCCTGCTAAGCTCGTAGAGACTGGAGAGGCAGGTGAATATCTGTGTGATATTAATAGCCCAAGCGGCTCCGATAATCCCGAAAAGAGGAACCAAGACAATCAGAGCGAAGGTTTTTAAACCAACTCCCCAAATACTTATAATCAGTATTTTATCAGTAACACCTACCGCAGCTAAAATAGAGATATTTAAGATGGCAATCCCGGTAAAAGGTAAGCCAATAACCAGAAGTTTGATTAATAAAGCCGGAGAGAGATCATTATATAAAAACCGCGATAAAGGATTTGCCATAAATAGAATTAATAAGAATGATAATAAACATAAAAAGGCTGATGTTAGATAGAAAAGAGAGATTTTCCGCTGGATTTTAGTAAAGGATTTTGTCTTAAAGGCTGAACTTACTTGCGGGGAGATGACTGACCCTAATGGAGACAAAAAAATCAAAGGGAAATAGGCTATTGGTTCGGCCATACCGGTTAATTTGCCGAATAATCCCGTACTTACAGTGGAAGCGAAACCATTACTAATTAATAAATGGGGGATAATGACTCCTTCACTAGCCATACTGATGGATACTACAATTTGATTTAAAAGAATAGGCCAGGAATAACGGAAAATTTGAGAATGAGGTAAAGATAACTCCGGTTCAACAGCTGGAATTGCCGAACTTATTTTATGATTATTTAAAAAAAATAGTAAGGTAATAAAACAAGCCACTTCCCCTAAGGTTAATCCAAAGACCGGCGCGGTATAAGTAGAAAAGGGCATCATTTTGAGAAGAATTTCAACTAAAATAACGGCAGCGGAGATTTCAAAAAGCTGTTCAATAATTTCCGAGACTGCAGTGGGGGCCATTAATGATGAACCCTGAAAATATCCCCGGTACATAGCGGACAAAGCTGAGAAAGGAATGGCAAAAGCCACCACTAATAATGCTTCGTGAACTCTGGGATCGGTAAATATATATTTACTCATAAAGGGAGTGCTGAAATATAATAAAGAAGTTATCAATATAGAGGATATGGCAACTATTTTAACCCCCCATTTTTTTAGTTGAGTAATTTTAAGATATTCTCCAGAAGCTAAATACTCCGAAACCCATTTTGTCAAGGCTAACGGTAGACCAATAGTAGCGACTCCGCTTAATAAGCGATATACCGGATAAATCATTTGTAGTATCCCCAAACCCTCCGAGCCAATCGTCCGTGCCAACCAAATACGATAAATAGACCCGGCTAGTTGGACAATTAATCCGGAACAAACCAAATAAAAAAAGTTCTTCAAGTTGGGCCGCGACTTCATGGATGTTTTACCTCCACAATCCGAAATATTCTATAGGATACTTATGGAGGGGAGTTCAACAATATGACAAGAAGCTTGGGTGAATAAAGAGATTAAGGAGTTCCTCAAGGATTGTGAAACAATTTTCACTTCTCAGCAGGGTTTATTCATAAATTGTTGCATTAAGCTGGATTTTTGCAATGTAATTTGTAAAAAAAAGCTTGTCCCAGATTGTTTATCGTGAAACAATTCAGCAAATATTTGGAAAAACACAGGTAAAAAGATAAAAAAATTATCTTTAAACATTGCACTTAAAAAAGCTGATTTTAGGGAAGCGCTGAGTAATCCGATTTTGTGCGAGCAAATATGCGGTATTAGACATTTTGCGAAGCACAAAATCGTCACTTATTCAATTAATCAGCGCTTCCTTAGAATCGCTCACCTCCTTTATGCCTATAGCATAGAATACATCAGAAACATAGGAACCAGTCAAAAGCTAATGTCCAAAATTCATATCAGCATTGGGCATTAGATTTTAGACTCATAGCTTTTTAAGGAGGGGGAATAGTGTTAAAAAGAATTATTATTACGGGGTTGCTCTTATTGCTGATAGCTGGAAACATAGTTTGGGGCGTTAATCGATCGTTGGAGAAGATACGGCTATCAGAGACGGTCAGGTCGGTTTTTTATGCTCCACAATATGTAGCGATTAATAAAGGTTTTTTTAAAGATGAGGGAATAGGTATCGAACTTTCGACAGCTTGGGGCTCCGACAAGGGTGCTGCCGCACTGATTTCCGGCAGTGTAGAGTTTTCTTTGATTGGACCGGAAGCAGCAGTGTATGTCTATAATCAAGGAGCCGGCGACTATTTAGTGGCTTTTGCTCAGTTAACCAAAGGTGACGGTTCCTTTTTGATGGCCCGGAACCCAATGCCCGATTTTACCTGGCTAGATGTAAAAGGTAAAACTATAATTGGCGGTCGAAAAGGTGGAGTCCCGGAAATGGTGCTGGAATTTGTACTCCGGGAAAACGGTATGACTCCGGAGAAAGATGTCAATATTCTTAAGAATATTCAATTTACAGCTACTGCCGGCGCTTTTAAGAGTGGAGTTGGCGATTTTGTAGCCCTATTTGAACCGACGGTATCAGTAATCGAGAAGGAAGGGTTTGGTTTCGTGGTGGCCTCTTACCGGGTTGCTGCCGGAGTAATCCCTTATACCGCCTATCATGCCAGAAAGAATTATCTAAATAAAAACCCCAAAATGATTCAACGTTTTACCAATGCTGTTTACCGGGGGCAAATCTGGGTTCAAAACCATACAGCCGAGCAAATTGCTGATACGGTCGGCAACTTTTTCCCCGATATTGAGAGAGATATTTTAATCCGTTCAATTAGGCGGTATCAAGCTCAAGATACCTGGGCTCAGAATCCAATCTTGACAAAATCGGCTTTTAACCGGTTGCAGGAGATAATTTATTCCGCCGGTGAACTTAGTAAAAAAGTTCCTTACGAAGCCATGGTCAATACCAAGTTTGCAGTTCAAGCTATTAAGGATGTCCAATAAAGAAGAATATTTACAGGGGGTAATCCAATCTTGAATAAAGTGGAGTTATCCGGGGTAGGAATGACCTATGTCAATAAGTTAGGGGAAACAAGGGCCTTGAGTTCAATTGACCTTCAAATTAAGTCCGAAGAATTCGTGTCGTTAATTGGACCTAGCGGCTGTGGAAAGAGTACAATTCTATCATTGATTGCCGGACTACTTTTTCCGTCAAAGGGAAGAGTTTTAATTTACGGTACGGAGGTCCAAGGAACTTCTCCGAAAGTTGGTTATATGCTTCAACATGATCATTTGTTTGAATGGCGAAATATAAAAACCAATACATTCCTCGGCCTGGAAGTAAGGGGATTGATGGATAAAAAGCACAAAGTTAATGCCATAGCAATGCTGGAGCGTTATGGGTTAGGAAACTTTTTAAACCGTTATCCTTCTGAGCTTTCAGGTGGAATGAGACAACGGGCCGCTTTAGCCCGGACTTTAGTCTTGGAACCGGAAATCTTGCTCCTGGATGAACCATTTTCAGCGTTGGATTATCAGACACGGCTTAACTTGGAGGAAGAAGTAGCAACTATATTAAAACAGGAAAAAAAGACGGTAATATTAGTTACTCATGATATATCCGAAGCAATCGCCATGTCCGATCGAATTTTGGTTCTCTCTCCCAGACCGGCAGTTATTAAATCGGAATATTTGATTAATTTAACCGGAAAAGGCGGCTCACCCTTTGCGGGCCGCCAAGCTCCGGAGTTTCGTCAGTATTTTAAAGAAATATGGAATGACCTGGAGGTGGGCCATGAACAGATTGGCTAAAACGACTGATTTAAATTGGTGGGAAAAGTGGTTAAGCCGAGGAGCGGTTTCCGATAGTCATGGCTTTTTTTTACGAAAAATGCGATCCAGAGAGATTATGGTTCGTTTTTATCAACTTTTGATTTTAGCGGTATTCATTATTTTTTGGGAAGTAGGTTCCAACTTCCACTGGATCGACCCCTTTATAACCAGTCAACCTAGTAAAATAGCGGCAACTATCGCCAATCTGTTTCATTCCGGAAAGTTATGGACCCATATAGGTACAACTGTGGGGGAAACCACTTTCGGGTTTTTCACCGGAACAGTGGGAGGAACTTTGATCGCCATATTGCTGTGGTGGTCTAAAACTGTGGCTGATGTATTGGAACCTTACATAGTGATTTTAAATAGTATTCCCAAAGTAGCTTTAGGTCCCATCTTTATTGTTTGGTTAGGGAGTGGAACCCCGGCAATCATCGCAATGGCTTTGGCTATTTCGATCATTGTAACTATTATGATGGTGTTTCATGGCTTTAATGAAATCAACCCGGATAAAATTAAATTAATGAATAGCTTTGGAGCCTCCCGTAGGCAGATATTATTTAAAGTTACTTTACCGGCTTCGGTGCCGACTATTATTGCTTCATTAAAGGTAAATCTGGGTTTATCATTAGTCGGAACCATAGTGGGAGAATTTTTAGTATCTAAAGAAGGGTTAGGATACTTAATTATTTATGGCGGGCAAGTTTTCAATATGGCGTTGGTGATGGCCAGCGTATTGATTCTCTGCGTAGTAGCGGCTGTTTTATATTACTTGGTAACAATATTGGAGAAAAAAGTATTGAAGTGGAAAAGTTGATTTAGTAGCAGCTAAAAAATTACTTTCCACTTTTTTCTGAAATACTCATGAACCAATGTGTGTTTCAGAAAATATTAGTGGATGTTGTTTTTTTGCAAATACAAAAAAAGAGGTGTGGCTATTATTTTATAGAGCCACACCTAGGAAGTATACCGGTTGAGCAACTTTTTTGTGTCTTAAGGCTGATAACTCACCACTGCAATGCGGGCAGTATACCTTATTAAAACCTACATCTTTTTTACAATCCGGACATCTCATTGAAAATTCCTCCTTTATTTTTTGGCTGGGACATTTTTTGTCCTGGTGTTCTATTTTTTGTCCCGCCTTCTGTTTATATTATATATCCGAGTTTTCTAAAATTCAACCGTTTTACCAAATAGTAACATAATATATACATTTATTAACTTTTAAAGGGTTTTACTACAATATATAGGGTGATAGCATGTCTTGAAATCGATATATGGAGATCCTAGCCGACAAGCCTCGATAGCATTTTTAGATAGACTCCAAGACACCGAGAAGAAATTTATAATAAATTACGTTGAGTCTCTTACCTCTGTGGCATTATGATTATCCACCCGCATTCCAAAAATAATTGAAAATATTTATTAGTTTTATGGTAATATTTTAAATGACTAAAATTAACAGGAACTGAACAGGGTTTCGAATCGTTAAGATGTAATAGTATTTTTAATAGGTAAGGGAGTTTCATAATTACCTTAATCTAATTTCAACTACAATAAAAGAAGCTATCGATGCTTGTCGATTTACATCAATTCGTAATAAAAATTGCGAAGGATATTGATGTAAACAACCATATAGTGATTGTAGCTGAATGTCAAAACTCTTAATTGTGAAAATCCCTCAGGTAATAAAAAAATTATGATAATTTAAACAGGATAACCATAATAATTTTTGACTAAAATGTTTGTAATGACCATTACTGATTTATCAGTATCGTTTGTTTAGTTTAAGTTTTATCTAAGGAAGCGCTGATTAATCCGATTTTGTGCAAGCAAATATGCGGTATTAGGCATTTTACGAAGCGCAAAATCGTCACTTATTCAATTAATCAGCGCTTCCCTAAAGCATTATTAGACTTGCTACTCTTTGAAACAAAAAAAGATTATGTACTCATCTTTAAACTGGAGATGATTAATTGAAACGTAAAGTTGTGATTGGATTAATAGTTTTTGTATTTTGTTCGGTAATTGTCTTTGGAGCCGTGCTTACTAAAGATATGCGTCAAAAACTGGAGAATATCAGCATGGCATCAGCGGTTTATGACCGGAATGACCGATTGATCGGTAATCTTTATTATTATAACCGGATTTGGGTGCCGCTGTCCAAAATCCCTACTAATCTGCAAAATGCGGTAGTTGCTATCGAGGATTCCCGCTTTTATCAGCATAATGGGATTGATCTACGGGGAATGACCAGGGCGGTAATTCGCGATCTTATACCCGGCGGCGGGATGGAGGGCGGTAGTACTATTACTCAACAACTGGCCAAAATTGCCTTGCTTTCTTCAGAACGGACTCTTACACGTAAAATCCAGGATATAACCTATGCCCTTGAGATTGAGAAAACTTATACTAAAAAAGAGATTTTAGAGCTCTATTTGAACAGTATTTATCTGGCCCATGGAAATGCCGGAGTTGAGGCAGCTGCCCGATTTTATTTTGGAAAACCGGTATCCAAGTTAAATCTTGAGGAATCAGCATTGGTCGCGGGAATTATTCAGAGCCCGGAGAATTATTCACCGGTTAAACATCCAAAAACGGCTAAAGAGCGCCGGAATATAGTACTCAAACGGATGCTGGATTTAAAGTATATTACAAAGTCTCAATACAAAATTGCTACCGCTAGGAGTGTTAAAATTGCCAAACGAACCGAAGTAGCTTCTGTCGGCGCTTACTTTTTGGACTATATCCGTCAGTATCTTATCACCCACGAAAATTATACTGAAGAACAATTGCGATACGGTGGCTATAAAATTTATACTACTTTAGACTTAAATTGTCAGCAGGAAGCTGAACGGGCAATGCTTTCAGTGCCACATGTTCCAGCTAAAGCGCAACCACAGGCGGCCATGGTAACTCTTGATCCGCGAACCGGTGAAATTTTAGCGATGGTAGGCGGACGTGATTATGGACATAGTCAGTATAACAGAAGTATTAAATCATATCGGCAGCCTGGTTCGGCTGTAAAACCTTTTGTTTATGCCACCGCTTTGGATAACGGCTTTACAGCTGCTTCGATATTTGAAGATAAACCGTTATCAATTATTCTACCGAATGGTACGCAATATAATCCGGAAAATTATGATCGTCAGTATAGGGGTAAAATAACCTTACGTGAAGCCTTAAAGCAATCGGTTAATTCAGTGACGGTTCAGTTGTTGCAAGAAGTTGGTGTTGATAAGGTTGTCAAACAGATGGAGCAGATGGGGATTAATAGTTTGGTCAAAAGTGGGAAAAACAATGACCTAAATTTAGCTCCTATTGCCTTGGGCGGGTTGACTAAAGGGGTTACACCTTTGGAATTGGCGGCTTCATATACACCTTTTGCCAATGGCGGCATATATAGCAAACCGGTAGCGCTTCTAAAGATTACGGATCGGCATGGGAATCTCTTAAAAGAATATACGATTGAATTGAATAGTGAACCGGTCTTATCGCCACAGACCGCTTATATTATGACTTCAATGATGAAGGACGTCGTTAACAACGGAACAGGATGGCGGGCCAAGCTTCCGGATCGACCGGCTGCCGGAAAGACAGGTACTTCCAGTGATTATACCAATGCCTGGTTTGTCGGATATACCCCCGATCTTTTAACTACCATTTGGATTGGTAATGATCGTCAGGATCGACCTATGCAATATAAAACCGGCAATATCGGTAGTGCAACAACAGCCGAAATATGGGGAGTTTATATGAGAAAGATTACCGCTAACCGTCCGGTTTTGGATTTCCCGGAACCACCGGGTATCATATGGGCTGATGTAAACCCCGATAACGGTCAGGCGGTCCTGGGCTGGACCGGAAATGGAGCTTATAAAGAAGTCTTTAAGGAAGATAATGTACCCCAAAGTACGTCTTATAAGATCTGGCGTTGGTTTTTCCATGGGAAGAAAAGTGAACAGAAACCATCCGGATTCGATTCAATCGATCAGACCGATTCAACCGAGACTCCGGAGTCACAGCCGGGTGATGATCAGTCGACTCAATCGGCGCCGGAGGATAAAGACCAAACTACGGATCCATTAAGTGACCTTAACTGGTGAACTAAGAAGCTCCCCTTATCTCTGAACAAGAATAAGGGGATTTTTATTTTTAGATTATACGGTATAATTAAATAGGAGCCAATTGATTAGAAGCCAAGAGTGGAAGCGAAGCTCCGTGGTCTTGTATTGATTCTTTTTGAGGGCGGAAATATTTTACCATATTTCACCGGCTCTGACTCCTGTCTCCTGATTACTATAGGCCCTATATTATTCTAAGGGAGTTTCATAATTACCTTAATTGAGTTTTGGATACAATATATAGTGGAAAACCCAGATAAAACTATCAATATATTGTATCCAGATGTTAAATTTCTTAATTATGAAAATCACTCATTCTTATTTAAAGAGAGAGGTGTTCCTCTTTGCGTTTGGACCGTTTTTTAGCCAACATGGGCTGCGGTAGCCGGAGTGAGGTGAAACAGTTGATTCGTTCCGGTAAGGTGGCTGTTAATGATCGAATAATACGGGATGATGCTTATCAAGTATTTGAGAATAAAGATCAAATTTACTTTGAAGGCCGATTAATAGCTTACCGGCAATATATTTATTTAATGCTAAATAAACCGGCCGGAGTTATTTCAGCTACAGATGATCTGAAAGAGCGAACGGTTCTGGACTTGATAGATCCTAAGTATTACAACAAAGGGGTATTCCCGGTCGGAAGATTGGATAAGGATACCGAAGGATTATTATTATTAACTAATGACGGCGAGTTGGGACATAAGTTACTTTCACCAAAAAAACATGTTCCTAAGCAGTATTTCGCTAAGGTTGAAGGTGAAATTATTCCTGAAGAGTTCCAATCATTTAAGGACGGAGTGACCCTTGATGATGGATACCGTTGTTTGCCGGCGGAATTAGAACTGTTGAAATCAGGAACTCCTAATGAGGTTTTAATCACCATTCATGAAGGGAAATTTCATCAGATCAAACGGATGTTTCAAGCGCTGAGCAAGAAGGTTGTTTATTTAAAAAGATTGTCTATGGGAGGATTAAAACTTGACCCCGATTTAAATCCGGGCGAATACCGGGAATTGACTGATTACGAAGTGGGGAAATTAATGAACGGTAACAGTTGATAGTTGACAGTTAAAGTAACCACATTAGTATAGTTAACTTATATAAGTAACTATAAACTATTAATTATTAACTATAAACTAAATTCCTTTTGCCTTATTATGAATATACTTCAACACTTCCACATTTTCCACCGTAATCAGGCCATTAGTGACCATTTCTTCAAATGTTGGCAAGAGAGGGGTTATTTTGTCGGTTTGGTCAACTACTTCCACAATTAAAGGTAAATCAGTAGATAACTCCAGTAGTTTGGCTGAATGAATCCGGGAGTTTGCTCCGTAACCTAAAATTCCTCTAATAACTGTTGCTCCGGCAATTCCTTTTTCCCGGCAAAGATGGACAATTGCTTCATATAAAGGTTTACCATGCCAGTGATCGGATTCACCGATGTAGATACGGACTAATTTAGCCGGACCGTTAAGATTCATTGCGATTCCTCCCATTTATATTTATTAGGGAAAACAAAAAAGTGATAAAATACAGAAGCCGGAATTCAGAATCCAGAATGAGATCAAAGCAAGGATTTTTAAAATTCGGAAGTCAACAAATTAGATGAATGTTCTTTTATAATAGAGACCAAAGTATCACCTAAATCTTCTGGATTCTGACTTCTAAATTCTATATTCACAAGCTTTTTAAACTATATCAATTTTGCCAGGGTATTGCCCAGCCAAACGGCGATAATACCTGCCAAGGCACTTCCGAAAAGATTCAGGAAAGCTAAAAAGAATTGGCTGTCGGTAACTAGGTTGAATGTTTCATATTCGAAAGTAGAAAAAGTAGTATAAGCTCCTAAAAAGCCGACGGTAAAAAACAAACGCCACCAAGGATTAATTTCAAATTTATCAAGGGCTAGCGTCATAAAGAATGCCAAAATAAAAGCGCCGGTGATATTAATGATGAAAGTGGGAAGCGGGAAATCCGTTTTTAAGCGGGAACCTATTAAAAGTGAAATTTGGTAACGGGCAACGGCTCCAAGGAATCCGCCGCATCCTACAGCGAGTATTTTCATTAACGAGGTTCCTTTCATATATAACATTTATGTATAGCTTACCGCAATACTAAGTATTGTGTCAATGGCACGGTTATTGAGCTGTTTGCATTGTTTGTTAATTAAGACTCAGGGAAAGTATCAAAAGTCAAGAAATTCTAATAAAGGGGGTAAAAAATGAGATTGAATCTTCATGAAAACTGTTCATAAAAAAAGCCCGTATAAAGGGCTTTTTAAACCTAAAATTCGATACATTATTCAATTTTGAGCTTGTGTGTTTTGAATAATTGACTCGGCGTTTTGATACGACATTTTTAGCTGTTCTTCCGGTGAGTTATAGGGTTTTAGCCAACCTCTTTTAACGGCTAACCCGGTCAATCCGGCGTGTGCCTCCAGGCTTTGGGTGAGGTATTCACTAAAAAGCCGGTAAACTTCCGGAGTGGTTGCCTGAAGTGTGGCTGCCAGATAAGCGGTACATGATGAAGCGGCTGAAGCTATCGCATTTAAAGCAATTGTTTGGTCTAAATCCGCTCCGGTGGCGTTTCCAAATAAGCTATTCATTATTGATGCCATTTAGTGAACCTCCCCTGATATGCCTACATTGTCACTGATAAATTGTTGCAGACCGGCAATTCTGGCTTGGGTAGCCGTAATTCCGGATTGGGTAAGCGATTTTAGTTGATCATCGGTAATCGCGTTTACACCGGCTTTGGATAATGCCAGAGCATTTGTCTCCGCTGCCAAAAGGGTACTTAAGGATAGTACCTCACCTGGGGTTAGTTGTTTCATTATATTCCTCCTTTTTTCATTCTCTAATAAAATCCCTAGAATGGTCGGGGAATATACATGGGACGGAGGAAAAATTTTATAGGTGATCCCTTACCCTCGGCAGTATTATATCCATAGATTATAGATATATATTATTTATAGCAGATTTAAGTTATAATAGGATATAAGGGATTTGAATTAATAAAGCGGTATAAAGTAAAAAGGAAACCATGAATAAAAGTAAACTTTTACAAAAGTTAATATCCGGTTCAAAAAATATTCGGTTTTTA
This sequence comes from Bacillota bacterium, assembly GCA_023435225.1. Lineage (GTDB taxonomy): Bacteria > Bacillota > UBA4882 > UBA8346 > UBA8346 > UBA8346. The sequence goes on from JAEYRX010000071.1 coordinate 61,471, forward strand.
GAATTAACTGCATGTGCTGAAGCTTTTGGATTTCGTTTGGACCGAATCAATGGAAGCCATCATATCTATATACATAATGATGTTCCGGAGTTAATAAATCTCCAAAATGTCAATGGGAAGGCAAAGCCTTATCAGGTAAAGCAATTATTGCAAATGATTGAACGTTATAATCTGCAAATGGAGGACGAACAATGAAAGATTATCATATCAATTTATTTTTCAGTGAGGAAGATGAAGGCTATATCGCCGACATCCCCGATTTAAAACTTTGTTCCGCTTTCGGAAAAACTCCTGAAGAAGCGCTTCGGGAAGTGCTAAAAGCAAAAACGGCTTGGCTCGAAGCAGCTCATACTAATGGAAAACCTATACCGGAGCCTCATTATCGCCCGGTGATATATCAGATTTCTTAGTTTGTCAAAGATGCTTGAGGGCGATCCCTTGCCCTTGAAAAAGGGAAACCACCATGCTTTGAAGCCTAAAAGAATAATAAGCTCCAGGTAGTTATTAATTTTTACTACGGAGGATGGTGGTTATCCAAGAGTCGGCTTGTTCGCAAACGACTCGATAAGAAGTGCAGGGACAAAGGGTCCAATAGACTTCAAATCTTTTCTTCTCTCCTCTTCCAACCCTCTCAATCCACTTGCATAAATAAATTCCGTCAAATAGCCCCCGGCTGTAAAGGATCTCATCCTGCCGGTTTAGTTGTTGGCAATACTCAGAACTATATTGGTCTAGTGTATCCCGGTCTTCCGGAGGAAGTTTTTTAAGGAGCCGGTGGAAGAGTTCGGACGGGAGTTTTCCCAGTTCTATGTATTCGGGGTCGTTGATTATGATTTCGTCTTGGATCTGGCATATGCGTTCGAAGATGAATTTGTGGATGCCTTTGCTTTGTTCGCTGAGCATGGGAAACCACCTTTCAGGGGATGGTTATGTAAATCTTTCCAAACAATTTTAGCATTTTGTAAATGATAACATACATAATTATGATTTGTCAAGTATGTATGACAAACAAAATCCAATATATATGCTATTATGTTTGTAAAGGATGTCGAACATGAATCAATTAGGAAGATTTATCGAACAAAAAAGACGGGGACTTGGGATGTCGTTGCGTGACTTTGCCGATCTTTGCTGTATAAGTCATTCATATCTGGACAGTATCGAAAAAGGTGTCGATGCCCGGAGCGGTAAACCGATCTCTCCAACCATAGAAACCCTTCAAAAAATGGCTTTAGGGCTGAAAATGCCTTTAATCGATCTGCTACGGGTCTGTGGTTATATTGATTCATCCGGTAACTCGGAAATTATTAGCGAGTTCTCCGATGATGAACTTATGCAATTTATAAAGGAAATCAGTCCGAAATTATCCCTGGAGGATAAGCGGGATTTGAAAGAGATTATCAAAATTTTTGTTAGGAAAAGCGGGCAGAAGAAAAAATGAGTTTTCTATTATAAAAGCTTAACTTCATTTTTGTTTAATTCGCTCATAACATCCTCAAACTCCAACAAGAATCCGCTATGGTTGATAAAGTCATCGCCAAACATCTCCAACAAAAGAAAGAAACCGGCGAAGCCCAGGAAGCTACCGGTATCAGAGATAACGCCTTGGACAAGTTGGCCCATTGGCTCTCCGATTTCAGAGCCGTGGCAAAAGTGGCTTTGGATGATAGTCCGCAACAATTGGAGAAATTGGGGATACTGGCAAGGACTAAGTAGATATTAGAATTTAAATTTAAAAATTCTGTTGAAAGATTAGGGAAGCGCTGATTAATTGAATTAGTGACGATTTTGTGCTTCGTAAAATGCCTAATACCGCATATTTGCTCGCGCAAAATCGGATTAATCAGCGCTTCCTTAGACGAAAAATTAGATTTAGCCGTGGAGATATATAATGTTATTGATGGTATGGATGTCTGTTTAATATCCGGATGCCAAAGTGATTTGGTAACCGGCAGCTAATTATTTCCTTAGCAGGATTTCTTCTGAAACTAATAGAACTTAGACTATAATTATTAACCCGACATACATCGACATACATGTGGCTGCCTGAAAAGACAGCCTTTTTTTATCTCTTTTGCCCCTCAAAAGCCTTTTTTGTCGCCTCATAATGAATTTTAGCCCTCATAAACCAGATAACCGCTCACCGGCCTCTCCGGTCTTACAAACCCGGCTGATGGTTTCAACGACCTGCTGTTGTTTACATCAATTAAAAAATTTATTGATCAAAAATATTGATGTAAACAACCATATAGTGAGCAGCCAGATTTCGGCTATCAATAAATTGTATTCAAATATCAGATTTATTAATTATGAAAATCCCTCATTTTATTAAATAAGTTTTCTTATAAAGCTATTTCCCCGTTTTCGGTAGTTCGAACCCGGATAACTTCATCGATGGTTGAGATAAATATTTTCCCATCGCCGGCAGCCCCGGATTGACATTTCTTACATATAATATCGACGACTTTTTTGTAATCTTGGTCTTTTACAACCATCATAATCATTTTTTTCGGTAATAAATCGATCCGGTAGTCGCCGACCCGCCATTGCAACGAAATCCCGCCTTGAGCCCCCCGGCCTTTAACATCGAAAACCGTCATTCCAACAAAACCGGCGGCTTCTAAAGCTGCCCGAATTTCCTGTAACTTCTCCTCCCGAACGATCGCTTCAATTTTTTTCATTTCATATCCCCCCAAACATAAGTTAATTATAAAATCCCTAAAAAGAAATTTAAAGAGTATCAAGAAGTACTTGATATTTAGAAACCATACCAATATGCTTTTGTTGCCTGTTGCCTGTTGCCTAATAATACGCTTCTTCCCCATGTTGAGAAATATCCAATCCCACTTGTTCCTCGGCGTTGGAAACACTAAGACCCCATATTAAGTCGATTACTTTGGCTAATATCCAAGTTATTGCAAATGAATAGATGATAGTTGCGGTGGCAGCTAAAAATTGAGTTCCTACTAAGCTCCAGTTACCATAAATCAGCCCATCTGCTCCGGCGGGGTTAATTGCTTTACTGGCAAAAATACCGGTGGCAATTGCGCCCCAAGTACCACCCATACCGTGACAAGCCCAAACGTCTAGCGATTCGTCAAGTTTCCAACGGTTTCGCAACATAATGCAGAAGTAAGAAATTACTGAGGCTATAATACCGATAAATATCGCAGAGGTAGCTGATACAAAACCCGAAGCTGGTGTTATTGCAACAAGACCAACTACTACGCCGGTGGCTGTACCGATAACACTTGGCCTTTTATAAATCCAATTAATGAACATCCAGGTTAAACCAGCGGCAGCTGCAGCAGTATTAGTAACTAAGAAGGCATTTGCAGCTAAACCATTACAACCAAGAGCGCTTCCGCCATTAAAACCAAACCAACCAAACCAAAGTAACCCGGCGCCGATTACGGTAAATGGGATATTGTTTGGTTCCATAGCGACCGCGCTGAAACCTTTACGCTTTCGGATAACAGTTGCAAAAGCCAAAGCTGCATAACCAGCGGTGATATGTACTACGGTCCCACCGGCGAAATCCAAAGCACCCAAGTTTCGTAACCAACCACCGATCCCCCAGACCCAATGAGCTACCGGATCATAGACAAATGTAGACCAGAGTAAACTAAAGATGATAAAACTACTAAACTTAATCCTTTCAACAAACGCCCCGGAGATTAAGGCTGGTGTAATAATAGCAAACATCATTTGAAAGATCATAAATACGGAATGAGGGATTGTAGCGGCATAATCCGGATTTGGTTCGGCTCCCACACCGTTGAGGCCAAACCATTTTAAACCACCGATAAGTCCGTGAATATCCGGACCGAATGATAATGTATACCCGTAAAGAACCCATTGAATACTAATTAAAGCTAACATTGCAAAACTGAACATAATTGTCGATAAAAGGTTTTTCTTGCGGACCATTCCGCCATAGAATAATGCCAAAGCCGGTGTCATTAACATAACCAATGCTGATGAAATCAATACCCATGCAGTATCACCTGTATTCATTAAAAATCCTCCTAAAGTAAAGTTGCTGTTAATTATGAACTAAATTATAGCATATAGCTAACATCATATCAACATTTATTAATGAAATATAATTCCGGTGTTTAAATAATTTCCTTAATACTAACAAAAAATTAACATTAATAATTATCTACTAATATTTAATGCAAAAGATAAAGACGATAATACAAAAAGACGATAATACAAAATAGAAGCAATTAATTTAGTGAGGGATTTTCATAATTAAGAAATTCAACATTTTGATACAATATATTGATAGCCACATCTGGGATACTCGCTATATATTGTATCAAAAACTTAATTATAGTAATTATGAAACTCCTTTAAGTAGAAAATTTGTACGGAAAAAATTTTATAGGAAAATCAAAAATCGTCCATTCAAATGTAATATTAAGTTTTCTATAATTATTATAAAGTCGTTACGGTTCTGTAAAATTTTTGGTATTTCAGGATTAATAAAAGAAGAGAAATAAGAACTAATATAATTATTAGGAGGAAAGACAATCCGGTCCAACCTGATATAATAAACTTTTTCAGATATTAAGTTGTATTCCATATTTTGTTATTGGGATGCAACTTACTATAAATGATATAAAAAAAGGGGGAGTTTTGAAACTATCAAAGATTTAGGTAAGAAATTAGTCATGCTAAAAAACCAAAAATTTAGGGAGGTTATTCAATGAAAAAGTGGTCTATTCTTTTAGTCGTATGTTTAGTTGCCATGGTTATTTTATCCGCTACCACCTTTGGCGCAGGTATGATTAAGGTTGGCATTGTAAATTTACCGCCGGAAGAATCCGGCTACCGTCAGGCCAATGTTGAAGCCATGAACAATGTCTTCTCAAAGGCAAACGGCTATGACGCAAAACAGACCAACACCCCCGACAACAGCGAGCAGATCGCTGCGGCCAAAGGATACATTCGAGATGGAGTGGACTATCTCCTAATCTCGGCCGCCAACGCATCTGGATGGGACGATGTCCTAAAGTCTGCAAAAAAAGCGGGCGTTAAGGTTATTCTCTTTGACCGTGCGATTGATACGGACCCCTCGAACTATGAGGCGGCACTTCTCTCGGATATGGCTTATGAGGGTAATACGGCAGTAGAATGGGTATTGAAAAATGTTCCGAAACCGATCAATGCGATCCTTATTCGTGGTCAATTGGGTTGCGCAGCTGAAATAGGTCGCAGCGCCGCAATGCTCAAAGCCGCAAAAGATGGTAAACTCACCATTGTGGCTGATGGAACTGGTGGAGACACTTGGAGTCTTGAAGAAGCCCGCAAAGTGGTTGATGCCGCAATTGCTGCGAAAAAGGATTTCAACGTCATCTACGCTGAGAACGACGGTATGGCGCAAGGCGCTGTTCAGGCACTAGAGGCGGCTGGTATCAGCCATGGCAAGAATGGCAAAGTCAAGATAATTGGTTTTGACTTTAACCGTTTTGCGCTTAGGAACGTACAGGCCGGTTACTGGGACGCCGACATGCAGTGCAATCCACGTCAAGCAGCCGAGATTTCTAAGTGGATCAAAAGTGGTAAGCTCCCCAAAGGAATCGTCTATCAGAAAGAATTGCTCTTTACGACTGACACGATAACCGACAAAG
>JAEYRX010000094.1 GCA_023435225.1 Bacillota bacterium
AAAGAATGATGGTTACCCTGGTATTAAAGTTTTATGGAGAGGTTTTCATCGTTTTTACAACTCCTTAGAAACTTTATCAGCATTGGATTTGTCCCCTTTTTCTTAAAAAGATGTGGGTAATGGTAAGCCCACGGGGAAGGGGCAGGGATGGGTGGGCTACTTTGAATGAACCTATAAATGCTCTTTTCGGCTTCATGCTGGTGATGGCTGTGAGGTTCAAAAGGCGTTGGCTGTTGGGGAATAATCTTTATTAGTACGATGATTGTCACAGGAACCATCGAAATGATTACAAGCAACGAGAGCAAACAGATTAATATGCCTTCTTTATGATATAGGTTACGATACCCCAAATCAGAAAATATTAGGTGTCTTTTCTTACTTCAATCGGTTAATAGTCTTTGTTGGCAGGCATCAGATAAAACGTATTACCCTCGACTTTGATTCCCTTTAATGTGAACTCACCATTTATGAAACATAAAACCAGAGCCCCGGTCTTGTAATTTAAAGATTTATAAATCCCTAATAGATCTCCGCCATCCACTCCGGCATCGATCATTGAAACACCTTTTACCCGGGCGTAAAAAGTTGAGCTGGGATTTTTGATGAGTATTTTAGTTACTTCAAGCGTCGATTCTAAGTAATCTTCTGCCGGGGAAGGGAAATCCGGTGGATATTTGGTGAATTAAACCTTTTGGTAAAGGATTTATGTCACTTTTCTAGAAGTATATGGGAAAGGTGATTGAGGTGAATTATGGTATCTTTTATTGGTCAGTTTTTGGAGAAAAAGGGTTCACTTGTACGCGGGAAAGAGTCTATGGAAGTGATAGGACCTAATATGTAATATAGGCAGTTGGAAATTATGATATCTTTTAAGAGGTGACCATGGAGAATAAATTATTAAAATTATTGCAACTAGAAGCTCAAGAAATCAAATTGTCATTTGATAAAGCAAGTATAGAGGGGGAGGGAACACCTCAAGAAGTTGCTGATAGAAGAGAAAATGCTTTAGTTAAATCTTTTTTAGAGAAATATTTTCCATTTCCTTATAGGATTACAAAGGGAAATATAATTGATAGCTATAACATGAGAAGTAACTCTATAGATTGTATAGTTTTGAATCCTTCACATCCATATACAATTGATCCAAAGAATGAAGGAGCTTCAATTATATTTGCTGATGGAGTTGATTTTGCAATCGAAGTAAAGCCGGACTTAGCGAATAAGAATGAAATAGAAAGAGTTTTGATTCAAATCCAAAGTGTCAAAAAACTTAGGAGAAGACGAAATGGACTATTATTAGCCTTTAAATATAACGAAGAACAAATTAAGTGCTCAAAACAAATTCCAACCTTTATTTTTGTTGACAAGACATATGTTGATATTAGACTTTTAATTACATATATTATTGATTTTTATATTACAAAAAATATCCCACTTGAAGAACAATTTGATTTTATTGTTATAAATAATCGAGCTATTATATTTAATTCAAGAGAAAATTCATATAGTTATTTAAATCCGACTAAAGGAATTTGTTTTGCTGAGACGGCTGAAGATACACTCGCAACTTTTTTGCTCTTGATAAATAATACTGCTAAATCAGAACCAGAAATGGGACCAAGCGTTTTAAGTTTTTACCTAGACAGTGCACTTTATACTGATAAGCTAAAAACATTTCACGATCTTAATGATAAAATAAATGCACACTTTGGCATTAGTTTGTAACGGAGAATTTCAAGAAGAATGGGCTATCAATCACCCAAACCCGGCTGCATCTAGTTATTATCTTGATATTTTTTATAACGGAATGTTAGCTACAGAACAGTATATGTTGACGTCGATGATCATAGATCTAAATGCCTCTCCCTAATAGAGAAGTCAACGGAAATGGAACAGTTACTTGGTGGATTACTAGAGAAAAAGATCAGTTATTCGGACTCTTTAATGAAATTCAAAACTCAACTCAATATGATGATTATATAAGACGTTGCTGTATTATAGTTCGTTAAGTAAACCGGCATCCCGAACGAGATAATTTTTAGTTCCTGGACCACACCCGACCGATATCTGGGTAGGATAGTGGTCGAGCTAAAAAGCAAATTACATGTAAGATATATCTCCGATAACGAAATGAGGTGGTTCTATGTTTGAAATCCCCGATATTGGAGCTTTAAGCAATAAATATCAAGAAGAAATGAAAAAAATTATGGCTGTTTTTGATACATATAAAGATTTACAGCAACAGCTCCTTCAACAATTATCACTAAATCCGGAACATGATTTCTATGGTAAACTTAGTCTTTTTAGTGAACAACTTGCCAAAAATGGTTGGACCATTCCTTTAGGTTTAACACCAGGTGAATTATATGACCTTTTAGATTTATACGAAACAGATAGTTATGATCAAGCCTTTTTAGCTTTATATTCGGATGAAAATGGATATCACTTCAAGAAGCTCGCAGGTAATTTAACAAAAAGCATGTCATATAGTAAATGGGAAAGTTTGATTATCCAATGTATAAAAGCCTATAATGCAGGTGACTATCTCATTACTATTCCTTCACTATTTTCAATTTTAGAAGGTGTTATCAATGAATATTTTGATCCAACTAAAGTTAATCTTAACGTGATAAAGCTATGTAAAAATCAAACAGAGAAAGAAAAGATGATCGTATTGAAAAAGTTTTCTGGGTCTCAGTATTATCATTTGTTGAACACGCCTTTCAGAGAGCTCCTTTCAATGAAGACAAACCAGATTTCCTTAATCGACACTGGATTTTACATGGTAGAGACGTAACAAATTGGACCATAGCAGATTCGCTAAGACTCTTTAATGCATTAAATACAATACAGGGTGTGCTTCCTTAGTAACTCCATAAGGTATAGCCACTTATTGCTCAATCATTGTAAAGCGAGGGATTAAATATGATGCATATTTCGGTCAAACTGGACACCGATTCCGGTTTAAACTGGACAGGCATTCCGGTTCAAAGTGGACAGTGATTCCGGATCAAACTGGACAGATCGGAGCGAAGCGACGAACTAAAAATTTAGC
>JAEYRX010000005.1 GCA_023435225.1 Bacillota bacterium
TTACCAGAACCTTACTCTCCAAAAGAAAAAATTGATGGTTGTATGTACTATTCTTGGATATTTATTACTTATGGCTTATTAAGATTCAGGTTGACTTTGAAAAAATAATTTTATGCAACGCTAGTGAATTATTACAAATTTATTTCCTTTTTATGAACCAAATTCTAGTAACCTTTATGAAGTTCTAGATAAGGCCATACAAATTATGGGAGAGATTAAATTTAGTTCATATCTAGAGTTAAATGATATGAAGATAAAAAAATCAATAAAATCTATTAATAACATTGTATTAGCTTGGGGAGATAGACCAAATAATTTTAGAGGAAAAATGCATTATGAAAGACGAACCAGCTTACTTGAATACCTAGAAAAAACTAATAAAAAGATTTATGTTTTTAATACAAACCGAATTCCAATTTTAACTAAAAAAGGGCAACCTAGACATCCATCAAGAAATTCATTAACTAAATTAGTTCCATGTAGAATTGGAAAAGGATTAAGAATTGTGATTTAAATTGTAATTCAATCCAGACAACCACATATTCTCTATCTATGAAATTCCCTTCCATCTCTAGATTAAAAATCCAAATATTACAAAAAGACCAACAGTTTTAACTCCAGACCAAGTTAAATTTATAGTTGATAGAATTAAGTAGTGCTGCAATGTATATAACTGTGTGTAAGCTTCGCATATTCGCGGAAGGAGACTAAATGTCCAACTGGCCATCAACCAAACCGGCTCAATTCTCATCACCGACCATCTCCAAGACGCCCCGGCCATTTGTAACGCCCGGAAGTTTCTCAAAGAAACAGTCATATCCTTCGCCAAACAATGCGTTTCATTTTGTATATGTGTTAAAAAAAGTTCTAATATATTTCGCATCCCAAATGCCGGATGCGAAAAAAAATAGCTGAATTTTTTTAACACATAAATTAAGGAAAATATTTTGCATTTAAACTCGCATTAAAAACTAAAATGCAAAATATTTAGTAGGCGAGCTCCCTTTCATCTACCGGGAACGCCAACTTAATTCCGCTCTTTTCCCCGCCATCGCCAAAGTATCCGACATCGCCTTCATGGAACAACCTATAACCAGGAAGTCCAAAGACACCTCCGGCCACGGCTGGCTGGACTATTGGGTAGTATACGGCGCCTCGGTTTTTCTAATAGAACTAAAACACTCCTGGAATGCCATTAAAACCAGCAGTATAAAGGAAACAACCCAAAACTCCTGGACTGAAGCCATCGACCAACTTAAAAAGATCCATAAAGAAGATGTCGCGAACCTCTCCCTAACCGCCCACAGCGTCGCCAAGATTGCCCTAATGATTGTCCCGTTTTACCAAGCCTCCAAAGACGAAAACAAGCTTAAAAATTTGAAATATACAAAAGAAGCAACAGCAGAATTCTATAATCAATTTTTAAAAGAAATAAAACCGGCTCCGAGTTGGAGTTGTTTATGGCATTTGCATCAAGATTTGCAGGAAACCTATGAGTATGAGGAGCAGAGGTTTGAGTTATATCCTTGTGTCATTATGATTGCAAAGGTTGAATCTGTTATTCACAAGAGTTAAAACAAATTAATATCTTTTAGACCAACCAGCCCCATTCATGGGGGTTTGGGTGAATTTTTTCAGCCGTGGGGTTTAGCCCGCGGATTGGCAGCAATGAATGACCCGTAGATTGATGTCGAAGCAAATCTATCAAAAATGCCCCCAAAGCATGGTGGTCATCCCTTTACAGGCCAGAACCAGGCCAGAGCCATGGATGGATCAAGCAAGGCGGTCCAGGACGGAATACCGCCGGGGAGGGTTCAAGGTGCGGTGTCCAGGAAGGACATTAACCGCAAAGACAGAGGGTCGCCTTTAGACATTTTCAATTTTTCATGCGTTTCTTCAAAACCTCCATCACCGGCGACTCCCTAACCGCCTTCAAAAACCCCGCCTTCACCCAAGACGGCCGCCACCAGACAAGTGTAAATGGTAAAGAGAAAAGTTTAAAATAAAACCACTTTCAATGAAAAAAGCAGGTAAATATCGAGGGTTTATTTAAGTAAATTTTACCCTTTACCATTTTAACTTTTTACTTTACTTGTCCGGCCGCCACCAAAGATAATCCTCATCTTCACAAAAAAATAGCTATTGCAGGAGAAATTGGATTGTTATGGAAATAGTAGTAGAAAAATATTCGGCCAAGTTTATGTTGGAGGGCTTAAATATGAGTGACATATTTAATGTATATTGCGATGAAAGCTGCCACCTGGAGAATGATCAGCAAAATGTAATGGTTCTAGGAGCTGTTTGGTGTCAGCTTGAAAAAACTCAGTATTCCGTTTTAACGGAGTGGGTATCGGAATAAAACATGATCTTTTAAATGGAAAGGAAATAACTTTCTGGCATATTGTTTCTGAAGGAGATGTTGAGGCGGAAAGAATTCCAAATTTACGAAGATGTGAACGGATACGTTGGCCTAGACCAATTATTGAACATTTTAATAACGAAGAAATAAAAATCTGGGAAAATGACAAGAACAGAAGTAAACGAGTATACTTATGGCTTGACTCGATGGATTATCTTGTTGTGTTGGTTAAAAGGCATACTTACTATTTACTGTTAACAGCGTTCCCAATTGAACATGAACATTACCGGAGAAAGCTTCAGAAAGAATATGATGATAAAAAGACTGAAGCCGCATCGGGTTAGCCGAGCGACTTCGTGACTCCTTCTACACTTGGCAGATGAGCTACTTAAATAATAACCTAATTTTTTACAATTGTCAAGTTTTTAATTATCAACGAATAACAATGGATAACAAAGTGCCCGAATGTTTTCAAACTTCACTCTTCACAATTTGAATGAGTCCCTATTTTATTTTCTTCTTTAGCATCTCCATCACCGGCGACTCCCTAACCGCCTTTAAAAACCCCGCCTTCACCCAAGATGGCCGCCACCAGACAGGTGTAAATGGTAAAGTGAAAAGTTTAAAATAAAACCACTTTTGTATTCAGCTGTGGGGTTTCAGCTCAATGTAATCAGGCTAACGTGATAAAATATGTCTGAAATGACTGCCAACCGGAGGCTAAGGCCGTCCCGGCTGTAATCCCTCCTTGGGCAGCCGTACTTGAACCTTCCATGGTTTTAGTCCGGCTACAAGGTGAAAGCCCGTTGGGCTAAAATATCTTTGATGGTTTTTAGGCGTACATTACATCCTAAAACAGGGCCGAAGGTCCTTTCAACTTGTAGCCGGGTCGTTAACGGCCCGGTTGACAGCATTGTAATTTAGCCCGTGGGTTGGGATCGAAGCAAGAACGGCCCCCATCCCTAAAGCTATTTCAAGCTGCCAGCCTTCCCCCGTTATCACGTGGGAAGGATCAAGACGGTCAATCAGGCACCGTGGTTATAGGCATTCGGTTCCCTCCTCCATCTGAATCAGCTTATTGAAAAACTGCAAAAATGGGGGAGGGCAGGCCGGGATGTCGGCTGATGGGTGGGGGCGTACTGCGGAGCATGGTGGTCATCCCTTTACGGTTGCACTTAGCCACCGACGCTTCACCCAAAAATTTTCACCCTTTACCATTTACAATTTAAATTGATGGGTGGGGACGCGCTTCAATGAACCGTCAAAACATTCCGGGTAATATCAATACCGGTATTTTTGATAGCTGAAATAAAAGGATTGTGTTGATCGGAGAATTCATCGATTCCTAACGGAACAGGTTGAATATCCGCATCTATATTTGCATCGTAACGCCATTCATAAAGCTTAAGCTTCTCCAAAAGAGGAGCTTTTCCAAAATCCTTTGAAATAATTGCCAGATCAATATCACTAGTCTCTTTGGCGGTACCGTTCGCATAAGAACCAAATAAAATAACTTGAGCAATATCTACTTGTTTCTGAATGAAGTGAATGTACTGCTTAACATCCGGCATTATGGCAATTGTTTTCTGATCCATAGAAGAAAAGCCTCCGTTTCAACAAGAATCTCCTGAAATACCATAATAGGAGTCGAGGCATATAGTTTTGAGCGATCTTGAGGATACCGGCTTTCAATTTGAAAAACCTCAAGTCTGTTTAAAAATTTAATTTGAGAAGCGCTCATTTGTTGATCAATATTTGATAATTGAGCAAGACGAGTTAAAGGATGGATCTTGGGTGGAATAATTGAAACAAATTCAACAATCGCAGCTTTTAAAATTTTTTCACAAGCTAAATTACAAAAGAAAGCCGCTTCTAAGTATTTTTCTTTGTCAAACAGAATTTTGGCTACATCAAAAGATTCTGCACTTTCATCCACTCAATAATTAGTTTCCGGCTTCAATTTATTCTCCTTTTAGAAGATAATCCTATTATGATTATAATACATTTTTGAATAGACAACAATGTTTTATACTTTTTGGTCTCAGACCTAGGACGGGTCAAAGAAAGCGGAAGCCATGGAAGGCTGAGAGCGTGCTCAAAAAGTATCCCGCCGCCGGAACAGTGTACAGGCAATCTAATATGGGGTCTTTTTTTGTCAAAAAGTAGGGTTATACTCCATTAACAAATATTAAAAGTTGATCAATAATTAATATAAAGTTACAAATTTTTATGGTTATTATCAAGGAATAGGTAAGTATTCAACCGTATTATTGGAAAACGAAAAAATAATCTTTGTTTATAGTTGAAGTCTAATAATTACTAATAAGGGGGGATTTTTATGGAGGAAATAAAAACGGTTAATTACAAAGGTAAGGATATTATATCAATTGACTATTCAAAGTGTGGGAATGATCAGCAAAAAGTTATTGCCATAGCCAGCGAAGCAGCGGCCATAATGGCTAAAATGCCTTTAAATTCAGCCCTAGTCCTTATAAATGTCAAGAACTTTACTTTTAGTTCCGAAATTATTCAAAAATTTAAAGAAAACTTAGTAACAACCAAGGACCGGCGAAAAAAACAGGCAATAATAGGAGTGGATGATGGGCTTAGGAATTTTTTATATCATACAATTACAAGATTTGCCCATATTAATATACCCTCTTTTAATTCCGAAACTGAAGCAATGGAATGGTTAGTTAGTGAAGAATAAAGGCATCCAAGAACAGATGAAATATAATTAATAAGGAAGATTTGTTACCTTACTGTAAAGGTAACCCGGCAGGAAAAGGGCAAATCATCAAGAATCTAATTATTAGTTCAACTTTCGCACTACAAAAATCTCTTTAAAAATGCGAAAGTTGTATTATTAATAATTTTCCATAGAATCGAGGCCAACAATGAAAATAGGTATAGTCACCGACAGCACCGCCGATCTGCCGGCCAATCTGATTGCCGAATACAATATCGAAGTTATTCCCTTACAGGTTTCAATCGATAATCAAAGTTATTTGGATGGAGTCGAATTATCAGCCGATGAGTTCTATCAAAAATTGCAGCATACCAAAACTCATCCGATCACTTCCCAACCGGCCCTGGGTGTTTTTATGGATTGTTATCAAAATTTACTGAAAAAGTTCGACGCCATACTGTCCATTCATTTGACCGAAAAGCTTTCCGGAACGGTTCATACCGCCCAAATGGCTAAGGAAATGATCCAAGGAGCTAAAATAGCCGTGATTGATTCCTACTCAACAACAATGGGTTTAGGTGGTTTAGTACTGGAAGCGGCGCGCCGGTCCCGGGCGGGGATTAACTTTGAACAGCTGGTTTCTTCGATAAACCAATTACGTGAGCAAGTAAAGTTTTTTGTAACTTTGGATACCTTGGAGTTTCTAAGGCGTGGTGGAAGAGCCGGAACATTACAGGCTTTTTTAAGTTCGGTTCTCCAAATCAAACCGTTATTACAACTAGTACAGGGAAGGATTGAGTTGGTAGGAAAAGTCCGACGCCGCGGGGAAGCTATCCAAATGATGTTAAATGAATTTAAACTTCAGCTTAGTGAAGACTCCAAGTATATCATAGCTATAATGCATACTGCAGCCGAAAATGAAGCGTTGAAACTGAAAAGCATAATTCAGGAACAGTTTAAGAACGCCGAGATAATTCTCAACCAAGCCGGTCCGGTTTTAGGGACCCACGTGGGACCCGGAGCCTTGGCTTTGATTGGATTGCCGGTAGCTTAAGTTATATTTTTATAGCAATTTTAAAAGAAATGTCCCATTTTATGGGATATTTCTGTTATACCGATTGGTATAATAGAAATAAACCATTAGGAAATAAAACAAGTATTATTAAAGTTCTGTAAGTGTATATGTTGCAAACAGTTATAAAGGTATAAACTTCTAGGGCAACATATTACCTTGATTTATAAGTTGAAAAAAGCTCGACAAATTTCTCATTCACAGCCGGATTTAAGAATGTGAATGATTTACCAAAAACTTTTTTCAACTTATATAGAAAAAATTTTTCGAAACGAAAGGAAATTCAATAAAAGAAATCAAAATATAATATGAAGATAAATGAAACAAAACTATACTATTTTTGTTTATAGTGTAACTTGTAAAAGAAGGTGCTAACATGAGTTTTAACCGGGAAGACCATCCACACCGAAGGCGTAACCCCTTAACCGGGGCCTGGGTATTGGTATCGCCCCACCGGACCAAGCGCCCCTGGACCGGCCAGATAGAGAAAACAGCTCCCGATAATAAACCGGGATATGATCCCGGATGTTATCTCTGTCCTGGGAACGACCGGGCCGGCGGGGTTAACAATCCCAAGTATACCGGGACTTTCACTTTTGTAAATGATTTCTCCGCTTTGCTGGCTGATACTCCGCCCGGCGGCGACGATGATTTCTTTTTTAAAACCGAAAGCGTCCGGGGTATTTGTAAGGTATTAATCTTTTCACCAAAGCATAATTTGACCCTACCGCAGATGGATCCGGCCGAACTGTTGAAAGTAGGCGAGATGTGGCAGCGCGAGTTTAAAGAACTAAGTGCCTTACCTGATATAAACTACATTCAAATCTTTGAAAACAAAGGGGCTATGATGGGTTGCAGCATGCCGCACCCTCACGGACAGCTTTGGGCTTCCCAAAGCATTCCCGATGAGATTAACAAGAAATGCCTTTCTCAGCAAGAGTATTTTGAAAAATATGGCCGGCCTTTATTGTTGGATTATGTAGAGCGCGAACTGGCTAAAAATGAACGGATTATTTACCAAAATGACGGTTTTGTGGCGGTGGTTCCTTTCTGGGCTGTTTGGCCTTATGAGGCGATGATTCTCCCGCGCAAACAACTGGCGACAATAACCGATTTTTCGGCTGATGATTTAAAATTGCTCATGGATGCCGTCCGGGTGTTGACCATCAAATACGACAACCTGTTTGAGACCTCATTTCCGTATTCCGCCGGTATGCACCAAGCTCCCTGCGACGGCAAGGAACATCCCGGTTTCACCTGGCATATGCTCTTTTATCCGCCGCTGCTCCGGAGCGCCACCATCAGGAAGTTCATGGTCGGCTACGAAATGCTGGCCGAACCGCAACGGGACATCACTCCCGAAGCCAGCGCCGCCAGGCTAAAAGAGCTGCCGGATGTGCATTATTTGCTTAGAGAATAGGGATCCTTGACGCCTGCTTTTTGTAGGCAGAGATTTGGGCGCAGACCTCTCTCTTGCTTGCCCCCGTGGGGGAGAGTAACCAATGTCTTTGTAGTCTAAAAAATAAGGTTACCTGTTGGTAGCAATAGAGTAAAAAAGCTATTGTTTGAAGTACTTAGAGATCAAAGATTAAGGTTACTCTCCCACTAGGGGGAGAGCAAGAGAGAGGTTGATTTTAGACATTTATTCCGGTATCACTATTTTCTCCTTCACCAAAATCTCCACCGCTTCGGCGAGGTTTTCACAGTAATAATCAGCCTTTACATCTTGTTTTCCCAGCTTGATGGTCCGGCAACCGGCGGCTTTTCCGGCCAGGATATCGACATCCCGGTCGCCGATCATCCAGGCTGAACTCAAATTAATCTTATATTTCTCCCCTAATTGGAGGATCATTCCAGGCTTGGGTTTGCGGCAGTCACAGTTCCGGTTGAAATGCGGACAGTAGACTATCTCATCAATATAAGCCCCTGCCGCTCTTAAAAGATCCTGTAAATGTCCATGAATCTCCGCCAGATCCTTTTCCGTAAAATACCCCAGCTCGATCCCGCCTTGATTGGTGACGATAAAAGTGAGATAGCCGGCTTTATTAAGCCGCTGGATCGCCGGAGCCGTCCAGGGATAGAGAATCAAATCCTTCGGCCGGTTCACCTTTATCCGGTTATCGTTGATTACCCCATCCCGGTCCAGAAAAACAGCCTTTACGATCAATAGTACCACTCCTTGTTCTTCTAACGGATGAAATTGTCTTCATTGTGCTCACAAAATTCTAAAACAATTCTCAAAAGATAATACCTTCAACCACGAAGAACATGAAGGTCACGAAGAAAAGCAAATAAAAAAAGAAGTAATCTTCGTGTTCTTAGTAACCTTCGTGGTGAAAAATGGTTTTATAATCGTCATTATATAACATTATAGCTCCAGCATCATTGGAAATTTTAATTTTAGACAATCAATTTTTTTAGATTAGCAGGAAATACATGGGAGCCAAAGAATATTTATGGATGATTATTTATATAAAGGTGGTTGAAGATGAAAAAGTCGTTAAAAAAGAATATTACCAAGGGTTTAATAATATTTGGAGCCGGATTTTTAGCGTTGTTTATTTTCCGTTTTTGTTATGGTCTGCAATATAAAACTATCGCTAATAACTCTATGGTTTATAACCGGGGAAGCTTTGATTACCAAATCAGTAATATCGCTAGTTCAAAAATGGTAATCAAAGGACAAGGCGCAGTTCAGCAATATAAAGTCGACCAAAAATACCAAAAAGTAGCCACCCTTAATGCCACTTCCGCTAAATTTTCGGAAGATGAAGCCAAAATCCGGGATTTGGTTAAGAGTAATCATGCTTTGATCCAATTTGAACAAAACAATGGTTTACCCGGGCGCCGGGTTTTGCACTTGGCCATCGGAGTGCCGCCGGAACAGTTTGACCGGATGATTAAGGAATTAAAAGAGGTTGGCGAGATCAAAGAGATCCATATCAATAAAGTTGATAAAACCAACGAATTTAAAGAATTGAACGGCGAACGGAGTTCACTGGAAAAAACCCGTAATGCTTTAATAGCTTTAAAATCCCGGGGCGGTAGGATTGATGAATTTATCAATCTGGAGAACCGTATATTAGAGATAGAGGATAAACTCCAGCGATTAGGCGTTCAGTTGGGCGAGTATGATGCCACTAATGAATTTTGCACCGCCAAATTAACTTTGACTGAAAAGTCTCCGGCGATAAAGATATCGGTATTACACCGGATTAAAGTGGCTTTGGAATGGACAATCAAATACTACCTGCTTTTCTTGGTCATAGTGTTGGTTGCCGCTTTAACAACTCTAGTTTTTATTATAATTATTGATAAAGTTAAAAATCTGTTGGGGACCTCCGGGAACATTGGAAAAAATCAATAATCTTTTAAGGCCTCAAGGTGGTGGAATTTTTGGCGTTTTTAATTGTGGTCGGCTTGATCATATTTTGGTTGGTTGCCACTTATAACTCTTTGATCCGCCACCGAAATATGGTTAGGGAAGCCTGGAGCGGTATCGATGTTCAATTAAAAAGACGTTCCGAGTTAATCCCTAATCTGGTGGAGACCGTCAAAGGTTATAGCCGGCATGAGCAACAACTATTTGAAAATATCGTCGACACCCGGAGTAAAAGTATTCAAGCCGGATTAATACCGGAAAAATTGACGACTGAGAATCAACTAACCGGAATGATTAAGCATTTGTTTGCTATTGCCGAATCCTATCCGGAATTAAAGGCCAATCAAAATTTTTTAGAGCTTCAGAGACAACTGGTGGAGATCGAAGACCAGCTTCAATACGCCAGACGTTATTATAATGGAACGGTGCGTGATTATAACATTCAAATCGAATCGTTCCCAAGTAACTTGGCGGCAAAGACGTTTGGTTTTAAAAAGGAAGATTATTTTGAACTAACACTGGTTACCGAGAGGGAAACTCCGGAGGTGAAGCTGTGAGACGGTTTTTTAAACGGAATATTTTAAGTTTTCTCCTTGTTTTAACCATGTTGCTTCTTTTGCCCGGAAGCGTCTTTGGAATGGAGAACGAACGGATAATTCTATTTCAGAGCTTGATTGAAGTCAATCAGGATGCAACAATGCAAGTTACTGAGAACATTAAAGTTCACGCCGAAGGGAAACAGATTAAACGGGGCATTTATCGTGACTTTCCCACCAAATACCGGGATCGGTTCGGCAATAAAGTAGTCGTTGATTTTAATATAATTCAAGTCCAAAGAGACGGTAATCCGGAACCTTATCATTTGGAAAACCAAACAAACGGTGTAAGGATCTACATTGGGGATAGCGATTATTATTTAACTCCGGGGGATTATACCTATACTATTAACTACCTGACCAACCGACAATTTGGTTTCTTCAAGGACTATGATGAACTATACTGGAATGTTACCGGGAACGGCTGGATATTTCCAATAGAAAACGCTTTAGCCATAGTCTCATTACCCAAAACGGTATCAACCGAACTGATTGGAGTTTATGGTTACACCGGTCCCAGCGGATCAAAAGCCCAAGATTTTCGGAGTTCCATTGATCAAGGCAACAAAATTTATTTTTTTACCACTAATCCTTTGGGAGAGCATGAAGGTTTAACTATCGCCGTAACATGGCCCAAGGGTTTGGTTCGGGAGCCGACAGTAGCTGAAAAAACCGGGTATCTGATTCAGGATAACCGGGGCTTATTAATCGGATTGGCCGGCTTAATCCTTATTATCGGTTATTATTTAATAGTCTGGTTTTTAGTGGGGAAAGACCCCAAAAAAGGAACCGTTATTCCGCAATACACTCCTCCGGGTAATTACTCTCCAGCGGCTATGCGTTACATTACCAGAATGGATTTTGACCATAAAACTTTCGCCGCCGCTTTAATAAATATGGCGGTAAAAGGATTCCTAAAGATCAACCAAAACCGTTCCACTTATACTCTGGAAAGAGGAGCAGCCAACGAAACAGTACTAACTCCGGATGAACGGGTAATAGCCGCTAGACTAAAGTTGCATTTGCAGAAGAAAATAAAGTTAACAAACGAAAACCATACTATGATAAGTAATGCCTTGAAAGCTTTGCAGCATAAATTAAAAGAAAGTTATGAAAAAAGTTATTTTTTAACCAATATTGTTTATTTTATTATTGGTCTGGTCTTATCGGTTGTAATTATTTTAATCAGCGGATTTATCGGTCCAAATATAGATAATGTTGCTGTTATCGGCATATCGATCTGGTTAACCATCTGGAGTTTCGGAGTGGTTATGCTGCTTCAGACAGTAATTAACTCTTGGCGCACCTCCGGTGGCGGTGGGATTTTTAGCGCCTTATTTATAACCCTGTTTGCAATTCCTTTTTTAATCGGTGAAATAGTAGGAATTATAGTGTTTGTTACATTAACCTCATTTATATTATTGTTACTGTTACTTGCTTTAGTCTTTATTAATATTTTATTTTACCATCTGCTAAAGGCGCCAACTGTCAAAGGACGTTTGATCTTGGACCAATTTGAAGGCTTTAAGCTTTATTTGACAGTGGCCGAAAAAGAGCGGCTCAATATGTTAAATCCGCCCGAGAAAACGCCGGAGTTGTTTGAAAAGTATTTACCCTATGCTTTAGCCCTGGATGTAGAGCAGGAATGGTCGGAACAATTTGCTGATGTATTCAAAAACCTTAATGAAGCAGATTCTCAATATTCACCACTTTGGTACTCCGGTTCAGGATGGAGTAGGATACAGACAGCCGGCTTTGTGTCAGGTTTAGCCGGTTCACTATCGAGTGCCATATCTTCTTCATCAACTGCGCCCGGGTCTTCCTCCGGAAGCAGCGGTTCCTCCGGTGGTGGAGGTGGAGGGGGCGGCGGAGGCGGATGGTAAGGCTAGGCCTGGCCATTCTCTTTATCAAACCATTTTTGGCTTAAAGTAAGCGGTTGATAGGAATCGATGAATTTAAGCGCTTCCAGGACATTATCGGTAACGAAATATAAATTACGGCATTCGGGTTTGGCGAATTTCCGGGAGATAATTTGTTCAAAAAGATCCAATAGATGTTGATAAAAGCCGTTAATATTCAATATTACTACCGGTTTATTATGATATTGTAATTGTTTTAGGGTAATAATCTCCAAGATCTCTTCCAGAGTGCCATATCCGCCCGGAAGGGCTATAAAAGAATCAGCTCTCATATCCATAACGGCTTTCCGTTCCCGCATATTTGTGGTAACAATTAACTCATCACAGTTTTCGTAAACTACACCTTTGAGATTGAGCGCTTCTGGAATCACTCCGACGACTTTTCCGCCGTGTTGATGAACCGCCTTAGCGGTTGCCCCCATAAGGCCGAGCATGCCGCCGCCGAAAAGCATGGAGTCTTGCCTGATTGCGATTTCCCGGCCTAATTCCTCGGCAATCTTGAAATAAACCGGGTCAATAGTACTGCTGGATGAAGAATATACACAGATTGTTTTATTCATTTTGAGCTCCTAAAATTTAATTATAATGAAGTTTATAACATTTTTGAAGTAAAATCAACTCATCCCGCGTGGTATTGGTGTAAATCGTTATAATAAATTGGCCCTTCTCTTAAAAAACTTGAAAGAGAAGGGCTTGTAAGTTTTACTATAGATGTTGCAAATAAAAAACACTTGCAAAATAGGTATTTATGCTTATGGAATTGACTAAGCCCCTCTCCCGAGGGAGAGGGCTCGGGTGAGGCGGTTTTAATATATTTCCTCAATCTGATACTTCTGACTACCCAGACTCCGCTTCTCCAACTCATCCAGTTGGATAAAGGGGTTTTTACCGTGGAGTCTTTCAAATAAGTGTCCTTCGGAACCCAGCTCCATACCTTGGGGGACTCCGTTTAAAAGTAAGTCTTCAAATTTAATCGCATCCAATGAAGCCCGTTCGATTGCTACGATATCTTTGGAAGCCATAATACCGATATCCGGAACCAATGAAGAGGTGGAGAAGCCCCAGCAATCGCATAAAGCGGTAATATTCATCAAGAAATTGATATAGAAAACATTACCCGGTTCAAAGGTTTTTAAAACCTCTTCGGTACAGATGGCCATTCCGGTTTGGAAATCTTTAAATTTATGGGCGTTCATCGTTAAAGCGCCGCTGGGGCAGACTTTGACACAGTGTTGACAGTAAGTGCAATGATGGAAGAATACTTCGTATTTGCCATTGGTAAAGCGGTTGGCATTATGATTACAGTTGGTTACGCACATCTCGCATTGGGTGCATAGATCTTCATTCCATTCGATGCCACCCTCCAGATTGTGAATTTGCCCCCGGGTACGGTCGGTTACACAACCCATGGCAATATTTTTACAAGCGCCACCGTAACCACAGGCTCCATGCCCTTTAACATGAGAAAGGTTGATCATCGCTTCGGCGTCATAGATATTACCACCGATATCAATATTTTTGAAAGTTTGAAAATCGGTCTGTTTTTCATAATAATATTTACCGGTTACTCCACAAGCATAAACAATCGGAACTCCGAAATAATCCTCGGTATAACCGCGATTGGCGGCTCCACTTATATCTTGGTCGGCGATGAAAACCTTAGCGCCATATTTTTTAATTTTATCAACTAGTATTTTGACAAATAGGGGATGGATGGTGGTATAACCGATATTCCGGCCCAAATGCATCTTGATTACCGTCCATTTATCCTTAACAACACTTTCGATCCCGCTCTTTTCCAATAAACGTTCAAATTTAGCCGGTAAAGTAACACTGGGGTCATACTTATCATATTTGGTTGATGAAAATAGGACTTGGGAACTCATGTTTTTTCCTCCGTGGATTATTTTGACTTGAAATTTTAATGAATATTGCAATTATACCATTATCGGTATAGTATATAAAGTAGTTACATTATTCTCACCTAGTTACAAAAGAGATACTAATAAAGACGGACTCATTAAAAAAGTTGCTGAAAACTCTCGCAAATTGCAAAGGTCGATAAGAAAAGCCATAGTACAAATAATGAATTGAACCACGAAATACACGAAACACACGAAAAAGGCTAATTGGCTTCAAAGGAAAACAATCAATACTAATGCCTAATGCCTAGTGCCTAATACCTAATGTTTATCGCCTGACTTTAGCATTTCCAATTGGAGGAATATTATGTTTGATAAAGAATCTGTCAGTTGCCCTGAAAATGTGGACTGTTCCATTGAAAAAGCTTTGGCGGTTTTAAACGGGAAATGGACTTTTCTGATTATCCGGGATTTATTCGATGGAACCAGGCGGTTTGGGGAGTTGCGTAAATCATTGGAGGGGATCAGCCCCAAAACTCTATCGGAACGGTTGAAGGAACTGGAGGAGAAGGGGATTGTAAAAAGGACCGCTTATCCGACTATTCCTCCGACTGTGGAATATCAATTAACCGAAAAGGGACATAGTTTAAAACCGATTATTAAAGAGATGAAGCTCTGGGGGGCTAAGTGGGGGAAGAAACTCAGTTGACAATTGACAATGAACAATTGACAATTAATAAAAGGACGTTAAGGATGGACAATTTTTATCAGCGGGTTTATGAGGTGGTGACTCGGATACCAAGGGGGAGAGTTGCTACTTATGGACAGATCGCTGCTATGCTTGGTAATCCACAAGCTTCACGAGCGGTTGGGTGGGCCATGCAAAACGCTCCCGGGCATTTGCAACTACCATGTCATAGAGTGGTTAATAAAACCGGCTCATTGGCGCCCTTTTATGCTTTTGGCGGCGCGGAGAAACAACGGGCGATATTGGAGTCGGAAGGTATTGATTTTCTACCAAACGGTAATATCGACATGAAGAAATGTCTGTGGCAAATCTGTTAATGTTGCAGCTCTTCATTAGTGTCCATTAGTGGTTCCAAAAAAGATTTTATTAACCGCGAATTACGCGAATAAACGTTAATTATTAAACTAATAATTATCAACTATAAACTATAAACTATAAACTGAATTATTTGGGGGAGTGTTTTGTTTGTTTGATTTCAATTTGGAAAGAGCATTGCTAATGATGCCGGCCATTTTATTCGGGTTTTCAATTCATGAGTTCAGTCATGCAATAGCTGCCGTTAAATTAGGGGATCGTACTCCGGAAGAACAGGGCCGTTTGACTCTCAATCCGTTAGTACATCTTGATTTAATCGGGTTTGTTTTATTTTTTATTGCAGGATTCGGTTGGGCCAAGCCGGTTCAGACCAATCCCAACGCTTATAAAAATCCACGGCGCGACGACATTTTGGTTTCAGTTGCCGGGCCGTTATCAAACCTGGTAGGAGCGGTGTTTTTTGCAATATTATTCAAAGTGATTATTCAATTCTACCAGGGATTATTAACTAATCCGACGTATGGTAACCAATTAAAAACCATGCTGATTTATTTTATTTGGGTAAATATCATTTTAGCAATTTTTAATCTAATTCCGATCCCTCCTTTGGATGGTTCCCATATATTATTTGATATTTTGCCCTATCGTTTTCAAAGCTTTAAGGAACGTTTTTTCCAGTTTGGCAGTATTATTTTGATAGGAATTATTTTAATTGAAAATAATACTAAAATGGATATTTTACCTATTGGCAAGGCTGGTATGGCTATTTTTAATGGATTGTTTGGTATTTTGGGAATCAATTGAGCGATCAAAAGAGTTTTAGGAGGAGCGTAAATGGTCAATTATCAATCAATTTTTTTTATGGGATTATCATGTATTATAGCTGTTTTTTTACCATTAGGATTAATGATTTATTTTTATAAACGTTTACATATTTCTTTAAAAGCCGTTTTGGTGGGAGCTTCAGTTTTTTTCGTCTTTCAAATAGTTTTAAGGATCCCTTTCCTGAATAATCTGGGCCAAACGGATTGGTTTAAAAATTTGGTTTCGGGCCAAATATGGTCGAATTATTTGGTTTTTCCATTATTTTTGGCCTTAACCGCCGGAATATTTGAAGAAATTGGGCGTTATTTCGGGTTTTATTATTTTCTCCGCAATGATTTGGAGTGGAAAAACGGCTTGGCCTTTGGGGTTGGACATGGAGGTATCGAATCTATTTTATTAATAGGTTTCTCTTTTTTAAATAATCTGGTTATAAGTTTGATGATTAACTTCGGGGCTTTTGAGTCACAAATAGCCTCCAAGCTTCCGGCTGAAACTGCACAGGCCTTAAAAAATTCCCTTATCAGCGCCCAACCGTGGTTATTTGCCGCCGGTGGTTTGGAGCGGATTTCGGCTCTTGCCATCCAAATCGCGTTTTCCTTAATGGTTTTATACAGCGTAAAGTTCCGGAAAGTCCGCTTTTTGTTCTACGCTATTCTCCTTCATGCAATTGCAGATTTTCCAGCTGGACTTTATCAGATGAAAGCATTAAATCTATGGGTGACCGAGCTAATTACTCTAGCTTTCGCGGGAATTGCGGTTTATTATATTGTAAAGTCTAAGGAGACTTTTGGTAGAGTGGAAGATAGAATATAAATTTTAGCTCTACGGTACAACATTGATTGCATTTCTTCAAAGCAAGCGAAGACTTGACAAATCCCCTTTAAGGGCTAGGGTCATAGGCCTAAAATGGACCTGAGTTCTAGTGTGGGACGAAGTCATGGAGAACATGGATGTCTAGGAACGACCCTATCCCTTGCGGTTAATGATCGTCCTGGATCGCCTTGCTCATACAACCCCTTATCCACTTCTTTAATAAACGGCGAACATTCTTGGCTATAAAAGAGTACCAGCCGGTGTAAAGCCCTGGTACAGGCTATATACAGAAGTTTTCGTTCCGCTTTACGATGATATCTTTTGGAACCGGCGTCGGCAATAATCACCGCATCAAATTCCAACCCTTTGGCCAGGTAAATAGGGATAATAACTATACCGCGTTTAAATTCTTCTATCTCGCTATTAATCAGTGAAATGTCGGTTTTAGCGGATAATCCCTGATAAATACTCTCCGCCTCACTGACATTTTTACATATTACGGCAATTGAACGGTTGCCATCCTGTTGGAGTTCCCGGATCGAATCCTCAATTATTCTTGGCAGCACTCCGGGAGAACTTATATTGATCATTTGTGGACGCCGCCCGGAACGGTTAATAAATTCCACCGGTTCGTTTTTTTGAAGTAACGAATGGCAAAATGCTTGAATCTCCTTAGTTGACCTATAGCTTCTTTGTAGTTTGATGGAGAGGGAGTTTTCAATCTCCAATAAATCAGCAACCCGGTCAAAATCCATGGTTTGAAGTTCCGGATGGACCGATTGATCAGGGTCGCCCAAGATGGTCCAGGAACTTCCCGGGAAAAGCCGTTTTAAAATTTCATACTGGAACTCCGTATAGTCCTGGGCTTCATCAACGATTAAGCGCCGGATCCCCGATTTAACCGGAAAACCCTCAATAATCCCCTGGAAAAAAAGTAACGGCAGTAAATCTTCATAAGGAATATTACCCTGGTTTAACCAACTCAAAGTAAACTTACGGATCTGATTCCAATTTTCAGGTATGCCGGCAGGGGCCAGCCGGGAAATTAGTGTTTGATCTTGAAAGAGTTTTCGGTAAAGAGCTAAAGGTATTAGCGTAGTGAATTTATCAACTTTAGCTTCCAGCGCTTCCAATTCATCTCTGGCAGCCAGCCTGGCCATTGCTTTAATAGTTTTTTCATTTACCTCTTCACCGGTGGCAGCGATAGCCCGTTCTTTTTCCAGCCGTAATTCATGAATAACCGGACGCAGTTTAACTTGTACCCGTTGTTTTATCTGGGCCAGTCTTTCCGCCGGCGGTAAATAAGCTAGATTTACTCGGTAAAGAGTTTCCCATTCCTCGCCGGACAATATTACTTGACCCCGGAAACTAATAGTTGGTGAGTTCCGGAGTAGTTCCTCTTCAATAAAAGATAGATAATTTTTGATTACTGTCATAAATTTTGGTGACGACTTATAACGGATAGCTGCCGAACGCGCCGAATATGAAGCGCTATCCGGGTTTGAGAGGATATAATCCATATGAGTATCCCGGTCTTCTATTTTGGCTGAAAACCGGATTTGGGAACTGATATAATCGTGAAATGTAGTTTGTAATACATTTTCCTCACCTAATTCCGGTAAAACATCGGAAATATAATCACTAAAAATTTGGTTGGGGGAGAGAATTAAAATATTTTTACTAGTGATGGTTTCCCGTTCCTGATAAAGCAGATAGGCCACCCGATGTAAAGCAATAGAGGTTTTTCCACTGCCGGCCGGTCCCTGAACCAATAATAACCGGTGGCGCTCATCCCGAATAACCCGGTTTTGTTCACGTTGGATACTGTTAACAATAGTCCGCATTTTACTATCGGCGCTTTGACCAAGTATTTCCTGAAGGACCTCATCGTCGATTTTAAGATCGGTATCGAACATTGATCTTATTTCACCGGCAATAATTTTGTATTGTCTTTTTAAGGTTATTATACCGGAGATGGTTCCTACCGGACATAAGTAGTTGGCTGGGCCGGTTTCGAAGTCATAGAACATCCCGGCTACCGGTGAACGCCAATCATAAATTAAATTCCGGCCGGTTTCCGGATCGTTCAGGGAACCGATCCCAATATAGATCTCTTCCGGCATTGATGTCAAAACCGGTAATTCTTCCAAAAAGTCGATTCTACCAAAGTAAGGGGAATCGATCATTTTTTTCAAACTAACTTGACGGCGCCAAGAGGAGGCTGTAATACTGCGTTCACGGATAATTGTTTCGACTTGTTGAGCTTGATCCCAGAAGTTAGCTGTCTTAGTCTCCCAGAAAGACTCCAAAGCATTTTGCAAACCGGACCGGGTGTTGTGAAACTGTTTTTGCCCCAGAGAAATTTGAAGGTGGATATTTTCCAAAACCATCTTTAAACGTTGGTGTTCGTATTGACGTTCGGATTCGTTCATTGGCGTCTCCTTTAATAAATTAGCGCATATTTTTATATTGACTATTTAAGTTTTTATTGATATAATATATTATATATGTGTAAAAATATTATTTTTTGCATATTTTTTTATTATAGTGGTTAATTTTAAAAAAGTAAAGTACTTCTGAGAATGTTTAAGAAAATAATTTATATTGCCTTTTTAAATCCCGAACCTAAGAGGACGGGATTTTTATTATTCCTTAATCAGTGTTGGTATATCTATTTATCAATGGAGTTTTATAATTACCTCAACTTCATCCTTTAGTGACAATCACTAGAATAAGAAGAAATTAGTTTACTTAAGGTTAATAAAAATAATATCAATATTAATTGACTGACTATCAGTCAACATAATATAATATAGGTAATTAATATAATAAAGGAGAACAAATGGCTAGAATAACAAAAGAACCGGAAGAGCGGAAAGCCGAGATTATTAATGCAGCCAAGGATTTGTTTTTAACCAAGGGTTTCGAAGAAACTTCGGTTGGAGATATTGTCGCCAAGGTTGGAGTAGCCCAGGGTTTATTTTATTATTACTTTAAATCCAAAGATGAGATCCTTGATGAAGTGGTAGGGCGTTTCGCTGATCAGTACTTTGGAGATTTATTTAATATCACTAATGATCAGCAACTGGGTGTTATAAAAAAAATACAAGTTATTTTCCAACAAATGTTTAAGTTAATGGCTGAAAATGAAAAACTGGTTTTGTATATACACCGGGCTGAAAATGAACTCCTCCATTACCGGTTGGAGCGAAAATTCACCACTCAGGCAATAGATATATTTACTAATATTATAGAACAAGGAATACGGGAGGGG
The DNA here is from genome assembly GCA_023435225.1 of Bacillota bacterium. Lineage (GTDB taxonomy): Bacteria > Bacillota > UBA4882 > UBA8346 > UBA8346 > UBA8346. The sequence continues at coordinate 19,855 of JAEYRX010000005.1, forward strand.
ATTTTTGAGGTCGAGTACCCCCGGGAAACTGCGGAGATATTAATGGCCGGTATCGGTAATATGCCTAGCATTTTCGATAAAACACAAAGTTTGGAACAGTTTTATTATAAACTCCGGGCTGGTCTGGGAGTGATTGAAAAAGCTCTGGGCGCTCCCAAAGGGAGTTTGCATTTTGAATTTTTTCCAAGTGAACGTCAAGACGAATCATAAGACACATTTGACAGAGATAAAAAATTATCATATTATATGAATGTATTCATGAATTAATTCACCCTTTTTAATAGGAGCCGAAAATGACTGGTATTAGAGAAGAAAAGAAAAAAGCCATCCGGGAGAAGCTTTTAAACTCCGCTAAAGAAGTATTTCTGGATCAAGGATACGCTCAAACAACCATTGAGCATATTGCCAAACACGCTGAACTTGGTTTAGGAACCGCCTATAATTATTTTTCTTCCAAAGAAGAGTTGTTTTTACTGGCAATGGCTGAAGAATTCACCGCGCCAATTGATGAGAATATCCCAGCAGAACAATATCAGGAGATCGATGTTGCCGGAATTGTTTTAGAACAATTATTAAGAGTTTTGCGGAAAATGAACTTTTTCAGCAAAAAGATTTGGCGGGAAGTATTTACTGCTCTAATAAAAACAATGAATTCCAACATGGCGGTTATAAAAACTTTAATGAAAGCGGATTATCAAGCAATGGACCGGATAAGAGCGCTTTTAAATAAATTAAAAGCTAAAAAACTGCTTGAAGATAGTTTTTTGGTTGATGAAGCGGTTGAACTGATTTATGGGGCTTTGGTTTTTCAATTGATGTGGTATTTATTTGAGGATAATATTACTTACGAACAATTGACCGGTAAACTTCAGGCTCAGCTTAAATTTTTATTTGAAGACAAATGCAAAAAAATTATAAGGTGATCAGAATGTTAAGTTTTCCACTCTTTAAATTAAATAATGTAACTAAAGAATATAAAATGGGTGAGATCACTGTTGCGGCCTTAAAATCAGCTACTTTTGAAGTCCCTAGAGGTGAACTGGTGGTAGTTTTAGGACCAAGCGGTTCCGGTAAGAGCACTCTACTCAATATCATCGGTGGGATGGATACGGCCAGCTCCGGCAAGATTTATTTTGACGGTGAAGATATTTCTACCTACGATGAACGCCGGTTAACCTTTTTTCGCCGTCATAAGATAGGTTTTGTATTTCAATTTTATAATCTGATGCCTAATCTAACCGTTAGAGAAAATGTGGAATTGGCGACTGAGATCAGCCAAAACCCCCTTGATATTGATGAAGTATTGAAGCAAGTAGGTTTAGATGAACGTTCCGATCATTTTCCTTCCCAATTAAGCGGTGGAGAACAACAAAGAGTGGCTATTGCCAGAGCAATTGCCAAAAATCCGGATGTATTGTTATGTGATGAACCAACCGGGGCGTTGGACTATTCTACCGGGATAAGAATCCTTAAATTATTGAATGAAATCAACCGCAATACCGGCCGGACTATCATGATTATTACCCATAATCAACCTATCTCCAAGATAGCTCATAGGGTAATTAAACTGCGAAGTGGGGAAATAGCCGAAATAACTGAAAATCAGAACCGGGTTGATCCGGAAGCGGTAAGTTGGTAAAGAAAAGAGGGCTTTAATACCTTTTCTCTGTGTCCCAGCGCCTCTGTGGCTGAGATCTTATTGACCACAGAGACACAGAAGCGGAGAGTTATTGTTTAATATCCAGTTGTACTTTAAATGTAATTAGGTTTACTAAATGGAGTTCGGGATGAAAAAATTAAATCTGATGCTTTTGCGGGAAATAAAACAATCAATGGGACAATTTGTTGCGGCGGCGGCGGTAATTTTTGCCGGGATTTTTATGTTTGCAGCGATTTATATGTCTTATTTAAACCTGAGAAACTCTTTAAATTACTATTACCGGCAATACCGGTTTCTGGATTATTATGCCGAGGCCCGGAATATTTCTCCGGAAGCGATAAAAAAGATAAAAAATCTGCCGGATGTTGCTGAGGCCATAGGACGAATTTCTAATGATGTCGGGGCTGATATGGGGGAAGGAAAACGGGTTACTCTTAGAATAATTTCTCTACCTGATACTAAACGTCCTGAAATAAACGATATTTATTTTGTCCGGGGTGGTTATTTTACTCGTAAATTGCCGAATGAGTGCCTTGTTAATCAGAAATTTGCCGAATATAACGGTTTAAGTAAGGGCGATCGGATAAAAGCCATTATCAACCGGCATATTTACGAATTTAGAGTAGTCGGAGTAGTGGGGAGCCCGGAGTTTATTTATGCCATGAAGTCGGCCGACGCTATATTCTCTTCAGCGGATGATTTTGGAGTTCTTTATATCAAAGAATCAACCGCCGGTAGACTTTTTGACTCCAATCAAACCTATAATCAATTACAGGTAATCTTCAAACCGCAAACAGACCAGAAACCAGTAATCGATAAAATCGAAGATATTTTAAAATCGTCAGGATTTACCCGAGGAACTGAACGCAAGGACCAACTTAGTAACACCATGATTAAAGATGAGATCGCCCAGTTGGAAAATATGGCGGTATTGTTCCCGGCCCTGTTTTTTTCAGTAGCGGCTATGATAATTTATATAATGTTACGGCGGGTAATCAGTAACCAACGGGTTTTAATCGGAGTTATGAAAGCTTTCGGATATACCGATGCTAGGATTTTAGCTCATTATCTGGGGTATTCGGTACTGATATCACTTGCCGGAGGGATTCCGGGAGCAATTTTAGGGCTTTACGCCGGTATCGGTATTACCGGGATGTATACCGAGATTTATAATATTCCGGTCTTAAATGCTAAAATTTATTGGGATATTATTTTTATCGGAATCGGATTAAGCACTTTGTTTTGTTTATTGGCCGGATATAACTCCGCTAAAAGGGTACTCACTATCCAGCCGGCTCACGCCATGCGGCCGGAACCGCCAAAAGCCGGCCGGCGAATCTTCCTTGAAAAAATCAAATCCTTATGGGAACAGTTTTCTTTTGGATGGAAGATGAGTATCCGAAATATCTTTCGTAGCCGGCAACGAACTTTGATTACTATTGTCGGCTTGATGTTTACGATTATGTTTTTTATGGTCTCAATCTTTTTCCTGGATTGTATCGATTATCTTTTGAAAAGTCATTTTTTTGAATTTCAGCGCCAGGATTATAAAGTAGTTTTTTCCAAACCGGCGTCTTATTATGATACTTTACAACTTAAGAGCATCCGAGGAATTGAAAGAGTGGAACCGCTTTTAGAGATACCGGTAGAAGTAAAAAACGGTTGGATGAAAAGGAACACTCAAATAGTCGGGTTGGTTCCTTATAATAGTTTTTACCGTTTAACCGATGAAAACCGGAGAAATGTACCGGTTCCGGATGAAGGTTTATTGGTATCCGACTTTATCGCCAATAAATTGATGTTACAACCTGGCGATAATATAACTTTTAAGAGTTTTTTGGGTGACGATGAGAAAAAGACGGTTAAAGTAGCCGGTATTATTAAGCAATATATCGGTTTTAACAACTATATCAAACTTAGTAACCTGGGAAAGTTGCTTGAGGAAGGAAAATTCGCCACCGGGGTTTTGATTAAGGTTACCAAGGGACTTGATGATTATGTTAAACGGGAATTATATAAAATGCCGGGAGTGGAGATGGTTGAATCCCGTTTAAAGTCATACGAAGTATTTCTTCAGTATATGGATTTCACCTATGTGTTTATAGGTTTGATGATCATATTCGGCGCCATAATGGGTTTTGCTATTATTTTTAATACTACGGTCATAAATATTATGGAACGGCGCCGGGAATTAGCTTCACTCAAAGTACTGGGTTATACTTTCCGGGAGATTGAGAATACCATCTGGAGGGAAAATCTGTTTTTAGGAGTAATTTCTTTGTTACCCGGGATTTTATTGGGAAGAGTGATGTGTCAATTTTTAGCGAAAGCTTTCAGTACGGAGTTATTTGCTATTGAGGTTATCATTTATCCCAGAACATATGTTATTGCCATTATTAGTGTGTTTATTTTCATAGTTCTGGCCCAATTGGCCAATAAAAAAAGTATTTCCGGCCTTGATATGGTGGAAGTTTTAAAGAATCGCGAGGGATAAGAGGTGTCGCTGATGAAACGGAAACAATTGTTAACTATTATTAGTATTATTGTGATAGTTGCTGTTGTCTGGGGATTAAACTATTTTAAAACGGAGAATGTTCGGGCAGCTGAGGTTTATAAAGGTGAAATCCGTGAATATATTGAGTTACGTGGTAAAGTTGAACTGGATAAAACCGAAAAAGTATATAGTAATTATACTGGTGTAATCCGGGATTTAAAAGTAGATGAAGGGGATATGGTCGCAGCAGGTATGGCGTTAGTACAATTTGAGGCTCCGGACCGGCAAGTAGCCGGCGTTGAGTTGGAACGGGCTCAAATAGCTATTAATACAACCAGGAGAGAATATAAATATTTACAGGAAAAATATCAAAAATATAAACAGCTGTTTCAAACAGGGGCTATTTCCGAACAGGATATGAAAGATATGGAGCTTCAGTATAACAATGCTGAAAATGCCTGGCGGGAAGCTGAACAACAATATAAAATCATTGCCTATAACTCCTTTCAAAATAGTAAGGATGCCAACCGAAGTATCATAGCGGCTAAAACATCCGGGACCGTTATTAGTAAGTTTGTGGATAAAGGAGCGGTAGTGGAACCGGGAACTCCTTTATATGAAATCGGCGATTATAATTCCGCCTATATCCGGGTGGATGTTCTGGTGGACGATATGTATAAAGTAAAAGCAGATCAACCGGCGGTAATCTCCGGCGATATACTGGATAACCGGGAAGTTACAGGTGTGGTTTATTATATAGCTCCCAAAGGTGTTACCAGTGTTTCATCTTTAGGAGTGGAACAACAGCGGGTTGAGGTCAGAATTAGGTATGACAACTCCGAGATTAAGCTTCGCCCCGGTTACGATCTGGATGTAAACTTAATTACCGACCAAAAGGCGGAGGCATTATATGTCCCTGATAAAGCAGTCTTTGAAATGGACGGACATGACAGTGTCTTTGTGATTAAGGACGGTAAATTGGAATTGCGGGAAATCAAGAAAGGTATTGAAAATAATGATTTTATTGAAGTAACATCGGGGTTAAACGCCGGTGAAAAAGTAGTAATCGATCCGGCCAACAACTTAAAACCGGATATTAGGGTTAGGGGAAGCGCTGATTAATTGAATAAGTGACGATTTTGTGCTTCGCAAAATGCCTAATACCGCATATTTGCTTGCACAAAATCGGATTAATCAGCACTTCCTTAGTTACCAATAAAAACCTGAATTTAGAATCCGGAAGTGACTGTAAATATTAAAATGTTAAATGATGGTTAATTGAATAAAGGCAGGAGGTAAAAGAATTCTAAGAGAAGAATATATACTATATGGTTACAAAGTCTGTTTTTCATCGCCCAGGGCAGATGCCATCATTATGGTTCATCAAATCCCCTGGGCTGTCGTCTAAAATAGTCTCAACTTCACAAAAGGGACGAAATCTAATCATTCTGAATTCTGACTTTTATTTCTTTCTTCGTTTTTATTCTGAGAATCGGGTCGTGGTTACTTGAAAAAATTCTATACCGGTGTTTATCTGATTGTTTTATCGGCGTTTGGATTTGGGATAATGCCTATTTTTGCTTTATACGCCTACCGCGGCGGCATTAATATCCCTACTTTATTATTTATCCGGTTTATTTTGGCGGCAATCTTCTTTTTTATTTATATCTTTGCTACCCGAACCAAGATCAATGTAAATTGGCGGCAATTAGCGGCCCTTTTTATCATGGGCGGAGTTTTTTATACTTTACAATCCACCCTTTACTTTACTTCTCTTAAATATATCTCTCCTTCCTTAACAGCGCTTTTGCTTTATACCTATCCAATCATAGTTCCCTTACTATCTTATTTTATAGTGAAAGAAAAACTGACTAAACGTCATTTTTTGGCGATGTTATTCACCTTTGGAGGTCTTGTTTTAGTTTTAGGCATGCCTTCGGGAGAAATAAACGGGCTGGGTGTTTTAATGGCTTTCGGAGCGGCATTGGTTTACTCCTGTTATATCATATTAGGCAACAAGCTGCTTCAGAAGATACCGTCCATAGTAACCAGCGCCTTTGTGACATTATTTGCGGCTGGCTCATTTCTGACTATTGGTTCTATTACTGGTTCGTTCCAATTTAACTTTGGGATGGGAACTTGGCTTCCAATATTAGGAATAGTTTTGTTTTCCACAATGATAGCTATTCTAACCTTTTTTAAAGGGATGGAATATACCGGGCCAACTGCAGCCTGTATTATAAGCACATTTGAACCTTTACTTACCATTGGGTTATCGTGGTTGTTTTTACAGGAGAAATTAACAATCTTTCAGCTCATTGGAGGATTGGCGGTTATATCCGGAGCAATAATTGTTGTTTGGGCTTCAGCTACGGAAAAATCTCCGAAACCCGATATTTTAATTGATAACACCAGTAGTAAAGCGTGAAAGAGAAAAAATCATAAAAAAGTAATATCCAAACATTATTTAGGCATAGATTATTACCGACCAGCGCTACGAGTCATTGAATGGGAATAAAATCCTAATATATTAGTTGAATTAAATTTCTCGAATAAATATTTAAACACCTTCATCCCTAAAGCCGGGCCGGCTAGGACGCATAGGCGAGCAGTAAGCGAAAGCTTACGACCAGCCCGTAATAGAGAATTAATGAATTTACTTCAACTTATTACAGCGGTAAATAAGATGAACTAAATTATGCTATTTACCTTTCCCATTCGGCTTTTGATCGGCGTTTATTCAGCTACAATAAAATCAGGCTGAATAAATCGCAAAGCATCATTGAATATGCTATCAGTATGGGAAAGTTTATTCGTATGATTTAGTTCATCTTATATAGCCTAAATAATTAATTGGAGTTGATGTAATGAAGGCTTTTTTTATCGCTTTATTTGGGGCTATCTGTTGGGGAATAGCCCCTATGTTTGGAAAAGCCGGCCTTCGTGGCATCAGTCCAATGGACGGGATGGTCGCCCGAACGGCAATTACGGTTTTGTTTGTAGCCGGTTGGGCTTTTACCAGTGGGAGTTTTGGACGGCTTCACATAATCCCGGCTAAACGCTGGTTCTATCTGGCTGCGGAAGCGTTCTTGGCCACATTTGCCGGTGACCTTGCTTATTACACCGCTATTAAAAAAGGCGATATAGGTCAAACTGCTTTGATTTTAGCTAGTTCTCCATTGATAACCGTCTGGGCCGGCTGGTACTTTTTTAATGAGCAATTGACAATTCCCAAAATTGTAGGAGCAACTCTAATCATCATCGGGATTGTTTTAGTCGGGTTTAGTACGACCAACTAAGGTTTTTATGTATTATTTTTAAGTCGGCAAAAGCTGATCCGCAGTTTATCACTTTATGTTTTCTTGAATATACCATAATCTCCTTTAACTCCAGATTTCTGATGGTAAAAGCTTCGATAACCATATCGGTAATTCACAGTTAATCATAAAAAAGCAGGAATAAAAATGATTTAAAAAGAATTTTCTCATTAAAATTGTGTTGGTGAGGAAAAATGGCAAATATTGAACTGATAGTAGCCGGGGATCTCTGTTTGGATATAACACCCGAATTTAATCATGAACATACTTTTGAACAGGTTTTTTCACCGGGAAGACTGAGCTTGGTTGGGAAAGCAACAATTGCTACCGGAGGAGCAGTTGCCAATACCGGATTAGCTGCTCATTTGCTTGGTCTTGATACGGTGTTGATGGGTAAGATAGGTACTGATCTGTTCGGTGGTATAATTAAGGAGCATCTGCTTAGTTATGGGGTTAAATTGGCTTTGAAAACTTCCCTGGAGGTTGACAGTTCATATACTTTTGTGCTCAATTTGGCTGGTAAGGATCGGTTTTTTATTCATCATTCCGGAGCAAACGACTATTATTACGAGTCAGATATTGATAAAACTTTGGTTCAAAGCACAAAAATCTTTCATTTTGGCTATCCGCCATTAATGAAGAGTATTTACCAAAACCAAGCAACCGAATTGCTGAAAATATATAAAAACGTTAAACGTTTTGGGCTTACAACTTCTTTGGATATGGCTATGCCTGATCTGAGTACGGAGTCGGGACAAGTCGATTGGGAAGCGGTTATAAAATCCGTAGCGCCATATGTTGATATATTTCTGCCCAGTTATGAAGAGTTGTTTTTAATGTTGGACAGGGATGAATACTTGGTATGGCGGGATTCCGGAGTCAAACAAGAGTTAAGTGAAACAGTAGATTTTACAAGAGTTAGGGAGTTCGGTCGGCGTTTACAAAATTATGGGATGGGAATTATTATGATTAAAGCCGGTAAAAACGGTATTTATCTTCGGACTCCGGCTGCAGAAAGATTAAAGTCATTAGCCGGTCTTTCTCTGGGCCCCGAATGGGCCAATAAGGAATTTTGGGCGGAATCAGTAAAACCGGAGTTTATTGCATCCAGTACTGGAGCGGGGGATTGTGCAATAGCCGGTTTTTTAACAGCTCTGATTAGAGGTTATAAACCCTCGGAAGCGATCCAATTAGCAACTTTCGCCGGATATCAGAACTTAAAAGCCATAGATGCTGTAAGTGGGTTGGGTTGTTGGGAGAATTTATTAAGCTGCTTGAATAATGAAGAAATTAACTATAATGAATTAGATTTGGCTGGGTTAGGTTTTAAACGAGAAAAAAAAGGCTTATGGAGCACTGATTTATGATAGATACTAATAAAATGAATCAACGTAAACCTGATTGGTTAAAAATAAAAGTCCAAAGTGGCGCGGAAAAAACAACCGTCGAAAAAATCCTGGAACAACTTTCGTTACATACGGTTTGTGAAGAAGCCAATTGTCCCAACTTGATGGAATGTTTTAACCGCCGGACGGCAACCTTTATGATTTTAGGTAAATATTGCACCAGAAACTGCACTTTTTGTAATGTCACCAAAGCTACTCCTAGTCCGGTTGATCTGGAAGAACCACTTCATGTAGCCGAAGCTGTTCGTGAATTAAAATTGAAACATGTGGTTATAACCTCGGTAACCAGGGATGATTTACCGGATGGAGGAGCGGCTCATTTTGCCGAAGCAATTAGGGAAGTAAAGAAAATCAATTTAGAAACTGTCGTTGAAGTGTTAATACCCGACTTCCAGGGAGATTTTCAATCCTTAAGGAAAGTAATTGAAGCTCAACCGGAAGTAATTAATCATAATGTGGAAACAGTACCCCGGTTGTATCCGGAAGTAAGACCGATGGCTATTTATCAACGTTCCCTAGATTTATTAAAAAAAACCAAAGAAATTAATCAATCAATTTTAACTAAATCAGGAATAATGGTTGGTCTGGGAGAAAAGGAAACAGAAGTAATCGAGGTATGTAAAGATTTAAGAGAAGTCGGTTGTGAGTTATTAACTATTGGGCAGTATTTAGCCCCCTCCAGGGAACATCATCCGGTAATAGAGTATGTTCATCCGGATATCTTTGAAAAATACCGGGTAATCGGAACAGAGATGGGATTTAAGCATATTGCCTCCGGACCGTTAGTTAGAAGTTCATATCAAGCGGATAAGGCTTTAAAGAAGTAGGTAGTTTATATGACAGAAAAAATTCGGTTACTAATTGTAGATGATCATCCGTTATTCCGGCAAGGAGTCCGCTTTTACTTGGAATCAATCCCGGAATTGAAATTGATCGGTGAAGCTGAAAATGGAGCCCGGGCCTTGACTTTTCTACGGGAGCATCAGGTTGATGTAATTCTAATGGATTTACAAATGCCGGGGATGGATGGAGTTGAAGTTACCGGAGAAATAAAAAAAGAGTGGCCGGAAACCAGAGTGTTAATTTTAACCAGTTATAATAGCTGGGATAAAGTTTATTCGGCATTAAAGTCCGGGGCAGCCGGCTATATTTTAAAAGATGCCCAACCTAAAGAAGTTTTAGCCGCGATTAAAGCGGTAGCCTCCGGAGGAAGTTTTCTTGGCCCTATGGTAGCTTCGGAATTATTAAATAGAATCAATAATGATCCGGAAGATCGATCTCTTAATTTACCTGAACCGTTAACCGAACGGGAACTTGAAGTTTTAAAACTGCTCGGCCAAGGACTGGGAAACCGGGAAATAGCGGAACAGCTCATTATAAGCGAGAAAACTGTAAAGACTCATGTGGCAAATATCCTTCAAAAGTTGGAAGTATCCAGCCGTACCCAAGCGGTGCTGTATGCAATCAGACACAACTTAATCTCAGGTTAGTTGAGATTAAGAGCGAGCATATACAGGTTGAATAAAATTTTTTGATCCACATCACGTCTTAAGGGAGGAAATGAGTTGAAATCGAATTGGAATAGTAACAATAAAGAGTCTATTCTTCCGGAGCAGGATAGTATCAAGAAAACTCTTCTTTTAACTATTGGTTTTGGAGGAGCTTTCGGGTTAATTGTAACTGTTTTTGTTTTTTCAATGCATGGATTTCCTGCGCCATTTTTGTTTTATATTGCTATTATTCCTCTTTTTTGTGCTTTTGTAGCTGGATTGGCTGGTATCAGCAGTGTCTTTATAAATCGTCTTTTGCTGAAAATAGGGGTTTTAAATCTCATTAAAAGACAAATTATCGGGGTTATCATTGTAATAATAATTGCCATGACTATTGGATTATGGTCGGCCGCCGCTCTGGGTTTTTTTAAATTTAACAACCTTCCCTTCGTCTTAACCACTTCTGTAATTGGTTTTATTTTTGGAGTGGTTATATTATTTGTTGACCGTCGACTATGGAAAATGCGTCAACAAGTATTAACGCTTGAGCTTGAGAATAAATATTTAGCTGATTTAGCGGAAAAAGATCAGCAGCTTCAAGAAATTACTAAAAATCTAGTAATTACCGAAGAAAGAAACCGATTGGCCAGGGAATTGCATGATTCAATATCCCAAGGTTTGCATGGGATTATTTTTACGCTTCATTCACTTCGAAAACATATACAAACTTATGATGACCGGACTAAAGAGATTATCGATCATCTTGAAATAACTGCCGACACTACTTTGAGCGAATTACGGGCCATGATTTTTGAGTTAAAACCATCCTTACTTGAAGAACGGGGATTGATTGAAGCTTTAAATCTGCATTGTGAATTATTCGCCAAACGATTAAAAGTAAAATGTGAATGCAACGTTGATAAGGTTGGTTTAACACCTCAACAGGAGATGGCAGTCTACCGGATTGTTCAGGAAGCCTTGGCTAATATTCAACAACATGCCGGAGCGAATCAGGTTTTGGTGAAGCTATTTTCTGAAGCAAACCGGGTGGTATTGCATATTGTTGATAATGGAAAAGGCTTTATCGTTGAAGAAATTAAGCGTGGAAATGGATTAGATAATATGATTGCCCGGTGCCGGGAAAATGCCGGAACATTGAAGATTGAGTCACAGCCGGGACACGGGACAAAAATTGATGCTGTATTTACAATATAAGTTATCTAAGGGATTTTCATAATAAAAAAAATCGCTAGTCGTATCTGGGTTATTTACTATATATTGTATTCAAAAATTAGTTATAGTAATTATGAAACTCCCTTTTTACATAATTTTTAGGAATAAATAATGAGAAATTGTAATTAATAACGATTAATTTTCCGATAAATATGATAATATTATATGGTTAAACAGGACTTATTCTACAAAAAATGAAAAGGTGGTTTCATGGAAGAAAAATCGTTTATTTTACGTAACGAACAGGAAGTAAATGTTATTATCACCAAAATCCTTTTATGGTCCTTAATTGCTTTCCCAATTGTATTGCTTTTATGCAAACCATTTTTGGGATTTTTTAATGCCTCGGTAAATAATCTGCTTTTACCTTGTACGATAGGAGCTATATGTCATTTTATCCCTTTCTTGCTTCGTAAAATTAATGTTCCAAGTATGATTGTTAAATATTCCGCTATTCTGATGAGCGCCGTCAGTATTGGAATTATAAATGCTAATGTCTTTATTTGGATAAGCATTATTTTGATTTTTCCGTTATTATTAAGTTTATTATATTTCGATAAGAGATTAACTCTAGTGGCTGTAACAGCTACATTAGTTAGTATGATAGTTTCCCAATATTTCTTTGACTTGTTTAGGGGCCAACTAGGAACCCTTCCCGGAGATTTTTCCTGGTTTAAGCAGTTTTGGCTTGACATTGTTACTTATACAATAGAAGTAGGAGTAGTAGCGTTAATCGCTACTATGCTTACCCGCCGGACCAGAAATTTGTTGGAAAATCTGATGAGTTCTGAGGAGCAGGCTGTTTTATTAAATAAACTAAAAGAAATAATGCATCAGACCTCAAAAGACTCGAATGTTTTAGCTGAATCGGTTAATCAACTTAGTCTAATCATTAATGATACTTCCAATAAGAGCCGGATAGTTTCCCAAAATGCTAGAGATGCGGCGAACAGCGGCGAACAGAATATGGCTTATATGGAGGAAACCGCCCATACCGTGCAGGAGGTTTCCTCTGCTTTAGAGGCAATATTTGGTCAAGCACAGGAAATGTCCGGAATATCAAAAGAAACTTATGATGCGGCAGTTGAAAGTGAGCAATTAATCGGTCGGGCTGTAAAGAAAATGGAAGAGATCGAGAGTTCAGCTGTTAACAGTAAAGAGCTAATGTACCGGTTAGGTGAACGATCCTCCCAAATTGGCGAAGTTATTACCCTTATTGCCGGAGTTGCCGAGCAAACTAACCTTTTAGCTCTTAACGCCGCTATTGAGTCGGCCCGGGCTGGAGAACACGGGCGTGGTTTTTCGGTAGTTGCCCAACAGATTAAGGCTTTATCTGAACAATCAGCTAAAGCCACCACTGAAATAGCTAATTTGATTGAACAAGAACAAAGCGATACCAGAAATGCAATTCAATCGATAGAAAGCGATTCCGATACCATTAAATCAGGAATTGAAATGGTCAGAACCGCCGGTGCTTCTTTTGAAAAACTGAAACAGATTCAAGAAGAGTCAAACTGTAAATCCCAAGAAATTGTTACTTTAATAAATAAGATTCATGACTATGGCAATGAAGCTATTGATATCATCAATAATGTAAAAGAGTTAACGGTAGGAGCCGGCGCTTCCGTGCAATCAATTGTCGCGGCCATGGAAGAACAATTGGCTTCAATGCAAAAAGTAACTTCTTCCGTAAGTTCAATTGATTTAATTGCCGGAGATTTATTAACCCTAAGTAAGAGCATTCATCAAATTGATCCGTCTATTTAAAGTATCTTAACAATAAAAAATAGAAATAGGGCCGTTCTGTTCACTCAGCCCCATAATGGGGCTTGAGAACGGTTTTATAAATCTATATAAGATAAAAAGCTTGGATATAGATTTCACATTCCAAAAGCCGAATGTATGTGCTTATTTATTATATTTCTCAATTATTCGCCCGTTTGCCAACTTCAGAATATTGGTAATCGCCTTTGGAATTTCATTAAAATGATGAGTTATATAGATCAAGCTGATTGGAGTTTGTTCACAAAGTTGATCCAATAATTTATTTATATATTGGCGGTGAATTAAGTCCAATCCCTGACAGGGTTCATCAAGAACCAATAGAATCGGATTTTTGACCAAAGCGCGGGCTAAAAGCACCAGGCGTTGTTGACTGACGGATATTGTGCCGAATAGTTCCTCCGCTAATTCGTCTAAACCAACTATCCGGAGCCAATTCCAGGCAATTTTAGCTTGTTTATGGTTACATTCTTGAAATAGACCGGTGGAGTCGAAGAAACCGGAACAAACCGTCTCCAGACAAGTAAGAGTTCCATGGCTATAAATTTGCTGTTCCGGAGCGACCCAACCAATATTTTTCTTAATCTCCCAGATGCTTTCGCCACTGCCCCGCCTTTTCCCAAATAAAGTAATATTATTGGCGTATGATTGAGGGTTGTCCGCCGTGATTAAACTTAATAAAGTAGATTTGCCGGCGCCGTTGTGTCCCAATAAAGCCCATCGTTCACCATGTCTCACAGTCCAGTTGATATCAGTTAAAATAGGAGTCCGATTATAAGTTATTGAAACGTGTTTCATTTCTACTAGAACCGGGCAATTATCGTTATCTGCAGTTTTCCAATGGGGTATCTGCATTAATGATGGTGTTAATGTTTCATTAAAACCTAAAAAAGATAATGCTTCTTTGTTCTTCCGAAACTTGTCACTAGGGCCTTGAAAAACTATTTGCCGGTTAGCTAAACCAAGAATATGGGTTATTCCTTCAGGGATCTCTTCCAGTCTGGTAGTAAGTAATAGAATCTTCATTGGAGCTGTCTGTAATAATTGATCCAAGCTTTTTTTCAGTTGTTCACGGGTATCAGTATCAAGTCCGCCAAAGGGATCATCAAGGATCAGCAACTTGGGAGATTGCATTAAAGATCTGATAATAAGTACTTTTCGGCCTTCGCCATTGGATAATTGATGGATTTTCCGGTCGAAAAGATCGCTGATGTTGAATAATTCCAAGGCTTTTTCCCGGCGAGCTAGATAGATTTCTTCGCTAGTTTTTAATGGAGTAACTTCAAAAGGGGATATATGCTCAATGCTTTTCCCGGATAAAAACTCGGCTACGGTTGGGATATCGTCACCTTCAAAACTATGCCAGCGAGCTTGGTGATATCCGGCGTAATGTTGTAATAAAGCTTGATGCTCATCAGGTGAGACGGTCAAAATATCGCCGCGGTTGAAAAAAGGTTCTCCTTCTTCCGGGTTGTTGAAAAAATAATTAATTCGTCCTTCCAGAATAGGTATTTTGCGGCAGATGGCATTTACCAGTAGAGATTTACCGGAACCATTAGGCCCGATTACCGCCCAGTTTTGATTAGTTTCGAGCGACCAGTTGATATTAGATAATAGTATTCTGTCATTGAACTTTAAAGTAATATTGGCCAGTTTTATAAACGGTTTATGAGGTTGCAAAATATTTTTTCGTATATGCATAGAGCTTTCCTTTAAGAATATGTTTCAAAAATTTTAAATTTATTATTTCAATACAATACTCTTGATAATCCAATTATTAAAAAACTTGATTAAAACATGTATAAGTGGTAGGAACAAACCTATTCCAACTAGACCGATTACAGCGGATATTATCATTTCTTTTACTGGTATTTGAACTAATAATAAGAATTCTTTCAAAATTAGAGAACTGAAGATCCCCGCTATTAGGCTTGTAATAATTACCGGTACGTATCTTCTGAATAAAATCCATTGTATAAAATGGACGATTAAATGTAAATAAAAACCCATAAAAACGATAAACCATACCGAATAGCTTCTGTATACAATCGCTAAAAAAGTTATTATGCTTATCGCTATAAACTCAATGGCTACGCCGAACGCAAAAGCGGATGTTGATAGATTTAAGAAATGAGGTAGGAGTCCTTTGTAATAAAAGGGAATCGCTCCCGTAGATATTGTTCGTTTTTTAATACTCATGGTTTCATGAAAATAATTTCTTCAAAATCATGGAACATGAATATTATCGGGAAAAGCCATAATAAAGATTCAAGTGACATATATGTAGCCTCCAGATTTTGATATCATAACATATCGCTGCGAAGCAGCAAACGCTTCACCACGCGATGGATCAAGAAAAAATTATCCTCAAAAAGTGCCATATTACGCTTGCGCTATATGGCTTTTAGCAAAGAAGTTTGCTAAAAAAACAAACTTTTTGAGGATAATTATATAATTCTTAATTAATAAAGTAACTTCCTGCTAAATAAATTTCATCTTTCTAAAATAAAAGTGGTTTTTTTGATTTACATAAATTTTTAATAACTCATACCCAAATAACCGGAAAAAGTCCTTATGCCTAGGGCGGTATTTACCTGCCTCACCGACATCCACTGGTTCGACTAACTTTCTCACCTCCACCCCACGAAATCAACTTCCGGCAACCCGGCGATAAACAAACATTTAACGTCCTCACACCAGGAGAACCTTTTCTGTTTAAGCTCCACAGCCTAGCGGCGATTGTAATCGCAGGCTTGTTTCTATTATTATTCACCTATTATTCACCGGAGTATTATATTCCCGGTGGTATTTTGGCAAATAATTTTGATAAAGTATTTATTGACAAGGATTTTATTTAATTAAACATGATAAATGTCATGCCTTAAATGACAAATGTTATATATACAACCGAAGGATAAAATTGTATTATAAAATTATTATTAAAAAACCGTTAAAATTAGGCAAAAACCGTTAAAATTAGGCAAAAACCGTCAATCGGTTCTGGAAGTTGCGGGTTATTCAGGGATGCTATTATGAATGTGATCAATGCTGAATGAGTACTAGTCCGGATTTGGCAACATTTTATTTTGGCCGCGTGATCATATTTCAAGCTAATAACGCTTATGGTATAGGATGGCTGCAAGAACTATGGTAATACAATCGATTATCATCCGAAGATTTACCAATTGCCCAAAGACATTGTGATTGATATTGATAATTAGCGTTAAAACAACAAATGGGAGAGAAGAGATGAGAAACATTTTAGTAGTACGACCCTACTATGGGGCGAATATTTCCGGGGATATGCACGGCGATTATGGAGTGATTGAATATTTTAATCAAACTTTTCCTGATTTATCATTAATAACCGGTGTTACAATTCTCAATCAACAAAATTATAACGTTACTTTTATCGATGCCAACGCTGAAAAGTTGTATCCGGATGAAATTGTGAAAAGAATGGCCGGCAATTACCATCAAATTATCATCAAAGCGGCTTATGCTACGATTAGACTGGATATTGAGTTTGCCAAATGTCTGAAAAAATTATTCCCAGAGTCCAAAATTATAATGACAGGACGTGCGGCGACCTTTTTAAATAAATGGCTTAGACGGTTTGTTAAGGAAGTTGATCAGGTTTCATTAATACGTACCGAGGATTATTTAAACCAATTAGCGGGTGAAAAACAAAAAATATTATCTTTAGATGAATTTCCTACGCTGGATTATTCATTATCTCCATACAAACAATATGTTAGTTGCGGGGGAGAATTAAGGGCAACTTTATATACAAGTAGAGGGTGTATTCATAATTGCGATTATTGCCCATATGTAGCTTTATATGATGGCCGGTGCGAAGTGAGAAGTTTGGATAAACTTATAAATGATATTGAAGCCATATTATCATTGGGATTTAAAAAAATACAATTTCGGGATCAATATTTTTCATGTAATAAAGCAAGAACTTTAGCCATATGCAACCTGATAAAAGAGAGAAAACTGAAGTTTAATTGGGTTTGCGAAACTAGAATTGATAAATTAGATAAGGAAACCATAGATGCCATGATCGAAGCAGGTATGGAGATGATTTGTTTCGGAGTGGAAACCGCTTCCGAGAAAATGCTTAAGAATTATCATCGGCCGGTCCCGGATATCAAGAAATCAAAGGATATAATTCAATATATCAATGAAAATGGGAGTTCAACGCTAGCCTTTTATATACTAGGTTTTCCTAACGAAAGTTGGCAAGATATGAAGGATACTTATGACTTAGCGTCTGAATTGGGGGCAACTCATGCCAGTTTTAATATCTGGACTCCTTTTATGGGAACCAAAAGTGGTATTGATTATACCGGCAACGATGAAATAAGTATCGATAGTTTTCCGGTTTTAAAAAATTACTTAGATAATAATTATGCGAATGAAATCAATACGGATATGACGGAGTTTGTATTAAATTTCTTGAATAATAGCTATGTTTTCCAGATGAAAGGATTAAAAACTTTATATCAGGATCATTATCAAATAGAAACTACTAAAAAATTGATTTTATCGGGTTATCAAAGGTCGAAAGCATTTTTCAGGAGTATTTTGGGTGAGTCCTCATTAAACACTGATTTTACTATAGAGAATGGAGAAATTTTAGATGAGATTATTTAATAAGGATAATCAAATGAAACGAAATTATATTGGTTTATCAACTTCATTACATGATCCATCCATTGCAATTGTTAATTCGAAAGGCGAAATAGTTTTTGCGGAAGCTACTGAAAGATATGTCCAGAATAAGCGGGCTACAATGATGTCCCCGGATCAATTTTTTTATTATATATCACATCTATTAAAAACTCATATTGAACCAGGGGCGCAATTGGTAGTGGCTCAATCATGGAGCGAGAATGCTTTGAATCATACAAGAGAGGGGTTGGATAAAATTGTCCAGACCGAAACTGAAATTTCTAAGCCAACCGGTGAAATACCACCCTTTTATAAAAACTACTTGTCATTGCATGAGTTTATGGCCCGAAGTCAGATTATCTCGTTGCAGAAAGCTACGATAGCACTAAAATTTGTATTTAACTTTATCGAAGAACATAACTCCTTTAACGATTTTCAGATTAAAAATTACGATCATCATTTAACTCATGCCGCAACGGCTTGCTATACCAGTCCATTCGATGAAGCCTGTTGCGCGATATTAGATGGTTTTGGTGAAACCAGGGCTTATAATTGTTATCATTATAAAGACCGGCAATTAACGCAATTGCCAGGTATTAGCGACAATGAAGGCAGTTTAGGTTCTTTTTATGGACGTGTCTGCAAAACCTGCGGTTTTGACTGGTTTGCTGGCGAAGACTGGAAGGTAATGGGTTTGGCTGCATACGGCCAATTTGATCAGAAAGTTTACGATATTTTAAAATCAGAGATTAGGGTTGACGGGTTAAACTTACACCAATGCTCTGGTGAGCGTTTTTATTTCTACCTGAATAAAATCTCTAAAATGACTCGTAAACAAGGAGAACCTGCTCTATCCGTCGCTAATATTGCTTATACCGGACAACTGGTCTTCACTGAACTTTTATTCGAATACCTTAATAATCTTCATCAGCTAGGTTTGTCAAACAATTTAATTATGGGTGGCGGGTGTAGTTTAAATTCATCTGCTAATGGAAAGATTACCGAAAAAACAGGTTTTAATAATCTATTTGTTTTCAGTGCGCCGGCTGATGACGGAAATTCCATCGGCGCCGCTCTTCTGGCTTACTATGAGGATCACCCTGATGAAAAAAGGGCCCCTAAGGTCCAATCGCCCTACCTAGGTTCTGAACTTTCAAAATATAAAATAGACCATCTGAAACGATTCGGAAACTTGAAAAAAATGGGAGAGTACCCGGAAGATATTCATCATCAGGCCGCTAAGTTATTAGCTGATGGGAAGATTATCGGCTGGATCCAGGGTAAAGCGGAGTTTGGCCCGCGAGCATTAGGTAATCGTTCGATTTTGGCCGATCCTCGTTCGCCAAACATTAAGGACATTATTAATGAACGGGTAAAGTTCCGGGAGGAGTTCCGGCCTTTAGCGCCTTCAATACTCCATGAGTTCGGCCCGGAATATTTTGAAAATTATCAAGAAGCCCCTTACATGGAACGGACGCTACGTTTTAAAGAGGAAATGAAAAGTAAAGTCCCGGGCGTCGTCCATGAAGACGGCACCGGTCGGCTCCAGACTGTTAAGAAAGAGTGGAATGAAAGATACTACAATCTTATTAAAGCTTTTTACGAATTGACCGGTATTCCGTTAGTTCTGAATACCAGTTTCAATGTGATGGGGAAACCAATTATTCATTCGGTAGAAGATGCCGTCGCTGTTTTTTATACAAGCGGACTTGATGCTTTGGTAATCGGGGACTTGTTGATCGAAAAATAGAAATTATAACCCTTACTCCATATCGTCATCTACAAGAAACAGGGAGGGCATGAAAGTTCGGAGATTTGGGGGTTTCAGCTATTATGCTTTTCAATCATATTAACCAGGATTTTAAACTGCTAAAAGAGACCCGAAGTCAGTCAAATGTAAACTCATTTTAATAGCAAACGACGAATGCATTTATTAGAAAGGTTTAGTAGTACAAATATACAGATGGAACGAGTGAATGAGAATATTATATCTGCTATAAGGAGAGGATGTTTTTAGTGAGGTGTAATAAATGTATAATGCCTAAGGTTAAGGATTATGTAACAATTGATAGTTCAGGGCGGTGCAGTGTTTGTAATAAATATGAAGATACATTGAAGGTTGAAGGACAAAACCAGCAACCCGAAGGCTTTGGCGAATTAAAAAGAAAAGTGGAAATGCTTAAAAAGAACCACACTGGGAAATATGACTGTGCAGTAGGCATTTCCGGAGGCAAAGACAGCATGATGATACTTCATATCGCTAAAAAGGAATTGAAGCTGAATCCGCTGGCGATATTTATCGATAATGGATTTGCGCTTGAAGAAATGAGCCAAAATATTGAATCGATCATTGGCAAGTTGGGTATTGATTTGATTACATACAGGCCTCATGAGGTTAGAAATCTCTTTATCCACCTGCTAAAAAGTAAAAAATCCATCTATTACTGCCGGTTATGCCATGAACTGCTCGATGTGTATATAAGAGAAGTTGCCTCTGCTCATGGCGTAAACCTACTGCTTGGAGGATATACCAAAGGGCAGGAATATGTAAAAAGTGATGAGTTGTTTTGGATTTATGACATCTCAGACAAGAATGTTGATGAAGTACTCTTACAAGATCCACAATTTAAGGAAATCCAATATATATCAAATAATCATGCTATATATCTTTATGAAAAATTTGAATCAATGGGTCAGGTAAATCCTTTCCAGTATATAAGGTATGATGAGAAAGGCATTATAAAATTCCTTACCGACGAATATGGTTTTAAAGTTCCCAAGAAGAGTTGGCCGGCTGATTCCACAAATTGCCTCTTTAACTATGTTTCACAACATCTGGCGGTAAAGAATTTCGGTTATTCGCAGCATGAAACCGAAGTAAGTACGCTGGTAAGGAAAAATGAAATTACCAGGGAGCGGGCTCTTGAAGTCATTGAAGCTCCGATACCCATGGAATATATTGAAGAGGCATTAGCGAAGCTTGGTTTAAAATATGAAGATATAGTGTCGACCTGATTGACTGAAAGAAAGTGAAAGACGAATTTATATTTTATTTAGTTATGGAAATATCTAGGGGAGAGGTATTATGGATTCCAACAGCAAATTCAAATGTTGTTTAATAGGGGACGGGGCCTTACTTATTGCTTGTGGGGAACTTATATTAGCGAGTGATAATGAAATATGCTGTGTTGTCACATCAAACACCGCTATTAGAGAATGGGCTGAAGAGAAAGAAATTCGATGTCTAGATTCAGAAGAGCCCTACTATGATTCCTTAAAAAAATATATTTTTGACTACTTATTTAGTATAGTGTATCTGAAGGTAATACCTTCAGATGTATTGGCTTTGGCCAAAATAATGTCGATCAATTTTCATGATGCTTTACTGCCCCAGTATGCCGGTATTCATGCTACTTCATGGGCAATTATGAATGGGGAAAAAAAGCATGGAATAACTTGGCATATAATGCTTGACGAAGTGGACAAGGGGAAAATTCTGAAACAATCCGAGATTTCGATCGAACCTCAAGAAACAGCCTTATCATTGAATTTAAAATGTTATGAGGCGGGGCTTGATGCTTTTGCCGAATTGCTTGAGGACTTAGTCAAAGGGAGCCAGTTAGGAGAAGAACAAGAATTAAGTAAACGAACGTATTTTTCGAAGTATAATCGGCCATCTTTCGGGTGTATCATTTCCTGGGATTTGGAAGCTGAACAAATCGATGCATTCGTAAGGGCGCTGGAATTCGGGAAATACCATAATAAAATGGGGATTGCCAAAATAATGGTTGAAGACGATTTTTTTATTATAAAAAGGGTAAGGATTACAGAAGTAAAGTCGATTGAACTTCCTGGAACCATTACAGAGTGTAATGAAAAATATATTCGCATCTCTACCGGCAGTCAGGATATTGAAATTGATACTTTAATGGGATTAGATGGCGCATTGGTTTCAATCTCAGATTTAGTTTCAAAATATAACATTAAGGTCATGGATAGGTTAAGTGATATTGATAATGAAAAAGGAAGAAAAATTACTGAAATATACAACTCCATTGCCCCTAAAGAAGATTATTGGGTAAGAGAAATATCAAAAATTAGCCGCATGTCTTATCCGGAGTTTATTCATAAAAACAAGTTAAGCATTGAAAACGGGGATAAGACCGGGTATTACACAATTGAATGTAAGATACCGCAGAAATATCTTGACTTGTTATATAACAAAGAAGATAAGTATTGTAGCTTAAAATATTGTATTACTGCATATGTTGCATTTATCGCTAAGGAATATCATTTGGATTTCATTAATTTGGGAATATCTTATGATGCTTTGGAAAGGACTCTTGGAGATCTAAAGGGTTTTTTCGGAGATATTTTACCAATTAGTATTGAAAATGTAAGAGATTATACTTTAAATGATTTATTTTTACATGTTTCGGCAATCGTTGAGGAGACTATCAAAAATAAAACTTTTGCTTATGATATTGTCATCCGATATCCACAAATACAAGAAGCTGTAAACCTAAAGAATGGATTTCCGATATGCGTTATCCAAACTAATGACCTCAATAGTTATAGACCTGGAAAGAACCTTTGCTTTTCGATTATAGTGCAAGGAAATAATAATTCCAGCTGGAGTTTTATATATAATACTGTGTTACTTAGCGAAGGTGAAATAGTCCATATTGCAAATAATTTATCCACATTCCTTGAACGCTGGTCAATGGCGCCCGAAAAAATCCTGGCTAATGTATCAATTGAAAGTGAAGACAAAATCAAACAACTGGTTTTTAAGAGAAATCAAACGCATAGTGATTATCCAAAGGACAAATGTGTTCATCAACTTTTCAGGGAAAGGACAAAAGAAGATCCAGAGGCAGTAGCTGTAATTTTTGAAGACAAACAGATGACTTATAAGGAGCTGGATGAAAAATCATCACGACTGGCGCAATTTTTAAAAAGAAATAATGTTGTACGGGGAGAACTTATCGGTTTATATATGGAAAGGGATATCGACATCCTGGTAAGCATGCTTGGGATCTTAAAAGCGGGAGGAGCCTATGTTCCTCTTGATCCGATTTATCCTTCCGAACGGATTAAATACATGATTCATGATGCAGAAATAATTGTGATCCTGACCCAGGAAAGATTAAAAAACAATCTGCCCAAAAATAAAATAAAGACGTTTTGTATCGATAGTGATTGGGAAAAATTCACCAAAGATACCAAAAAAGAATCAAATAAAAGAAAAACGAAGGTTTCAAGCACCAAAACTACTTTTGATGATCTTGCATATGTAATCTATACTTCGGGTTCTACTGGAAAACCCAAAGGTGTCGAAGTTTCACACAGGGGTCTAGTTAACTTTTTACATTCAATGGCCAAGGAACCTGGTTTCACCAAGAATGACAGAATCCTTTCCTTGACTACGATTTGCTTTGATATTTCAGGTCTGGAAATGTTTCTTCCCTTGATAACAGGCGGCCAGGTAGAAATACTTTCTTCAGAAGTCGCTAGAGATGGATTTATGCTAAAGGAAAAGATTGAAAGCGGTAATATAACTGTTGTACAAGCAACACCCGCAACATGGGAAATGTTGCTGGCAGTCGAATGGAATAAAAAAATGCCGATGAAGATACTCTGCGGTGGTGAAGCATTAAGTAAGACATTGGCGCAGAAGCTTTTGGACAGGAGTAATGAACTCTGGAACATGTATGGTCCGACCGAAACGACCATCTGGTCCACTGTAAGCAGAGTATTGCCCGGTGAGCAAATTACAATTGGACATCCTATTGCAAATACGCAAATATATATATTGGATGAGAGTCTTAAACCTGTTCCTGACGGTGTGGAGGGTGAAATTTATATTGGCGGAGATGGTATCGCCCGAGGTTATCTCAATCGTAGAGAGCTTACCGCTGAAAAATTTATAGTTAATCCTTTCGATAACGATAGCGGTTCCAAGATATATAAGACCGGAGACACGGGCATGTATCTTCCTGACGGAAGAATTGTGTGCCTTGGAAGAATCGATAATCAGGTAAAACTGAATGGGTTCCGGATTGAGCTTGAAGAAATAGAAGCGGTGCTTGAAAAGCATACGGGTATTCGAAAAGCTGCGGTTACCATTAGGGAAGATGAGGATGGTTATAAGACCCTGGTTGCTTTTGTTATACCAAAGGATGTTGCAGATATTAAAACTATTCAGCAAATAAACAAATGGATTAAAAAATTGTTACCCAGTTATATGATACCGAGCTCGTTAATATTTGTTGAAAAATATCCCCTTACTTATAACTTAAAAATCGATCGTAAGCAGCTTTCAACTGCTTCTTTGGACGAGATTATTAAGAATTTTGCTTATAAAGGAAACAACGTATGTGAGGAAGTAGTAGAGGAAAGCAGTAACGCTTATGAGCAAAAGTTGGTGGAGAGCACGGCCGATAACCAAATTTTAGACGAAGGTAAATATTTAAGTATCAAGGAAGAATTAATCTATAAGCTAAGTAAAGACCTTATTGATATAGCATCGGGGATAGTAAAAGTAAATCATAGAGATTTTGCCATAAATGTTCTGATGGGGGAATATGGGTACGACTCAATCCGATTTACTGTACTAAGTATGAAAATAAAAGAGAAGTATGGAATCATGATACCTCCTGCCAAATTTTACAGCTATTCAACTATAGAAAGACTGATTGAATACTTGCTGGATAACTACGCTCAAAAGCTTTCGGAATATTATGGAAAAGAATTGGAATCCGTATATAAAGTGGTGGATAAAGCAATAGGGAAAAGGGAGATTACTGGCAATAATATTAATAATAATAATTTTGGAGAAAAGGAAAATACATTTATAATAAATAACAAAGCTACCGAACCAAGATTGGATAGCGTTCAATTACACAGTGAGGAAAGAATGGCAAAAGGTAGAAGGGAACCGGTTGCTGTCATCGGAATCAGCGGCCGGTTTCCCCAATCACCTGATTTAGATATTCTTTGGGAAAATATTGTTAATGAAAAGGATTTGATAACGGAAGTTCCTATTGAACGGTGGGATGTAAGCAAATTTAAGGAAAATGAGAATCAAATTGTTTCAAGGTGGGGTGGATTTATCGAGGATGTGGATAAATTTGATGCGGAGTTTTTCAATATTTCACCCAGAGAAGCTGAGTTAATGGATCCGCAGCAGCGGATTTTTATAGAAACAGTATGGAAAGCCATAGAAAATGCCGGTTATAAGCCTTCAGATATTTCAGGCACGAAAACAGCAGTATATGCAGGTGTTGTTAGCTCGGATTATTGGGATATGATGACATCTGCAGGGTTTGAACCCGATTTACATACAATTTCCGGAAATATTAGATGTGTAATTGCCAACCGGATTTCATACTTATTAAATCTACAAGGCGCAAGTGCTACCATTGACACCGCATGCTCAAGCTCATTGGTAGCGATTCATAGAGCGGTAGTTGCGATTCAAAACGGCTATTGCGATATGGCTATTGCTGGTGGCGTAAATGTAATTATAAGTCCATTTATACATATTGCTTTAAGTAAAAACGGAATGCTCAGCATGGATGGAAAATGTAAAACTTTTGATAGCAATGCCAATGGATATGTAAGGGGGGAAGGCGCCGGAGTTGTTATTTTAAAACCGTTGAAAAAAGCATTGGAAGATAGAGACTATATTCATGCCATAATTAGAGGTTCTTCGGAAAACCACGGCGGTAGAACCAATTCTTTGTCTGTACCAAATCCGAATGCGCAAGCTGATCTGATTGTGAATGCCTTTAAAGAGGCGGGTATTGATCCGTCAACTATATCATATATTGAAGCTCATGGTACGGGAACAAGCCTTGGCGACCCGATAGAAATTGATGGATTAAAGAAGGCTTTCAATGAGCTTTATAAAGATTGGGGACTTGGTGTTCCAAATAAAGCTCACTGCGCATTGGGGTCAGTGAAAACGAATATCGGTCATTTGGAGGCAAGTGCAGGTGTAGCAGGAATGCTTAAAGTAATATTAGCCATGCAAAAAGGAGTACTGCCCGGATTGGTTCATTTTAATGAGAAAAACTCCTACATTGAATTAGAGGGTAGTCCTTTTTATATATTGGAAAAGACAATGAAATGGGAACGACAGAGAAATAAGGATGGGAAACTTTTGCCTAGAGTTGCCGGAATAAATTCATTTGGGTTTGGAGGTTCAAATGCCCATGTTGTGCTGGAAGAGTATCAAAATCAAAGTATGGTAACGAAATCAGTCAAAAAAGGCGCTAATGTATTTATACTTTCAGCAAGAAATGAAGATAGATTAAGGGCATATGCCATTGACATACTTGGGTTTCTAGAAAGAATAGAAGATAACAGGATAAATGGAACAGATGATATGGATGGGAACTTTGAAGGTATAATATATACTCTTCAAATCGGACGCCAAGCTATGGAAGAGAGACTTGCCATACTTGTCTCAAGCGTCTCGGATTTAAGAGTAAAGCTTAAATATTATATTGACGGCAACAACACATCTACAACTCTGTTTACCGGAAATATTAGAGAAATTAGAGAAAAAGCCTCTTTACTTATTGAAGGTGAAGAGGGTGATGAATACATTAAAATGATCATTTCCAATAATAAAATGGAAAAACTGGCGCAGTTGTGGACCATTGGCATCAATGTTAACTGGAATTTGTTATACCAAGATCATCAGCCCAGACGTATACCTCTGCCATCCTATCCTTTTATGAAGACCAGACATTGGCTGCCGGAGGTTGATATCCAGGGAAGAGTGGCAACAAGTACGGGTATTATAACATATATTCATCCGTTATTACATCAAAACACCTCAGATCTATCGGAACAACGGTACAGTTCGAGTTTCACCGGGGAGGAATTTTTCTTAACCCATCATATCGTGAACGGGCAAAAGGTTTTACCGGGAGTAGCCTACCTGGAGATGGCCCGGGCGGCGGTAGAACGGGCAATGGGAAACGAAGCAGGCCAGGCCGGGATACGGCTGAAAGATGTGGTCTGGATTCGCCCCATCATAGTAGGAGAAGAATCTATTCAGGTTAATATCGGACTTTATCCCGAAGATTGTGTCTTAGGAGAAGAAGACGGCGAGATCGGTTATGAAATATATGGTGAAACTGAAGTGGAAGATGACGCGCGCGTGCGAATATATAACCAGGGGAGAGCAATGTTAGCTCCGGTGGAAGAAATACCGGTTTTGGACCTTGAAGAAATTCATGCGGAGTGCAACATAAAGATACTTCAAGCTGATGAAGTCTATGAAGCCTTTAAAGCGATGGGAATCCAGTATGGCGATGCACATAAGGGAATTGAACAGATATATGTAGGGCAAGAGCAAGTATTGGCAAGATTGTCCTTGCCATCTTCAGTCACTGCAACAAAAGAAGAATTTATTCTGCATCCGAGTATTATGGATTCAGCATTACAGGCATCGATTGGGCTTGCGACAAATTTTGAAGATAGGGCTTTATCAGCGAATAAGGCGAATAAGCCGATATTACCGTTTGCCTTACACGAGCTGGAAGTTTTCGGAAACAGTACTTCTTGCAGATGGGCCTGGATTCGAAGCAGTGAGGGAAGCAAGGCGGAAGATAAGGTTCAGAAATTGGATATTGATATATGCGATGAACAAGGGAACGTGTGTGTACGGTTGAAAGGATTTTCAACCAGAGCGCTGGAAGGAGAGCTTCAAACCAGTAAACTGAAGGAAACAAATTCGGTTATGACTACTCTGGAAGCCCGGGAAGAAACCTATATACTGACTCCTGTTTGGGACAAAGTTTCCATCAAGAGGGTAGAAACCTTCCCTAAAGGTGCCGAACAGGTCGTGATGGTTGGAGGAACCAAAGAAGATCAAAATACGATTAAGAAACAATATCCAAACGCGGCTATTTTAGAAATATCAACTGCTGATAGTATCGATGACATCAGTAACAAACTAGCAGCATATGGAACCGTGCATCATATTCTGTGGGTAACTCCGCAACATTCAAAACCATCCCCGACCAATGAAGCTTTAATTAAAGAACAGCGCCAAGGGGTACTCCAACTTTTCCATATGATAAAAGCTCTCTTAAATCTGGGTTATGGAACCAGAGAATTAGGTTTTAGTATAATTACCAACCGGGTACAAGCCGTCTATAAAAGCGATGAAGTGAATCCAACCCATGCCAGTCTGCACGGGTTGGCAGGCTCAATGGCCAAGGAATATCCCAACTGGAAGATCCGGCTGATTGACCTGGAATCCAATGAAGATTGGCCGGTATCCGATATCTTCGCTTTACCCCTGGACACCTCAGGGAATGCTTTGGCCTATCGCGGTGGAGAGTGGTATGGGCAACAGTTAATTCCAGTCCAGAGCATCCCCATAAAACAGACCTTATACAAAACCGGCGGAGTGTATGTGGTGATCGGAGGCGCCGGCGGGATTGGGGAAGTTTGGAGTGAATATGTGATCCGTACCTACCAAGCCCAGGTCATTTGGATTGGCCGCCGAGCAAAAGATGAAAACATTCAAGCTAAAATAGACAGATTGGCCGCTTTAGGGCCTAAACCCCAATATATCGTGGCGGATGCAACGAAACGCAAAGCATTGGAAGCAGCATATCAGGAGATAAAGCAGCGTTATTCAAAGATAAACGGGGTGATTCATTCCGCGATTGTCTTATTGGATAAAAGCCTGGCAAATATGACCGAAGAACAATTTCAAGCGGGGCTGTCGGCCAAAGTTGATGTCAGTGTAAGAATGGCGCAAGTATTTAAAGAGGAACCCTTGGATTTTGTGTTGTTTTTCTCTTCCATGCAGTCGTTTTCGAAAGCGGCGGGTCAAAGCAACTATGCCGCCGGGTGCACGTTTAAAGATGCATTTGCCCACTGGCTTAATTTAGAATGGCCCTGTTCAGTGAAAGTGATGAACTGGGGTTACTGGGGTAATGTGGGAATTGTAGCTTCAAAAGCTTATCAAGAACGGATGGCGCAAGCCGGGATAGGCTCCATCGAACCCCCGGAAGCGATGGAGGCTTTGGAGAGACTTCTGGCCGGATCGGTTGATCAAATTGGGTTAATAAAAACGACGGAACTGTTTACCATGGAAGGTATTAATTCCGAAAAGCAGATCACAATCTATCCGGAAACCTTTTCTTCCGTGATTGGAAGCATCCGGAATCATTCTGTTGTACCTGATCGAGAACTTATATAAACTGGCTACGAGAAACGAGGATGAATACATGAAAACGAAAGAAAAACTGCAAATAGAAGAGATGGATAAGCTCCTTTGCAGGTTGTTATGGTGTCAATTGCAATCTATGGGATTGCTTAAAGAAACGGAAATAAAAATTAACGATCTCAAAGCCAAAAGCGGATTAAGTGATATATACGGTAGATGGCTCGAAGAAAGTATCGCGGTATTAACCCGGAATAATTATCTTCTAAACAATGGGTCCTCATACATAGTGAACGATCCAACTCCAATCGATATGGAGACTGAATGGCAGGAGTGGGAGCGTCAAATCGGCCCGCTACGGGAAACCCCCAACCTAAAAGCCCAGATAAATTTAGTTGAGGCTACATTGCGGGTGTTACCGGAGATACTGACCGGGAAAATATTGGCCACCGATATCATGTTTCCCAACTCCTCCATGGAATTGGTCGCCGGGATATATAAAAACAACACCATAGCAGATTATTTTAATGAAGTTTTAGCCGACACAGTATGTGTATTTATCCAGGCACGGCTGGCAAAAGATCCGTCAGCCCGGATTTCCATCATTGAAATTGGCGCGGGTACCGGGGGTACCAGCGCCATGGTCTTCCGTAAACTTGCGCCGTACCGGGAACATATTCAGGAATATTGTTATACCGATATCTCAAAAGCCTTTTTAATCCATGCCGAAACGGAATACGGGCCGGATAATCCATATTTATCCTGTAAGCTCTTCAATGTGGAAGCGCCGATAGCCGGACAAGGGATAAGCCTCGGCGGGTATGATATTGCAATTGCCACCAATGTACTGCATGCTACTAAAAACATTCATGAAACAATCCGGAATGCTAAAGCAACCGTCAAAAAAAACGGATTGTTATTGTTAAATGAGAACAGCCAAAATTCTTTATTTATGCACTTAACCTTTGGCTTGTTAGAGGGATGGTGGTTGTATGAGGATGCGGAGTTGCGGATTCCGGGTTCTCCGATATTATCAGCTAAGACATGGCAGACAGTGCTGGAGCAAGAGGGATTCCGGTCGGTCTTCTTTCCGATGCAAATAATTCATGATTTGGATCAACAGATAATTGTTGCTGAAAGTGATGGAATTATTCGTCAGCGACGATTGATCCAGCCGCAGCCAAGGATACCGATGAAAAAGAGAATTACGGTGAAGACCTATCAAGAACCATCTTTCAAACAAAAGCCTTTAACAACCGGGGATAGAGGAATAACAGCAGAATTGTTACGAGAGAGAAGTACAGCTTATGTAAAAAAAATGGTCGGGGAAATACTCAAAATTCCGGATCATAAGATTGATTCCGCGGCACCGCTAGAAACATATGGGATTGATTCAATTTTGGTCATTCAATTGACCAATACACTTTCTAAAACCCTAGCTAATATTACCAGTACCCTATTCTTTGAATATCAAACCATAGACGCCTTGGTAGAGCATTTCATCCAGACCCAAAAAGATTCGTTAATTAAGCTATTAGGGATAGTCGACCGGGAACTTAAAGAAGAGTTGCCAAGTGGAGAGGAAAAGACTGCCTCGTCATTACCAATGCGTCCTAATTTAAGAAGATCCAGGCGTTTTCTACCATCGGCTTATTCAAAAATCCAAACATCGAAGATTCAAGATATTGCGATTATCGGCCTATCCGGGCGGTATCCCGGCGCCAATAATGTGAATGAATATTGGCAGAATTTAAAGGCAGGGCGCAATTGCATTGCCGAAATCCCCAAGGAACGCTGGGATTGGCGGAAATATTACCACGAAGAGAAAGGTAAAGAGGGTTCCATGTATACCAAATGGGGAGGATTTATCGCGGATATAGATAAATTTGATCCGTTATTTTTCCAAATATCACCCAAAGAAGCGGAAAACATGGATCCACAGGAGCGGGTATTCCTAGAAGAAGCCTACGCAAGCATTGAGGATGCTGGCTATACCCCGGCCACTCTTTGTGATAGTCGGAAAGTCGGAGTATTTGTGGGAGTAATGAATGCGGACTACCCAACCGGAGCTAGTTATTGGTCGATCGCCAACCGGGTCTCCTATCTGATGAATTTTCAAGGCCCGAGTATGGCGGTGGATACCGCATGTTCTTCATCCCTGACTGCGATCCATTTAGCGCTTGAGAGTCTATACAATGGCACAAGCGACTGTGCTATAGCAGGTGGAGTAAACCTGATCATTGATCCGAAGCATTATCTGATATTAACCAGCATGGAAATGCTTTCGGCTGGGGATCAATGCAAGGCTTTTGGAGACCAGGCGGATGGATTTGTTGACGGTGAAGGTGTGGGTGCAGTCGTTTTAAAACCGTTAGCCCAAGCGATAGCCGACGGGGATCATATTTACGGCATTCTCAAGGGGAGTATGGTAAATGCCGGAGGCAAAACGAATGGTTACACAGTGCCCAATCCCTTGGCCCAAAGGTTACTTGTCCGGGCCGCTTTGGAAAGGTCGGGAGTAAATGCCCGGACAATTAGTTATATCGAAGCGCATGGAACCGGAACTAAACTTGGAGATCCAATCGAGATTGCCGGACTAACCCAAGCGTTTCTTAAAGATACTGAAGAGACCGGATACTGTGCGATAGGTTCGGTGAAAACCAATATCGGCCATTTAGAAGCAGCAGCGGGAATTGCCGGATTAACTAAGGTTATTATGCAATTAAAACACCGTAAGATAGCACCCAGTTTACATTCTGAAGTATCAAATCCCAATATTGATTTCAACAGTACTCCTTTTGTGGTCCAGCAGGAACTTACGGAATGGAAACGGCCGGTCATCAAATTAAACGGAATTAGGCAAGAATATCCTAGAATTTCCGGTATTTCATCATTTGGAGCCGGAGGTTCCAACGCCCATGTGGTGATCGAAGAATATATTCCCGGCAATCAGGAACAGCCGCCGGTTAGAGTTACACCCCGGAACCCGGCAATCATTGTGCTGTCAGCTAAAAATGAAGAGCGGTTAAAAGAACAGGCGCAGCGATTGTTGACAGCAATAGAGGAGCAACAACTGATTGATGCCGACTTAGCGAGTATTGCTTATACTTTCCAGGTGGGACGGGAGGCAATGGAAGAACGTTTAGGGGTCATCATTGGATCAATTGAAGAACTAGCCGGGAAACTGGTGGCATTTCTAGCAGGGCAAGATGGTATTGACGACCTATATCGTGGCCAGGTTAAACGGAATCAAGCAGCATTAGCAGTCTTTATAGCGGATGAAGACCTACAAAAGGCGGTAGAATCATGGGTTACTAAAAGGAAATATGGAAAACTGCTGGATCTATGGGTGAAAGGTTTAGTATTTGACTGGCAGCGGTTATATGGAGAAAACAAACCGCGCCGGATCAGTTTGCCGACCTATCCTTTTGCCAAAGAGCGTTATTGGTTGCCGGAGTTTGCCGGTAAGGAAAAAACGGCGCCAAGTAGGGGCATTACAGCATATATCCACCCGCTATTACATCAAAACACCTCAGACCTATCGGAACAGCGGTATAGTTCCACCTTTACCGGCCAGGAATTCTTTTTAGTGGACCATGTAGTAAGAAACAAAAAGGTCTTACCGGGAGTAGCCTGCCTGGAGATGGCCCGGGCGGCGGTCGAAGTTGCTACGGAGAATCTGGTGGAAGACCAGAGAGTGATAAAACTTAAAAATGTGGTTTGGACCCGGCCTATTGGAGTTGAAGAGCAACCGGCGCAGGTGCATATCGGGCTCTATCCGGAAGAAAACGGGGAAATAGCTTATGAAATATATGGTTTAGCAGAGAACGGCGAAGCGGGAGAGGTTGTCTATAACCAGGGTAGTGCGGCGCTGGTTGAAAATACGGAGAATCCGGTTTTGGACTTGGAAGCCTTACAAGCCGAATGCAACCAACGAAAAATATCGGGAGCCGAAATATATAGTAAGTATAAGTCCATTGGGCTTGATTATGGGCCGGGACACCAAGCGATAGAGACAGTATATGCAGGCCGGGGATTGGTACTGGCCAAACTATCATTACCGTCATCGGTTGCGGGAAGTGAAAAAGAGTTTGTGCTGCACCCGAGTATGATGGATGCCGCATTGCAAGCAACGATTGGAATGTTAGCCGGAGAAGGGGACAGTCTGGTCACTCCAAAACTATCACTACCATTTGCCTTGGAAGAGCTGGATGTATATAGTCGTTGTACCGGAAGTATGTGGGCCGTCCTTAGGTATAAGAACAATATGGCGGCTGATGAGATCCGGAAACTCGATATTGAATTATGCGATGAACAAGGGCAAGTAAGCATACACATGAAGGGTTTAGAAATTCAGGAGGAAATGGAAGCCAATTCTCACAATGTAGTTATTTCAGAAACCCAAGAGCCCTATGAGTTAATGACATTTGAAGAAGTATGGCAAGAACAAGTCCTACCGGAGCCATCACCAGTCGAACTGAAAACAATCGTTTGTTTTTTATCAAATCCGGAAAATCAACAAGAAATAATTGACGACCAAACAACTTTTAATCAGCAAACGAAGATAATCTTCATTTCTCAAGGGACAGACTATCAAAGACAAACCCCACAACATTACAGCATCTCCAAGGCTGACCGGAATGCATATGAAGAGACTTTTCGAAGCATCCGTGCGGATTATGGTGAAATCGACGCCATATTGTATATGTGGGCGCTGGAGGATTCCAGTTGTATTAAAGATTATTCATGTTTAGTATATATTTTACAGGCATTAGCATCTGCAAATTTAGGAACGAAGCGGGTATTGTGGGCGGCAAGCTTTGAGAAAGATAGTTTGGAACGCTGTTATCTGGAATCCTGGATTGGATTTGAACGCTCCTTGGGGATGATCCTGTCGAATACTCAAATGGCGGCAATATATCAAGTAATCGAACCAAACCAGGGAATGACAATGAAAGATTGGGCCCGGAAACTCCGGGTGGAATTGCAAATCCCCAAAGTCCAAAGTGTCTTGTATCAGGAAGGGAAACGATATATCTATAAAACTAGACCAATCACTATCCAATCAGGCAATAGCCTATTGAGAACCGGAGGAACCTATTTGATCACCGGGGGATGTGGTGGGCTGGGGTTCCTATTTGCAAGATACATTGCCCAAAAACACCCGGTAAATTTAGTACTTACCGGGCGGTCAGCCATGGACGCGGAAAAGCAAAAGAAAATCAAGCTATTAGAAGATTTAGGCAGTCAAGTCATATACCTGCAAGCTAATGTAAGTAATTCAGACGCTATGAAGGC
>JAEYRX010000102.1 GCA_023435225.1 Bacillota bacterium
TTGGTATTTATTTCATCCTATTACAGCTGTAATAAGTTGAATTAAATTCATTGACTCTCCATCACGTTCGGCTTTAGGGATGAAGGTGTTTAGATATTTATTAAAGAAATTTAATTCAACTTATATAGATTATTTTATACTCATATTCCGCCCGGTTTTAACTTTTCCTGCTAAGCTTGGATTATATTCTACTTATTTAACAAATATTTAAGTGGCCAAAAAATCTGTTTTAATTCGTGTAAATCCGTGTCTAATAAAAATTTTTTGGTTTAATTACTTACAAATCCCGTCTCCCTTCCACACTTAGGGCATTTATCCAAAGCTATTACTTTTGTGTGATAGCTTTCTCTTTTAACCAACAAACTGCCACAGTCGGGGCATTGAGTATTATTGGATACTCCAATGTTTCCAAGGTAAACGTATTTTAAGTATTCTTTGGCGATTTCAAAAGTTTGTTGCATGGTTTCCACCGGGGTTGCGGGAATATCCAGTTTATAATTGGGGAAATAACGGGATAAATGCAGTGGTATCTCCGGGTCCAATCCGGCGATCCATTTTACCATTTTCCGGATTTCTGCCGGATTATCATTCTCTCCTGGAATGATTAAGGTGGTTAGCTCCAGATGAATTTTACCGGCTGCCGCCTCAATATTATCAAGCACCGGTTGCAATTTCCCATGGCATAGTTTCCGGTAATAATCCTCCTTAAAACCTTTAAGATCGATATTAGCCGCATCGGTCCATTCAAGAATCTCTCGCCAAGGTTCCGGACTTAAGAAAGCATTGGTAACTAAAACATTCTTCAAACCCTTTTCCCGGATTAAGAGCATGGTAGCCATTAGAAATTCATACCACACTCCCGGCTCAGAGTAAGTATATGCCAGACCTATACTGCCGTCACTCCGGTTGGTCTCCTCCGCAATTACAGTTAATTCTTCCGAAGTAACTTTCCGGCAGGGAGCCTCTTCTCTCGAGATCTGCCAGTTTTGACAAAACTCACAGCCCAGGGTACAACCGATGGTACCCACCGATAAAATCGGTTTCCCGGGATAAAAATGATATAAAGGTTTCTTTTCAATCGGGTCAAGTGAGATACTGGAGACCAACCCATAGTTGGCAGCTATTAATTTCCCGTCCCGATGAACCCGGACTTTACAAAACCCCGCCTTCTCCGGCGCAATCCGACATTGCTGCGGACATAAAAAACAAGCAACTTTCCCCTCGGGGTTAACTTGATAATAACTAGCTTCTTGCATTATCTTCAATTCTTTCTTAAATTATTTAAAATAGACATAGCCATAATTTATATGAAAGTAACATTTTACTGTTCTAACTACAACACCTTACCCCTGCAATAGGGGCAACCACCGGTCAAGAGGTCAAAAAATTTATTTTTGGCGAAATAATATTTACTAATTTGAAAAATCTTTTCAGTTTTGGTTATCCCTATGCAGGGACATAAGCAATTCTAGATAGTCGTCCACGCCAGCCTCCGCTGCGCACCTGAAAGAATGAAAATAAGGCTGGGTGAACGACAAGCGTCGATAGCATTTTCTATATAGTCGTCCACGCCAGCCTCCGCTGCGCACCTGAAAGAATGAAAATAAGGCTGGGTGAACGACAAGCCTCGATAGCATTTTCTATGTAGTCAATTAATTAACTAAATCCCAAAATCTATACCCTCAAGACATAGAGACACGAAGGCCAGCTATCAACCTTTTGCCTAATGCCTAATGCCTAATGCCTAATAATACCTTACAACTTCAAACCTCTCCAACTGAACATCTTCGTCATTCCCAATCCCGGC
This sequence comes from Bacillota bacterium, assembly GCA_023435225.1. Lineage (GTDB taxonomy): Bacteria > Bacillota > UBA4882 > UBA8346 > UBA8346 > UBA8346. The sequence goes on from JAEYRX010000102.1 coordinate 1,808, forward strand.
TTTTTGCTTAGCGATCTTCACCTGTTCCTCGGCGGTATCGATTCCTTCCAAATTAGGCAGTAACAATCCCCGTCGGTATCCTTGACTTACAATAACCCCGTATTTTTCCGGATTAAGTTCATCAAGACCGGATATCGGTTCTGCCGGTTTCAGAATGTCAACGCTAAATACCAGATCGGCTAATTCCTCTTCTTCCACCGGATTAAACCTCGGGTCCCGGGTGGAGGCTGAGATGGCATTCTGCCTGACTTCGGCCACAATATTATTTTGAGTGGGTTCGGTGGTCCCAATGCAGCCACGAAGCTGCCCATGTTTCTTAATGGACACAAAAGTCCCGGCTTTTTCTGTTAAAAAAGGCTCCAGATTTTCCGGTTCCGGAAGTTTTTGATCCCTTACATAAGCCTCAACTACTTGCCGGGCATAGCGGACAATCGAGTTCTCCTTTTGATGCCTTTCATCCACTTTGCGTTGCCGGTTGGCAAACAACTCTTCGGTTAAACTTTCCTGTTTTTCACCGGTAGGCTTAAAAGAAGCCACCCCATACCCTACTCCAAAGGGCCCTTGGTAACTAAAGACTTTAGATTCATATTTCAAACGATCCAGTGTTCCCGCCAACATAATCAAACTACGGAATCCGCATTCGGCAGCCTTTTCAACCAAAACCGGGTCCAACTGAAAAAGTTCATCTAAGTTAGATTCTTTAATCAAGGAAATAATCTTCTGGTCGAATTCCAACCCTTTTGGGTTATATCCGGCCGGCGCTTCCGATTTTAAGCAATGAGACAAGTCCCCGCTAGCGATAATTGCTACTTTACGGTTAAGCTGCTCGGCGGCTTTTTGGACCACCGTGCCGAAACGGTAAAGTTCTTCCAATGGCAGATAACTTAAAGGGATAATCACCAATTTAACCCGGTCAGCCCATTTCTGGTCAAAAAATGACAACGGGACCAGTACTCCATGGTCTAAAGCATCTTGGGCACGATACTTGGCAGCCAATGAACTATCCATTTTAAGGACCGGCAACCCAACTTCCGGACTGTCGACGATTATTTTTTCCACCAGCTCCAGGTCATTATCCCATTGCCACTTCTTATGATGTCCAAACCGGCTTAAACTGCCTGTCAAATATTTATCTCCATATATAACAATCGCATCTGAGAAAACGGTACCATGTGGTGTGAAAACAACTAAGGTCTCCGGCTGATCCGCCGCCAATATCCGGTCAATCTCCTTCATGGATTTAATAGTATCCGCAACTTCGGCCAAATCAGCCGGTTTCCCCACTCCTTCAACAATTATCGGCGGATGGGGCGCCAAAACTCCCAAAGAAATCATTGTTATCACTTCCCGTCTTAAATTCATTAGTTCAAAAGTTATTAGTATATTAGTTATTGGTTATTAGTTTATTAGGGAAGCGCTGATTAATTGAATAAGTGAGGATTTTGTGCTTCGTAAAATGCCTAATACCGCATATTTGCTCGCATAAAATCGGATTAATCAGCACTTCCTTAGATCTTGTTTCCAAGTCTAAATAAGTTTAGTGTTAATCTTAAGTTCCCAGTTGTCATTTAATAAAAGCTAAGGCAATAAATCATTTAGTTGTTATTCAAATCCGCAATTCTTATAACTCTCTTTCCACTTTCAACTGGTAATATGCATTGTTATGTTGAAGATCGCCTGCTGGAACTGCTTTTATATATAAATTATAAAGTTTTAACTTCCAATTTAGTTTTCCATAAAAACCGAATTTATTAACATCTTCCCGCATAGCTGATTTGTAATCATATTTACCGTAAGAACAACCAATTCCTAAAAAAAAAGTTTTCGTGAAGTCATGTTGAACTTCGGTTCCTAATTTTAATTCCGAACGGCTGTTGGTATCTTCCTCTTCAACAGTCCCGTCGGGGTCATAATAGTTGGAAGTTAAATAATACTGAAGTTCATTATAGATTATTCCAACCGACAGTTTTGTAGCTGTTGAAATCTTAAAATATAAATCGGTATCAAATTTCCAACTGTCCTGATAATGGTCAAAACCCTTATCCCAATCTGTCAGGCTATACTCCGATGTTAACCGGCACCGCTCATTAATACGATATTCCGCTCCAATAATCCATTGTTCTTTCCAATATGCTCTCATTAATTTGGCATCAAAGGGATAATCGCAGGTGGTTTCCTGATAACCAAATTCCACTTCAAATCCGGGGTTAATCTTCCAGATTACCCCTTCTTCCAACTGCAATTTCTCAGAGGATAGATAAGTGTTAATCGGATAGTTTTTAACGATCCGGGTTAAATCCAGAGCCCAATCCAGTCCAAATAAATCCCATCCACAACCCAAGGTTTGCTCTTCAAAATTATAACGATATTCGCTAGTATCTCCATTTGCCGTGTCTCTCAAACCATACTTGGCGCCTAAATTGAAGCCGATGCGTTCGCCGAAATACTTCTGATAATCGACTCCGGTTGTCTGAAGATAATAGCTTTGATTTCGGCTGTAATTTAGATCGAAATCGAGATTTTCCGAAAGTTTGGGAAAATTAATTCCAATCCGGAGCCAGGAATACTCATCACCGGAGCCCATCAGATAAATCCTATCGGTTATATCTAAACAGAACCAATCCCAGTCTCCTCCCATTTTGGATGACAAAGCCCCGGTAGTTTCTTTTCCGGAAGAAACAGTGGAGTCTACTCCGATTTTTTCGATCCCAAAGCCGGCTAAAACTTGACAACCGCTCCCTACCAACATATACAAACCCAAAACCAACACCCCAAATAATATCCGCATTTTTACCCCAATATTTGTTAATTTTGGATACTATTCGTTTGATTTTAACAATTATCCTTCTTTTCTGTAATAATACATTAATGTAAATTGTCTAAAATTTTTGAAAATGCAGTTATCCGTGTTAATCTGTGTCTAAGTTGAATTTGATTTTTATTATAAATTTTTTGATACGGATTTACACAGATTTAAAAAGGATTAACACGGATAAAAATATAAATTATTCCGGTATTAAGCCGATGACAAAGTCCCATATTTCATTGGCCGCGTCGCAAACTATTTCCGAATCAACCTCGGCTAGTTGCGGCATAAAGAAGTAGTCCAATTCCCCTTCAATGGATTCAAACTCCGGTTCAAGCTGTTTACATTGCTCAAATACGGCTTTTAAGTCCGAACCCGGCTCTCCGTCCTGCGAGACCAAATACCCCTGCAACAGATAAGTCACTCCCTGTTGGAACCTTTTCAACCCCTCCACCGGTTCTCTGACAATCATCCGTTCTCCATCTTGAAATAGCTGATCAGCTTCTTCCAAGTAATCTTCTACCTCCCACACAACCATCCCACCCTTCTATATGTGTTGACTAAATATATGAAATACTCAACATATTTTTTTACTTGATAAAAAATGAATTAAATTCCTTAGTATATAGGTTGAATTAAATTTTCCGAATAAATATTTAAACACCTTCATCCCTAAAGCCGGTTAAGACGCATAGGCGAGCAGTAAGCGAAAGCTTACGACCAGCCTAGGACGCATAGGCGAGCAGTAAGCGGAAGCTTACGACCAGCCTAGGACGCATAGGCGAGCAGTAAGCGAAAGCTTACGACCAGCCTAGGACGCATAGGCGAGCAGTAAGCGAAAGCTTACGACCAGCCCGTTAATAGAGAATTAATGAACTTAATTCATTTTATATATCTCTCCGGATTATATTTCTTGACCGGAAAATAATTCCCTGTTAGTTATAGAAATATTCGGGTGAAAATTTCCTAGTTGGGCGAAAGGCTTGAGGCGACAGGCGAGAGTGAATGAGTTGAAGTCTACAGGCTTAACATAAATATGGATGCAATGTTATATTATACCTGTCTGAATAAGAATTATTAATTAGTGTAAAGAAATAATGATACTTTTTCATTTTATTTTTTAAGGATAGATGTTGAATTTAAAAGTTTAATTCAACATCCATAGGTCCTTTAGAGCCTGGTGGTGAGATCCTTCATTTGTTTTTTAATTTTGCAACCTTGCGTTTTTTCCTTTACACTAAGGATCAAAGCCGATTCTTTCATGCGCAAGACAATCGGCAGCTCCAAAACCGTTGCTGCAACAATTACAAGCATAGGTAAAACTAATGAATCCGAAACACTCCTCAAAACTTCAAAAATATAAACGATTAAAACTCCCGATATCTGCCCCATAAGAAGTATAATACCTAGAGAAGTACCCTCTTGTATAGGGTAGGCCACTTCCGAACCGTGTTGGAAAAGGATGGGAGCTACACCCATGATGGAAAAACCCGCTATACCGGCTATAACCAGCATAAAAAGAAAGCTATTTCCGAAAGTAAATCCTAGAAAAACCGGAATCATAATCGAAATCGAACCCAGAAAAAAAGGAATTCTTACCCCAATCTTATCCGATATCAAAGGCAGAACAACAGCACCTATTATCCCGGCGAGCACGAAAACCGCACCTACGATACCCGCTTGCGTGGAAGTAATGCCATGAGGCGTAAGAATTGTTTCAAGCAGTGTTAATACAGTATTAAATATCCCTATTGATATAAAACAAATTATCATCACTACAAGATAAGATTTATTTATGAAAAGATTTCCGACAGATGCCATACTGAAATTCTCTTTTACTGCAGTTGGACCGGGAGGAGCGATCCGTGGCTTTTCCTTTGTAAACAATATACTGATAAATGCAGATATTATGGCTATAATAGCAAATACTCGGAGCAAGGCCGGTATCCCCAAATTATCCGCCAGCATAGGAGCTAAAATCATTGGAACTGCAAACCCGATAAATTGCGCCATGGTAAGGAGCCCTGCCGCTGTAGATCGTTCATATGCCGGAAACCAGTTGGCCGGAACCTTTGTTGATATATTTAGTAAAAACGGCTGGCCTATAGCAACAATAAATTGGGCAATCAATACAACAGTGAAATTTTCGGCAAATATAGCCCTTATAGTTCCAAAAACTGCTGTAAGAACAGCTCCGATAATAAGGGAATACCGATAACCGTATCTGTCCACTACCCATGACGCAGGTATGGAAAACAATATAAACATAATCATATAGCTCATTGAAAGCAAGTCAATGCTTATGCTGCTTACTCCATAAAAACTCTTAGCCAGAGTGGCTATTGGGGCAAAAGAAAGCCACATTATTTCTGTTGCGATAATTATTGGCACAATTGCCAGCAGGATAACCCATCGATAGTTTGACACATTATTTTTTTCCTCCATATCGCTCCCCCATTCTTTCATACCAAATATTTTCCTGTTTCACTTATTTTAAATGGATTTAATCTGATATTTATTAAGATTATTAATAATCTTGAATGCTTTCTTATTGCCTTTATATAAGGATTTAAATATTTTGAAATTTCTGTCATGTACAAACTTATTGGCGGGATTTGGAAAGTATACTTCTTTGACTTTAATGAGTTTTTTAGCGTCCTCAACCTTTTCCTGCAGGCCAAGTCCTACAGCGACTATCACCGCAGCGCCTAAAGCTCCCACATTCTGAGGGCTATCAACTGTTTCAATTTCACATCCGAGTATATCGGATATGATCTGACAAGTTAGGGGCGCCAATGCGCCACCACCAACAAACCGAATGACCTTTGATGTTTTGACTTTTCTTCTTTGAGCCTCAAGCTGCCATCTCAAATGATAACAGATTCCTTCAACAACTGCATGAATTAAATCCCTTTTTCCCGTTTCCAGACTAATATTAAAAAACATTCCCCGGGCATTTGGATCTTCAAACGGGCAACGGTTTCCATGGAGCCACGGAGTAAAAATAACTCCATTGCTGCCCGCAGGGACATTTTTTATTTCTTCCAACATATAATCATATAAATTTACATAAATACTTTCCAGAGAATCAGCTACACACACCTTTTGAAGATAAACATTTATCTCATCTAATGCAAGATGATCTTTTACCCATTCAAGACATTTACCTGCTGTTTCAAGCTCGGCAAAATAATTGAAAGAGTTATCATCAGCCCCAACAATCGAAGCTATCATTGATGAAATATCCACTACCCGTCTTTTAACAACAGTTGAAACCCATCCGGAAGTGCCTGAATATATATGAGTACTTCCTTCGCCAACCGCGCCTGCTCCTACCCCTATCAGTGAGGCATCACCACCGCCACCAAACACAGGTGTTCCCTCTTTTAAGTGCAGCTGTTCCGCCGCTTTTTTAGTTAACCGCCCAACCATATCGGTACAGCTGACTATTCTGGGGAGATGCTCCATAATAACACCCAACATCCGGCACATTTCCCTGCTAAAACAATTTTTACCTTTCCGGGTATCATATAGCAGTGTTGCAAAAGCGCTATCTTTTGTCATAACAAATTGGCCGGTACATTTACATATTAAGAATTCTTTTACGTCCAGCCATTTATAAACTCGTTTAAAGTTGTCGGGTTCGTTCCGCTCCACCCATTTATATTTCCAAACAGGGTCTTTTACGCTTGCTGCGACTGCGCCGGTAATTTTAATCGATTTAAACAACTTGAAAATATTTACGCCGGAAATTTTAACCCCATCGGCAATACCCTCTTTCAACTCACGGCTCGCCCTTTGATCCATGTAACTCATAGAACGGCGCACCGGTTCACCGTTTTGGTCAACCAATACAAGTCCCTGCATTTGTGAGCAAAATGAAATCCCTCGAATTTTTTCGCTGGGAATCTTATTCTCATCAATCACTTTTTTGGTCGTATTACACATGGCATTCCACAAATCGTTGGGCTCTTGCTCGGCGCCGCCATTTTCTTCTATGTAAAGTTTGTAACCCTCCACCGCCGATGCAATTAGAGTTATTGAATCAGCAATCTCGAAGATACAGGTTTTTATTCCCGTAGTCCCTACATCGTAAGTAATGACATAAACACTCATAAATGGCCCTCCACCATCGTATAATTTTCAATTATCACCATTTATTTCATTTTACCATCACTTATCTGTTTTGAATATTTTTTTACATAAACAAACCGCATAAGTTTACTATCCAGCCAACTAATAGGCTTTACTCTTCCACAAATGGTTCCTCCGATAAAAGCTTTACAATTCTTCTCCATTATAATATTTACGGCTGATGCGTCCCCTTCGAAGGCCCCGCAGCAAAATGCACCGTTATTTACTATAAAAACCGCCGAAGCGCTCTTCAAGGCAGCGGCTATTATTGACGGGTCATTTAAGACAGTTTTTACTTTAGTCCCTGCAATTTGTGCAAAGTCGTCAATCAGAGGATAAAGAGTGATATTGGCGCGCGATACAGTTAAAATATCAGGCGTATCTGCATGTATTATATAATTGATATTTGTGTTTTTAAGGTAAATTTCATTATGAATCTCCACTTCCTTGGGTAACTCACCACCAAGCTCTCCAAACCTAACGTTCACAGTTTCACCGTTTTTGATATACAGCTTAAACCCATTACGCGTTCTTTCACTGTTACAATACGGCCTAGGCATTTCATAATCCAAAGTTTCCGTTCGCCGGGCCAGTCGGGAAAGGGCAAACTGTCTTAGCTTATCGGGTTCAAAACTTTTCATTTGGCTTATTTTTAGGTATTGATCCACGATAAAACCATCACAGACATGCTCAAGTTCAGTAGCCACTTTGAAGGCTTCTTCAGCATCTTTCCCAAAACAAACCGCCCCATGATTCTTCATAATGACAGCATTTCCCTTTGACCGTTGCAAAGCATCCGATACTCCGTCACGCAACTTTTTGGTTCCAGGAAGGCCATAAGATGCACAAATTATCTCATCTCCAAGCAGCTTATTAGTAAAACCGGGCTTTATCGAATCTAATCCTAAAGTGCTTATCACCGATGCATTGTCTTGATGGGTATGAATAACAAAATTAATATCCGGGTCATGCTTATAAACATCGGCATGGATCCCTTTTTCCGATGAAGGCTTAATATTTCCGCTATAACTACAATCTAAAATCGCCACGGTAACAATTTCATCAGGTGTTAGCGACATATAATCTCTGCCGCTTGGGGTTATCGCAAAATGGGACTCACTGATCCGGCAACTTACATTGCCCCAGGTCCGTGCGATAAGTCCCGACTCAACAAGCCTTTTTCCAGCCGCTACAACACTTTCCTTTGCATCCTTATCAGTCATGATAGCCTCCTTAGCTAAGCCGAAGAAATGCTACGCTTTTACGGCAATATTTTTAAATACTTTTTCAAACCTAATAAGTACATCATCTATCATTTCATCGGTATATGCGGCGCTAGTATAAAGCCTACTGCCGGCAAGCGTTACAATCCCCTCAGCCATATATGCCGCACCCATATGCTCCATTTCTTTCTTTCGGGCGGAAGTTTCATCTAATATTCGAGGAATTTGCCATGGTTTTGACCAGTTGATTGAAAAATGCATTGTTCCAACTGTTTCAAGATGGCAAATTGATCCTTGGTTAAAAGCTACAAATGGCAGGTCATATTTTTTAATAAGTTTCTGTAAACCTTCGGTAAGTTTGTCGCCCATCAGACCGGCTTTCTGTGCCGCATTTGTCCGCTCTATTTCACACAAGGTGTAATATCCGGCAACGCAGCTCAGGGGATTAGCCGCCATTGTACCACCGATGAGAGCCTTCTTTTGTTTAGGTCCACCTGCAATTCCTGCCGCCAGATATTTCATATATTCTTTCTTGCCGCCAAGACCACCCGCCCCAGGATACCCGCCTGCCACTACCTTCCCGAATATTGTTAAGTCGGGACTGACGTCAAAATAGCCTTGGGCGCCGCCCATACCGATTCTAAATCCCGTTACCACCTCATCAAATATGAGAAGTGCTCCGTATTTCCGGCAGAGAGCCTCTACTCCTTTATTAAAATCCTTATCGACCGGTGTTGTTCCGCTTTCAGGACCAACCGGCTCAATCATCACTGCAGCGGTGCCTCCGCGCCAACGATTAGCTTTCAGTTTTCTTTCAAGGTCTTTTAAATCATCAGGGAAGAATTCCTGTGTGTTCTTAAATATGTAACGAGGTACTCCGTGTGCTTGAGTCCATCTGGAACCGGGAATACGTATTCCGTAAGCAAGCTGATCGCTCCAGCCGTGATAAGCTCCACCCATTTTAATAATATTTTTCTTTTTAGTTGCCAGTCGTGCGACCCTGATAGCAGCCATACAAGCCTCTGTGCCCGATCCCAGCATTCTGAACATCTCAACTGTTTTCATATTATCAGAGATTTTTTTGGCAATTTTATACTCAAATTCATGGAAAAGTCCTGTAGATGGTCCACATTTATTTAACAATTCAATTACTTTACTCCGGACCTCTATGGGGTTGCTTCCCAAAATCGTTGGACCGCCCGCCTGAAGGAAATCATAATACTTATTGCCGTCAATGTCATATAAGTAAGCGCCTTCAGCCTTGGTAAACACCAATGGAAATGGATAATTAAAAGCCAGGTTGTGTTGAACCCCTCCGGGGATTATATTCTTGGCTTCTTCAATCATTTGTTTTGACTTGGGGCATTTTTTTTCAAAATATTCTTCCTCATAAACCTTCAAGACATCAGGCCTGACACTATAAATCGGTTTGGCAATTAAATCGTCAAGCTGCTTATTAATTTCAGCGGCATTCGGGTAATTTGATATTGCAAATTTGTTTTCCATGTTTACCTCCCATTATATTATCGGCTAAGTTCAAATAATGGTAATCCCTTTTGTTGGTCGAGTGACTACTCGCTCGTTAATATGAGTTTATCACCTATTTTTTGGATAGTCAATAAATATAGCAGTTTATAAAATGTGATTACGTTGCCAAACAATTATTAAAATTCATAAAAAACAATATCAAACAAGCTCTATTTAATAGATATGGCTGTTCTGATAAACTTCATTATACTTTGCTCGACACTTTCAATATTATCAATTCTCTCTTCTCCCAAAAATATTTTCATCCTCTCCTTATAATAATCAGAAGAAAATGAAAACTGATACATCATCAAAAGATTATCAATACAATAGGCGATAACCTTCTCATCAATACCGCGGCTAACTCCCCCTTCTTCTTGTGCTTGTTTGATTATATTATTGAAACGTTCAGAAGTAATTGTTTCAATCTTATTTGAAAGCTTATAAGACATTTGGGAAAGCGCTTGAGTTGTGATGTCGAGGTAAATTTGGTTCAACTGCGGATTTTGGATAGCGAATACTCTGGCAGCTATCAACATTTGTTCTATATAATCAAAAATACCACTACTATTTTCAGTAGCATCTTTTATTATTTTTTCCAATAGAATGTAGGCATTATTTACAATAGATAGAAATAAATCCTCTTTCGATGCAAAATAGCTGTACATCGAGCCTATACTTATATTAGCATTTTTGGCAATGTCATTTATACTGGTAGCATTATAACCCTTAGCGGCGAATTCATTAATTGCAACTTCAAGCACCTTTTGTCTCCGATCTGCTGAGGTTTTATCAAAAGTATCTTTATGAAATTTATTATTATGCTTATTTTTAGAAATATTCTCCGCCATATATTCCTCCGTTTAATTCACGGTCTTGCTTATTTAATTCCATTATACAACCAATAGAGTGAATACTCAATCTATTGAGTGTGTTAATCGCCTCCAGTATGATTGCCTCTAACCTTTTACCTTATAAAAATAGAGACCCCATTGATAACAATGGGATCTCTATTTTTTCAAAACCAAATCGAACTCATCGATGGTTAAATATATGCGAGACGGGATGGTAATATACCTAATTTCTTTGTTCAATGTAATAACGCTGTATAAACTGTCCATCAACGTCTTTCATTTTACACCGGACTCTTTTCGACGTAGCATTAGTTTTATTGAAGACAATCATATTTTGCGACATATCCTCCGGTAAGCTTGAAAGTTCATTACTGCGCAAGGATCTTATTGCGAAATAACTGCTGATAAACTCCGGAAACTGTTTTTCACTTACGGCTTCTATATAAATTACAATGTAAGAAATATTTCCACCACATAGGTTAAGTAGAAGTTCCCTTTCCTTTTCGGATAATATAAAAGAATTTTCTTTTGATCCAAATCCTACATAATGAGGATTATTTTCATTATCTAATGCTTCTATATGTATGTTATATTCATCACAAATTGTTGCATCCCATGATAATGAAACAGTGCTTTGTGCTCCTTTTATCCAAGCATCCAAATCTCCTCCCGGTACAAGGGTAAGCCCGGTAACTTCTTTTCCCGGACAAGTTAAAGTAGCGGAAAAGGTTCCGATGAGGTTATGCTCAAAAACGATATTAACTTTATCTCCTGGGCTAATAGAAACATCAGCACTATATAACCTGTGCCCATCAAATGTTAATGATGTCGCATTTACTAAAAATTTTGCATTATCATAATATAATAGTTCCTCTGGAAAACCGGTTTGGTCATGCTCCATTTTACTCATAATACCTATAAAATTGTATGAACCATCATCATTAGGCAAGCCGGACAAGTAAAAAGCATTTTCTTTTGCAAAATAAGCATGTAAACGCTTATTAGAATCCATAATAATATTAAACGAATCATCTTCAATTAAAGAACTAACATAACCCTTTGAACTGTCTTGCCAATTACTAAAAATTGATCCTGCATCCGGTTTGGCCGATAATTTTACCGAGGTTCCAGCCGGATATCTTTCCATTACAGGACTAACAGTTACTGTTCCTGAACCGGTTTTACTTATATCAAGAGTGTACTTGTTTTTTGATCCTCCACCGCCACCGGAACCGCCACAACCAGATAGAATGAGTATTGTGAGTAAAATGATACTTAAGATTATACGTTTCATTTAATATTTAACTCCTTGAAATTAATTGATAAAAGATAGCCAGAATTTACTTAAAACTATGTCCGCACAATTTTAATTACATAAAAACCTGATCTTATTATTATCCAGATAATGATAATTTTCCTTCAAGTTACCAAACTTTTTTCATCATTTTTACCAAACAAAAAAGCCTGCTTCCTAATTAAAGGAAGAGCTATGATTTTTTGAACTTCACCCTTTTAACTTCAAACTTTTGAATGAGCTTTTTCAGATAGAGGAAGAAACAGAATGCCTAAAACCACTTTAACGCCGCAAAAAACTCTCCCGAGCTTTCTCGGCGCCAAAGAAGAATTTGTGATGCTTCGCAACGCTCCTCCACCCATCAGCCGACATCCCGGCCTGCCCTCTCCCATTTTTAAAGTGTTTTAAAATAGCAGATTCAGATGTGGGAGGGAACTGAATTCCTATAACCACCGTGCCGGTTGGCCGTCTTGATTCTTCCCACGTGATAACGGGGGAAGGCCGACGCTTGAAATCGCTTAAGCCTTTACTTTGATCGTTAAGCACGAGAGCCCCCTTGGATTAGTAGTCAGAAGACAGGAGCCAGGAGTCTCAGGAATCAGGAAAAAATAATTGTTGGCTCTTGTACCTGGGGTGATTGGTTAAAAAAATATTCGAGCCGACCGGGAGATAAATCATCCGGCTATTAGATGGAAGCCCGTTGGGCTAATTTTGGCAAATATCTCAGCCCAAAACAGGGCCGGAGGTCCTTGCATGTTTGTAGCCGGATGGCTTTAGTAAGTTATAATTCACCAACATCTTTCAAAATTTCATTATATAGTTTCAATGATATTCTGAAATTGTTCTCAATTAACTTATCAAGCAAGGATTTTAATTCAGGTATCAGCCCTTTTATTTTAGCCATTTTTAGAATACCGGCCGTACCAATTGGCGTTAAGGAAAAACTTTCAGCGGTTTTTCTGGCGGAGGCATCGTCCATTAACACATAACTGATTCCAAGCTCCTTTGCCGCAACCATCACTGATAATTCTCCTCTATGCAGCCTACCGAGCATCATTTCAATAAGTTTATCGTCAATAATATCATATATTAAAATTTTGTCCTCTTGTATTTTCTTTCTTAATTCTTCAGTTCCGGCCCTATTTTCTTCAAATCCGGCAACTTCTTCATATACTTGTTTTGTTATATATGTCTTATTAAAAAGCATATTTAACAGGTCAAGTTGGTTTAAGAGATTCAGCGCAATTAAAGGAGTGGCATTTGAAATTACCGAAACTTTCATTTCAACTTTGTGATTCATGTAACATCTGTCCAATTGCCAGATCATCGGAATTCTTCATATCTTCCGTATAGTCGCACCATGGGATATTAATCTTTTTTAGAATATCCATAAAATCAGTTAAGGACTTGTTTGCCAATTCGGCAGCCTTAGCCAAAGATACCTGTTTACCGGCAAAAAGGCTTATCGCCAATGAGACATTTACTTTTTCCTCCAGGCTATCTCCTAGAAAAGCCAAACGGTTGATAAATACCGTCAAATTTTCATTCAGTTTTACATTATCAGTGTTCATAATGAACAACTCCATTTAAATTTATATCTATATTATACCATTGAAGTGATTTAATTTATGAAATTTTTAATTAAATCGATCATCCACAACGGTTTCCATATTAATGCATTCTTTTAAAATATATTTTCTTAGCCTGATGGATTATTGTATTGTTCATATTCGCACTTCCGGAATTTATAGTATGGTTTCATACCAGTTCACTTGCTACGATCTCACCGATACGCAACAGTGTCTCCTTCCTATAATACTTGCCCGCATAAGCTACCAACTTTATAAAATCCAAGTTATTGTTTTTAATATAGTCGAGAAAGATTCTTTCAGGATGAGAAGCGTCATGAGGGTTTAATCATCTAACTGCATACTTTCGCGGGAGCCTATTTCGAAGTCTACCTCCCGCATCCATATAGTAACCATCAAACCGTATAGACCGCCATTACGGCGTTTTAAACACGATAGGTTTTGGTTATCGTGTTTTTTGTTGCCATTTTTAGGCAGCCAGTACATCCCGGGAAGCGCTGATTAATTGAATAAGTGACGATTTTGGCTTCGCAAAATGCCTAATACCGCATATTTGCTCGCACAAAATCGGATTAATCAGCGCTTCCCTAGGTTACGATAGTCGACTTCGGACAAATGAAATAATCAAAAAATACCCGGCAACTCAAAAGCACAATGTGGAACAGCATCAACTGCTGGTTCGGGGAGAGCCGATCCGAGTGTATGAGGGGAAGGAGTTTAAACTTAAGGAAGTGCTTAAGTGATTTTTTGAAAGAGAATGATATGAAATGAAAAGCCTGCGGATTTAATTTTTCGAGGTTTAAAAACAATAAATCAATTACATCAAGAATACCATCTTTAGCCGTAAATATATGTTATCCGGCGCCTAATACCCAGATGCGCCGGAGTGAAACCTTGCCAAGCAATTATGTTTACAAACGGCTTTAGGTTTGTAAAAATAACTACAAGCATCCGTGACTTAACCTAATATGAGGGACCGAGCCAAGTAGTAATATCATATCCATAGTTCTTTTCAAAATGATATTACGACTCGACTCACTAGCTTAACAAGCCACCAGCGGCAGATCACCGCTTTTCACGGCACATCATCCAATCCGGCAAAGCTTTTTTATCCACTAATGATTCTATGACTTACGAAACCACTTGCAACAAGACTTTTACCTGTCAACAGTCAACTCTCAACTAATCGTAGACGTATGCTTTCACTTAAAAAACTTTACCAGCATGAACGTTGCCGCACCCAATACCCCAGCCTTATAATCAAGTACTGAGTATTTTATTTCCGTTTCTATTTTAATTGAAAACAAGGAAATTTGGTTGATTTTATTTCTTAAGTTTTCCAAAAAATAATTGCCCGCTTGGGTGAAGACGCCTCCAATAATAATAAGCCGCGGATCATACATTAAAATAATATTGGATATGCCGATTACAAACCACTCAATTTGTTCATTCATAATAGCTAAAGCAAGATTATCTCCATGGTCCGCTGCTTTGAATACATCATAAATATCCACTTGATCCGGACTAATACTTTTAAAGATGATGGAATCAGGATATTCATTATATTTTTCCCTAACCAGTCTCAATACCCTTTCAGGCGATACCATCACTTCGAAACAGCCTCTACCGCCGCAACGACACCTTTCCTTTGATTCAGGGGCAACGACCATATGCCCGATCTCACCAATGAGGGAGTTATTCCCGCGTTTAATTTCATTCCCTATTATTACGCCTGCCGCCATTCCATTTCCTGAGTAGAGCGCCACAATATCATTGACATTGTTCCCAGGGATTAAATTCTTTTCGGCGAAAACCTGAAACCTGATAGTATTATCGATGCAAACCGGAATATTATGCGGTATATACTCCTTAAGCTCTTTTACCAATTCTATATTTTTATTCCATGCCGGAAAGCGGGGCGACAAAAGTACGGTTCCCTTAACATAATCTGTTATACCGTATGTGCCAACAGCCAGACCGATGATTTTTGCTGTTTTTATTTTCGTCTTTTGTAGAAGATAATTATAAGCATCAATTATTTTTTTAAATACACTGTCGAATTCTTCGTTTTCTACTACCGGAATAGATACCTCATCTACAATCTCATTCCTTAAATTGATTATTATAGCCAGTACTCTAATAGTTGAAATCGTTATTCCAACCGCATATCCTCCGTCCTTGTTTAATTTATAGATATTAGGCCTTTTGCCTCCCTGGTAGGTGGATTCACCCTTCCCGGCAATTACTAGTAAATCTTTTTTAAGATAATAATTAATTATCTCAATCAAAGTTGGTTTACTGAGATTTATTTTTTTTGAAAGATCGAATATTGTCAGCTCTTCCGAATTACGAAAAATATTAAGTATAGCTTTGCGATTAGTTTCTTTAAGAATGGTTTTATCTTGGGCCGGCAGCTTCATTTAGGCCACGTCCTCTTCGGTTACCAGATTATTTACCCACTTCCACGAACGTATTCTCATTATCCCGGCAATAAAACGGATCAACTCTTCAAAATTAATAGCAAGGTATACTATATAAACAGGGAGGTGCAACAGAAAAGTGCCAATGACTGCAGCGGGAATTCCTATCAGATATATCGGCAGGAAATTAAGAAAGAAGGAAAATCTCGTGTCGCCTCCGTTTCTGAGAATTCCATCGACAAACAGCATGTTTCCTGATTTTACCCAGAAAAAACAGCCCAGAATAATCAGAATATTGCGCACAAAGAAAGCAGTATCTTTTTCTATTTTATACAACGCTGTAATGGGATGCGAAATCAAAACAAGAACCATTCCCATAATAAACGCGAAAAATATAACAAATGTAATAGAACGCCAGGTCAGATTATGTAATTTTGTATTATCATTTTCGCCGATTGTTTTTCCGATAAGAATACCCGATCCTTGAGCAATCCCAATAAAAAAGACGTAAGATAGCGTTTCAATTGTCGAAGCGATGTTGATGGCAGCAATGGCATCCGTACTTATTTTGGCATAGATTGACATATAAGTAGTTACCCCTATAGCCCAGCACGCTTCGGTCATAAACGCGGGAAAGACTATATGGATATATTTTTTAAGGAAGGAAACCGAATAATCAAAAATACTTCTCACTGGGATAGCAGCCGGATATTTACGGATATAGGTCATAGAAAGAATCAATAGACATTCAACCGCACGGGATATAAGCGTCGCAATAGCGGCGCCTTCCGCTCCGAGCGCCGGAAATCCGAACTTTCCAAATATCAGAATATAATTCAGGGTCGTATTCATGCAGATCGCTATAATACTTGCAATCATAGGGAGCATCACATGTTCCGTGCTTCGAAGCGTTGCCGAAAACGTGACGGTCAGCGAAGTGAAAATATAACTCAGGGCGACAATTCGCAGATATTTTGAGCCCAGAGTCACCACATTTAAATCGTTTGAGTAAAGCGCCATTAGAATTGAGGGAATAAGGAGCGCAGCCAGGCTGAAAATGAAAGCGACCGACATATCGAGGGTCAATCCGATACCCATCGTCCGATGAATATTTTTAATCTCCTTTTTCCCCCAATATTGTGAGCAAAATATGGAAGTACCGGCGCTGATACCAAAAACAAACACCGAAAACACGAAATATATCTGATTTCCAATTCCTACCGCTGCAATCGGTACTTCACCGGATTGGCCGATCATAATTACATCCACCATATTCAAGGCCGACATGACAAAAAATTGAGCCGATATCGGTAAAGCTATTGTTATCAGCTTTTTCAAATATTCACCATCGAAAAAAAACTCGGTTATGGCCTTCATAACTTTCCTCCATTTTAAAATTATCCTTCCCGCTCTTTATATTCAAAATAATCAAAATCCGCATTTTTACGGGTACCGGATAAGTCTTGACAGCAAAGTCCAACAAAAGCGCCGGTAAAATGAGCATGGCCGCCATCAACATCAAATTCATCAGAGAGCTTACTGGCATCAAAAACATTCTTAAAGCAAGTCCACTCTTTTCCATCTTCCGAATAAGAAAACCTTAACTTATCATAATCCACATCAGCCTGAAGAAAAACCTTACCATTATTTTTCAGCGCTATTTTATTTTCAAGTGGAAAATCAAACTGGCCGGCCAGGCATATGGCGATATCAATACATTTTCCCAGTTCTTCATCATGTGTTACATGTAAATAGTAATAATTTCGATCATCATAGATACAAATCAAACCGGCCATTTGCTGAAAAGTATCCGGGTCAAATTCCAGACAGGTTTCGGCAATATAAGAAAAAGATTGTTGCCGCCTGGCCACCAGGGCCTGTTTATGGTGGGAACTGAGAGATTCAGCGCCTCTCAACCGTAAAAAACCCGGACGTTCTGTTAACGAAATAAGGTCGCTTATATCAACCCGTAAAAACTGAAAATTAATATTTAATTTATCAGAATCAAAATCATCTCTAATTTTTTCAGCTTCCCATTTATTTTCAGGCAGGTTAGGCGCCTCAACCAAAACCTGTGGTTCGTTACCGCCACATTCCAGACGGAGCCACCCGTCGGTAGTCCACTTCATTTTCTGGATAGCAGTCTCCCTGCCCATCACACACCTTCCCCGTGAGGGCATACGCCTTCCACAAAGATGCGCCATATAAAACTCACCATTTTGAGTCGCCACCAGAGAACCATGTCCGGCTCTTTGCAGCTCTAGTTTTACATTATTAAATGATGTTAAAACAGGATTTTCCGGGTCTATCTCATAGGGACCATCTATATCTTTTGAACGGGCCATTGTAACCGAATGGCGGTGAACTGTTCCCCCTTCAGCAGTCATAAGATAATAATAGCCGTTTCTTTTATAAAGATGAGGACCTTCAACCATCCGAATCTCACTACCATGAAATATATTTTTTACAGGTCCCACTAATTTTTTCTGTTCCGGCGAATATTCCTGCAACAAAATCCCTTTAAAAGGATGCTTCCCTTTTCGATGATCCCATATCATATTTACCAGCCACTTTTTGCCATCATCATCGTGAAACAAAGAAGCATCAAAACCTGAGCTATTCAGGTAAATTGGCTCAGACCACTCGCCACAAATATCATTGGCTGTTACCAGATAATTATGGGCATCTTTATAAATAGTACGATGGGTTTTAACATCGGTATATATTAAGTAAAATGTACCGTCATGATAAGAGAGGCAGGGGGCCCAGACACCTCCGGAATTGGGATTTCCAGACATATTAAGTTGGGAAGTTCGGTTTAATGGCCGGGTAATTAATTTCCAATTAACTAAATCTTTTGAGTGATGAATCTGTACACCTGGAAACCATTCAAAAGTAGATGTTGCAATATAATAATCGTCTCCTACCCTGATTATTGAAGGGTCAGGATTAAAACCCGGTAGAATTGGATTTTTAATTTTCATAAAGTCCTCCACTTTTATACAATCATTCATTCGTCATAATAAACATGATAATTTAAGTCAATTAGTTTGTCAAGTAAGTTAACTAACTAATTTAAGTAACATTATTCACTCTCAAATCCCAAACAAAAAAGCTCCTCCCAAATCAAAGGAAGAGCCTATTTTAAAGTTATTAGTGTTTTCCATTGCCTTTCGTACTTTTCGTGGTTCATTTTTAAATATCCGCGCCCATTCGCGACTATAATGAACTACATAAACAGGTTTTAACTGTCAACTGTCAACTCTCAACTCTCAACTGATCTCATGCCGCCTTCAACTGCTCCCTAAACCAACTGCCTGATACCTTCTCCTTCTGCAACAGATCACTAACTACCTTCTCGATTATCTGATTCCGGTTCCGAACGGTCTCCCGGACTCTCTCCTTTTGTTCCTCCAGGATTTCCGACATCACCTCATAGATCCGTTCCTTCCCGACAAAGTCCTCCTGGACAATCCCCAGCCTGGACATTCCGGTCAGGATTATCTGTTTAGCCAGATTGGTCGCCTGCTCAAAGTCGTTACTGGCGCCGGTACTCCAGTCACCGTAAAATAACTCCTCGGCCAAAGCGCCACCCAGACAAATCGCGATCTGGTCCTGTAAAAACTCCCGGGTATACAAATACTTCTCATCGGCTTGGGCTTGTCTCATGAAACCAAGCGCTTTACCCCGGGGAATAACCGTCAACGTAGCCACCGATTCCGGTCTTAACAATTCACTGATCATCGCATGACCGACCTCATGGATGGCCACCCGCTTCAACTCTCCAGCATCCGGCCGCCGTTCCAGCTTCTCACCCATAATTACCTTATCGATGGCCTCCCGGATATCATCCATCACGATCTCCCGGTGTCCACGGCGATAAGCCAAAATAGCCGCTTCATTCAATAGTGATTCCAGGTGGGCGCCGGAGAACCCAAAGGTGTCCTTGGCCACTTCTTCCAGACTAACCTCCGGAGCCAACGGTTTGCCTTTAGCATGGATATTTAAAATACAGATCCGGCCTTCCTTATCCGGCAAATCCACTTTCACCTGCCGGTCGAACCTCCCCGGTCTTAAAATGGCTCCATCCAACAAATCAGCCCGGTTAGTAGCAGCAATCAGAACAATCTTAATGGTTTCATCCGGTTTTAACCCGTCCATCTCCACTAATAATTGATTCAATGTCTGATCATACTCCAAATGCGAACTATGACTACCCCGTTTTCCGGCAATGACCTCAATCTCATCGATAAAAATGATGGCGCTCTTTTTCCCGTTCTTCTGGGCCAATTGGCGCGCTTTATTAAATAACTGACGTACCCGCTGGGCTCCGACCCCGGCATACATCTCGATAAATTCACTTCCGGAAGCGGAAACAAATACCGAGCCGGTATAATTAGAAGCGGCTTTAGCCAACAAAGTTTTCCCGGTTCCCGGAGGTCCGGTTAACAAGATTCCTTTTAAAGGCCTAATCCCTAATTGACTGATTTTCTCTTGGTCACGGACAAAATCCAAGGCTTCCAGTAACTCTCGTTTAGCAATCTCTTGCCCGCCGATATCTTCAAACTGTACTCCGGTATCTACTCTGACCGCCGCTTTTTGACCCAAGGTTTCAAAGTTCTTCCCCAGACGTCCCTGGGTGAACATATACAACACAAATAAGGCCGCTGCAATCAACAATAATGGCGTCAAGTCCACCCCGCGCCAAAACAAAAATACTATTAATCCTGTTCCAATACCGATAATCCATTCCAGATATTTCATCAACCGGACTCACCTCCCGCTAGAGTATTATTTACCGTTACATTCTGCAAACCATTAGGAATCACTTCATACAGATAATTTTGCCCTGCTTCTAATTGCAAATAAATATAATTTGAACTGAAATAAACCCTAGCTTCAACCTTCTTATTGGCCTCCAAGGCATCTTTCAATTGAATGTAATGCCCGGAATTAACCGCCTCCTCAAGATAAAAAGAAAGTTGATATTTGACCTCCTCTAAATCGTTATTGCGATGATCGGTTATTTGAAATGCCTTAACCGGTAGATTATAGTAAGTTTGCACCTTTTGCCGGATACCATCCAATAATACCTGAAGATTTTTCACCTTTTGCAACTTTAATGATACGGTAACCCCATCTTGCTCCTGTTTAATCCGGAACTTTTGAACCGCTTTTATCTTATGCATCTCACGATTCAACGGGTCTTCAACCTTATATTTAGTTGTCAAAGCCTGTCCCCCAAATAAACAAACGACCGTAATCAAAAAGGCCAAGACAATCAGCCCTATATGCAGGTTTTTAATCCGTTTCAAAACGATACACCTCCGTTAGTTCAATTAACAATTTACCATGAACAATTAACAATTATAAAAAAATAAAACATTTGTAATCCCATACTTTATGAAGCTTAGACTTCATGACCAGTGGTTTCCCCTGTTTAGGGCTAACACATACATAAAATATTGTAATTCATCAAACCACCGACAGTTTACATAAAAATTTTATCATAAATATTATCCTTATTATAGTGGCGATTTCTGGATCAATATTATTCAAAAGGATCTTCGGAGTAGATAACAGATCAAAACAAAAAACTATTCTCAACACTAAGACACGAAGATTTTTATATTTAAATTCCTCTGTATTTTTCTCCGTGTCTCTGTGCCTCAGTTTTTAATATTATTTTTAAATACAACTATTCCTTCACTTTCGCCAATTTCAACTCTTCCAAAACCTGATTCAATAATTTCAAGTCATATATTTTAGACAAATCCAGCTGCTTCTTTCCCAAAAACCCAAGTTCAAATGCATGATTGGCCGATTCAATCAAGCTTGATTGTAATGGGTCATAAGTTAATTCAAATCTGCTGAAAGCTTGTTTAATTACCTCATCCGGCAAGGGCTTTCCGGTTATTTTTTTGATCTCCGCATTAACTAATTTTTCCGCTAAATCAGGATTATCATTTAATCTCCGGGTTAACACCACATGAGCCTTTAGCCACTTCTTTACTATATTCGACCGTTGGTGCAAAAACTTTTGACTGACGATAATATTGGCCGTTACAAACTTTTGATCCCGCCAAATACTGCGCTCATCAAGTAATAGATTTCCTCCTGCTTCAACAATCAAACGACTTACCCATGGCTCAACCGTCCAGGCTCCGTCGATCTGCTTTTTCATGAACATTAACAACTGGTCCGGGTTGGGGATCGGTATTACCTCAACCGCACCGCCTTGCTCCCGTAACTTTAAACCGTTGGCTTTCAAAAAATACCTTAAAGAAACATCTTGAGTGTTACCCAGTTGCGGGGAAGCAATTTTTAAACCATTCAATTGTTCAATTTTTATAACCCCAAGTTCCTGCCGGACTACTAAACCAGCTCCACCACTAGCCGCTCCGGCAATAATCCTTAATAATGCACCTTTAGTTTTAATAAACCCGTTAATTGCCGGGTTTGGTCCCACATAAGCCAAATCCAACTGCCCGGACATCATGGCTTCAATAACCGAAGGCCCCGCATTAAAAATAAATGTTTTAATATCGATACCTTTGCCCAACTCTTTTTGAAAACTGCCGTCAGACATCCCCACCAAAGCTTGCCCATGAGTAATATTAGGAAAATACCCAACCCTGATTGTCTCTTTCTTACTATCCCCCACCCCGAATACCAGGACCAAAATAATGAAAAACAAAAGTACCCCCATAAAAACCCTTTTCAACAGCCGACTCCTCCTTGTAATCATTGGTGCTATATCCTATGTAAATACTAAGCAAAAAGCGCTAAAACCGAAAGTTCTTTATATCTTTTTCGCGCCTTCGTGTGTTTCGTGGTTCGTTTTCTTTTTCGGGGTATAAATTCATATTTTTAACCACGGAAAGTCACGAAAACGAAAACACACAAAAAAACCGCATGTTAAACAAATTAACACCCGGTCCCATTCAATCCAAATATGTTTTTAATTGCTAATCCTCAATTTTCTTACTCTCCCAATAACCTATACACCTTTTCCGACTCATCCCGTTCCAGCGTTTCCTGGATATATGTTTGAGTATATTCATCCGACGTTAAGTTAAGCCGTACCGGTTCATCCAGCTTTTGCAGGTTGGAATCAAATAAGATTTTAATATCGGGTCTAAATGGAGCTCCATGGTTTATACCAACTACCCGGGCAACTTCTCCGGTATTCAAACGGACAAAACTACCAATCGGATATATAGCCATACTGGCAATAAAGGCTTTTAATACTTTTATCTCGAATAAATGGGAATCACCCAATAAGGTCTTTAATGCTTCATAAGGAGTAAACCTTTTCCGGTGTTTACGTGGTGAGATACAAGCATCATAGACATCGGCCACGGCAATAATCTTTCCATATAAGCTAATCTCCGGTCCTTTTAGTCCATTGGGATAGCCACTGCCGTTAATCCTTTCATGGTGTTGCCGAATCCCTTGCAAAACCTCTGCGGAAAAATCACTTCCGGATAGCATGTCACAAGAGTAATCGGGATGTTTCTTTATCTCAAACCATTGTTCTTGGGTTAATGTATTACTTTGATCATAAAGGGAACGGTCAATTTTGATCATTCCAAAATCATGGAGTAAAGCAGCCATTCCCAAATCCTTCAATTCATCATCATTTAACCTAAGTTCCCTACCGATAATTAAAGATAAAATACAGACATTTACTACATGAGAATATAGATAATGATCAAATGTTTTTAAATGACTTAAATTCAGTAAAACATTAGAATTTAAATCTATTTGACTCTCAATATCCCCTACCATCCCTCGAAGCAGAAATGAATCAGCCTCTTTGAAATCCGTTGAGTTCATAATATTTTGAGTTATGCCTATCACCCGATCATGAGCGGCGGAAATTTTCGGAGCTAACAGAGCTTCTTGTTGCTCTTTAAAATTAGGGTGAACCTCTTCTACCAATACTTCAGTTAATCCCCAAAACTTCAATTTGGTAATTAGTTCCGTAGTTAAAGTAGTCCCCTCATTTAACATTAAAACTCCGTTTTCCTGGAAAACATCTTTGGCTAGAACCATTCCAGGAACTAAAGTGGAGATTTTAACGGACTTCATTAGATCAATCCCCCAAAGAATACACTATTGAGAAAATTTTGATAAGGAACATATTTTTTGTACTATTGATCGGCTTCCCGTAAGGCTACATAAATAGTAATTTCACCTAAATCGGTAATTACCGGTATTACAAGAATCTGGAGATCCTTTATTGATACTTTAACTTCTTTACCCATAAATAAAGAGGGCGGAGTGATATTACAGCAAAATCCATTATTCCCTAATTCAGTGGCGGCATTACCCGTAATAATATTTCCCAATTCACTGATGGCGCTCTTCCCAATCTCATCAAAATCTTCTACCGGCATACCCATTAACATCGTTGAAGCAAGTTTTTGAGCCGTATCAGTTGACATACAATAAATGACTTGGCCCAAAATATCACCGGTTACTCCAATAACGGTGTTAACGTCTTTCCCTTCGATCGGCGATGCGGTTAAACTTAATTTCCCCTTATTTACCTTTGTTTTACCGACCTTCTCCAAGACCATAAATGCTGCTGACACGAATGGATTGATGAATTCGACTTTCATTGAGGTTCCCTCCCGGCTTCAACTATATACTATTAATTACATTATCTATTTAAATTTCGGCAAACTTTAGTAATTTCCTGCTAAATATGTCTAATTAAGTTCTTATTTCAACTCTATACATATCCCCATTTAATATATCGGGATAAAATCTCCAAAAAATAAGCCGGAATTATAAATTCCAGCTTATTTTTTATTCTATTATCAGGTTGCCTTCAAAGTATACTTGATATTATACCATTTCGAAACTGATAACATCCTCTTTAATCTGGGCTTTGATTGTCTTTCCGGGAGAAAGATTTCCTTTCAATAATTCTTCCGATAATGGATTTTCAATTAAACGCTGGACAGCGCGGCGTAAAGGTCGTGCTCCAAAAATAGGATCATATCCTTCTTTAGCCAGAAACTCCTTGGCTTCTCCGGTAACTTCCAAACTAAGTCCCTTTTCGGTTAATTGTTTGACAACCGGTTTAAGCATCAAATCGACTATTTCCTTTATCTCTTCCTTAGTTAAAGCATGGAATACAATAACCTCATCTACCCGGTTCAAAAATTCGGGTCTAAAAGTCCGTTTCAACTCCTCCAGAACTTTTCCCTTCATCTTCTGATAATGGTCGTTCTCTTCATCCCGGGAGATTTGAAAACCGATAGTACCCTGCCGTTCAATTAAATTGGCGCCTACGTTAGAGGTCATTACAACCACCGTATTCCGGAAATCAATAGTACGGCCGTGAGAATCGGTCAACCGGCCATCCTCCAAAACTTGCAGTAAGATATTGAATACTTCCGGGTGCGCTTTTTCAATCTCATCCAGTAACACTACCGAATATGGTTTCCGCCGGACTCTCTCCGTCAACTGACCTCCTTCTTCAAATCCCACATATCCGGGAGGTGAGCCAACCAGTCTTGATACGGTGTGCCTTTCCATATATTCCGACATATCAATCCGGACCACCGCATTCTCATCTCCAAACAATGCTTCGGCTAAAGCTCTAGCCAATTCGGTTTTCCCAACTCCGGTCGGTCCCAAAAAGATAAATGAACCAATCGGTCGTTTCGGATCTTTTAATCCGGCCCTGGCCCGGCGTACTGCTTTGGAGATAGCCACCACCGCCTCATCCTGCCCTATTACGCGTTGATGTAATACTTCTTCCATCTTTAACAAACGTTCGGTCTCTTCCTGTTTCAACCGGGAAACCGGAACTCCGGTCCAACTGGAAACGATATTGGCAATATCTTCTTCAGTAACTGTCGGTTCATCCATACTACGCTTATTCTTCCATTCATTACGAAGGTTATCTAATTGCTGACGTAGTTTTTGTTCTTTATCCCTTAGTTCGGCGGCTTTTTCAAATTCTTCATTTTTTATGGCCGCTTCTTTCTCCTGTTGCATTAAGTTCACCTGATCCTCCAAATCTTTCAAATCAGGCGGGGTAATGGTAGTCTTAAGTCTCACTTTGGAAGCCGCTTCATCAACCAGATCAATGGCTTTATCAGGTAAAAACCGATCGGTGATATACCTGTCCGACATATTCACCGCCGCTTTAATCGCTTCATCAGTAATTTTCACCCGGTGATGAGCCTCATAGCGATCCCGTAATCCTTTAAGAATCTGCTCCGTTTCTTCTTTAGTCGGCTCTCCCACCTTAATAGGTTGAAACCTTCTTTCCAAAGCCGCATCTTTCTCAACATGCTTACGGTACTCATCTAAAGTAGTAGCACCGATACATTGCAGCTCTCCCCGGGCCAAAGCCGGTTTTAAGATATTGGCGGCATCGATTGCTCCTTCAGCTGCTCCGGCTCCAATTAAGGTATGCATCTCATCGATAAAAATGATTACGTCTCCGGCATTCCGGATCTCTTCCATGACTTTTTTCATCCGTTCTTCAAATTCACCACGGTACTTGGAACCGGCCACCATCGAGCCCATGTCCAGGGAAACTACCCGTTTATTTCGCAATATTTCCGGGACTATACCCTTAATAATTTTTTGGGCTAAACCTTCAGCGATGGCAGTTTTACCCACCCCAGGTTCGCCAATTAGAACCGGGTTATTTTTGGTCCGGCGGGATAATACCTGGATTACCCTTTCAATCTCATTTTCCCGTCCAATCACCGGATCCAACTTCCCAATCTTGGCTAGTTCAGTTAAATCCCTGCCAAACTGATTTAAAGTAGGCGTTTTACTACTCCCTCTATTGCTGCTGCCCGATTGGTCCGGAAAAATACCGCCACTGCCACCTAATAAGCTTATAACTTCTTTTCTAACCTTATCCAGGTCGGCTCCCAGATTTTTTAAAACTTGAGCGGCAACCCCTTCACCTTCTCTGATTAAACCCAACAAAATATGCTCGGTTCCGACATAATTATGTCCCAATTGTCTACCTTCATCTACCGCCAGTTCCAAAACTCTTTTAGCCCGTGGAGTAAAAGGTATCTCCCCAAAAGGATTGGTTTCGCCGGTTCCGATGATTTTTTCAACTTCCTGCCGGATTTTTTCCAATTTTATGCCCAAGGCCTCTAAAGCTTTGGCAGCTATGCCTTCTCCTTCAGTAAGCAATCCTAATAATAAATGCTCGGTTCCCACCACATTATGTCCCAATCTGGCCGCTTCCTGTTGAGCCAGATATACTACTTTTCTTGCTCTTTCGGTAAATCGTTCAAACATAGAGTTCACTCCCTATCACATTTAAGTTATATAGGCGCGAGGCGACAGGCGAAAGTAAAAAAAATAATATTTATCAAGCCTTACACAATACCCTTTCGCCTCTAGCCTTTAGCCTTTCCACTGTATTTCTATACAATTTTCAACTTATCCCTCACTACTGAAGCCCGATAATAATCTCTTTCAGCTGGGGAGAGCTCTTTTCCGATAATCTTTTGCAGAATTGAAGATCTTATTATAAACATCAATTCTTTAATCACCGATTTATCATTTACCGGTATTATACCCA
>JAEYRX010000053.1 GCA_023435225.1 Bacillota bacterium
CGCAAACGCCATTTTTGACCATGATTAAACGGATTAAGCTGATTTACAGGATTACCGGGCCGGATCAAAAGACCAATCTTTCAGATTCGACCGCCTCTAATCCAGCTAATCCGTTTAATCCAGTAAACCTGGTTAAAATTACTGGGTCCTCACGGGACGAATGCTGAGGCCGTAGTCGGCATCGTCCGGGGTGCCGCGGCACACGAGGCCAATCATCAGGTTGCCGGCGTCATAGTCCCAGCCCCCGCCGCGACACACCCGGTAGGAACCTATAGATCCAGGATACCAGTCAAAGCACCATTCCCAAACGTTTCCGCTCATATCTTTAATGTTCAGGGCGTTGGCCAATTTTTCACCGACCGGATGGGTGGATTTTTCACAATTGTCCCGATGCCAGGCATAATTGCCAAACACTATTGATTTGCCAGACGAGGAGTCACAAGAACCGGTGGTATCCCCGCTGACATGAGTGCCTCGGGTCCAGTTCGTCCCGTTTTGATAGCGCGCCGCCAGTTCCCATTCCATGGTGCTTGGTAGGCGGAAGCCTTTGGCATTCGGATTGACATAAGGATTGTCTTCATGCCCGGCGGTTGTATCCACCACGCCATTATCCACGCTTCGTAGCGGAGTGGCAAAATTCGCGTCCGTGCAGTAAACGCAAGCATAATCAGTCCCGTTTTGGGCGTTGTAATACTCTGTCAGCGCATTGCACCAGACCATGGCGTCCCGCCAATTGATGGAGGTTACCGGTTCTTGACTTGCGCCGGTTGGAGCGGCTCCGATAGCTCCATCATGACCTTCTCTTCCGGCATTAGCAAAAGTATAACTGTTACTCGTCGCCCAGGTATAGACCGCAGCCCATAATTGATAGGTTACTTCGGTCTCCGCAATCCAGAAAGGATTACTGACCGACCCGGTTTCATAGTCGCTTATTCCGGTGGGAAAACTGGCTGCACTGGGGGCATAGCGGAGATTGAACGTTACGTCGCCAACCGTGCAAGTGCTCGCCTGGCCGGGGGTGTAGGTCGTCCCACTGCCGCTTGTTCCGCCTCCACCGCCGCCTGTTTCGCCTCTACCACCGCCGCAGCCGGAGAGGGCGAGAGCCAGAATGAGAATGGCCGTTAAACTATATGGGAATAGTTTTTTCATCTCTTGAAAGTCCTCCTTTTTTAGTTGTTTTCATTCGGAAAATGTACCTTACCCAATCGAGGTCACCGTATAACCATTGATGGTATTCGGAATATCAACATCCGCAGGTAGCCCGTCATTGTAACCTGTAATTGTACAGGTCATGTTTATCTCATCACAACTAATTTTAAAAAACTTGGGTCCGTCGCCGCCCGAACATTGGGCGCGCCGTAAACAAGAAGGATAAATGTCAACAAAATTATGGTTCGAAATAAATACCGTTTCATGGATCAATCTCCTTTTGCCGAACTTTACCTTTGGACTACACCCTTATATCTAAAAACATAAAAAAAAACTGTGGAAATGTCTATCTATCTTTAGATATACTCCGCAGCTAGAAGCTAAAAAAAATTTTTTATGTTTGGGGAAGTTTAACTCTAGATAGTCGTCCACGTCAATCTCCGATTGACACACATGAAATAATTAAAAAGTTGACGTGGATCGACAAGCGTCGATAGCCTTTTCTAAGTCGTCTAAGTCAACCCTTTGTTGACCCCTAAAAAGCTGTCCCAGAAGATACTTTTTTGACAGGATTAACTGGATTTACAGGATTTTTGATTATAAAAACACTTGAACTTCAATAAATAATCATTCAACCGGTTTAAACTTCTGAATGCGATGGTTATATTCATCCGCCACATAAACGTTGCCGTCTCCGTCCACCGCCACTCCTATGGGTGCATCAAACTTCCCCGGCTCGGAACCCAAAGAACCCCACCAAGCCAGGAGGGAACCGTCGGCCCTGAACTTATTAATTCTATTTAAAGCCATATCTGTCACATAGACATTGCCGTACCCGTCCACCGCCACCCCACGGGGTAAGCCAAAATTCCCCCACTGGGCTTGGAAGACACCGCCGGAACTGAACTTCTGGATGCGTTGATTAAAACCATCCGCAATATAGATATACCGTACCTGTCCACTGCCACCCCATGGGCATAATTAAACTCGCCCTCGCCGGAACCCTTAGAACCCCACTGTGCCTGGAAGAGACCACCGGAACTGAACTTCTGGATGCGATAATTATTAGTATCCACTACATAGCTATTACCGTACCCGTCCACTGCTACTCCAAGAGGATAAGCAAACTCGCCCTCGCCGGAACCCTCGGAACCCCACTGTGCCTGGAAAACACCGCCGGCGCTGAACTTCTGGATACGGTGATTATTAGTATCCGCTACATAAATATTACCGTACCCGTCCACTGCCACCCCATGGGGATAATCAAACTCACCCTCGCCGGAACCCAAAGAACCCCACTGTGCCTGGAAAAAACCGCCGGAACTGAACTTCCGGATACGGTTATAATTAGTATCCGCTACATAGATATTACCGTCCCCGTCCACCGCCACCCCATTGGGACAAAGGAACTGCCTCTCGCCGGATTCAGATTCACCCAATGACCATACATGTTCATAAGCTTGAAGTCCAAAACGGATGTCGGCTGCGGTTGCGGCATTGGCTGTTTCTGATGCCGGTGAAAAAACCGCCCCCAGATAAGTGGGGGTCGAAGGGATAACCGTTACCGGGAAGGAAACTCCTTTGATTTTCCAGTAACCGTCGCTATCGGTAACAGCGGTCCGTTCCCCGGCGGTAATGGTTATGCCGGAGATCCCGCGCCCCGTGTTTTTACCCGCCACCTGTCCGGATATAACCGATTCAAAGTAGACCGTGACGGTAGTCGGTCCGGTCAAAGTGATAGTGGCCGGATTGCCGCTAAGTCCTCCGGACCAGCGGCTAAACTCATAACCCGGACCTGCTATAGCGGTAAGTTCCACGGTTTGTTCTTCTTCCGTCCCACTTAAAAGCCGCGCAGCCACGCTTCCGGCCC
Source organism: Bacillota bacterium (assembly GCA_023435225.1). Taxonomy (GTDB): domain Bacteria; phylum Bacillota; class UBA4882; order UBA8346; family UBA8346; genus UBA8346. The sequence continues at coordinate 3,020 of JAEYRX010000053.1, forward strand.
CATCAGGTTCCACCTCCACGGTCAGGTTCTTGAGCTCAATAAAGACCGCGGTAATGCTCTTATTACCGTTCATTACAATCTTATTCTCCACCACTTCCGCGCCGTTAGGACCCCCCCAGCAGTGGAAGACGTAATTAGCCAACCCGGCGGGGACCAAACCAACCACCGTTCCCGCGGAATAAGCGGAGCCGGAGGCCGGGGCTACCGAACAACCGGGACCGTTCTCGACGGCAATATTTAAAGTGTATTTGACGGTTTTACCGCCTTCGCCGCTACCTCCTTTTCCTCTGCCCCCGCCGCAACCGGACAGGACTGCAATGATGATCAAAAATATAAATATGCCGAAAATGAATTTTTTCTTCATCTTAAAAGCTCCTTTAACCGAACTTTACCTTTGGACTATACCCTTATATCTAAAACATAAAAAAAAATTGCGGAGATGTCTATATATCTTTCGATATACTCCACAGCTAAAAGCCAAAAAATTTTTTCTATATTGGTTTTCCTCTGCGCCTTTGCGCCTCTGCGCGAGGATAAAAGTATTTATAAAGTATTTTTTAATAGTCGGACAAATAAGTTAGCAAAAAAACAACCGTCACGGAGGACGGCAAATTACCGGTGTTGATGGATAATAATCTATCCAAACAATAGTTGTTCACTTTTTCAACAAATGACTTAACTCGGTCCGGTTTCGGGCCCCGGTTTTCTGGTAAATCCTATGCAAGTGAGTTTTGACCGTTCCCTCGCTAATGGAGAAGATGGCGGCGATCTCTTTGTTGCTGTATCCCTGGATTATATAGCGGACCAGTTCCATTTCCCGCGGCGTTAGGTCGTGTTCTGCCATTACGGCGGCGGCAAGCTCCGCTTTGGCCGCATACCCCGACTTGGTAAAATAATATTGGGTGATTTTCAAAGTCAACAGGTTGAAGACGAAGATAAAGAAGACCATGGATATAAACCCGGTAGGGATGGTCCAAGGCCAAAACGGGAGCTTGTTAAAGCCGTCGATAATCGGAATAACCGGGAACTCGGCGTAGACCAGATTATAATAGAACAAGATATCATTGAATAATGATAGAAAAATAATGATAAAAATACTTATTGTCAGGTATTCCCGGCGCTTAACCGAAACCATTCCCAATACCACTCCCATATAGATCACGGTCCCCAATAAAATCAGTTGGAAAACCGGAGCCAAATAAGTGTATACCCTGGCCGGAGTCAGGATGGTAATCACGGCAAAGATCGATCCGGCCCACGTTATAAAGGTGATTAATGACGAAGGAAATTCTCCCGGATAAAGACGGCGGATCATCCGGTAGAAGACCGGCCCGCAAAAGTAGAAAGTAAAATATTCGATCTTCATCGCTAGTTCCCAGCTAAAGTCGGGAAACACTTGAGTATAAAAGTTCGGCCCCACCAGAGTTATCCGGATAACGCCGATCCCGAAAAAGATGGCCATAAAAAGCGGAGCGCGCCCCTGTTTCAAAGTAAAGTACAGGCTCAAATTGTAAAGGCCCATCAGCAGAAAACTGCCCATCACCAATAAACCGAAGGTCCATTGGAGGTTATTGGTTTGGCTGATCCGGTTATTTAAACCAAGTTGAATCGGGCGCATAATGCCGCAACGGTGGTGATGAAAATTGGCGACTTGGATCACCAGTTCCAGACGGCCCTTTATAGGTTCGCAAGATACAACTTTCTGAATATATTGAGGAGTGGTTGTTAGCAGCGTTTTACCGGCTTTGCCGCCGGAGGAGATAAGCCGGCCGTTGGCCCATAACTTATATGCGGTATATATTTGGGGAAGATTTAAACCCATTAACCGATCATTATCCGGTAATAACACTTCCAACCGGTAAGTCGCATATCCGATGGGAGTTAGTTTTTTATTTTTAAGCGGATATCCCCACCAGGACCCAGGCGCCCGGATGGTTCCGGTTAAACGGGGAGAAATGATATCAGTAGCGGTTTCACTGAAATCCATCGGAGTCAGCAACTGCTCCCAATAAAACTCCCATTCGCCGTTAAGACTGATGGAGCCGTTGCGCTCAAAATTCCAATCGCGTAGATCCAATACGCCTTTTTGGGCGACTGGTATTTTAGCGGATTCGGCTTTAGGGCCGGAACAGCCTCCGAACAAGATGCCAATCATGATTAAGATTAAGAGGCGCCGTAAAGTGAGATTTGAAATAACCCGAATTCGGTTAATAATCTTCATTTTTGAATATCTCCCCGAAATCAAAGAAAAGACTGAATATACTAATCAGGTAAACTTAATGCAATTTCTGTATTAATTATCTTTCAAATCATTTTTTCCTGCATACACCCCTCTTTTCTCCGGCGCCGAAACTTTAAAGAGCCGTAGAATAGACTTTCAAACCTCTTCCTCTTCTCTACCAATTCTTTTAATCCACCGGCATAGCCAAATCCCATCAAACAACCCCTTGTACTGAAGTATTCCACCTGTTACTTCTCCCTATAAACCCCTCGCTTGAACAGAACAAAATTCCACCCAATCACCTTTAAGGAACTTCTACTACCACTATGGAAAAATCATAAAATACCACCTAAAAATCATTGCAGACCATCAAAAAATAGATCAATACCACTAAAAAATCGTTCCCGACCATCCGAAAATCGATCAACACCACCGAAAAATGACCGAATACCATATAAAAATCATAGCAGACCACAAAAAAATCATAGAATATCGTGTCAAAATCGTTGAATACCATCAAAAAATCATAGAATACCACCGCCTCACCCCGGCAGATCACCGGTCGGACTTAGCATAATAAAGCCACGCCCCTCTCCATGCACTGATGATAATTTTGGATGTTTTGGAGAGGGGCAGTTTGATTAATTTTTGGCTATAGTTTCTTTTTAATAACAGCAAGCAAAAGAAACTCTGTATAAGTAAAACAACCAAATCCAATAACCCAACCTTCCCCTCTCCTAAACTTTCACAAATACTTACAATAAAGGAGAGGGGAGCAGCTATCAGATAACAACCAAGCAATCAAGTAACTGACAGGGGTGAGGCGATCCTAATGCACCTCTCTCATCTTCTCATAAATAACAAATCCGCCGCCTGGAACAGTCAGTTCCAACACTTTACCGTTCCTATCCTCAACCTTTACTTCCTCACCTATCTTCCCTTTTTCCGTCGAACAATAGGTACATTTAAACCTGTCGTCAACTTCATGCAAAAAATGATCAATGGTAACCCAAGCATGAATTGACTGGTCCGGATCAGTATTTACCGCCAGTAGAATCTCCTCATCCACCATAATCCGGGACCAGGGAACAATAGTCTCCATCTTACCGGCATATTTGGCCGGATAACCGAAGTCGGTCCCGTTTCCGGAGATCTGCCGTAAGAACTGCCGTCCTCTTCGTAAAGCCATTCTATCCCGACGGATCTTTAAAACCTCAGCCAACTCCTTATAGATCCAATTATCCTCATTAAAGAAATGACGGTTACGGCTCAAAAATGCCCCGAACTCTCCGCCGAACATGGTTTCCCGGATATAACGGTCACTGCCTTCCCCCTTCCCTTCACCATTGAATCCCTGTTCGGTCCCGTAATAAATACAGGGAATCCCCAAGGTGGTAACATTAAGGGCTAGCGCGTTCAAGACCAGAGGCCGGGCTTTATCTTCATCCAGAAAAGCGCAAAAACGGGCTTTACTATCGCCTTTTCTTACCTGATCGTGATCATCCATTGAGGTTACCACTTTGTTTCGAAACCAGATATGCGACTCTTTACCGACTAAAATTGAGTTGGTGAACAACTCGAAATACTCCCGCGGATCACGTTCTCCTTTGACCAGGTACTCCAATTTATCTTGAACATCGGCCAATCCAAGGGCCGCATTCGGACCTGTTTCCTCCAAAGTTTCAAAGGCTGATTTGCGATCACCGGTAATCTCAGCGATCATATAGAAATTTTCCTTGCCAATACTCTGAGTAAACTCATGAATTACCGCGGTAAAATAGCGGACTGCCCCCTTATCCATATGTTTTACCGTATCAATCCGAAACCCGTCGATATTGGTCAACCCAATCCAGTACATATAAATTTTAGTAAGCGCTTTTAACGCCTCCGACGGCTGGTAGTTATCAATGGAACCATCACCAAGATGAATATCCTTCAAGGAGAAAAAATCCCCTTCAAGATATTCGGGAAAATAGTCGAAGTTTTTGATCGAGCCTTTCCGGGTATAGACATCAGGCTTTTGAAACTCATGGGGCCAGACTGCATTATTAGGCCAGAACGGTTGTTGGAGGTCTATTGGTTCAAATGGAATACTGGGAATACCGAAAGCATCGTTATATCCTTTAACCGGATAGGGATTTCCGTCCCAGCAAGCGAAACATTTATTATTATCATGACAACGGCAGGAGTTGGATTCATAGCTGAATATATTGCCGGTATGATTGATAATAATGTCCAAGATGACATAGATCCCATTTTTGTGAGCAGTTTCCACCATCTCTTGAAACTCTTGTATTGTACCGAAATTTTTATCGATTTCCAAGAAGTTTTGAATACCATAACCGTGGTAAGTCGGTTCAAACTCTACTTGCTTGAAAATAGGGCCTACCCATATGGCGGTGATTCCCATCCGCTTCAGGTAACCTATCTTGCTGGTAATCCCTTTAATATTACCGCCGATCCATCTAGCTCCGGCTTCCCGCCAAAGTCTTTTTTCATCCTCCGTGGTTGCCGTATTGCGATCATCTTTTTGATAAAGAGGGATCTTGCCGGTGGCAACCGGGCTTCCATCGATATCCCGATAGTCCCGCTCCTCCCCGTTGGAAAACCGGTCGGGTAGCAAAAAATAAATAACTTGGTCTTCCCAGGCCGGCGGTGACGGAAAATATTCTTTACCGGTAGTTACATCATGGATATTCACCTCGGACAGTGTTTGAATCATTGGTTCGGACCTTCCTTTCAGTAATCATGGTTTTAAATGCTATACAGGATAAATCCTTATTATAGTGATATAGAAATATTTGAAATATACAAAAATAATTACTGGACATAACCATAATAACGAAAAATACGCCTTTTTTATTGCCAGCTTATGGAAGGATTTTTTAGAAGTTTACAGAATTTATTCCTTAAACTTTGACCTACAATTTAATTGCCGGAGGAGCATATGAATACTAAAATCATAAACTTTCTAAATGGATTACCGAAAGTTGAGTTACACATTCATTTGGAAGGTTCCATCCCATTAGAAACTTTATGGGAGTTAATCAAAAAATACCACGGCGATAAGGAATTGGGGAGTATCGATAATCTTAGGGGAAGATTTAAGTATAAAGACTTCCACCATTTTTTAGATACCTGGATTTGGAAAGATCAATTTATCAGAGAGTATGACGATATCACCTTCTTTGCCGATGCGGTCGCCAATGATTTGAAATCGCAAAATATCCAATATGCCGAACTGCATTTTACACCGGCCGGTTTTATGGCTAAGGATTTAAAAACAGGTCTGGTTGTTGAAGCAATCAAAAAAGGCTTCAAAAACCATACCAATGATATTACGCTTAACTTAATCGCCGATCTATGCCGAAATTGCGATCTGGAAACAGTGGACCAAGTTCTTGATGAGATCATCGAGTTAAAAGACCCAACTGTCTTAGGTATCGGCCTTGGCGGGGATGAGAAAAATTACCCGCCCCATATTTTTAAGAATAGCTTTGAAAAAGCCAAAAAACACGGCTTAATGATAACCGTCCATGCCGGAGAAGCCGCCGGAGCTGAAAGTATTTGGGGCGCTATCAGGGATTTAAAAGCCGAGCGAATCGGCCATGGAACCAGAGCTTACGAGGACGACAACCTGTTGGAATATTTAAGAGAAACACAAATACCGGTTGAAATGTGCCCTTTATCAAATCTTTGTACTAGAGTTGTAACCAATATAAAAGAACATCCGATAAAAAAATATTTTGATTTGGGCTTAAACATTTCAGTAAATACTGACGACCCCAAAATGTTTAATAATAATCTGGCTGAAGAGTATTTGGTTCTAGTTACTGAGCTGGGATTCAATCTAAGCGATATCAAGCAGATTATTAGTAATGCAATTCGGGCTTCTTGGTGTTCGGATATGACAAAAACAGAACTTATGAATGAATTAGATAGATATTATAATCTGGCGGTGAATTAAAAGTAATACTTTCTAACTTCACCGCCAATTCTAATTCGGGATTAACCCATCTATACAATTGTTATAATTTTTTAACCAATAAAAGAGGCAACCCCAGATCACGAATCCTTGTTAAAATTGCATGTAACGCCGCTTGGTCAGTGACCTCACCCTTTAGCAAAGTCTCGCCCTGCGGTAGCAACTCCATTGTCATCCCGTCAAACCAGCCGGACCGTTCTTGATGAATATGGCCTTTCACCACAATTTCATAAATATTCAAATCAATCAACCTCCATCATTAGATGGATTTTCGTAACTAATATTAAAATTTATAACCACAGCTGAGACTGGTTTTGTAATATACGATTTCCGTGTTTGTGTTTTGCTGTTTAAAGTGACCGTGGTTACCAGAGTACAAAAGTTCGAGGACCAGATTGTCACGGGTAAATCCGCCGCCTAAACCCCAATATACTCCACATTCCGTAGAACCACCGTTTTTGTAAACCTCATTGGCGTTAAAAATATCCAAGCCCAGTCTCCCGGTAAGATAAGGTTTAATACCATTACCGTTAAAATTGTAGTTCACTACGCCATAGATTGGGATAAAACTGATTTTCTTACCGCTACTATCTTGAAATTTCCGCTCGGATTGATATTCCAAACCGATACCATACTCAAGTTTCTGTTTGGCAAAATAGTATTCATAACCGATTGTCAAACCGGGGTCGATATCGGTTTTCGGGCCTGTTCCCGTATCCAGGCCGTGTTTACCCTCCAGATCATAGCCAATCTTAACTACACTATCCGCCAGAGCATAATTCCCGAAAACAAAAACAGAAACTAATACTAAAGTTACTACTAACATAAATCTTTTCATCCTAATGCACTCCTATCTCAATTTTAACAAACGTTCTGCCGGGCAAATAAAGAACTCCGGCTAAAAATGAAAATAAATGAAATATTTTTGGACTAAAACCTCCCTTCATCAAAACACAATTGACCTTACAATAAAGTTATACCTTAAAACAGGTCGGATTTGACCTAACTAAAGTTAGGGTAAAGGTTGGGTTTAGGTTGAATTTTCTTAATTAAGGGAGTTTCATAATTACCATTATTAAGTTTTGGATACGATATATAGTGAGAAACCCAGATATAGCTATCAATATATTGTATTCAAATGTCGAAATTTTAAATTATGAAAATCCCTCAATGGCGAAAATTCCTCATTTAATAAACTGCACTATGAGGAGAAAAGAGGTAGTTGAGGTTTAAACTTTTCTGTTTTTTACGGAAGCAAAAACAACCGACGGGCTTCGGCGACGGCTTGAGTCCGGCTACCGGCGCCCAGTTTTCCGTAAATATTATTTAAGTGCCATTTGGTGGTCCCAACCGTAATAAATAATTGGGCCGCGATCTCCTGGTTGGACCGGCCCTCGGCCACCAGACTAAGTATCTCAAGTTCCCGTTCACTTAATTGTTCAATTAAGGTTTCGCTCCCAAGACCGTTGTTGACTTTCTCCCCGACCGGATTTCGGACTGCGGCCAAAATCTCATCCACTAAATCGGGGGCAACTTTTCTTACCGACGGAAGGATTCCCAACAATCGCGGACCTGTATCGATAAAAATACGGCTATACCTTTCGGGAGCAGCCAATATCAGAGACTTTTTCAAATGGCTTAAGGCCTTATTTTCATTTCCCAAAGCCGATAATACAATAGCTTGTAGAATATGAACTATCATCACCCAATACTGTAATTCATCAGAAACGGCTTTTTCCAGATTGACCAATAGATTGGCCGCCTCCTGCAATCGTTCCTCCGCTATCAATAATCGGGTATAAGTGCATAAAGTTGGTATCAATCTGGGTTCGGGACGGATTTCCGGAGTTAATTTCCAAAACTCCGCCCATTGTCTTCCCAAGGCGGTTTCCCCCCGGCGTAATAATAATTCAATCTCGGTCCGGGTATACATTTTTACCACTTCACTAAAACCAATCTCCGCAGTGAGTTGCCGGGCTTCACGTAAAGTTTCCAATGCGGCCTCAGTCTCTCCGGAAGCGTACTGAACCAGGGCGATGGTACGTTCGGCGTCCCCTCCCATAATCTGTTCCGCTAACAGCTTACGGCTGATATCCATGGCTTTAAACGCATATTCACGGGCCTGTGACAATTTATTGGACTCGTAATAAAGAGAACTCAACGGAATATAGGCCATTTCCGCTATCGGCAACGGTCTACCGTGTTTATCAACATATCGCTCTAAAACTTCTTCACAAACGGAGACCGCCTCCCGGCGCCTGCCTTGCTCGTGAAGGCTAAACGCCAGATTTATCGCTGCCGTAATGGTCGGTAATGAGTGCCCCAAGGTTTGCCGTCCAATTTGATATGCTTTACTGTAAGTCCGGGTTGCCTCATTGGCCGCTCCTTTTGCCAATAATGCTTTAGCCAGGGGCACTAATGTTATAATCGTAAAAAGGGTATCACTCTCCGGAATCAGTTTTAACCCTTCCCGGGCTAGCCGTTCAATTTCAAGCGACCCTTGGAAACCGGCCAGCCAGGCTTGTAAACTTAACAGTCGTCCTCGGTTAACTGGATTTAATTTTTCCAGTAAACCCTGGCCCTCCAGCATATAAGCACAGTCCTGCGCTTCCGGCGCCTTACCGGTAATGAATAAAGACCAAGCCTTATAAACAATCAGTTCGGTCCGGGACTCAACCATGGTTGGAGGTAAAGAGTTCACCCAACCCAATAAAGTAGCGATTGCTCCTTTTAACACCGACTGATCGGCTGTTGCTAAAATCAGTTCGGCTGCCTTATCCCAATCCTCTCCCATTAAGTTATACCGGATAGCCTCCTCCATATACCCATTCTCCTGCAGCCATTCGGCCGCCCGGCGATGGATATCCAAATTAGTCGGCCGCGTCAATTCAGTGCTAAGGAAATCGGCGAATAAATGGTGGAAACGATACCATTCTCGTTGCCCGTCAAGCGGGATTAGAAATAGATTGTTCTGTTCAAGCTCGTTCAAAAAAGTCTGGCTATCGTTTCGCCCGGTTATAGCATTACATAAGGAAGCCGAAAACCTTTCTAAAACGGCTACCCGGCAAATAAACTCTTTTAGTTCCGGATCCAAATGATGTAACACTTCAGACCCTAGATAATCGAGGATAAAATGGTGATTACCCCGGAAAGTTTCAATAAATTCGGCAGCTTGCTCCGGTTTCGACCCTTTCATGGATAACCCAGCCAGTTGCAATCCGGCAACCCAGCCCTCAGTGCGGGATTCTAAAGCAGACAGTTGCTGGGAGTTTAATTTGACCCCCATAGTGGCCCCAAAAAACTCCCCTACTTCATTGCCGATAAATCGGAGATCATCAGCTCGAAATTCGTATAATAGATTACGGACCCGCCAATTTGACAATGGAAACGGCGGGTCTTCCCGAGTAATAATCACCAAACTGAATTTCGGAGGCTGTTGCCCTATTAAAAACTGAATTGCTTGATGAATATATTGATTGGAGATTTGATGATAATCATCTAAAACCAAAGTTACGGGAACAGTCAGATTCACCAGTTCGTTCACCAAATAACTCATTAATGTTTCAGGGGGAGGCAACTGCCCAATCCCTATGAGACTACTGATGGAATACCCGATTTCGTTGACCACCGTTTGCAGAGCGGTAATCAAGTAAGAAAAGAACCGGTTTGGTTCATTGTCATTTTTATCCAGCGACAACCAGAGATACGGTTGCCCAAGTGAATTTAATCCTTCAATGACCATGGTCGTTTTACCGTAACCAGCGGGGGCTGATACCAGGGTCAGAGGAATATGATTTAAAATTGTTTTTGATAAACGTTGACTTAAGCGCCGGCGGGGTACAATATTACTTCTAACCCGGGGAATTGATAATTTTGTTGTCAGAATCGGTATTGAAGGAATCGGAGTACTATCTTGAATACTATTAATTTCAGTCATTTATGACTCCTTACTCTTATCAAAGATGCATGTTATTATTTCTTGGTTTAGATTTGAACTCCTTCTAAAAACTCCCTAAACGATAAGTTTAACGTTAGGAAATCGTTGTAAAATGGTAAGTTTGTTTGTTGGCTTAAGGAAGGAATTTTAGGAAACTTCTAGAAAACAGTTCACAAAAATAACACAATTTTGCCTAATAATTATTCCAGATATATTAAGTCAGAAACAAATTGATTAATTATGGAGCCTTAAATGAAAATAAATTTGGAAACAATAAAAAACTTGATTCCCGATTGTTGCGATATTGATACATTCGATATATCGTTATGCTCAAACGAAGAACAACAGAGTATAAAGGATTTTTTACCTGATACAAAAACCGTTGTTGTCTTCGGCCACCATATCGAAAGTTCGATTGAGTGGATGTGGTTTCCCAGTAAAACAGAGCGAAGGAATAATAATTGTGCAGCCGATTTGCATTTGAAAACCATAGTTGAAAAGGTAGCGAAGTTTTTAAGTGATGGAAATATACAGAATGTAATTATTCCTTATCCGGGTTCATCCGGTATTCAGTTCAAAAAGTTAGCCGCTAAAACAGTACTGGGCGAGCTGGGCGACAGCTATCTTTTTTTACATAATGAATGGGGTCCATGGATTCATTTACGGGTGCTACTTACGGAAGCGGATGTTTTAAAAGACGATCTCCAAAGTAAAAAAGAGCCGGTATGCATTCATTGTCAAAAATGCCTGGATGCCTGCCCCGGGAAAGCAATAGGTATGGATTATTTTGATGGGCTCTTATGCGACGAAACCCAGGATAAAATAAAAATTGAATTACAAATACCGGAGGGGTATATCTGGAAGTGTGAGCAATGTTTAAGAGCTTGTCCTATCGGCAAAATACCGGAACAAATATATTATAGGAGTTTATTAAGTAATGAAGCCTAAATTAAAAACCGAACCAATAGTTCTTTTCGGGGACGCTGCTCTTAGAAGCGTATGTAAACCGGTAGAAGTATTTCATAAAGGACTACACCAGAAGATTGATATTATGGCAAATACACTTAGAAACCATGGCGGAGGAGCTGCTTTGGCCGCTCCCCAGATCGCTTTATTAAAGCAGATAATCGTAATTGAGTATTTCGGCCAATACTTCGAATTAATCAATCCGGTTATTACTGAAACTAGCGGTAACGCTATGGATTACGAAGGTTGTTTATCACTCCCAAACTATGTTGGCCGGGTAAACCGGTATCAAAAAATCAAAGTTAAATATCAAAACCGATTTGGGGATTTTCTCGAATTTGAGCCGGAAAACCAAATGGCCCGCTGTTTTCAGCATGAGATCGACCATTTAAATGGTGTCCTTTATATAGACAGAATGACCGACGAATATGTTTATAATCATGATACAAATGAGCAGCTTCCGGTTAAACAACTGCTTGAAGTGACGAAGAAATTTATCCCTCTTGAAAATTAGAAATAATCCGCTTTGAGGTGAATCAATAATGCCTTACGAAGAATTTATGAACATTGCTCTAAAAGAAGCCAAATCAAGCCTTAAAGAAGGCAATAACGGTTTTGGCGCTGTTATTGTTAAAGATAATAATATTATTACCTTTGCTCATGACCAGGAAGAAACCGAATCTGATCCAACTTCCCACGCCGAGATAAATGCCATCAAATCAGCATCGAGAATATTGGGCCGAGATTTTGAAAATTGCATTTTAATTTCTACTCATGAACCGTGCCCAATGTGCGCCACCGCCATTGTTTGGTCCGGTATCAAAACTTTGGTATACGGATATTCGATTTCCGAAGCAATAGCCGAGGGCAGAAAACGGATTGACTTAACCTGTAAAGAATTATTTAAACGAGCTGACGCCGATATTAAAGTGCAAGAAGGAGTCCTGCATGACCAGTGTTCCTTATTATACCGTAAAGACGTCCGTAGTGAGATAAAAAAACTCCGCGGAGCCAAACAAGAAGAGTTGGCAGCACTCCGGGAGAATCTCTTATGCAAGAGAATTGAATGGTATAACAAAAACCAGGCAAAACTAAACATAGATAATCAGGATTTGGTAATGAGCGGTTACGAACTGCTCTTGAAAAAACTTGAAATTACTCCTGAAGAAGCCCCTATTGTAACCAAAACTGCGAACAAAGTAGTCTTTCATTCTAAAAATTTCTGCCCAACCTTAGAAGCATGTAAAATACTGGGCCTGGATACCAGGATGATTTGTAGGATTGTTAATGAAAAGCCTACTGATGCTCTGGTAAAACAGTTAAGTAATCGGTTGGAGTTTGCCAGGAATTATGAGAAATTAAGGCCATATTCTGATTATTGTGAGGAAATGGTTTTATTAAACTTCAAAGAATAACCCAGCCCGGTTTACCGGGGTTGAGAAGGTTTTAAAAAAGCCTAGCCCAGCCGTTTCAGGGCTGGGTGGACAGAATTAACATAAATTAATTTCTCCTTCATTTGCCTCAAATAGCCTGATTTATTTGTTTTTTGGCCTCAATCGAGTTTACTCCAAATCTCTCACAAGCACTTATGCATAATTAATAGTCCATTCCCCCAAATCGTTCCTATAATTTTTTCCCACCGGGAAATAATAGCACCTAGATTTGAAATACGGAAACTAAGGAGCATGACCTTTGGATAAGAAACTCTACCCTACTCTAATTGCCCTTTGTCTGGTACCCTTAATCATGGTTCTGGGGAATTCGATGTTAATACCGGTTTTACCGGCGATTCAAAAGGAACTCCATGTAAACCTGGTCCAAGTCGGTTTATTAATTACCGTTTTCTCGATCCCGGCCGGTATTGTAATACCTTTTGCCGGAATGATCTCCGACCGGGTCGGCCGGAAAACCGTAATGTTCCCTGCTTTACTGGTGTATGGTATCGGTGGAATCCTAGCCGGAATATTTGCTGTCCTGTTAAAGGAAAATGCTTTTCCCTATATTATTGTAGCCCGGATTATACAGGGAATCGGCGCCGGCGGCACTTATCAACTAGGGATGGCTTTAGCCGGAGATCTGATCCAATCCAGTGAACGTTCGCAAGTTTTGGGACTGCTCGAAGCCTCCAACGGGCTGGGAAAAGTTATCAGTCCATTGGCCGGAGCAGCTATTGCTTTGATAACTTGGTACACTCCTTTTTTTGTATATGGTGTTCTAGCTATTCCGGTGGCTTTCCTGATTTTGTTTATTGTGAAGGAAGACACCCAAAAATTAAAACAAAGCGCTCAGCCGATTCCCCAATATTTGCAAAATATGTTTAAAATATTTAAACAAAAAGGGCTGGCCTTGATGATCTCCTTTTTAAGCGGCTTCCTGGTTTTATTTTCGCTCTTCGGCTTACTCAGTTTTTTCTCGGATTTATTGGAAAAGCAGTTTAAGTACGGAGTTTTTCAACGGGGATTGATCTTAGCGATCCCGGTATTGATAATGGCTATTGCTGCCTTCATTCTGGGGACCGTGATGCAAAAACAACTGGCAAAAATCTTGAAGTATGCGGCAGTATTGGGATTATTTCTGGTTGGAACGGGATTAATCCTTTTCTGTCCTTGTCATACACCATTATGGTTTACGTTAAGTTCCGCCATACTTGGACTAGGAACCGGGGCTGTCCTGCCTTCCCTAAATACCTTGATTACCTCCTCCGCCCCAAAGGCTGAACGTGGTTTGGTAACCTGTTTATATGGGACAGTCCGCTTTTTCGGGGTGGCGGTAGGCCCACCTTTATTCGGTTATGCGGAAAAACTAACTAAACCACCGATTTTTTTTACCACTGCCGGAGTCTGTATCGGCTTGGGGCTTCTTTTCTGGTTTTTCGTTAACCCTCAAAAAATAATTCCTCAGGATATTCAGGGGAAAACAAAGGGGAAGAATGGAAAATAATTTCTTTTCTCCGTGCCTCTGTGTCTCTGTGGCTAATTATAGGTATAGAGACACAGAGTTTCAGTTAATAAATAGTTTCAATAGATCAGCTATTATTATTTCGCTTATTAACGACTTGATATAAATCTTGGCGGCGATGCTTTAAAAGCGGTAAACCGCGTCGGACTTCATTTATACGGTCGGTGTTGATAGTTACTACTTCAACGCTCTCTTCAATGCCAGCCTCCATGATTACATCACCCCAAGGGTCAACCACCAAAGAATGCCCGTAGGCTACATAACCGGCCTTCTCATCTCTGGCCGGACTAACACCGATCATATACACTTGATTATCGATTGCCCTGGCCCGGAATAAAGTCTCCCAATGGGCCGGGCCGGTGGTTAGATTAAAGGCGGCCGGAATAATCACCGCAATAGGGTCTTCTTCCGATAAGAGTCTAAAATTTTCCGGGAAACGGAGATCATAACAGATAAGAAGTCCAAACCGGCCATATTCAGTCTGAAAGCTAGTAATCCGGTTACCGGGAGTAAGGATGGCCGACTCTTGAAAGGAGACTCCACCGGGTATCATTACATCAAATAAATGAACCTTCCGGTGTTTGGCGATTATCCGGCCTTGGCGGTCGAAGACAAAGGAAGTATTATAGTAACGTTCTCCTTCTCGTTCGGGAATTGAACCTCCGACAATATAACAGTCATTTTCCCGGGCCAACCCTGCCAATAACCGGATCGATTCACCGGTTTTTTCTTCTTCCGCAAACCGGGGGAAGTATTTTAGTTGATAGGGACAATTAAACATTTCCGGTAAAGTTACAATATCCGCCCCTTTTTGAGCAGCTTCTTTAATCATCCGGGCAGCTCGTTCCAAATTGCCGGCTTTATCAGTCCCTACTTGCAGTTGACAAATTCCGATATTTATATACACTTTATCACCTTAAGAAATTTTATAACTTATTTTATTATAGATTTTGAATACATTATACGGAGTCCAGCCCAAGATCTATCTTACCCAGTAAAACTAATAATCGGATAGTCTCTAGTTAATAATCTTTCTCCACCATAATGGAGAATTATCAACTCATCCCCTTCAAGGAGTTCATATTTGGTACCCTGATGGTTAACAGTTATATTAACCAATTTTCCCCGGTAAGTGATTTTAAAACTATACTCTTCCCAGCCATTAGGAAGATATGGTTTAAAACTAAGGACATCTTCATAGGCTCTCATACCGGCAAACCCGTTTATGACCATCATCCAAGCTCCGGCCATGTTGGCCGTATGAACCCCTGCACTGGTATTCCCATGGAGGTCATCCAAGTCCATCCTGATTGAGTTCATAAAATATTGATAAGCTCTATCATAATAGCCGATATCGGAAGCTACAATACTAAAGATACATTCCGATAAAGACGAATCATGAGTGGTTATTTTTTCATAATAATCAAAATTTCTCCGTTTAGCTTCCATATCAAACCGTTGACTCATTAAGAATAAAGCTAAAACCACATCCGCTTGTTTACATACCTGATGCCGGTAAATAACCAGGGGATGATAGTGCATTAATAACGGCCTCTTCTTTTCTCCCTTATCAAGGTCCCAGATTTCTTTATAAAAAAACGAGTCATCCTGTGCATATAATTGTAATTCCTGGTCATATGGCAGATATATATTTTCGGCCGCTTTTTTCCACCGATCCAATTCCCAATCTTCTAATCCGATTTTTGTAGCTAAACTCCAATACTCCTCCGGTTTATTTCTTTTCAACCATTGAGCTACCTGATAAGCATAGCCCATATTCTCCCCTGCCATTAGATTAGTATAAAAGTTATTGTTGACAATAGCGGTATATTCATCGGGTCCGGTAACCCCGTTAATGCAAAATAAGTTGTTTCTTTTTGGGGTGAATTCACCTAAATCCGACCAAACTCTGGCTGTCTCAAATAAAATCTCGGCTCCGTAACTAATTAAAAAATCAAAATCTCCGGTACCGTCAATATACCTTTTTACCGCAAATGCAATATCAGCGTTAATATGGTATTGGGCAGTCCCAGCTGGAAAAAAAGCTGAACATTCCTCACCATTGATAGTACGCCAGGGAAATAGGGCGCCCTCTGGATGAGACAATTGTCTGGCTCTGGTTCTGGCCTTATCCAAAGTATGGTAACGGTATTCCAAAAGTTTCCGGCTAATCTCCGGATTGGTATACAAAAAGAACGGCATTATATACATCTCGCTGTCCCAAAAATAATGCCCTTCATACCCTTCACCGGTTAACCCCTTGGAACCAATATTGGTTCTCCCATCTTTACCAACTGATTGTAATAAATGAAACATATTAAATCTGATGCCTTGTTGAACAGCGGGGTCACCTTTTACAATCAAATCAGCCTTATCCCAAAAATTCCTCATATAATCTTTTTGAGCCTTTAGGATTTTGGCAAAACCCTCACTTCTGGCTCTAATGGCAATCCTTCTAGCTCCAAAAAGTATTTTATTTTCTCCCACATCCCAGGAGGTTATATAAGCCAAAAATTTATTTAAAACTATTGGCCGCTCTTTTTGGGCCTCTATTTTATAAACCACTTCCACCCGGGTTTTATAGCAGATATTTTGAATTTCAAATTGGTTCTTAGTGACCAGTTGATTCTCCATGGCACAAGCCATTTTAGATTTTACCCGCTGAGTTCGTTGGACTAGTAAGCCGAAATTATCTTCACAGATTACGGATTCTACTTCCAAAGTTTTTTTCTTAAGTCCGGAGCCAACCCGGGGATCCGAGTCAGTAGCTATATTCTGAACGTTACCATCCAATGCCGACACTAACCGTATTTCTCCATCGAAATTAACCGGGGTGACTTTATAACTGATTACAGCCAAGTGTTTATTGGTTTGGGAAATAAGCCGCATTATTTCCAATTTTATTTTACGGCCTTTTGGGGAAACCCAAATTATACTTCGGCGAAGATAACCTTCTTTAAGGTTTAAACTCCTCCGATAATCAACCAGCTCTCCTTTGAGCATATTAAATTCTTCATCTTCCAAAAAAAGTTTAATCACTTTGCCGTTGGTTACATTCAACATTGCTTGACTTTTATCCGGAAAACCATAGGCTTTTTCCCCATAATTAATAGGAACGGTTTCATAAAAACCGTTAATATAGGTTCCTTCAGCGCCGGTAATTTTGATGGATGGATATCCTTCTTCAAAATTCCCTCTCATACCGATATACCCATTACCGGTTGCAAAAATAGATTCATTTCTATAATTGTTTGCCGGTTCAAAATTTTCTTCTACAATTTCCCATTCATTATAAGAAAACTGTGGTTTTTTATTGATGCTCTTTGCCATAAGTTTCACCTGATGTCTTTATTTACAAACACTAAAAAACAAATCCCTATCATCTTTCTATACTATGGTAAAAGTTCTTACAAAAAGTACCCAAACTCTCTTTATAGCTCTTCAAGAAACCCATATATAAACTATGGAAACATAATAAAATTATTTTAACAAACCATAACCAACTTTTAAAGTGTTTTATCCTTTTAAAGAATAAAGAAGATCAAAAAATAATAGTAAACCATTCTTTAATTACCATTACAAGATATATATAGAATGAAGAGAATTTTTTATCCCTATTGTTGCAACATTTGAATACAATATTTAGTTTATATATTGTATTCAAATGTTGAATTTTGGAATACTGAAGCTCACCTATGCTGGTATTATATTAGTTTAATCATAATAAACTTCTTTCAATAATAATTAGCCCTTAACCGAACCGGCCAGAATTCCTCTTACAAAATATTTCTGGAAAGCCAAGAAAAGAATTAAGGGTAAAAGCATGGATGCAAAAGCTGCCGGTGTCATAACCTGCCATCCTGAATCCAATGAACCAAGTAAGCTTGAAAGTCTTACCGTCAACGGATTAGCAGCCGGATTATTTAATACAATCAAAGCTACTAATAAATCATTCCATACCCAAAGGAACTGAAAAATTGCCAAGCTTGCTAAGACCGGTTTAGACATTGGCGCCACCAACATTAAAAAGATTTTTATACTGTTAGCGCCGTCGATTTTAGCCGCTTCGATTAGTGAATAAGGCAACTGCGAAAAAAAGTTCCGGAAAAGGTAAATGCAAAGAGGCAGCCCAAATGCCGTATGGGCCACCCAAATCCCGGGAAAGGCACCGTTTAGATTTAGGCCTTTTAGAGTCATTAATACCGGTATTAATACTGTTTGAAGCGGAACAATTTGCATGGCTATGATGGTAATAAAGATTAATTTCCGGCCGGGAAACTTGAAAAATGAAATCGGATAAGCGGCCAATGCTCCCACAAAAATCGGGAAGAGAGTCGCCGGAATAGCAATAATTAAAGAATTACTAAAACCAGTCCCAATTCCTTTACTTGTTAATACCTCAATATAGTTATCCAAAGTAAATTTCCCCGGATGCCAAAAAGCGGTCCACCATCCGGTAGTCATCATATCCCCAACCGGACGGATGGAGCTAATGAATAACATCAAAGTTGGCAAGATCCATATAATAACGATTATGGCTAAAAATATGTTACTTATTAAACTATTGCCGGTTGGGTGAATACTGATACTATCTTTCGGTTTTATTAATCGTTCAAATATAGCTGGTAATTGCTCTGATTTTCTTTTAACCTGTTTCATGCTGTTTCTCCTTTCATTCATTACAGTTACTTGCCGGATTCGAGGGTTATATCATTCCCGGACTGTTTCTTCATAGGCTAAATTCCGAATATTCATAAATAAAACCGGGATTACAGCCAGGAACAAAATAACCGCCATCGCTGAAGCATAATGAAAATTATTTTGGTTAAAAGCGGTCAAATAAATCCGATTGGCAATTACTTCACTGGAATTAAAGGGACCTCCTTGAGTCAATGTGTAAATAATATCAAAGATCTTCAAGACCCACATAATCATCTGAGTTATAACAAGTACAATAGTAGACTGAATTATTGGGATTTCGATTTTAAAAAATATCTGTATAGCGTTGGCTCCTTCAATATGAGCCATTTCAATTAGTGAATTTGGCACCGATTTTAAAGCCGCGCTAAAAATCACCGTGCTAAAACCTACTTGCATCCAGATTCCGGCTGCTATCAAAGCAATATTAACCAAATCAGGCCTCCCCAAAAAGGCTATTCCTGTAAAAGTATTATTGGAAATCAGATTCATTTTTTCCAAAAGATTAAGAATCGTATTAGCCATCGCATTAATAGTACCTGTATGAACGTCTTTAAAATACATAAAATTCCAAATTACGGCTGCCGCAGCTCCGGATATTGCCATTGGCAAGAAAATTATTGTTTTAGCCAAAGTAGCCCATTTCACCCGATCTGCTAAAGAAGCAATTAATAAACCAAGAATTACGGTAAAAATCGTGAAAAAGACCAGCCAAATTAGGTTATTTCTAAAAGCGATTAACATAGCATCATCATTAAACATTTTGAAATAATTCTTAAACCCGCTGAATTCTTGGCCACCGCCCTTTGCTTGTCTGGTTTGATAGATAGTTGCCGTTAACATCTCCACCGTATCTTTAACGGTCATTTCTTCATTAATATCATCGGGAGCGATTTTGATCTTATAGTTCTTCAGAGTTTCTTGAAGAACTTTCTCCCCACCCGGTATTTCTTCAAATAAATCTCTCCGGCTGATTTCTTGACCGCTTTCAGCTGCTAACTGTTTCTCAAATGATTGTCTAAACTCACTTTCGCTGAATTTTACTTCCTGATGAAGACTGAGAATAATAGTTTGAAATGTTGGTAAAACCAGAAAAAATAGAACTAAGATAATTGCCGGTAACATCCATAAGTAGTATTCTAGCCACCCAATCTTCTTATCCCGGATTAGTTTCGTTAAAAATTGTTTCATAAACTCACTTCCTTCGGGAAAACTGACATAAATTATTTTATTCTATCTAGAAAATGCTATCGATGCCTGTCGTTCACCCAGCTTAATTTTCTTACTTTCATGTGCGCAGCGGTAGCTGGCGTGGACGACTACTATGAAATAATCAGGAGTCAGGAGCCAGTAAAATTTAGACTTATGCTACGAAACCTAAAATCATTAGTAAACCCAGAAAACTTAACCTGCACTACTGACTCCTGACTCCTCGAAAGAAAGGGGCTGCCCCTATAGATAAACAACTGGAACAGCCCTTCTTTAGTCATAATTAGTAATTTTTTTTCGCTAATTCTTCCATATCCGCCAAGATCGAATCAAGATTTGATGGATTTTGAATGTATTTCTTACAAGCATCCCAAAAACCACCTTGATTTCCAACTGCCGGAGGCATTAGATCGGAAGCGTCAAATGCATAAATATCAGCTTTGGTTAAGATACTAGCCGAATTTTTACTGACAACATTCGGGTAAGTATCCAGCGAAACGCCTTTATTCTGGGATAGGAATCCGTTCTTAACCGCAATTTCATTGGCTTTAACCGTGGTTAAAAACTTCATTAACTTCTTTACCGCCGGTTTATTGGAAAAGGCAACAAATACATCGGCTCCACCTACTACCGGAACACCGTATTTGGAATCAATGGACGGGAAGGCAAAAAAGTCCATATCTTCGCCTAATTTAACATTAGAAAGCTGAGAAGTTACTATGCCACCCATAAAATCGCCTTCATAATACATATATGCCTTAGGATTATCCTGGAAGACCGCTATTGCTCCATTTTGGAAAGTAGTAGCCAAGGTCCCGTCTATCCCACCGGCTAAATTTTTAGGATTACCAACAATCTCGCCCCATACTTGGAAAGCTTTTTTGACCGCTGGGTCAGTCCAGGATATTTCGTGATTAATCCACTTATCATAGGTATCAGGTCCGGCGGTCCGGATCATGATATTTTCAATCCAGTCCGATAATGGCCAACCAATATCCGCCCCTATAGACCAAGGAGTTTTACCGGCAGCGACAATTTTTTTATCTAATGCAATTAATTCATCCCAAGTTTTCGGAACAGTCCAACCATTCTTTTTAAATTCTTTCGGGTTATACCAAACAACCGATTTATTAGCCACTTTGAAATAAACACCATATAACTTACCACCATAACTTCCAAGACTAATCCAGGTTTTAGCATAGTTTTTCAGATCAGACTTACTTAGATAGTTAAGTTGTTTAAGTACCCCTTGTTTAGCTAGTTCCTGTAATTTACCGGGGTTTGGCAAAATAGCAATATCAGGAAGAGTCTTCGCTTTTACTCCGGCAGCCAGTACTGCATTTAAATCCCGAGTAGTATTAAAAGTTACTTTTACCCCGGCTGCGTCGGCAATCTTCATAAAGGTGTCTAATTCACTGCCTCCCCAAGTACCAGTAACCGATATGGCGGCAGCCTCGCCAAATACGCACTGAGCCATTAAGACTACTACAATCAGGGTTGCCAGCAATAAACCACTTCTTAGCTTTGCTTTTTTCACTCCACTCACTCCTCAATATTTTTTTGAATGGCAAAGTATAACCCACTCGATCTGATACTACCAAGATTAACTTTTTTTAAAAAGTCAAATTTTTTTATTTTGGGTAATATCTTGTCATCCTGTAAATTTTACGTTGAAAGCTCAAGAAACATGAGTGATAATATAATCAGTAATTATAGGCCACAGAGACACGGAGACACAGAGTTAAGTCTCGCCAAGGGAGCTATTATGTTTAAAGTTATGATTGTTGACGACGAACCAATAATACTTGATAAGCTTCAATCCATTATTGATTGGGAGAAAAATGACTGCCAGGTTGTAGCTGTAGCTGATAACAGTACTACTGCTCTGAAATTAGCCCTGGAAACCCAACCGCAGATTATTTATTCGGATATTTGCATGCCTGCAATGAACGGAATTGAGCTGGCGGAAACCTTGAAGAATGAATTACCACATAGTATAGTGATTTTGGTTAGCGGGTATGATGATTTTAATTATGCGCAGCAAGCCATCGAAGCCGGAGTTTTTCGTTACCTTTTAAAACCGATAAATTTAGAAAGATTTATAAAGACACTTCAAGAAGCAAAACAATACTTAATCTTATTTGAACAAGAATTAAAGGAGAAAGAAGTTTTAAAAACCAAACTAAAAGAGAGCCTGCCACGGTTAAAAGAAAAGTTCTTTACAGATTTGATTAGCGGTAAAATAAACCAAAAACTTTTAGAACAGCATCTAGCTTTCTTAGGATTAAATCTTACAACTCCTTTATATGGAATTATAAATATCCATTTAGACGATTACAGCAATTTAACTACTTCGCTACCTGAGGAAGATTTGCAACTTTATTGTACTCATTTATTAAACCTGTTAAAGAACACTTTGGAAGAATATATCCCTTTTTGGTATGGGTTTCTAAACAACCCCCAAGAGGTAATAGGCTTGTTCGGAATTCAATCCGATAGTGACTTGGATTTAATAATTCAAAAAATTCAGCAGGTCCAGCAAAAAATCCAGAATATTTACGGTATTACCTTTTCTGCCGGTCTAGGCCGTCTTTACTCCAAATTAGCGTTGGTAAATAATTCTTACCGTGAATCGTTACTGGCATTGGATTTCAAATTGTGGGCCGGGAAAAATGTGATTATTCCCTATCAGGATATCGAAAAAACTAATTCCGGTCACTTATTCTCTTACCCTGATTACGATACTTTTGTTACTATCCTTCGCGAAGGTAATGAGAAAAAAGCCTTTAGTTTTTTAACACATATATTTATTTCGCTTAAATCTCAAGAGTATGCCTCAAGGGGTTTTCTACATTTAACTATGCTTGGACTGGTAAACCAGATAATAAGGGCTTTAATGGAGTTTAATATCGCAATTGAAGATGTATTTGGGAAGGCTTTTGATCCGCTCCGAGAAGTTACTTCCATCGAGACTTTAGTGGATATGGAAGCATGGTTCAAAAATATTTTAATCAGAGCAATTGAAGAAATAAACCGGCATAAACAGGATGTCAGCAAAAATTTTGTTGAGAAAGCCAAGTGTTTTATAGAAGAAAACTATCCCGACCCCGAACTTAACCTAATAAAAGTTGCTGATAGCGTCTTTGTCAGTTCCAGTTATTTAAGCCATCTCTTTAAAGAAATTACCGGCAGCACGGTAATTGAATATCTAACCAAAACCAGGATCCGGGCCGCTAAAAAACTGTTAAAAGAAACTCAGTCGAAAGTTTATGAAATTGCCGAAGCAGTGGGTTTTAGCGATTATCATTATTTTGGCATCGTTTTTAAAAAAATTACCGGCTTGGCGCCATTGGAATACCGCGATAAAGTACAGTTTGATAATTATATTTAGCTATCCCAATTTCATTAACTGCTGGTAATATCTCTAGGTTTCCAATTAACCGGCAAGATAACTTCTACTCGAGTACCTACTCCTTCTTTGCTGGAGTAATGCAACCCATATTCTTTCCCAAAATACAACTTAATCCGGGTATTAATATTCTCAATACTGTATCCCTTTCCGGAAGTTTCCGGATCAAGTCTGGGCTCAACAAGCGATTCTTCAAGTTCCGCTAATTTGACCGAATTCATTCCCACTCCGTTATCAGCTACTTCCAATTTAATTAAATTACCTACTCGGCTGCCGGAGATATAAATCCGTCCCAGACCGTCATTCTTAAGTTTTATCCCGTGATAAATCGCATTTTCAATTAATGGTTGCAATGTTATTTTGGTAATTTGCTCGTTTCTTATCTCATCGTCTACATCTATAACATAATCCAATCGTTCCTGGTATCTTACTTGTTGGATCTTTAAATAACTTTCCGCATGTTCCAACTCCTTACCAATAGTAACAATATCCCGGCCTCCGCTCAACCCTAATCTGAAAAAATTGGCTAAGGACTCGATCAACTTTACTGCTACTTCCCGTTTGCCGGTTTCGATCATCCAGGAGATAGATTCCAGTGTATTATAAAGAAAATGAGGATTGATTTGGGTATGTAGTGCTTTTAAAGCTACTTTCCGTTTGAATAATTGTTCTTCATACATCTCCTCCAATAAGAGATTGATTCGATCAATCATCCGGTTCAACTGATCGGAAAGATTTTTAATTTCCTTGCTGCCGCTTTCATCGGTGCGAATAGTTAAGTCTCCGGTTTCTACTTTTCCCAGAAAAGAACAGATATTTTGGAGCGGCCTGGTTAATCGGTTGGCCACGATAATAGTAACAATTATCAAGACGGCAATTATAGCTAAACCATCAATTAAAATCCGGTTGCGAATAACTTTAGCCTTACTCTGAAACTCCCGGTTATTAATAATTCCAATCAGTTTCCAGTTATTGACCCCAATTTCTTCAAAATGAATATAGCTTCTGCCACCCTTAAATTTTCCAAGTAAACTACCCTCAGCCGATTGTTTTACTATATCAAGGCTCTTCCGGTCAAGCGGGAGAGAACGCATAATCAGCTCCTTATCCCAGCCTGCCAATACCTGCAAATCCTTATTAATAATATATATTCTACCGGTGTCGCCTAGTTGTACTTCTTCCACCAAATCAGAGAGACCGGCCAAATTAATACTGGCTATTAAATAACCAATTTCCGTTTTGTACTGCTCATCATTAACATATTTAACCACCGCAAATTGGTTTAATTCTTCCCGGCGAACCACTTCATCCAGGTTAAGCATTAATAATGAACCTAATTCATTAAAGAAAACCCCCGACCAAACTACTCTTCCTTGGGCTTTTTTAGCTTTGGAGAGCAGATCCGGGACCAAATAGCGTTCAATACCGTATACGGAAAAGTGATTTCTCCTTGTTAGTACCACTCTTTGTTTACTGTAGAAGATTAGCTCATCCACCAAATTTTTTAAATAATGTAACTCGTCTCGGGTAGTGTAATTATTTAAATCAATGCAATCAGCAAAAAACTCCGATAATTGGCGGTTGGAAATCCCCGAAAAAGGACGGTTAAGGTTTTGAATCCGTTGATCGGTGGCGATAAATTTCAGGGTATTCTCTATATTATTTAACTTGGAGACCAAATCATTTCGGATATTTTTAAAGGTGGCGGCTGAGTTTTTGACAAAGTCCTTCTGTAGAACATCAATTGCTTGAATATAGGAGATAACAGAAAATAATATTATGGCGAAGATGGATATAACTGCAAAAATACATACCAATAAAGCCTTGAAACTAAGTTTGTTCAGACTGTCTTTCAATACTATCAATTTATAATTTTTAAAAAGATTATTTCTCTGTAACTCCATTGTTTTTCACCTTCATTTAAACAACCACTCTGAGTCTCCATGTCTCTGTGGCCTATAAAATTTAGCCACTGAGACACAGAGAAAGACTTATATCAACCATTTGCCTTAGTTTTAATAAATCTGATTTATTGCGCCAGGATCTTTTTCATGTCGGTTTCAATATTTCGGATGGCGGTTTTGGCATCCAGCTGTCCGGTAATGGCTTTATGGAAGTTAAATTGCATCGTTTCGGAGATAGCAGGATAAAAAGGCGAAACCGGTCGGGGTTTCGAGCGGTAATAAGCATTGAGAAATTCCGAATAATAAGGATTAACCTTTGTTACTTCCGGTTCCCGGTAAACCGCCATTCTAGTCGGAAGACGGCCGCCAATCATAGAATTAACTTTCTGCCCATGCATACCAGTCATGAATTCAATGAATTTCCAAGCGGCTTCCTTATTACGTGAGAAGTGATTAATCATCATATTCCAACCACCCAAACACCCGCCGCTGGAAACTCCATGCGGACCGACCGGCAATGGGGCAACTCCGATCCGGCCTTTTACCGGTGAATAGTCCTGATTTAGTAAATTCCAGTTATACGGCCAATTACGGAGAAAAAGAATCTTTCCGTCCTGAAACGCTAATCTTGAATCCTCTTCCTGAAAGTCAATTACATCATCCGGGGAGATTCTAATTAAATCCATCAAAATTTGCAAACCCTCTACGGATTCCGGAGAGTTAATAACCACTTTATTATTATCTAATATTTCCCCCCCATTGTTAAAGATAAATTCCAGAGCGTTACATACCAATCCTTCGTATTGATTCCCTTGAAAAGCATAACCGTATTTTACTTTGCCGTTTTTTATGTTTTCCTCTGCCAGATTAATCAGCTTGGCCCAGGTCTTCGGAGGTTTACTAATCAGATCCTTCCGGTAAAATAAGACCCCAAAATCGGTATACCAGGGAACCGCCCAAATTTGTTTATTAAAAGTGCAGCTTTTAATAGCTCCAGGTAAAAACTTTTTTTGTTCAGTATTTTTAAATAAAGAGTTTAACGGCTCTATCCACCCGCAAGAGGCAAACTCCGGAGTCCAGATAATATCTCCGGATAGAACATCAAAGCTATTGGAACAAGACATAAATGATCGTAAATAAAAATTATGGCAATCATCCGAACCGGAAGATAACATTTTATGCTTAACTACAATAGCTGACTGCTTGGAGTTAAACTCCTTAACCAACTGTCTGATAGCGCCTAAAGCATCTTCCGAAGGGGTAGTTAAAACAATTGTGACTTTAGGGGCACTAGCAACAGCAACCATTGGAAAAATCAAGAGCAAAAAAAGCCCCCAATACCACCTGGTTTTCATTGTCTACCTCCCTATCTTTCTCCGTGTCTCCGTGTTGAAGAACTGGATTTTTTTATAGCTCCCGGCATTGTTCTAAAAAACTTTCCGTCGATATTGCCGACAAATCCGGCATTTTAATACTGGCGGCTTGATTTTCCGAGGCGGATCCTACTCCCAATACTTTCATTCCACCGGCTAAAGCTGCTTGAACTCCGGCGTCGGCGTCTTCGATTACTAAACAGTTCTTTGGAGGAAGACCTAAACGCTCAGCCGCTAATAAAAACACTTCCGGTTCCGGTTTACTCTTCTTAATGTCGTTACCGTCAACCACTGTGTCAAAGAATGAATCGAGCCCAATCTGTTTCAATATTATTGGCGTATTCTTACTTGAAGAACCGATTGCTACTTTTAACCCTTCTTGCTTCAATTCTTTTAAAAACTTCATTACCCCCGGCAGAATATCTTGGGGGGTTAAGCTTTGGATTAGTTCTTGATAATATCCGTTCTTCCGGTTCGCCAATTGAATTTTTTCTTCAGTCGTATATGTTTTGGACGCTTTTTCCAAAATAATTTCCAAACTCTCCAACCGGCTCACACCACGTAATCTCTCATTTATCTGACGGTCAAAATAAATTCCTTCTTCAGCAGCCAGCCTTTTCCAAGCTTGAAAATGGTGTTCATCGGTAGAAACTATTACTCCGTCCAAATCAAAAATAACAGCCTGTAGTTCCATCTTAATCAACCTTTCCTGATTTCAAATTCATATTGTTTTGAATTCTCAAGTCATCATAAAAATCCTGCCATAAATTTTTACGGTTCAAAGAAGAAAGAATCAGGAGACTGGAGTCAGGAATCAGTAGGAAATAATAATTTATGGATGTTTTTATATTAGATCAATTTTTAAGAATAAAACAAAAAACTCCATTTAGGAGTTTTAAACATAGTAATCCTTATTTATCATGATTACTAAATATTAGTTCTTATTAAGAATTTATCCTGATCGCTGTCTCCTGACTCCTGATTACTGTTCTTATATCGCGCCAAAAAACTTCCCCCAACCTTTCCAAAACTCATCCATAATCAATCCCTTTTCCTTTACCAATTTCTCCAAAGCCACTAAATGGTATTCAATTTTAGGGTTTTTGTCGGCATTATCATTACCCTTGAAACTAGGGGCATCCTTATCAAGTAAGCATAAGGGCGGGTATAAAACACACCACCAATTTTTGCCGGCGCCTTCACCAAGAATGATTCGTAATCCTTTATATTCTCCTGCCGGTAGCACTCCAAACGGATAGACCCGATCCGGGAAATCAAACTTACCAAGGTAAACGTGAACAGGCATATTTTTACCATTTCGAGTAAGCTCTTTTCTCGCCGTTTCTCTTAATAATTCCAGATTTCGGGTCAAAATCACCTCTGCCTGTTTCGAATCTTCTACATTAATTAACAGGGGTTCCGTTACTTTAATAATCCTGTCCCGAACTTTTAGCTTAACCGTCTGGTCGGAAGGGGAATTACTATTGGCGATAACATGAAGTCTTATTAAACTAGCTCTATTATAAGTCTGCAATAACGGCGCTTCCATCCATGCCGTTCCCGATCCCAAACCGCCTAAAATCATAAATACTATAATAATTAGCCCTGAAGTTAACAACCTATATTTAAAAGACATCCCTAAAAGCTCACCCCAATATAAATTCTTCATAAATCAATCGAAAGGTTTTTAATTCTCAATTTTCAATTGTCAATTCTCAATTCTCATTACTTCCCGCCACATACCTTTTCATATGTTTCAAGGCATTCTTTTCCAAACGGGAGACTTGGGCTTGTGAAATTCCTATCTCCTCCGCAACTTCCATTTGAGTTC
Source organism: Bacillota bacterium (assembly GCA_023435225.1). Taxonomy (GTDB): domain Bacteria; phylum Bacillota; class UBA4882; order UBA8346; family UBA8346; genus UBA8346. Next base: position 31,511 of record JAEYRX010000053.1, read on the forward strand.
GTCCATCAAAAAAACGCATCTCTAAGATCATTTTTTCCCGGTCATTTAATTTGCTCATAGCTTCTTTAATGGATAGCCCTTCCAACCATTGTCCATCCAAGTGTCTTTCATCACTAATTTGGTCCATGACAAAGATTGGGTCGCCGCCGTCATGATAAATAGGTTCGAATAATGATATCGGTTCTTGGATCGCATCCAACGCAAATACTACTTCTTCCCGGGGAACTTTCAATTCTTCGGCGATCTCCGCTACTGTTGGTTCTTTGGAGTTTTTACTGACCAAGGCATCCCGGACTTGAAGCGCTTTATAAGCTATATCCCGTAAAGACCGGCTTACCCTTAAAGGATTATTATCTCTTAGATATCGCCGAATTTCACCGATAATCATCGGAACAGCATAAGTAGAGAATTTCACATTCTGGGAAAGATCAAAATTATCAATAGCTTTCATTAGTCCAATACACCCTACTTGGAATAAATCGTCAACAAATTCACCCCGATTATTAAACCGTTGAATGACACTCAAGACCAATCTTAAATTGCCATTTATCAACTCTTCCCGGGCTGAACGATCTCCGGACTGCATTCGTTGTAACAAATCCCGCATCTTACTACTTGATAAAACCGGTAATTTAGCGGTGTTAACTCCGCATATCTCAACTTTATTCACCAACATCCAGTAAATCAACTCCCAAACTGCTGCTTTAATATTGTTTATGGTTCAAAATTTCCAGGTTTAGAAAGCATATAGGTTTTATCTGTTTCTAAACTATTTAATTTTCTTGCTTTGCGGTCTCACAGTTGACTGAAACTACCGACTAGTCGCGTCTAAGATTGATTATTGCCACGGATAGCAGGATTTATACTTCAACTCCTTTCCCCCAGTTAAAAACCGCTTTCTCTGGTCAAGGCAATCGGTAGTTTCTATTAGTTTTTGCTAAATTATTACTTTCACTATTATTTCCCCGAAATTTGCATTCGATTATAAAGATTTACTTCCAAAAAATTATAGTTATTGTCTTCTAAAAAATGATTGACAACCTCTACTACCCTGGTATAATATTAGATAGTTAATTTAAGTATTGCTTGCCCAGGTGGCGGAACTGGCAGACGCGTACGTTTGAGGGGCGTATGGGCAACCGTACCGGTTCAAGTCCGGTCCTGGGCACCAAACCAAATTAAAATAAGCAGCCAACGGCTGCTTTTTTTGTTGTTTAAATTTATTTTTAACGATACCCCGGCGCCAATGTAGAGTTTTCAAAAAAAAAACCCGGAAGCTCCGAGTTCATTTTATAAGCATGTCTTTACAAGATGTTCTTCAAAACCGCCATACCTCTTCTGCATGAATACTAGAAAAACATTTTTAGGATAGCTTATGTATCATTGAAAAATAATGATGAATGTGCTTGCTTAGAAAGTATAACCCAAGGAGAAAAACACTTATACTAGTTCAGACAATCGACCTCATCTTTGTTTCAATTTTCAGACTGCCACCCGTTCTGACTGCTCCCGGTTTTCCAGATATTCGTCATAACTAACTCGCTGGTCAATAATTCCCTCCGGAGTTATTTCGATGATCCGATTAGCGATGCTTTGCGCCAATTCATGATCATGGGACGAAAAGAGCAGCGTCCCTTTGAAGTTTATCAACCCGTTATTTAAGGCGGTTATCGACTCCAGATCAAGATGGTTGGTAGGTTCATCCAACAATAACACATTGGCGCCCAAAAGCATCATTCGCGCTAGCATACAGCGAACCCTCTCCCCTCCTGAAAGGACAGTTGCTTTCTTGAGAGCTTCTTCCCCGGAAAACAACATCCGTCCTAACCAACCACGGAGAAACGTCTCGGTCTGATCTTTGGAAAACTGACGTAACCAATCGACGAGTGTTTCATCGACATTATCAAAATACGCGGCGTTATCTTTGGGAAAATATCCTTGGGAGGTCGTGATTCCCCACTGATAGGTACCAACATCGGCGAGGAGTTCCCCCATTAAAATTTGAAACAGAGCGGTCTTTGCCAACCCTTCGGTTCCGATAAAAGCAATTTTATCGCCTTTAAGTACCTTAAAACTGATGTTGGAAAGAAGTTTTTCTCCATCCAAGGTTTTGGAGATGTTCTTAACTTCCAATACTTCGTTACCCACTTCCCGATCGGGTTTGAAGTCAACAAACGGATACTTGCGGGAGGAGGGCTTGATATCTTCTAAGACCAGATTCTCCAATTGTTTTTTGCGCGAAGTGGCTTGTTTTGATTTAGAAGCATTGGCACTGAATCGTTGAATAAATTCCTGGAGCTCTTTGGCCTTCGCTTCGGTCTTCTTATTAGCTTCCTTCATCTGTTTGAGCGCTAACTGGCTAGATTTATACCAAAAATCATAATTGCCCACATATAACTGGATCTTATTATAGTCAATATCAGCAATGTGAGTACAAACCTTGTTCAAAAAATGCCGATCATGCGAGACCACGATAACCGTGTTTTCAAAGTTATAGAGAAAATTCTCAAGCCAAGTTATGGAAGCCCGATCCAAATGGTTGGTCGGCTCGTCCAGCAACAAGATATCCGGGTTACCAAACAGCGCTTGGGCTAACAACACCCTTACTTTTTCGATTCCATTTAACTCCTGCATTTTTTTCTCATGTAACTCCACACCAATTCCTAAACCCTCTAACAGGATCGCGGCATCTGACTCAGCAGCCCAGCCATTTAATTCACTAAATTCGGCTTCAAGTTCTGAAACTCGGAGTCCGTCCGCCTCAGAAAAATCAGGTTTGGCATAAAGCGCTTCCTTCTCTTCAGTAATATGGTAAAGCCGTCGGTCCCCCCTAATTACCGTCTGCAGGACCGGAAACTCATCGAATTCATTATGATTTTGTTTTAAAACCGCCAGTCTCTCCCCAGGTGAAATAGAGACTTCACCTTGGCTAGGGTCAATCTCTCCCGCCAAAATCTTTAAAAAGGTCGATTTCCCGGATCCATTGGCTCCAATTAATCCATAACAATTGCCGGCTAAAAATTTGATGCTTACATTCTCAAATAATACCCGGCCTCCAAACCGCAAACTGATCCCACTGGTGCTTATCACTTTTATTTACCATCCTTACATTTTAAAATCTTAAAAAGCATACCACAAAAATCCAGTAGCGTCTGTTAATTCGAGGTTACTTTTGACGAACAATTACTTTATTTACACTCATGAAATTGCGCCAACATTTGCAGTTTGGTGGCGGGGCAGGACCGAAGGAAAACCGTTTTATTGGGGACCCATTTTGATACCCGTTGGATTGCCGACCGGGAAAAGGATCCGGCGCTTAAAACATTGCCCATCCCCGGAGTAAATGACGGGACCAACGGGGTGGCCGTCATTCTGGAACTGATGCGCGCCTTTCAACAGTCACCGCCAAGTTTTAATATTTTGTGCGTCCTGTCAACTAATGAGTATTACCTCATTTCGTGACCGACGCAACTTGTACTATATTGACTGTTGATCAGGATGTTCGATCTAAAACAATACTTATTTCAGCACATACAATAAAACCGGCGGGCTTTAACCGGCCGGTCCAAATCTAACTTGGCCATATCTTATCAAATAACTCTTTACTCTTTTCCTGGATTACTCGGCTTTTATCCGAAGCTACCCAGATAGCTTTCGCAATTTTGCGACTTATTCCACAACCTTGATTGTCGCGAATCCATTCAATAACATTTATGACCCGGAATACTTTTATATCATAAGAATTACCTGTATTTAAATGTTTATCAATAATATTTTGCAATATACTTTCATCAGACATCAAAATGGTAATTCCTAAAACTTTTGCTGAAGCTAGTGAGAGTACTTCACCCCAATTTTTGCCTTTTTCCTGGGTTCCAGTCATAACTCTTTTTAATTTATCCTTGGTTGCATTAAACAAGATTTTGTCGGTTCCAGTAAAACTATTATCATCGATAATTTTAACTTGTCCATTATTCACTAATACTTTAATTTGTTCCTTGGCATTTGCAGGAATTAATATTTCATCATTGTAAACATATTGATGGATATAGGCCTGTTTAACAATAACCGGAATAATCCTTTCCAAAAGCTTTATGCTCTTAAAACTGCCGATTCTAATACAAAAATCAGCGTCTAAAATTGCATTATCAAGCATCTTTAATCCTCTTCCTCCATAAACTTTAGAATTTCTTCTTCAGAAGGAAGAGTGATCACAGGTTCAATGATATTATATTCCGCTGGAGTCTGCCCGGCTAATTCCAGTAAATATTTGAGTTTTTCATAAGTTATTTGCTTATTCTCATATAACGCCAAGGATGTATCAATAAGGTTACCAAACTTTTTCTTTCGGGTTTTTTCGTTATTTCTTTGACAAAGTCCCAACCTTTTCTGCCAAAGTAAAACTCCATCATTGTCATTGCGGTCAGGAATAAGCAAAAATTGTTTACATTGCTCCTCGCTTATATATTCTACTTCATGCAGTCTTCTAACAATAGTTTTATAAGGCATTAGGAATATATCCATTAATTCTATGATATCTTTCAACTCGATGGCATTTCTTTTTAAACCTCGGATATCTAATTCTGTAAGAATTACTTGTTTTGGAACTAAGAACTCGGCTGCAAACCTGTTTGCTTTATGTTCTTCTTTTGATACTCCGCCATTTAATTGTCCATCTAAAATTAAGCTTTTAAGCACTTCCCAAGATTCTTTGGTATACCAAAGATGATATAATTCATGTGCTGCTGCAAATATTTGTTTTTCTGAGGGAATTTCAGTATTTATCATCACAAAATGTTTTACCCCATGTTTTACAATGAAACCACTTATCTCATTGTCATTAATGGGGTAAAAAAGAACCGTACTATTTTTTTCAAGGATATTGAATACTTCTTCTCTAATAATTTGATTTGATTTTTTATATTCACCTAATCTTTTATTAGCCTCTGTTTCGATATCCCTACATTCTTCTTCTGTTAAATGGTTTAAATCAATTGATGAACTACTCATGGAGTAAATCCTCCAAATAATCCAGTTCATTAATTACTGTATTTAAAAAAGTAAGTTCTTGCTTAGTATTACCATTAACTTCTCCCATAAGCATAACTAAAGATTCTCGATTATTTGTATTACTTGTCTTTTCTTCAACAAGTCTATTTACATCTACATCAAGAATTTTAGCTATAGACTTAATCTCCAAAGCATTAATAGCCTTTTGACCATTAATTATCTTCGACATGACTTGTTTGGAAATACCCATTCTTTCAGCAAGGTCAGTCTGGCTCATGTTTCTATCACTTAAAACTTCTGAAATATTCAAGCCTATATTCTCAAAGAAATTCATTTTACACCTCTCGTCAATAAATCATTTACCTCTTAGTTATAGTATAATATATATTATAGAAAAGTAAACAAAATGTTGACAGTCTTTTTATATTTTTAGTCTAAAATCAAGATGCTCTAGGTACTTAATTCTCCAGATAAATAGTGGTCTTCCCCCGGTTAATTAGACACAAAATTAAGCGCATAATCTTTGATTTTCATAAAATTCCGGGCTCATACTATCGATTGCAGAATGACGCCGCTTTCGATTATAATAAATCTCAATATATT
>JAEYRX010000074.1 GCA_023435225.1 Bacillota bacterium
GGAACAGTACCGGGACTTGGGACCTTGTCGATGCCGGATTAAATTGCAGTAATACCAATGATGGTACTAATCCTACTATTATCGAATACAATGGGGCTCTCTACTGCGCCTGGGAAGAAAAGACAAAGACGTATCTTCAAATTCATGTAAAAAAATACGATGGTTCAAATTGGACATATGTAAAGAATGACGAGACTAATGGTTGGAATTATAATATCGATCTCCCTGCAGCGGCCCCGGTATTTTGTGTTTTTAACCGTTCGCTTTATGTTTCGTGGGGAGAAACAGCAAAAGTATCCACAGGAACAGGAACCGTAAATAAAAAACAAATTCGGATAGCTAAATACGATAACGATACTGATACAAAAATTTTTTTCGATGGTAATATTTCTACCGGTTTGAATAAAGATAATACGCAAAGTGCAGAAAATCCTGGGCTTGCAATCTTAAATGGGGATCTATGTGTAGCCTGGCAGGAACCGAATGCAACAGGTTTTGGTCAATTTTTGGTAAAGAAGACCCCATTACCGGCTATCACCACCTCCTTAACCATACCCGTCGGCACATATAGCACAACTAACCCTTTTAATATAACCGTTAACTTTAGTAAATCAGTAACAGTTACCGGTACTCCATATATTCCAATCACACTGGATACCGGTGGGACGATAAATGCTGCTTATGTAAGCGGCTCCGGGACAAACGCTTTGGTATTCCGGTATACGGTAGCGTCTGGTCATCTGGATACCGACGGAATCCAATTCGATACTAATCCGGCTATTATCCTTGGCAGCGGTGGAGCAATCAAAGATCAGACCGCCAATCAGGATGCCGATCTCAACTTGAACGGCCTACCGTCCGACATTTCGGGAGTTTTGGTAGATGGGGTTACGCCGACAGTTACTATCAGCACCCCTAGCAACCCGACAAGCAACTCACCAATACCGGTGTCGATCACTTTTAGTGAAGCGGTAACCGATTTTACAGAGAACGATATTACAGTAGGGAATGGGACCCTCAGTAACTTCAACGGGAGTGGAACTACCTATACGATTGATATTACTCCATTCGGGAGTACGGTTACTGTTAACGTAGCTACCGGGGCAGCTCATGATGCGGCAGGGAACGGCAATACCGCCGCCAACCAGTTGAACCTTGCCTATAATGGTATGGCAACAATGACCATATCACCTGGTAATAATCCGGTATTAACCGAATCCAACCTGGACGGTGGAAATATCACTGTTACATTAACCGGGACCACTTTCGTCAATAACAGACAACCTAATTTTACCCTAGCAAACAGTCCAACCGGTTTGACCATCACTGGTATTACTAATATCAACACCGCTCGTAATCAGTGTGTTATAAATCTTGCTTTTAACAGCAGTATGACCACAAATATCAATAATTTTCATATAACCATCGACGGCAGCGAAATAAATAACGGCGGCAGCGGTTTGACCTCCAATGATTTAACGATTGTTGACGATTTGAACTCAAATAAACATTATATCAATCCCGGCGGTAGCGGTGGCGGGAACGGGTCTTACTTGCGGAATTTTCTAACGGCAGGTAATTTCCGCGGTGATCTGACGACAACCTGGAACCATGACGAATTGATTTTGGGTAAAGGAGCCAGCGGCGTCAACAGCGACCTCTGGTTCTATTATCCCGGACTTACCGGTCCCGGAGGATTAATTTCAACCGGAACATCGATCGATCGGGCGGAACTGGTATTCAAGGTTAAAAGTATCAATAGCGATAAATTTATTCCACGTAGAATCAAAATTTACACCATTCCCGACTCCGGCTTGGAACGGCCGTACTTTGGATCGACCGATGGTCTTCGCAGCGGACTCAATTTCCTGTACCGGGATAACCGGCTGGGCCGGAAAGTTCTTTGGAAGAACGAGACGGCAAATATTTTGGCGGCAGTGACCGCCACCGAATTGAACGATACTTTTGAATACTTGCCGTATGCCTTTGAGGAAAACGGCGAGATGTTCATTAAAGTCGATGTCACCAATGCTTTGAGATTATGGGCGGATAATCCGGCTAAAAACCATGGCTGGTATATCATGAGTGAAGGCGAGAGTAACGCCGGAGATAATATATTGATATACGGGACTACTGCCGCCAATACCGGCGACCGTCCTTATCTCAGAGTGATTTATGCCGATAACGGCGCCGATCTGACGCCGCCAGCCAAAGTAAGTATTAATATATCTTTATTACGTATGCAAAATCAACAAATTACTTTAAATTGGACCAACCCGTCCTCCGATGTCGCCGGGATAAGGATAGTCCGTAAATATGGACTGACACCATCCGGTCCCGAAGACGGCAGTGTGATAGTTGATAGAACCGCCTTAGCCGGTGCAACCGAATCATTTGTCGACAACAACGGATTGGTAAATGGAAGAACTTACTACTATGCATTTTTTGCCTATGACAGCTTCCGTAATTATAGTTCAAAATCCTATATCGCTTTAAGACCGGAGGCATGGCCTTCAACATTGGCGGCACCCACCAGTTTCAATGCGACTGCCGCAAGTACTTCAATTAATTTAACCTGGGTTTTTGAACCCTCAAATAAAGCGAGCAATTTTGAGGTTATGCGCTCGGATGATGGGGGGACAAACTGGAATAGAGTGGCAATGTTACCGGTTAACCAGACAGCTTATCAAGATAAAGGATTACAGCCTAACACGAGTCGCCAGTATAGGCTGAGAGCCGTTAATCCATATACTTTGGATAGCCAGGGGAACCCAGCCAATTATTCAACTTGGGTATATTCGAATCCGAATCCGGTCCATACCCTCATCGGTCCGGTGGCGCCTTCGAATTTATCCTGGAGCGTCATCTCCTCCAGCGAAGTTCAACTGCGCTGGGATGAAGTGGCAGGGCAGACCTACCGGATTGAAATATTGAATGAAACCGGCGTCCTACTCCGGTCGGAAGCGGCCGTTGACCTCAAAACTTCAGATCTGGCTGTCTTCCAATGCTCGGTAATGCGATTAACCGCCAATGTAGGCTACCGTTTCCGGGTGGTGGCTATAAACGGAGCCGGGGAAAACGCCGCAGAGACAGAGGTTATAAAGACCGCAGTTGATTTCAAGCCGATCTTTTTCTAGGAGGAAGTATGATGAAAATAGTAAAGCTATTATTAATGATAATAATTGTTTCAAGTGTAATCGGTTGCGGCAGCGGTGGCGGAGGAGGCGGTGGCAATGACCCCGCCATTACCGGAGAGCCGGTTTGGAATAAAGGACTCGGGGTTGTTACAGACAGCGCCACGGCGTTATTTTCAACCGCGGTGGCTTCGTCAAGCGCTTCCTCCGGTTGGACAAAGGAGATTAGCCTCAAGGAATTGCTGGTTGCCCAATCCATAGTCCAAGCAGCAAATCCGGTTCATATAAACTCCGGTTTTAAAGCGATGTCCCTCACTTCGGAAGATTGGGGCAGCGCTGTCAAATATATCTTTTTGGATTGGAACCCTTTGAGCGGGGCAACTAATTACAAGATTTACTTTCTGGGGAAAGACGGCACTATGAATATCGAGGTTTGGAATTCGCTAGACCCTCACCCTAACGATCCGGTATACACTACCAAGGCTTATCTGGATCTCAGTGATGAATTAAGGAAGAACTCGGAGGATTTGGTGCCGGATGCGGGAGAATATCAATTCAAGGTAATCGCCTACAATAAGAGTTATTCCAAAGAGTACCCGGTGATTACCGTATCGATTGGCCTATTACTTGACAAATACCTGAAGGAAGCCAATATTATCCGTACCGGAAATCAACTGTCATGGCCTCCAATCGATGGAGCTACCGGTGGTTATAAGGCTGCCATTTACAGCGATGCAGCCTTAACAATCAGTCCGTGGCAAACGGATAACGCTGTGTCACCGGCTGATTTTGGTGTTTTACCCGCTGGGGATTACTATGGAGTAGTCTTTGCTTATGCCAATAAAAACGGTAAGCCAGCTGAGGTTACTTATGCGATAAAGGGGATTACTATTCCCTAAATTCGATAAACTAACGGATTGGGACTTAAATGATAATCCAGCTGAAATTCGTTGCAATAATACAGGAGAAGGTAAGGATGAGTTCGCGAAAGTTTCAGTTAATAATTTTTCTACCGGTCTTTTAATCAAAAAGCGCAGGAGTTCTTCAAGGGACCCTGTACTTTCTTTTATCAAAGTACAGTAGCCATTTTTTTAAAATCAGTCTATAATCAAGCCGAATTTTAAGAAAATCCAAAAGTACGGGAGGCCGGACAATGAACAAACCAACCGTGTTGTTGGAAGGAGATTCATTATTAATGGACAGTATCGCCGCCCTTTTGAAAACGGACGGCGGGCTGGAAGTGCGTCAGATCGGGAAAGCAAGTGATCGGTACCCGCCGCAGGAAATAAATCCTCCGGCAATCGTACTGTTTGATTTGGACCGGATCGAGACGGGGCTGTTGCTAAAATTTCTAACGGAAAACCCTGGGCCGGTGCTGATCGGCCTCAGCCTGAGCGGAAACACTGCGGTCCTGCTCTCCCGGGAGTTGCGGACCATCGCCACCAGTGAGGAGTTACAGGCGATCATCATGGAGCAATTGAGGGAATAGAAATAATTTGCGGTAAAAAATATAGGGTTCCTGTACTTTTTTGCCCAAGTAGAATAGTCGTTTTTTTGAATCAGTCTAAAGCAAGTCCTTATCTAAGGAAGCGCTGATTAATCCGATTTTGTGCGAGCAAATATGCGGTATTAGGCATTTTACGAACCACAAAATCGTCACTTATTCAATTAATCAGCGCTTCCCTAAAAAAGAAACCAACAAACCTGTTGAATTATCACCTTAAATAAATTAAAATCAATATAAGCTACCATACTCTTTCAGGGTATTTTTTTTGAAAGGACAAGCCAATCATGATCGATGTTCAAAACATGCAAGATAACAGGGGGATCGATATACAACGGGTTGGGGTCAAAGATGTCCACCTGCCGTTTAAGATCCGGATGAAAAACGGGAGCTTCCAGGAAGTGCAGGGAAACGTTACCGTCTCGGTCAGCCTTCCCCATCAGTTCAAAGGAACCCACCTTAGCCGCTTTATGGAACTGTTAATGGCCTGGAGCGAAAAACCGATCTCCGGCAAAGAGATCCGCCAAATATTGACCGAACTTTGTACCAATCTGGAAGTGGCCGCCGCCGATATCAGTATCAAATTCCGTTACTTCCTCCCTTTGCCGGCCCCGATAAGCCAAACTCTGGGTTATCTGGATTATCGCGGCGAGTTTAAGGGTAGCTTAAAACAACCGGAAAACCGTTTCGACTATCGTCTGGGGGCGGAGATTCCGGTTATGTCCCTCTGTCCCTGCAGTAAAGAGATCTCCCTTTATGGAGCCCATAATCAAAGAGCTATTATCCGCACTCTGGTCAGTTTCAATTACCCCGGCAAAATCCTTTGGCTGGAAGATCTGATCGAATTACTACGGATTCAAGGCAGTTGTCCGGTCTATCCGGTTCTAAAACGTGATGATGAAAAATATGTAACCGAAACCGCTTATCAAAACCCCAAATTTGTCGAAGATATCCTTCGTGACTCCGTTATCGCCCTACGTTCCGAACCGCGTATTAAGTGGTTCCAAGTTGAAGTCGAAAGCTATGAGTCGATCCACAACCACAGCGCCTTTGCATTCCATGTGGAATAATAGAATATAAAATGAAGAAAACTTGTAACCAAAATTCACATCCCAAATACCGGATGTGAATTAATTCCCCTAAAGTATTTTCTTCGTTTTATTAATTACTCAACTTTCGCACTACAAAAATGTCTTGCAGTAAAGTCATATTCAATTAAAATTAACTTTTGAAAACATCGAAAGCTTTAACGATTTTTTCAAAAGTTGATTCCTTAAATTATTGATTTTACTGTATTAAAATAAAAGTGCGAAAGTTGTATTAATTAATGTAAATATGTTGAATTCAAAAACTAATTCAACATATTCCGTTAACAGAAAATTAACCTTTCAAACTCAAACAAAAAGTTGCACTTGAGAGCGGTTATTCTCGAGTTTTGCCGGAATATGCCGTTTTTTACCGTTAAAATTCGACAAAGCTATCTCTTATATTTGATATAATGTTGAAGATTCACAAAAAAAATGAGGAGGATATGAAGTTGGTTTCGTGGGTTTATCTCATTTTAGCCGGAGAAATTGGGATTGTTATCGGTTTTATATTAGCGGTATCTTTTTCCTTATCACAGATAAGGCGTTTCAATAAAAATATCTCCTATTATTCCTCTTATTCCTCTCCCCAAAACAAAAACAGTCAATTATATAAATCTCCAATGGAAATAAAAGAGATTTATCAACCTAAAGAAGACAAACCTTTTATAAAGTAGTCGTCCACGCCAGCTTCCACTGCGCATCTGAAATTATGAAAATATGTTTTAACTCTGTGTCTCTGTGCCTCTGTGGCTAAACCATTATTGGCTCCAGAGATAAAGAGACACAGCTAGCTATTAGAGTTGCAAAACCTCCAATAATTACAATCACTACAATTATCTCCTGGCGGATAAGCGCTGAAATCGGACTCTTCCGATATAATCCGGGCCATATCCGCTATTTCACTTTTTATCCGGTTGATTTGAGTATTGTCTAATGGGACGTCAACCACCCGGTTGGGGTAGAGAAAGTACAACGACGCTTTTTCCGGTAAACGCCCCCAAAGCATTTCCACGGCTAACCCGTAGATCTGTAACTGCCAAAAGTATCCGGTTGCGACCCTGTCAGCCTCCGTAGCACTGATTCGATGGGTCTTGTAATCAACCAGAACTAATTCGCCGGATTTTTTTTGCAATAACCGGTCGAAACGGCCTTCCACCCTGATATGCGGCCTAAGTTTGAACATAAACGGCACTTCATCCCAGAGTTCCCCGGTCTCCCCATTAAACTCACTTTGTTGAAAGTTTTGCAACATTCTGATTAGATCGGCTTTTATTTGCTCCGCTTTTTCTGCCGGCAGTTCCCGGAAGGATTCCTGCCACAGATTCTCCGGCCATTCCGGAGGAACTTGACGCAGCGCTTGGTGGATAAAGTTACCGATCCGGGAACCAAGATTATCCGAGCTTCCACCGGAATGTAATGAATCCCCAAGTAAAATCCCTTTTACCCCGGCCCGGTATTCCCAAAAATAACGGCGGCCGCATTTTTTATAGGCTAGTAACTCGGATACTTTAAATGTTTTCGTAATCTCAGCCACCCCGGTATTGGCGGCGGCAATCTCTTGGACACCCGAATTATCGATAGTCTGCATGAATTTTCCAGCCTGGATCTCCGGGATCATTTCTTCCAATATATTCTTATTTGATACGGAGGCTTCAGCCGGTGGGACGTCCCGGCATATAGTAATCTTGGTTCCATGAAAATCAATCTCGGAGCCGGCATTTTCCAACGGCAAGATTAGCTCAAACCATTTCATCCAGTTATTGGCCGCTTCCAAGGTTTTCCCCCTGGATTTGCTGCATCCTGAGCCTACCAGAATCAATTGTTCTTTAGCCCGGGTTAAAGCCACATATAAAACCCGTTTTAACTCCGATAACTCTTCCCTTTTATCCAGTTCTTTTATACTTTTCCATACCGATGAACCGGCGGTCTCATTCTCACCATATTTGATGGTCAAGCCAAGGCCGGTGGTTTTATGAAAAGCCACCCTTCCCTGACTGCTGTTGCTAAAAGATCGGTCCAACTCCGGGATGATCACTACCGGAAATTCCAGACCTTTGGACCGGTGAATCGTCATCAGCCGGACCGCATTGCCGGTTTCCGCCTCAGTCTGGGCTTCTCCTTCAAGCACTTCAACTTCTTCCAGTTTCTCAATAAACTCTAAAAAACGGTTTAGATCATGAAAACCTTTCTCAATAAACTCATCAGCCTTCTGCAACAGCTTTTCCAAGTTAGCCAGGCGTTGACCGGCATTAGGCAGCGTCCACAAAATCTCCCGGTAATTAGTCCGCTCCAAAGCAGTCCTGATAATTTCCGAAATATTAAGGCATTCCCGGTTTTTCTGTAAATAACCGATTAAGATACGAAATTCCATAATCCGCTCTTGTTCCGGTTCGGATATATGTTGGGAATAAGATTCGCATTGATAAAACCTTTCAATCAAATCCTTACCTTCACTTAACCAGAAGAGACTTTCATCGGATAACCCGACATAAGGCGATTTAAGTAGCCCCAATAAAGCTACTCCGTTATAACTCTGTTGCACCAGCTTCAACAAATTTAATTGATCGGCGATCTCCGTCCGGTCGTAAAATCCTCTCCCGTTAGCCGAGTAATATGGAATATCAAGGCTTTGTAGAGCTTGTTGATATAAATGTATCGAAGTACCGGCCCGGAATAAAAGGACGATCTCCCCATATTCTCTCCCGGATTCCCGTACCAATTGCTTTATCCGCCTGGCGACCATCAGCGGTTCCCCACTGCGGTCATGGCTCCCGGTAAAAATTAACTCGATTCCGGAATTCTCTCCTTCACGGACGGCTTCCAACGGCTCATAGTTAAATATTTCTCCGGTAAATAACCGGGCAAAAAATTCATTCATAAACTTAATCAACAGTTGGTCCGTCCGGTAATTCCGGATAAGCGGGATAATCCTCCCCTGTCCCTCCCGGAGCCGCTCAGCTAAACCCGCGATCAGATCAGCCTCTGATCCCCGGAAACGGTAAATAGACTGCTTTATATCGCCAACCGCCATTAACCGGCCGTCTGTATGATCACTACCGGTTAATAAATCTACAATCTCCATTTGGAGACTATTGGTATCCTGAAACTCATCCACCAGCAGATATTTTATATCTTTCCTAAGTTCGGCGGTTAAGCCGGGATTGCTCTTTAACAGATCCCTAACCAATATTAACTGATCGCTAAAATCAAGCGCTCCCTGTTCTTTCTTTAACGACTGGTAACTTTGATCAATCCGAATTAATAAATCACCGAAAATACTCAGCTTGATTAGCGTCTCTCTATCAATAACCAGTTGCATCAACTTATCGGCAAGATCATGGATTTCCACAATCCGATCTTTAATTAGGGCCGGCACATTCTTGGGCAGGGTTTTCTTGAGGGCAACCAATGTAGTTAAGAAATCATCAATAGATGTTAAATTCTCCAGCGAGCTCCGGTACCCGGCCCATTTTTCCCTAAGGTCGGCTACGATTTCGGCTGCATGGTCCGACAAACTGGTAGTAGAACAGAACTCTTGGAATTCTTCAACTTCTGAAATAAGCTGTGAAGGATTAGCAGAGTTGTGGTTGATGAAATCTTCAAGTATTTCCGTACTCTTTTTAAAGACCTCATCAAAAGTTGCTCCGGTTTCCCGGATTTTTTGGTAGAGTCCGGCCAAATAATTCAAGCAGGAATCCCAGCCAAATTCGAGCAAAATAGCGGTCAACACTTTTTCTTCCTCAGCCGAACGTTCTTGAAAATACTCCAATATTACGGTTTCAATTGTTTGACTCAGGTATATCCGTACTTCACCCTCATTTAAAATTCCGTTTACCGGAGGAATACCGGCTTCCAAGGGGCGCTCCCGCAATAAACCCAAACAAAAGCTATGGAAGGTACTGATCCGGGCGCTTTCCGACTTTAATAATTGGATTTTCCAAAATTCGGCTTCTGTTTGAGCTGTAGCCTCTTCAATATGACTCCGGATTGCTTGTTGGACCCGATCGCGCATCTCC
The DNA here is from genome assembly GCA_023435225.1 of Bacillota bacterium. Taxonomy (GTDB): domain Bacteria; phylum Bacillota; class UBA4882; order UBA8346; family UBA8346; genus UBA8346. Next base: position 9,743 of record JAEYRX010000074.1, read on the forward strand.
GCCGCGGCTTTTTTGGTAAAAGTTATGGCAACAACATCTCCGACTTCGGCTCTACGTTCTTCCAGTAAACGGAGAAATTTATTCGTTAAGACACTGGTCTTCCCAGTGCCGGCCCCGGCAGTAACCAGAAGGTTGGCGTCAAACTCGGCTACCGCTTTAGCTTGCTGTTGATTCGGAGGATATTTCATCCGGCGCTGTAACCTCCCGTTCCATCAGTCTGCAACAGAACTTATATTCACAAAAAGGCGGACATTCTTCAGCGGTCTGATCAAACTCTCCATTCCGGATCGCTTGGACAATCTCCGCCAAATAAATTTTTACTCCTTCCGTCCACGCTTGCCATTCAGCCTGACTTAAGAGTGATTTCCCGGTTAAGGCATAACCGATCTTCTCCTGATGCCAAACCCCGCCCCGGCTGCGGGACGGCTCTTTTAACCCTAGATAACTGCCTCCCGTAGCCTTCCCGGTACCGAACTGTAACTCTTCCAAGGCCAATATATATACCGGTATTTGAAAAGATTTCAGTTGTAATAAATCTTTGCTAACGGGTCCCCGGCCGGATTTATAGTCATAAACGATAAAATTACCGTCCGCATCAAGATCGATCCGGTCAACTTTACCCCAGATACGAAACTTTACCCCGTTGGCCTCTATTTGATAAGGAACCGGCAATGAAGCCGGATCAAAGTCCCCGCGCACCAAGCCGAAGCCAAACTCCAGATAAGCAATTTTAAACTGTTCGCCTGATTGTTCCGCCCAAAGGTACTCCGAGTTCAACCACTGTTCGAGGGTCTTCCGGACCTGCTCTTCCTGCATGGTCAAAACCAGCCGGATGAGATCATTGGCGGCATTCTCCCGCCACTCCCGGTAATAGTCTTCAAAGCATTCGGTTAGTAGCCGCCGCTCGGTTTGGTTATTTTTCCGGGAGATAACTTCACCCCGGTGATTGTCGCAAAAGTCATGCAATACCTGATGATAGAGGTTGCCTAGCTCCAGGTTGTCCGGCAACAGCTCTGATTTTGCCAGGGGATTGACCTTTAGGATATGCTTAAAAAAGAACCGGTAGGGGCAAGTATGGAAATCTTCCAGAGCCGTAATTCCGAAAATATAATCAGGTCCGAAGAGTTTATGTAACAATTTCATAGAGTCGGGATTTTTAAAGATAGGAGTATCCTGCCTGTTACGCCACTGCCAAGCCTGTAAAACCAGTTTCCGGTATAACGGCAGTTTCATTAGTTCCCGGCAAAAGAGCAGATCCTCCGGTGGGACTTCGGTGTCATCGGCAACTAAATATGAGGCCAACCTGCTTTTCGCTTCAACCTGGGCATAACACCGGCTAAAACTTGCCGGAGGTTCGGGGGCTAACTGGTAGCGCTTAGCCCGGCTGAAGATTTCCGGGATATACTGGTGGATTTCATCCAAGTACTTTGAATGGTTTAAAGGTTGTCCATTATCATCCTGAGTTTGACAAACCAAATATAAACGGTCTCCGGCAGCCTGTAAGGACCAATAAAAGGCCATGCTCTCCTGGACTTGATACTGTTCGCCGGTTTCCATTTCGATCCCGGCTTCTTTTAACTCACGACGCGCCACTAATGAAAGTTTCCAATCATGAATATAGTTTCTGGGGAAAACCCCTTGCTCCAAACCGGTGATAAAAACCACCTTAGCCCGGAGCCCTCTCGCTTCCCGGGGAACAATTATACGGATACCATATTGGCTGGAAACGGGATTAGTTACTTCCAACGGGAGTATATATTCGCCAAAAAACACTTGGAAATCTTTAATACCAATAATCTGATTCAGTCCCGGCGCCTCAACCAGATAATTAATAATCTCAGTAATAGTTTCGATAACAATTTTAGCCGCTGCTAATTCTCCCATCCATTGATCCGGATAGAAATTGCATCTTTTAGCGCCAGGGTTAATCTTGGTTAAGTTTTCCCGGAACCAGTTTTGAGTGAGTTTCAAATAATCATGTAAACCGGCTTCCTCCGGAATTCGTGAGAGCAGCTCCAGACAGCGGAAGAATGGTTCCAGATTAAATCCTTGCTCTTGAAGATACTGCCGGAAGCCTTTCTTCTCCACCAGAGCCAGCCAACGTTCCCTCCCGGACAAGGCTCCATATCTCCGGCTAAGCTCTAATATTAGCCGGTCCCCTTCGGCCGCCGATATGCCGCTATAATGTTGCCGGATAATCATTTCCATCTCCGGCCAAAGCCAGTTGGCTTCAGAAACCGTTAACGCTTGATTAAAAAGCTTAACATTGGGAAATTCCCGTATTGATAATTGTTCATTTTTTAGCGGTAAGCGGTAATTGTTAAAAATGGGAACAGCAGCCTTCAAAAAAGCTTGAGGCTCCGGGGCAATGATTAAAAAATCATCCAACGAAAAAGTACTCTCCGGCCGGATTAAGCTTACTATTTCCCGGGCGATGGCTTCGGCTTGTCTGGTCCGGCCGGCTGTCTCCAGGAGTTGAACGGATTTATCCTCAACCTCAATTACGAATGGTTTCGGCTCCGAAGTCCCAAAAAAAGCTTGTAATTTATCTAAAGCGCTCTGTAGTTGCTGCCGGGAACTCTCGATATACTCAGCAACCGGAAAATGCCGGGCAATATATGATTGTAGTTCGGGCGCCGGAGAGGGATCGATAATAATCTCAAAATCAAACCAAGTAGACATGATATCTAAAAATTTATTCTGTAACGGGGTTAAATCGGTAAAACCGTATAAAATAACTACAGACCGTTCCGGAAGTACTCCCGACCGCTTTCCAACCTCTGTTAATTTAAACAGAATCAAATCATCTTCGTTATAACCCTTATGAGTTAATATCTCTTGGTATTTTTGATATAGTAAAGCCAACTGTTTTTCCTGATCAGTTTTTCCGGCAGCCCAACTTAAAAAGAAATCCGGACCGAGGCAACTTCTTTTCCATTCGGCAATCCCGGCTAAAATGGCTCGCCGATAACCACCGGTAAACGGTACTTTACCCAAATATCCCATTCTACCTGCCGAATTTAACTCCTGGAAAGCCTCTTTAACCAGTAAATCCCTGATCACAGCTGATGGGGTTTGCTGTATTATTCCAAGCTGTTGACAAACTTCCTGAATAAAACCTTGAAATAAAAGAAGCTTAATACCGCCTATGCCATAAACTTCCGGGGCGTCAAGATAATCTTCCTGGACAGCGTTTAACAAACTCAAGGTAGGAAAAACAATTGTTAAAGAAAAGTCTTTCTCCCCCAAAGCCTGTTTTAACCGGTTTAAAATCAACTGATGGCTTTTTAACTCCCCATAAGCGGTAGTAACTTTAAACAAAATAAATACCTCCAATATAAGTTGAAAAAAGTTTCGGATTCACCATTCACATCTTTAGAGCCAGCTGTGAATGGGGCATCTGTTGAACTTTTTAAGTTGTTTACAAAGTTACAATATTTAAAATAAAAACTTTGTAAATAACAAGCATCATTAAATAAAATACAGTATAAATCAAGGAATATGTTGCTCTGGAAAGCTGCATCCCATAATTTATTGCAACATATATAAAATGATTCGTGTTCCCAACAGCAAATCCTTCCTTCGAAACTATCAATATATTATTTAGGGAAGCGCTGATTAATAGTAAATTAAAAGAAAAATTATTGACCAAAACCTTTTTACTAATATATAATTACTTTAACGATGGAGGTGATGGCCGTGAAAGATGGCTACATACCTTGCGTTCCGGGTCTTTGACCCGATATAATATAGGGACCTTTTGGTCCCTTTTAATTTTGTTTTTTGATAACTTTCAACCGGTGTTTATCGGCTATTTTCAATAGAGTGGACACTGTTACAAATTGGTATCCGCGTTCCTTCAGCACCGGCAATAGAATCTCCAACGCCTTAACAGTATTAGAATGATCGCCGCCCCGGTCATGAAAGAGAACAATACTACCCGGTCTGATGGTTTTCATTATTTGTAAAGCGATTTTTTCACCGGATATATTTGTCCAATCCCTGCTGTCTTGGCCCCAAGTCCAGATTACCACCCTATAATTAAATGATTTCGCTACTCTAACGATTTTTTTATCATAATAACCACTGGTTGGCCGGAATAATCGCATTTTTACTCGAGTGATATCATATATGGCCTTATGAGCCAGAGCCAGATCTTTTTCCAACTCCATGCCGGAAAGACGGGTAACCTCATAATGATTGTAAGTATGATTACCAATTTCATGGCCTTCCCGGTATTCTCTTTTAATAATATCCGGATAAATTTGGGCCTGCTGACCGATTACAAAAAAACTCCCTTTGGCATTATATTTAGCTAACAAGTCTAATATTTTATGGGTAAAGGTGGGACTCGGGCCATCATCAAAAGTAAAAGCTACCGCTTTTTCATCAATATTTGCTTCCCAAACAATATCACCTAGTCTTTCCCATTGTTCCCGGTCCTTGTAAACCGATTGTTGAGAATCTTTATAAACTCCGGTCAAAATAATCGTTATGACTGTTATTGAAAGTAATAGAGCAATAACCGGCCTATTAATAATAATGATTTTCATAGTTTCATCTTTTCCAAATCAAATTGATTATTAAAAGCCGGAGGATCAGCCGGTAAATAGTTCCGGCAATAGCGTAGAATTCCTCTGGCAATTGCCATAGCTAACTTCTCCAGATAATTCTGCTCCTGTAACAACATTGCTTCTTCCTGATTGGAAAGATAACCGGCTTCCACTAAAACCCCGTTTATTCCGGGTTGACTAAGAATGAAATAGCGCCCGGGTGCAATTATTCTCGGTCTTTCCTGTACTTCATTCAATTCTTCCTGAATCAAACCGGCCAATTGCTTACTTAAGCCGGATCCGTAATGATAAAAAACCATGGCTCCCCGCTTTTGGGAATTCCGGGACCAATCACAATGAATGCTGATTAAAAACAGGCATTTTTCGGCTTTGGCTCTTTGGATCCGGGTAGTTAAATCCCGGCGATGTCGGCCGTATTTCAAAATATTAAACGGAGCTAAAGCAATGTCGGTTTTCCGGGCAAGAACGACATTCAATCCGCTTTGTACCAGCTGTTCATTTAATAGTAAGGCCAGCCGGAGATTGATATTCTTTTCCAAATTACCCCGGCTGTCGCTGGTTCCACCATCTACTCCCCCATGTCCTGCGTCTACAAATATTTTAAGTTCTCTTATCCCACCCTCAATATCGCGGGTGTTGTAGAAAAAAAACACCCATAACAATAAAATGGCTAGAAATAAGGCTCCCAGCAATAAACATAGTCTTGAACGTGGTATAATTATTACCCGCACAGGACCACCTCAACCGCTTCCAGTCGAATGTTTTGAGACAACCACTAAACCGGTTATCATCCCTAAAGTGTATTCACAGTTAACCTGATAGTATGATTTTTTTTACAATTTAGGCGGATTTTTTTACACACGAGGGATTTTTATAATTCAGAATTTTGACATTCATCTACAATATATTGATAGTCACATCCGGGTTATTCACTATATATTGCAGCTGAAATTAAATTAATGTAATTATGAAACTCCCTTACACAAAAAAAGAAGGCGTTACCCTTCTTTTAAGATCTCATCCTATTGTTATTTATAATTTATTCGGCCTACCTCTTCCTATTGTCTAATGCCTATTGCCTTTTGCCTGGTTTCTTACTCACTTTCAATTAATTCGGTCCCATCCCACGGACAGAACTTATAGGCTCCACTAAACAATTCTCCACATACCGGACAGTTTTTTGCTGGAACTAATGAAGAAAGAGGCAACCGCCATTTAAATTCCCGTTCTCCAACCATTAAGGTGAACTTTCCATCCTGGGTCGGTATGATAAAATCTTCTCCTAATTTGTTTTGAGATGGAAATAAGATAAAATAAAAATTCTTCCCAGCCTTCCCCATCATATCTTCAATCATAGGCTTAAATTTTTTTAAAAGCCCGGTTGCTCCGGAATTAATTGTTTCCTTTTCCAAAGGTAGATATGTATTACCTTTACTGTCAATAAGTTGAGCGCTGGAACGAATTTCAGCTTCAGTTTTATACTTAATTTTTTTAGGAGACTCATAATAGCTGTCAAGAACTGCCATTACCGTATAAGGACGAAAAACGCTTAAAAACAGATCAATATCTCCTTGAGAAGCTCCCTCGTTTTGAGCAAAAGCATTTTCCCAAAATTCCAGCGGAATCCATAAAACATAAGTCATTCGACCCGCTTCAGCCTCCATTTTTTGGGTTTCCAACATCAAAGCATCCAAATTAACCGGCTTAGTTTCAGCATAACCAGTGTTAAGCCGGAAGATAGATACTCCTAATAATAATAAAAAAATCACTAACAAGAAATGCCGGTTAGTCCTTGTCGACCTCTCCATTTTTTCCCTTCTTTCACTATTAAAAAATGCTCTTATTAATAATTCGGGATTAAATATATATCACCTTTTTACCGGTTAAAACCGTCCGACTCCCGGATAGTTTGTTATTTTAGACTAAATACCACATTCATAGTAACGGTAATATCTTTTTCTTTGGTCGAAGTATTGTAGACTCCGTAATCGGATATTTCAGTCGAATAAGGTTCGGTTAATTCCCAAAATCGTAATCCCAACAATCCTATTCCGCATATGAATCCCCCCAATGTTACTCATTCAATACATTAAATTGTATCACTTTTTATTTCTTTTATGACTAGTTAAAATAAGGGATTATTACATTTCAGCTGATATTTATTATTAAAATGCGCAAAATAAACCATATAAACTATTATCCCATTATTGAGTAAACCTGTTACCAATTTAAGGAGCAAAAACTTGAAACCTTTCTTCACCAACCGGTATCGGCATATTAAACGTTATCGCGAAATCATTAATATCCTAACTAAACATGGATTTGGCTATTTATTAGAACTTACCGGATTACGAAGAGCTCTAAAGATACCATGGCATAAGAGAAGCCCTCAAGAGCAAATAGGTAAACCGAAACGGCTGCGGATGGTTTTGGAAGAACTAGGTCCGACCTTTATTAAACTCGGCCAGATAATAAGCACCCGGCCTGATATTTTACCGGAAAATTATCTCAATGAATTGGAATACTTGCAGGATAAAGTGGCTCCGGTAGGTTTTGCTGAAATAAAACATATACTGGAAAGTGAATTGGATCAACCGCTCCATCAGATCTTTTCTTATATAAGTGAAACTCCTATAGCTTCGGCCTCCATTGGTCAAGTCCATGAAGCTTTTTTTTTAAACGGAGAACATGTGGTTATAAAAGTACAACGCAGTGGTTTAAAAAAAGTAATCGAAACTGATTTGGAGATCTTGTATGATATAGCCGGCTTCTTAGAGTCCCGGACCGAATGGGGTAAGATTTATAACCTGCAAAGCTTTGTCGACGAATTTGCCCGTTCAATCCGTGATGAGCTGGATTATCTTATTGAGGCCAAAAATGCCGAGCGTTTCCGGGATAACTTCAAAGATAATAATATGGTCCACTTTCCCAAAGTATATTGGGAATATACTACCGAACAAGTTATGGCTTTGGAATATGTTAGCGGTATAAAAATAACCCATCTAAGCGCGATCGATCAAATAGAACTGAACCGACAACAAATTGCGGAACGGCTGGCCAACGTCTTTTTTAAACAGATATTAATTGATGGTTTTTTTCATGCCGATCCCCACCCCGGCAATATTGCCGTTAAAAACGATGGGATTATTATATTTATGGATTTCGGAATGGTTGGACGCCTTGAAGGGTGGATTATCGAAATTTTAGGCGCCTTTTTATTGGGAGTAATCCGTAAAGATACCGAAACTATTGCAAAAATTCTCAACGGCTTGGCTGCTGGGGCCAAAAAACCTAACCAACGCCATCTCAAACGGGATATTCATTATTTATTTGATAAATATTTGCACCGTCCCTTAAAAGAGATTAAAATCGGAGCCGCTTTCCGGGACTTAATGACAATGGCCTGGAAATACCAGCTGCAATTACCCCAGGAATTAGCTTTAATCGCCCGCTGCCTGATTCTTTTGGAAAATCTGGTGGAACGCCTGGCTCCCGAAAACAGTTTAATAGAGTTGGCTAAACCATTCAGTTCGAAATTACTCTTGGAACGCTTAGCCCCCAAAAATATAGGACGGGTCCTCTTGGGTTACTTTCTGGAAATTATTGACCTGGCCGGTAACCTACCCGGGAAGCTTAATAATATCCTCCGGTTATTAGCCGATGGTGAGTTTAAGATACTTCTTGAGCACCGGAACTTTGAGATTTTCATTTCCAAGTTGACCGTGATTGGTAACCGCCTTTCATTCAGTTTAATTATCGCCGCTACCATTATTGGTTCATCCTTAATTTCCTTAAAAACCCCCGAATCACTCTTCGGACATTTTCCAGTCGCCGAAGCCGGTTTTATCGCCGCCGTCCTCATGGGCCTTTGGCTATTGATAGCGATAATAAAGTCGGGAAGGATATAAATAGGCAACAGGGACTAGGGAACAGTTCCATGTAAAGATTATTCAGGATTGAAAAATAATTAATAAAAAACGTTTAGTTCATTCATTTTTTTGCTGGGAACCCAAATATTTGGCTTTAAAATAGTTAATTAACCGAAAACTATATACTGTTGCCTCTTCCCTGTTCCCTATTCTCTGCTACTTAAACGTTTTCTTCCAACTATCTCCCACCCTTTGCCTTTCCGGTGGAGCGTCAATTCCTCACGACACCGGTTTTTTTGCCAAACGCCGTTTTGCCACTCCCATTCTCCAATATGGGTTTTTATTATTACTTGCTGAGAAACTTCCGGTTGTACTTTTAGATCTTCCACTTCAGCCAAAGGTTGTGATAATAACTCCATAGCCATTTTTATACGTTCTTGCTTCATTTGACTAAAATCCATTGTTATTCCGGAGTTGGTCTCATAACCCACTTCTTTTTGCGGGGAACCAGCCGCCTTCTGATAAAAGATTTTTACGGTTTGAATGGGTGAGGTCATCTCCTGACGATTTAGGGGGATGAATAAAACCAGCATTATTATTAACACTGCTCCTACCGCTACCGGCAGCCAAATTCTCTGCCTTATTCTTTTCCAACACAAGTTCCGAAAAATAACGGCTTGTTTTTTCCGGTAAGCAATTTCCGACTTTGAAACCAGTGACGGTTTTCGCTGTTCTAATAAAAAATGCCAGAAATTATCGACTTCAACGATAGTTGGTCTATCGGCAGGGTCCGGGCGCAATAAATCCATTATCATTCCTGAAAGCAACGGACTTAACTCCGGAGTGTATATAAGCGGAGGGATAATTTCACCTTTGACAACTCCCTGATTGGGCCAGCCGTTTTGTAACAGATATGGTATTTTACCGGTATAAGATAAATATAAAATTAATCCTAAATAATAAATATCGTTGGATATACAAAGTTCCGCCCCGCTAAATGTTTCCGGTGGCCGGCATCCCATAAGCCCCGGTGGTAAATCAGTCTCCACCGGTGATAAGTTAGATAAGCCGCTTGGATCCGGCATCATAATTCCTTTATCACCCCGGTATAATCGACCCCAATCAGGCCGTCCCACTATTAATCCGGAACGATGATATAAAAGATAGGCATTTATTAACGGAATCATTTGTGGAGTTATTTTAGTCAGCGAATGTTTCCCTCTTTTTAAAGCATCAAAATACCTTTGCCCGGTTATATTTTCCCAGCCCAACCAGAAACAATCCTGATAAAATACCGGCCCGATTACCTTTAATACTCCGGACTCTAAAGACTTTGCCGCTATCTCAAGCCGGTTATTTCTTTCGGCAATGGCCCTTCGTAATGAACCGGCATTATTCCCCCGAAATCTCGTCGCCAACGGTTCAAAATGATAAATTTTATTGTCATCTCTTGACTTCGCCAATCGGAATAAAACCCCATCCTGTTTCTGCTCTTCAAAGAATACCCAATCGCTCATATCTCCAACCCTTCTGACATTTTAATTAATCATAGTTATATATAGAATACCCAAAAATAAAAAAAACAGGCCGATATGGTCTGTTTTCTAGTCCTCTGTGTTCCCAGTGTCCTCTGTGGCAATATAATTTTTACCACGGAGAGCACAGAGAACACAGAGGAAATTCAAATTATCATAATCATTAATTAATTGAGAGATTTTCATAATAAAGAAATTTGACATTTGAATACAATATATTGTATATAGAATGAAGTAAATTCCTTTTATAGAGTTTACATTCTTACTACCGAATGTAAATAATTATAATTGATATTTACTTCATCCTATTACAGCTATAATAAGTTAAATTAAACTCATTATTAAACCCTTATGTTCGGCTTTTGGGGCATAAGGAAAAAATAGAAATTTAATTTAACTTATCTAGTCACATCTAGGTTGTTCAGTATATGGTTGTTTACATCAATATCCTTAATAAACAAATTTTTGATTGATGTAAACAACAAGCCTCGATAACATCTACTATTGCATTCAAAAATTAGTTATGGTAATTATAAAACTCCCTTAATTAATATAAACTAATGCAAAAAATGTAACTGTAATTGACAAAAGAACGGATAATATTATCCCGCCTTTAAACCAGGCGCAAATGCCCGCTGTAGTTACCCCTATTAATGCGGCAACCGGTTTACCCGGTGTCGCCTCAATTACGCCCGGAATAATTAATGCCCCTAAAGCAGTAAAAGGGATTGCCATTAAAAACCGGCGAAAAAATGGAGGTAACGGGCGTTCCGATAAAGTAACCAAAGGTATTATTCGCGGCAAATAAGTAACAATCATCATTCCCACTATAACCAACCAAACTTTTATGACTGTTCCCCCCCATCTTCCCGGAATATAATTGCTCCGATCAAAGCCATTATCACCATAGCAATAATCAGATTCCAACCGGACGGAAATATTTTTAAGGCAACTAAGATTGTATGTATTACTCCGGACCCAATGGTAAGTATAATAACCCGGACGGACTGTTTAAATTGAGGTATTAGGATAGCTACAAACATTGCATATAAAGTAATACCCATGCTTGCCTGGATCGAAGCAGGCAACGATGAACCGATCAAAAATCCCGCCATGGTTCCGCTAACCCAACCGCTATAGGAGATTAATTCCAATCCCAACATAAAATTAAGGTTCAGCTTTTCGGGCATTGTCGAAGCTACCGAAAAAGTTTCATCGGTGACACCAAAAGCAACCAAAGGCAGCCAATGATGCTTTTTCTTGGTTAAACGCGGGGCTAAAGAAGCGCTCATTAATAAATGACGGAAATTTAATAAAAAAGTAGCTAAAATTATCTCGCCTGCCGCCACTCCGGCCCAAAGCAAATTAATAGCCACAAATTGGCTGGCCCCGGCAAATACTATGATTGAAAATGAAATAGTAGCCAAAAACGAGATATTTCCCGCTTTTGCCAATAATCCAAAAGCCATTGCCATCGGAAAGTATCCAATAAAAATAGGGACTCCGGTTCGAAGTCCGTCTTTAAATTTTAATTCATACTGTTCCACTGATATGAACTCCTTAGTTTCTCTTAGGTATATCTCCAACCAGTAAATGGTCAATTGTAAACTTCATCCTTTTATGCCTAATGCCTAATGCCTAATGCCTACAATTATATATCAATTCCTTTTAATTTAAAACACAAAAAAATCGCCCCGCATGGGCGATTGGTTTCAAAATTTGGTGGGGAACATCAGGTTACCCAAAAAACTAATTTCATCATTCAACTAACAAATTCCTTTCCAGAAAAACCAAAACAACTAACTACTAACTACTAACTACTAACTACTAACTACTAACGATAACTAAAAACAGGAACTAACAATTAGAACTCAAGCACTTTCTTAGGAACAAATGGATCACGATTTGACTTTGAACTTCTTAAAACACATTCCTACTGGTTTGTTTAGGTTAAGCCAATGTTACTTCGAGATAAAACCAAAACAGGACTTCAAGTTCCAAGCTTTGACGTTCCCCACAATTTAATTATAAACCCGATTCCCAAGATTGTAAAGACTTTATTTGTTTTTTATGTCATTATCACCAATTATCCCGGTACTTCTTTAAACGACGGCATTAAAATATTCCGATAGATGCCAAGTCTCTTTAATGCATTAAGCGCATAGATTATTATTGGAGTTGTATGAGCATCGGCTAATTGTCCCGATACAATATAATTAAATTTGGCTTCCAGATTAGCGCTATCCCAATATTCTTTACCATAGACATTTAGCAATAAATAACCTTCATTCTCGTGAAAACTAAAATTTTTAATAATCAAGTCGAAATATTTGCCGCCCATATCAAAAGCATTGATGAAAAAGTCATTACTTTGGACTGATTTTACAAAATTAGAGACTACCTCCTTCTTTTCGTAAGAGGGACTTGCATATAATGGGACTAAATCTTTTAAGGTGACACTGGTTTTAATCGGAAGTTCCTCATATCCGCTTAATTCATAAGGGTTTTGAGTGAACCCGGTTACTACATAGCCCAGGTAACTATAATTAATGAAAAAATACGTATTACCCTGTCTCGGTACCTCAAAAATAACGATTAACGGTGGAAATATATTTTCATTTTTCCGGCGGTAAATGATTACCGGCATTTTGGTTAACCATGGAAGTTTAATGGTTGAAAACGGACCGTATTCCCATTGATTTAAGATCACATGCCGTTTGATTTCAGTCAATAAAGTATTGACATATACTCCGTATTGCGGCTTTTCCGCTTCCGAAACCATTTCAAACCTGGGTAAAGTTGGAGCTTCCGGATAAAGGTTAAAGTCGGCAACAGCCTCGGCAGGTTTCGGCAAATTAAAAACAACGGCGGGAAGTGTTTCATCGATAGAATAATAGAAAAATTCATCGATAATCATATTCCCCCGATCCTGATTAACCCTTCTAACGGGAAGAGAACGCGCCGGATCATACCAGATTGTTAAAGTATTTAAAGTTTTACCCGGAAAAGCGCTACCACTGATAACTTGATCTTGAGCCGGTTTTAATTTATTACTCGCTAGGAATTTTTTTAAATCTTTTTCCAAATTGTAGAGAGCGGCTTCTACCATTATAGTTTGCCTAGTTTGATAATAAATCTTTTTAAGAATATCGTATTCAAAACGCCGTTCTCTAGTATCATTAACAATTTTAGCGTACCAGACCGTACTTAGCTGACCACCAAGTTCAGCCGCCGGGACTTTTAATTCCACCTGATAGGCAATACCTTGGCTGGTGGAGTAATAGACATCATAAATGACTTCCGCATTCACCGTGTTGTTTGTCAATGATGTTGTTCTTAAAATGTAATGCACTGAGTTTGGCATTTAATACTCCTCCCTTATTTTTTAGAGTATTTAAGTTTATATGGATTATTGTGGAGCATTGGCCTCATAAACTTTGGCTCTTATAAACATATGATGGCCTAAGTATTGCAAAGGAGGAGTTTGTGAATAATGCCAACTGCAAGGATTCTTTTGAAAAGCGCAAAAGTGAGTTTTATTCCCTATTGGATCTTCCCCTTGCAAAACCCGGGTTGCCGCTTGTTTAGCTTCTTGAACCATCGGTTCGGATGAAGTGTAAGGAGCCTGATAAAACCGGTTATTGGAATAAGCCTCAAATTGTCCTGGTTCCTGTACTACCTCTAAAACGGTTTTTCCGGCTGCCTTAGCATTGTTGACTACCGCTGCCGCTACTCCCATCTTTCCGCTTAAAATTTCCGATTCAGCCTCTCCCCAGACAATTCTGGTCAATATCTCCAGATCAGTAATTTTGATTCACCCCTTTCTGTTCGCCATTTTAGCAATTGAATACTATGAAAACTAGGACTAACCTTCAATACACACGAATTCAGACTAATAAAACCTTTAAATCAGGACCGATTTGGAGGCTAATTCGTGTTCATTAGCGTCAATTAGAGATTCCTAAAAGATTAACATGGGCGACTACTACTATTTAGAAAATGCTATCGATGCTTGTCGTTCACCCTTTCAGTGCGCAGCGGATGCAGGCGCGGACGACTATCTATTATTTTGTCTCAAGACAATATATGTACCGATTTTTTTAGGTGTGATATAATAAATGGCGGTAAATGTAATTAAATAAATAAACTTATTATGGATTTATTATTATGAAAAATGACGCTATCTTTACTCAGGTATTAATACTTTTCTTAATTATGTCGGTTGGGTTCATCGCTCGAAAAAAGAACCTGCTGAATAATAAATTAAACTCCGATTTAATTCAGATATTATTGAATATTACACTTCCAGCCTCCATTATCGTCTCATTTCACCTCCGGTTCTCTCCGGAGCTTCTCCATAATGTGCTGAAGATCTTTTATGCTTCGGTTTTTGTACATCTCTTCTCGCTGATAGTAGGGGGAATCCTTTTCTTTAAGTATCCGGACCAAGACCGGAAAATTCTCTGGTTCATAGCAATCTTTTCTAATACCGGGTTTATGGGATTACCGGTTTTAGAAAGCGTCTTTGGTCAAATGGGAGTTTTTTACGGTTCCATCTATGTAGCTATTTTTAATATTTTTGTCTGGACATTGGGGGTAGCCATCTTTGCCGGTCGAAGAGGTTTGAAAATTCGCAATGCCCTAACAACTCCCGCCTTGATCGCAGTTATAATCGGTTTCAGTCTTTTCCTTTTCTCTTTGGAAATTCCGGCGCCGTTATTTAAAGCATGTAACCTCATAGGTTCAATGACCACTCCTCTGTCAATGATTGTTATTGGTTCGATTCTGGCCGAACTTAAATTAGGAGAACTTTTGGCGAATTTTGAAGTCTATTACGGAACAATAGTCCGGCTTCTAATCATCCCTTTAACGGCTGCCTTTCTTTTACAACTATTTGGCCTGCAACATCATTTATTAAAAATTTGCATTACTTCTACCGCTATGCCGGCTGCTTCCATGACCGCTATTTTCGCTGAAAAATATAACGGCAATACCTTATTGGCATCTAGACTCATCTTTATTTCTACTGCGTTATCAATTTTGACGATTCCACTAATTCTTGTTCTGATTTAATAACAATATTGACAAGCCCCGACTTTTTAGATATTATGGCGTTATAAAGCGTTTTTCAGAGGGAGTAACGGTCCTGTTTTCGGGGAAACAAAGTCGTCATGACGGTTTGATAAACCCGGCTTTGTTGGCGCAAGTTTCGTGAGACTCTGCATTCAGCGTGATATATTGTTTCCAAATTAGCTTTAATTGCTTTGTATTAAGGAAACAATACCGTTGGATGGAGAGTCTTATTTTTATAAAATCTATACAACTTTCGCACTTTAATTTTAATTGATATGACTGTACCGCAAGACGTATTTGTAGTGCGAAAATTGAGTAATGTACAAAGATGGGGGTATTTTTATTGACGATTAAAAAGGCTTTGAAATGGATTTCTTTTTGGGTTGGCTTGGCAGTTCTTTTTAACATCGGTATATATTTATATTTTCTCTATTTAGCCCCGGTCAAAGGGGTAATGATAGCTCACCAAAAAGCTTTGGAATTTTTTGGCGGATATATTATTGAGTTAAGTCTCAGTGTGGACAACCTCTTCTTATTTTTATTAATCTTCACTAGTTTTTCAATCCCCTTGAAATATCAACGGCGCGTCTTAAACTATGGTATTATGGGAGCAATTATTTTAAGGCTTATTTTTATCGTCCTTGGAGTTACAATCGTAAATAAATTTCACTGGGTATTATATGTTTTCGGGTTTTTATTAATGTTCAGCGGCCTGAAGCTTTTATATAAAGAGGAAAAGGAGCCGGACTTTAGCAAAAACCCGCTATTTAAACTGCTTGGCAAAATAATCCCGGTTTCGGCTACTTTGGAGGATGAAAAGTTCTTTGTTCAAAAGAACCGGATTTTGTACGCAACTCCTTTGTTGGCTATTTTAGTCCTGGTCGAGGGGTCGGATATCATTTTTGCCATTGACTCCATCCCGGCTATCTTCTCTATAACCAGAGACCCCTTAATCGTATATACTTCAAACATCTTTGCTATTCTTGGTTTACGAAGCCTGTATTTTATCCTGGAAAAACTGCATAATTCTTTCCGCTTTGTCAAATATGGAGTTGCGGTAATCCTGATTTTTACCGGAATCAAACTGGCTGTTTTAATGTTCCACTTTGAAATACCTCTTTTATTATCCATATTGATAATCTTCGGTATTCTAGCTTTAAGTGTTGTATTGTCGGTAATTATTAAAAACAAAGAACCTGAATTGGGAGAAGTATAAATTTATAATAATACCAAAAGGAATTTTTTATAATTTGTGGAACTTCAGCTGTAAATTGGAAATCATTAACCTTCAATTTTGAATAGCAAATATTGAATTTCTCTATTGGGGTAATTGCCAATGTTTCGAAAAAACTTAGCCTTACAGTTTATCATCTTAAGTTTAATCTTTTCCGGCCTGACTGGTTGTACTATGGGCGGGCCCGGTAACAATCAGGTTATCCCGCCTCCGGAGAAAGAAACAGTGAGAATCTTAACTAATTGGGATGAAATGACCTCGGTTGACGAAGCCTATAAAGATGCCAATTCAATCGGGATTACCTTAGCCCAAGAAAACTCCCACAAAGAGATTTTTTTTAACAAGCCTAAATCCGAGAAGACTTTAAAATTAACTTGCGGCAATCATATAATAGAAGCTAAAGCATATTCCGGAATTAACGGCACAGGGAAAGTTATCGGTACTGTCGAACTTGGGGTTACCGTTCTGGCCAATCATTTTAACGAAATGGAAATCTCATTTAACCCGGCTAAAAACCATTCCATCCCCTTAGCTATTGCGGCTTCCGGTTTTTTGCTTGCCCTAAAAAAGGATGGGACAGTTTGGGCTTGGGGTAATAATTCCTCCGCTTTATTTGGAGAAGGAAATGAAGAAAATAGTAATCTTCCAATGCAGATAAAAGGATTGACCGGAATAATCTATCTCGCAGCCGGAACAGATCACTGTTTGGTTTTGACAAAAGACAAGACGGTTTTAGCTTGGGGCCATAATCAGTATGGGCAATTAGGAAACGGTTCAAATGAAGATAGTAAAATTCCGGTGCTGGTAGAAGGAGTAACCGATGTTCAAAGTATAGCAGCGGGAAATGGTTTTTCATTAGCGCTGAAAAACGATGGGACGCTTTGGGCCTGGGGAATCAATGAAGATGGACAATTGGGGGATGGCACTAATAAGAATAGCAATATCCCGGTTCAAGTAGCGGAAATCAGCGATATTATCGCCATATCGGCCGGTAACAAACATGTTTTGGCCTTAACTAAAGATAAAACTCTTTATGCCTGGGGAAGTAACCAGGAAGGTCAATTAGGAGATGAGAGAACCGACGACAATAATTTACCAGTTCCGGTTAATAATATGGAAAACGTCAGAACCTTTACTGCCGGTGGGTTTCATAATATAGCGATAAAAGACGATAATACTTTCTGGCTATGGGGTTCCAACCAATACGGTCAATTGGGTAGTAGCGCCGGAAACAATAATAATACTAAAAGCAATGCTCCCCTTCAACTAACCGGTTTATCCGATATTATCGGAGTAAGCGCCGGAGAATTTCATTCTTTAGCTCTAAAAAGTAATGGAACAGTTTACTCTTGGGGTTATAATAAGTATGGCCAATTAGGAAACGGGAATACCGAAAACAACGCTTTCCCGGCTATAATTAAGGATTTGGAAGGATGTATCGGTATTAGCGGAGGTCAAAACTATACTGTTGTTCTTAAATCAGACGGTTCGGTATGGAGTTGGGGGGCCAACTCATCCGGAGCTTTAGGTGACGGAACTGAGACCGATAGTTCAACTCCGGTAGAGGTAAAAGAATTAAGTCTTAAATAAAATACAGTTTAAAAAGGAGCTTAGGCTCCTTTTTTTATTTTTTATATCAAGCCTGCCAACGGACACTAACGAGAGGACTGGTATCCGGAGGTTTAAAAGGATAAAATATGGACAAATAAACATACTTAATTCACAATAATAATTTATGAACAAAATGATACGAATCAGAAAAAAAGGGGCTGTTGCAAAATAGACTTTTTGCCGTTCTGTCCACCCAGGGTTAAAACCCTGGGCTAGGATTAAAAATCATTCTAAAGCCCGATAAACGGGCTCGGGAAGCCTTCGAAGTATTTACCCA
>JAEYRX010000093.1 GCA_023435225.1 Bacillota bacterium
AGAGTCAATGAATTTAATTCAACTTATTACAGCTGTAATAGGATGAAATAAATACCAATTTGATAGCATTTGCATTCGGCTTTAGGAATGCAAATTTTATATAAAGAATTTATTTCATCCTATATAGCAGGATTTTTCTCTAAAATGAACAAATAACAAACATTGGCAAAATCTAAGAACCTATTTTTGATACCCAGGTTGTTTTCTGGGAAACTGAATAAGACAGACGGAAATAATCCGTAAACAGCCAAAAAAATTTGAGGTGATAATATATAATGAGTAGCGGTTCTTATTGGAGTGAAATAAAGGTTGAGATACCAATTGATTTAAGTGAGGTTATCGCCGATATTTTTCAGGAAGAAGGCTCCGGCGGGGTAGTTTATGATGATCCGGATATAAAAGAAAAAGCTATCTTGCATGATGATGAGTATTTTGGCAAAGAGTTGGAGGAGACTCTTCCGGAACATTTCGGATTAAGGGCATACTTTCCGGTCGACGATCGTTTAGGCGAAAGAATTGAGAGATTAAAAATTAAAATTGCCGAAATATTAGGTCAAGAGCCGGTTTTCGAACTGAAACAAGTTCAGGAGGAAGATTGGGCCGAGGCCTGGAAAACCTATTTTAAACCCGAACATATTGGTAAAATTGTTATTAAACCTAGTTGGGAGGATTATAAACCGGCGAAGGGTGAAATAATCATTGAATTGGATCCGGGAATGGCATTTGGAACCGGAACCCATCCGACTACCAGGCTGTGTACAAAATTATTGCAGGAAGTAGTTACCAATCAAACTGAAATATTGGATATCGGGACGGGTTCTGGTATATTGGCGCTGGTTGGGGCTAAGTTAGGCGCCAAAAAAGTTGTTGCCACTGATATTGACCCCTTGGCGGTAAAAACAGCCCGTGATAATATTCACTTGAATAATCAAGAGAAATTTATTACCGTTCATGAGAGTAATCTCTTGGATTTGACTTTCGAGACCCAATTTGATTTGGTAGTTGCTAATATTATTACTAATGCCATCTTGGAGCTAATTCCGGAACTATCTTTGGTATTAAAACCGGAAGGGAAGTTTATAGCTTCGGGAATCATTGAGGAGCGTTTTCCGGAAGTTAAGACTAAGTTGGAGAAGTTCGGCTTCAAGGTGGAAAAGAATATATTTGAAGATGGTTGGGCTGGGGTAGTTGCAGTTCGGTAAAAAGCAAAATAGGAAACTGGACTTATAAGATGAAACTAGATCGATTATTAGCCATAACAATGCTTCTAATTAATCGTAAACGTATTACTGCTGCTGAGTTAGCAGATTATTTCGAGGTCTCGGTGCGGACTATTTATCGTGACCTTGAGGCGATTAATCAAGCGGGAATCCCTGTAATAGCCTATCAAGGTACTAAAGGCGGTTATGGAATTATGGAAGAATATAAATTAGACCGCCAAATGTTTACTGCCGAGGACTTAAACTCTATAATTATCGCCTTAAAAGGAGTTTCCACTACTTTTGGTGATCAAAAATTCAATGAGGCTATAGCCAAATTGAAGATTTTAACTCCGGAGTCCGAGGTTAAAACTTTAAAACCGGATCAGTTAATTTTGGATTTTAGCCCTTGGGGTGGCTGTAATAAGCAACAAGCCAAGGTTGATGTTTTAAAAGAGGCCATTATCAATTGCCGCCTAATTGCTTTTCAATATACCAATTATCAGGGTGAAACTAATACTAGAAGAGTAGAACCGATGGTATTGATTTTAAAGGGATTCACCTGGTATTTATATGGGTATTGTTGTGCCAAAAAAGATTTTCGGGTTTTTCGTTTATCAAGGATCCGTAATTTGTCAATAATTGATGAGAGTTTCCAATGTCGCGAAAAAACCTTCGATAAGCTGTCATTGGATCAGGAATGGCCTCATGAAAAGATGGTCAAGCTTAAGTTGCGATTTGCCCCGCACTTGAGGGCTGTTATTGAGGATTATTATGACGCTGAAAATGTTAGACCGGAAGCTGATGGTTTCTTAATAGTGGAAACCGAGTTGCCCGATGAGGAATGGAGTTACAACTATATTATGAATTACGGCGAGGGAATTGAAGTTTTGGAACCGGAACATATCCGGGAAATAATCAGGAAGAAAGCCCAGCGGATTGCAGCGTTATATTCTTGAGCATTTCAAAAAAAGTGGAAGTATTATTTTGACTGCATCTTGGATTTGCAAGAATAAACTTCCACTAAAATTCTCCGAAGTGTGCATTTGATCATGAACACTTCGGATAAAAGTGGAAGTATTATTTTTGACTGCATCCTAATTTGCGATTGAATTAAACTGTTCCATTATATTCCGGTTTTTTTTGATAATTACTTTAAGCCGGTAAATTCGTCCGTTATCAATTACCGAATAAAAGCTACCGTTTAATTCTTTAACTAATTTTTTAGCAGCGGTTAATTTCTCCGAATGGCTTATGTTTGTAGAAAATGGGTTGAAGAGACTATTTTTGCTGATAATAATGGTATCATCGGTTTTAAACTCAAATGAACAGCTGGTTTGTTCTTCCTCAATATTGATGATTATTCCATGAACCAGATTTTTGGTGGTAATTATATTTTCAATTAGAAGATCTAAAAAAAGATTAAACAGCTCTCCTAATTTCAATGATTGTTCAAAATTATTAAAAGCTTGCTTACAATTAACCGTAATACCAATATTATATTCTTTGGCTTTTACCTGATGTGAAATAATTGTAGCGGCTAAGATCGGATCACTAATTTGAGCTATATTGCTTGTTTTAAACATGTCGCTAATAATTTTGCTTATATAGGCATCAAGTTCCCGGGTAACTCCCATCGCTACCATTATCTTCATAACTTGAATATTATTCTGATACTCCCGGCGTTCACTATTTATTGTTTCTATCAAACGATTGGATTGTTCCATTAAAGTCAATTTTTTTTGCTTGTCAAATTGTTTTTGGTAGTATTTCAGCAAAAGATAAAATAAAGTGAATCCACCAAAAATGAAGAATAATATTTCAAATATTAATAATGCCGAAAGAGTTTCTTTTAGCATTTTATGATCACCTATTCACGTTTTTTTTGAGAAATGTTGATGTAAGGGAGCTTTATAATTACCTCAATTTAATTTCAACTATAATATATAGTGAATTAGCCTGATGTTACTATCAAAATATTATAGCTGAATGTCAAATTCTTAATTAATGAAAATCCCTCATAAAAATATTTTGAAATATCTGTTAATAAAATTATACTTCAAGTATCTAAAACTCGCCATTATGAACAAATATAACCAATTTTAGCCAATCAACAACAATTGAGGATCATTTCTACCTACTTTCTGATAACAAACAAAAATTAGGTATAATATATACCTAATTTTTAATCCGGGGTATGATTTATTATCTAAAGAATGGTTAAAATCATACTTATTCGTCTGATGAAGCTATTTCATTATTGGAATAAAGTTTTTTTAAAGCGTCACGATAGTTTTTAACTTCTAACTTTTTTAAAACATTTCTAATATGGGACCGAACCGTGTACAAAGTAATATTTAGACTGGTTGAAATTTCTTTGGGTTTAAGACCTTGCCTAAGTAAATCAAACACGTTTTTCTCGGAGAAGGTGAGGTCATATAAGCGGAATTCTTTTATCTTATTATATACGGCATTCATAAAGATATTAGGGACCGGGTTTTCATACAGGTAACGGATTGTTTGCGGCAGAACATTCAAGTGAGTTTTTGGAATATAGGAGAATACACCAAGTAAAAACGCGTTGTACATTCTTTTAGGATCATCGTCGCCGGTTAAAAATATCGCTTGAATATCTTTGGTTTTTTTTAGCTCATTGTAAACCTGGAACCCATCTTCTACTGTCTTGCCAAGGTGTAGATCGATGAGTATAATATCATAATCGATAAGATTACCCATTTCAATCGCTTGTTCAACATACTCAGCAATCCCGACAATTAAAAAGTCGGGAAACATATTCAACTGGCGGGTAATCATGTTTTGCCAAAACGGCTCGTCTTCAACAATAAATACTTTTAAATATTCATTCATTCATTGTTTCATCCCTTTGGCAAAAAGATTTTTGAAATTTCAATATGCTGTTTATAATTAATTCGGCATTTTTGGGAGAAAAAATAATAGCATCGATTGATTTGTTATCATGAATCCAGGCAACAATACTAAATTGTATGTATTATTTCGATTTGAAAATAGAAAATTTTTCTTATTGAGATATACTTGATACGTCTTTATCCACATCTTCTTGATGATATGGGATAATAATGTAGAAAGTCGTACCAATCCCTTCAGTTGATTGGAAGGATAATTCGCCGCCAAACCGGCCTTTGATGGTTAAGTGTGACATGTATAAACCAAGTCCGGAACCATCGTGATCTTTAGTAGTAATCATCTCCTTAAATAACTTAGTTTGGATTTCTTCAGGTATCCCTCCGGCATAGTCACGGATAATAAACCTTATTTTATTATCTTGATATTTGTCAATAATAAACTCAATTATACCATTTTTACCTTTATAAGCTTGAATAGCGTTAAGAATAATATTCCGGATTACTTGGATCAAATTATTTATTTCACCTTTGATGATTAATTGAGGATCCAACTGTAAATCCAACTTTAATTGACAATGATATTTTTTTAACTCATAACTCAATAAGCTTTTAATTTCATTTTGTAATTCAGCTATTGAAAAACTTTGATTATCCGGCGCGTTCAGTTGGACGGCCCGGTCTCTGGCGGTTGTAAGCAAGCTGGAGATATAAGCTGAATAAGGCTTAACCTCATCTAATTCATTTTTCATCTTTTTAGCTATTTTGAAATAATTTTCTTTGGGATTATTCTCATTGGCTAGCAATTCTTCAAGCTGTTTTTCTAAAACCGTCATCCGCTCAAGAAATCCGGCTATTAATATAGCCGGTGATTTTAAATTATGGGTAATCCCACCCATCATTTGGCCCAACGAGACCAATCGTTCTCTTTCCATGATAATTCTTTGTTGTTCTTTAATATTTTGTATGTGTTTTTGTTCACGGTCTTGCACTTTGTTAAAGGCTATTACCAGATCACCGATCTCATCGTTGGATGTTACGGCAATTTTTTTGTTTAGGTGGATGTCTTCACCTTCGGCGATTTCGGTGAGACTGGTAGCTATTAATGTAATATCATCAGAGATTGTTTTTGCAAAATATGATAAAACAAAAATAGCAACTAAAAGTAAAACTATAAAAGTAACTATAAAAATAATTGTACTTTCCGGTGATACAACAATATATTTTATGCCAAAAATCCATTCACCGCCTATTCCTGGTAGTTTTATTACTGCTCCTTGTATATCGGAACCATAATAATCATAAGTATGTCCATTATATTTGAAAGCTAATTCTTTTGTATATTTAAGAAAGAAGCTAGAAAGATATGAATTATCTCGGGTATGATATTCACCTGACGGAGTAATATAAAAAGAAATATCATCATTATTGTCTGTTTTAATTGTTTTTAGGAGATGTTTAATCTTTCCCTCATTTTCAATAAAGGTATTTCTTATAAAAATATTTAAAAGTTCGCGTTGATAACTTTTGAAAAGTACATTTCCTTTTTCTTTGACCATAACAGATTGTCCAAGCAATAATAAATACATAACTGATAGCAAAAACAATGGAAGTATTTGTAGAATAATTTTTTTTCTTAGACTAATCCGTATTATTCCTTCATCAGAATTTTCAATATATGTATGCTTTAAAACAGTACGAAAATACTTTTTAGAAAATAAGTATGAAATAACTGCAGCCAAGTTTAAAAAAGTTGTTAAGACCAAAAAAAACTTTAAATCAGCAGTATTATGAAAGCCTAAGATTACGAACAAAATTCCTACAAATATTGTTGGCAATAAAATTTGTAAGATATAAACAAGGTGAGGAATTATAAAGCTTTTTTTTCGAATTCTTTTAATTTCATTGATTTTTTTTGAATTTAAACTTTGATTTATAAATTTCCATTTATCTGCGCCATTAAAGGCCCATTTGAAACAAAGATAACCAATAGTCATTATTAACAAATTTATAATTATATATTGTTGATAATAAGGAATGTATGAAAATTCAACATCAAATTTAGTATTAATAGAACCTGGTGGATAATTTAAAAGTAATGGAAATAAAGGATAGAATACTAGGCTTGAAATAATTGTAACAAGATTATAAGTTAGAAATATACTTAGATTCGACTCGCTTTTTTTTGAAAATATCTTCATTTATATTTACTCACTTTGCAATTTTAATCTATATAACGCCATTTTTAATACTGAACTTGCACATTACTAATAATATGTCTGGTATTCTTAAATTGTTGCGGTATAATAATAAATTTATTTTTTATCATATAATATATAATTTTTTGGATATAATTTTCATCAATTTTTGGCCAATAAAAGTTTAATAAATGCAAATAAGCTTTTGAAAATTCTGAATCTATAATAATTGAGGTGTGATAATTAAGTTGTCCATTTTGAAGATCTGTTATTAGACCCATTAAGATATGTCTTTTAGATGAATCATACGATACTTGTTTTAAGTATTTATAAAAAATATCATCAGGTAAAGGTTTAATATTAAACTTGTATTTTGAAAGTATTTTTAAAAATACTTTAAAAGTAAGATAATTATCATTCAGTAAATGGAACGTTTTACCAATACTTTCTTTTGTAAGAATTAGTTTAATTATTGCTTGACTACAAATATCAACTGGAGTAAATTCTAGTTTTTTAGATAATAGAGATTTAGGAATTGCTTGAAGTGTGATTATAGATTTTAAAATATTATAAAATTTATTATCAGAAATATTTATTTGAAACTGTCCATCGTTATATCTTCCTGTAAGGTTACCTACTCTGATAATAGAAGCTTTTAAACCATTTGTGATTTCTTTTCTAATAAGTTTTTCTGCAGTAAATTTGCTTTTTACATAATAATTATCACTGAAGTCTTGTCCAATATCGAATTGATCTTCAGTAAAATGCAACTTGTTATTTGTAATATTAGCATAATTACCGGATACACTTGTAGTAGAGATATAAAATAATTGTTTATTATTCTTACAGAAATTTATTATTTCTTGTACTGCTTGTATGTTAGTTTTTTCGAAATCGTTATATTCACCGTAATGCTTGACCAAAGCTGCCGAATGAATTACTGTATCAATTAATCTGAACAATTTACTGTAAGTTTGTTCTGAAAGTCCTATTCGTTCTCGATTTATATCACCCCTTACTATGTGTACCCGCTTTCTAAATAAATCAATTTCATTGTGGAAATAAAAATGAATTATTTTTTTAAATCTATTTTGCGCATCTCTGTCATCATTATCTCGAATTAAACAATAAATTTCTGCTTCAGTAGTTTTTAACATATTATATAAAAGATGCACTCCTAAAAAACCGGTTACTCCGGTTAAAAAAATATTCTTATTAGAATTATTGAATGATAGATTAAGTTTTTCTTTTCGAAGAAATGTAAAATGTGGTTTTTTAATATCTATGATTCTAATTTGATTTTTACTTTGTTTAATTTCTAACGTAGAACATATATAACTAGCTAACTCTCTTATTGTTCGATATTTGTAAAAGTCTGGCACCGATAAATTCCAATCGCGGTTGTATAATACTGTCAATATTTGTATGATGCCAAGCGAGTCTAAACCAAACTCAAACAAATCGTTGTTGATTCCAATGTCTATTTTAAAAATTTCTTTCCAGATATTAATTAGTTCTTTCTCAATATTAGTTTCCGGTAAAACTATAGTCTTTTCTGGTTCAATAATATCAGGCAATTTTGTTTTATCAACTTTACCATTTAGTGTCAAAGGAAGATGATCAATTAAATGAAAACATGATGGAATCATATATTGTGGTAAATGTAAATGAAGAAATTTTTTAAGTTCTGATAAATCAAACCAGCTATTAGCAACCAAATAAGCATGTATTATTGAAATGTTGTTAATCCCTTCACTAGTAATTACTACAGCATTTTTAATATCTTTAAATAATAAGATAGTATTTTTAATTTCATCTAACTCAACTCGAAATCCTCTAATCTTAACTTGATTATCAATTCTCTCTATAAATTTTAAGTTCCCTTCGGGAGTCCATTTAACAATATCGCCAGTTTTATAAAGTCGTTGACCAATTTGTGGATTATTAATAAACTTCTCAGCAGTATAATCCGAATTATTTAGGTAACCACGTGCTAATCCTGGTCCAGCAAGATATAATTCACCAGCAGTATCTATTGGCTGAAGTTTTTGTTCATGATTTAAAACATAACAATGACAATTACAGATTGGTTTACCAATTAGAACCTCTTCATCTTCAGGTGAAAACTGATAAACTGTCGAACAAACACTGTTTTCAGTTGGTCCATATTCATTGTATAGTCTTACATGAGGAAGTTTTTTAAAGTGTTTTTTTACCAAGCCGATATGAAAACTCTCACCAGCAATAGTTACATTTTTAAGAGATGGAAAATTAATTGGTTCAGTATCCAACATTGTATTATAAAACGCCGGAGATATTAAAAAATGTGTAATTTGTTGATTCATAATGAGCTTTTTTATATGAATTAAATCATATCGTTGCTCCTGATTAATGATAACTAGAGACGCACCTATAATTAAAAATGAGAAAATATCCTCAACTGAGCTATCAAAACAGAATGTCGGTATTTGTAATAAAACATCTTTAGAGTTGAATAAATAATGATTAATCCGCCAAATAAGGGTGTTTATAATGGATTTATGTTCAATCAGTACTCCTTTTGGATTTCCAGTTGATCCTGAAGTATAAATAACATAAGCTAAATCTTGTGGTTCATTGATAATAACTGGATCATTTGAATTTTCCCTTTGAATATCAATCGAATTTATGTCAATTATTTCTGAACAATAATTACCCTGCAAAAGAGGGTTATCTTTAAGTATAATATTACAATTACTATTCTCTAAAATATATTTAAGACGTTCTTTAGGGTAATCAGGATCTAAAGGTAAATATGCTCCACCAGCTTTTAAAATGCCTATAATACCAATAAACATTTCAAAGGAACGTTTTACCATTAACCCTACTATGTTATTTCTAGTAATCCCTTTTTTTCTTAGGAAAAAGGCCAATTGATTTGCTCGTTTATTAAGTTCGTCATAGGTCATTGTATCTTTATCGTAAATTAAGGCAACTTTTTCGGGGGTTTTTTTTACTTGAACCTCAAAGTACTGATGTAAAACCTGATAAAGAGATAAATAGCTTGGTTGATTATTATAATCATACATTATTTTACTTTTTTCATGAATCGTCAGTAATTCAATTTCATTTATTTTTTTTAAAGGTTCATTTAGCGCATTTTCAATAATTTTTAAAAAATGGTTATTTAATTGAGTTATTTCAGATTCAGAAAAAACATCAATCAAATAATCATAGTTAATAAGGTAATTCTCGGATTCATCACGATTAGAAATATGGATATTCAAAGAATTGATTTGATATCCAGGTGAATGCCATTGAGACTTAAAGTCTTTAAAATTATCTTTTTGTTTAAAAATAGCATTATGGTAAGAAATAGTGACATCATAAATATCACTAATTGTTCTTTGTACTTCTCGGTATTTTTCTATAACGAAATCATGAGGATATTTTTGACTTTTTAAAACATTACGCCAATTTCCATTTAAATACTGAATAAAAGAAATGTAATCAAATAAAGGATTAGTCAACACCCGAAATGGGACAACATTAATAAATAGACCTATAGTCATTTTTTCATTATTGTTCGTACGGTTTAACAGTGCTGTTCCCAATGCAACATCCCTTTTTGAGTAAATGTAGTGAATATAAATTATAAACGCTGAAGTAAATAAAATAAAAATTGAAATCTTTTGTTCATTACAAAAATGGTTTATTTTTGACGATAAAAGAGTGGAAATATAATAACCATTCCTTTTCATTTTTGTCGAACAATTAGCTGGTTTATTTTTTAAATACACGAATTCTGGTATGGATTGAATTTGGTTATTCCAGAATGCTTGATCTTTATTAAATCGTTCAGAAGTAAAATACTTTTGTTCCGCTTTGATATATTCTAAATACGGTGATGTATTTATAATAAGTTTTTGCTTATTTTTTAAAGCTAGATAATATTCTAAGGTTTTATCCATTATTATTGTCATTGCCCAGCCATCAGTGATTAAATGGTGTGTTTTAAAAAAAAGGGCTGTTTCTCCAGGAAGTTTAATTAGCGCAAAATAAAATAAATCCGAATCGAATAATTGAAAGGGGGTTTTTGTAAGATTTTCTTCAAGAGTAGACAAATTATCAGATTTTTTATCTTGTGAAAGATCAAAAATTTTTATTTTATAATATTGATATTTATGAATATATTGTACGGGCTGGTTGTTTTTTAATCTAATACGAAGTCTTAGTGAATCATTTTGAAGTAGGATATTTATTGCTTTTTCAAATATATGAGGGATGATAATTTCATGAATTTTAATAGTACCACAGACATTATTTATACTGGTATTTGGAGAAAATTGTTCAGATTTCCATAATGCTTTTTGTACATAAGATAGATCATAGTTTTTTTTTTCACCAGTCTCCCTCCTATTTTAAAACAAAATATAAAATTATAGATTGTATTAATTCATAATAAAAAGGAGTTTTCGGGATAAGAAATGTAATACTGAGGAAAGAAGAAGGAAGAATAATCAAGAAATGAAGTTGAATACAAAAAAGAATCTATATCTATTATAACAATATTTTTTAAATTTTACAAATTTTTTAGAGGAAATAAAAAAAGCTTTATAGATATATTTCACATTCTATAAAACTGGATTCCCAAAAATAATATATGGCTTGTTTTTAATATATAAATATCTCTATATTAAATTTGAAAAGTTAGCTATAAACTTTTAAATAAGTTAAATTAAATTTTATTTGGATTTTTATTAAGTTACATCAATAATTATTAGATATCGGATAAGAAAACAAATCAAGTGGTAGTTGTTTGTTTTCAATAATTCTATTTAGAACCTCTTGTAAATCGTTTAACTTGTAAGGTTTCACTACTACTCCATTAAATCCGTATTTTTGGTATTCGGCCATAATTGGGTCATTGGCATAGCCACTGGAAACTATCGCTTTGACGTTCGGGTCGATTTCCCGAAGATGGATTATAGTCTCCTTACCACCCATTCCACCAAGTATGGTTAGGTCAAGAATAACCGCGTCAAATGGTTCACCAGCTTCTTTAGTTTGTTGATAGAGTTCGATAGTCTCCAGACCATCTTTGGCTAAAACAACCTTATAGCCCCGATAGCGTAACATCTCTCCAACAGCATAAGAGATCATTTCCTCATCATCCATTAATAAAATACGGTGGCCACTCCCGGTTACAGCTACCTCTTTTTGTATTTCTGGAAGGTATATCTCCGGTGTTGAATCCGATACCGGGAGATAAATGTAGAAAGTTGTTCCTGAACCAACTTTGGAATCAACCTCAATATAGCCGTTATGTTTTTTAATAATTGACTGGGAGGTGGTTAGGCCCAAGCCTGAGCCTTCATTTTTAGTGGTAAAGAAAGGATTAAATATTTTGGGAAGGGTTTCACCGGGAATACCGGGTCCGTGGTCCCTAACGGAGATTTTTACATATTCTCCTGGTAACCGGTTGGTTTCGGGTTCAATGGAAACATTGGCAGCCGAAATCTCAATCAACCCGCCTTCGGGCATAGCTTGTTTAGCGTTAATAATGAGATTATTTATTACCTGGGTGATTTGTCCGGGATCAATGGAAACCGGCTTTAACTCTTCAGGGAGAGCAAACTCAACTTTAACATTGGAACCTCGTAATGCAAATATAGTCGTACTTTTGATTAATGGACCCAATAAAACTGTTCGTTTTATGGGAGCGCCGCCTTTAGCGAAGGTAAGAAGCTGTCTGGTAAGTTCGCCGGCTTTGAGAGTGGTCTCTACCGAATCCTTAAGGTATTTTCGGATATCTTCACCTTGTTCAAGTTTTATTTGAGCAACTTGGATATTAGCAACAATAGATTCCAGAATGTTATTAAAATCATGAGCAATGCCACCAGCCAGGATTCCTAAGGAATCCAGTTTGTCTTGGATATGCTTTTTCTCCAAATCTTGAAGTTTATTAAAAGCAACGACCAGATCGCCTATCTCATCATTGGAAGTAACAGCGATTTTCCTATTAAGTTTATCCTCACCGCCGTCTGCTATTTCAGTTAAACTAGAGGAGATAAGTTTTATATCATCGGAAAGGGTTTTTGAAAAATAGTACAAAACAAATACTACTAAAGCTAATAAGGTGAAAAAACTAATAATAAAATAGGTGATTATTTGGGGAGAAGAGACCTGATATTGAACGCCGATAATCCAATCACCGGTTGTCCCCTTTAACTTGATTACTGCTCCTTGAATGTCGGAACCATAATAATCATAAGTATGACCATGGTATTGAAAGGATAATTCTTTGGTGTATTTAATAAAGAACGGACTTAAGTTTGATTTGGCGGAAGTGAAAATCCGGTTGTCCGGAGCGATGTAAAACTTTATATCATTTGGTTTTTGAAGTTTAATTTGATTTAAGATAGTATTAATTTGAGTTTTATCAATTAACACTGGAAGTTTATTTTTAATTTGATCTAATTGCTTTTGATAACTTAAGAATATTAAGTCGCCTTTTTCGCGGATTAATCCGGAATAGCCAAGTAAAGAGGTTATTAAGACCGAGACTACAAATAAAGGTATTATTTGTAAAAGAATCTTCTGACGCAGGTTTATTCTAATGGCTTTTTCTTCAATATTCTCATCAATATAAGTGTTTGAAAGTAAATTCCGGAAGTAACTTTTACTAAATAAATATGATATAACAGCGCTAATAGTCAAGAATGTAATTACAACAACGGCTAGTTTAAGATCGGCAATATCAATGAATCCTAAGATACAAAACATAATTACAGAAAGTAAAAAAGGGATACCAAATTGCAGCACGTAGACTATATGAGGAGAATTTAGGCTTCGCAACCGGATTGTTTTTATTTTTTCTAAACTATTAATATTTTTTACAATATATTGCCATTTATCAGTTCCTTTAAAAGTTAATTTAAAAAAGATGAAACTAACAACAGTACCTAAAATTGAAAGTATAACAAATTGTTGTAAATAAGTAATATACGAAAATTCTTTATCAAATCTAGTATTGATTGAACCGGGCGGATAATTGAGAATTAAGGGGAGAAGGGGATAAATAACAATCATGGTTAAAATCATAACAACATTATAAACTAAAAAAATGTTAAGGTTTCTTTTTGGTTTGGGATGATTTTTTTTCATTATTAAAATCCTTCCAAAAAAATTTGTATTATAAAATTTAGATTTTGGAATGGATTTTCCTTTTTTTTGCTACAAATATAATTAATACTATTTATAGAAAATTTCGTTCTTAATTTATTTCATACCACCTTTTCAATATCCGGCAACATAGAAGAGTAATCCAGGGAGAAGGGACTTTTTTATCGGCAAAATCCCAATTTTTATACTCCATAAACATCGAAGTTGCTTTCCAACGCCCTAATTCATCCTGGGATTCTTCAATCCAGTTTATCAGCTCTTTAACCAGCGGTTCATATTTTAAAAACTCAAATCTCGTCAAAACTTCGGCCAGATAAAGCGCGTTATACCAGACGAAAGGATATTTCAAGGTCCAAAACTTCTTGGAACGCCCGAAGAAATAAACCGATTGTCCGCATTCATAATGAAATTTTAAGGTTTCATAAGCGTTTTTGGCGGAAGCGGATTCTTTTAGTTCGGGAATTGATGAAAAGACTTCCAGGGCCATTAAGCCGGCCATTGGACAACCAATCTGAAGTTTTTGATGTTGTTTCTCCACAAAAAAGAAATGGCAAAACCAGCCCTGCCGGGTATTCCATTTATTGCTTATTAAATTTATTACCCTATTCATCTGGGAATCCTTGATACCCATTTTCAAAAGAGCGTAAGTTATCAGCGGAGTATCACAGGGTAATGCATGCCATTCATTGGCATTGACATCAGGCATAATAAGACCAAGGCCTGGTTTGGGTAACGTTTGTCTGGTTGCATACATTTCATCAACCAGATGGCTGGTTGCGTTTGCGATAAGAGTATTAATACCCGAATCGTTTCTATCCAAACCAAAGTCAACTAACATTCGAAGCTTATAAAAACAAATCTTGGGGTCGTTATGACGGGTTATACTTTTGGAGAACCATTCTCCGGCTTCTGTTAACAGGGATTGAATATGAGGATGGTTGATAAGTTCAGTTTTGGCTTTTAAAACTTCTGAATCTGTTGGCGGTAGTTCCAATAAGTCTATATATGTTCGGTAACGTGTCCAGGGATTGCTCGATAATAACCAGGGAATAGGGTTGTCGTTTAGCTTGCTGAGCCATTTTGAATTGTTATTGATTGCTTTATCCATTATTAAACTCCTTGATATTTTTCAATAAAATAGCCTAGAAGGCTACCGAGTATTAAGGACATAATTCCAATTGGAACCAAAGTAAGCGGTTCCCGCCAACCGATTAGAAATGCAACCGGGATAATAGTTATATAGGAAATAATGATGCCTTTTAATACCCCATTGAGTTTAAGATTACTAGAAGCAATTAGAAATCCGACGACCACCCACATTGAAAATGCCGATAGGTTGGCATCCCAGGTTAGTTTTTGGAGAATCATAGGAATCACGTCAACTACACCAGCGATAATCCCCAGGCCGATCCCAAAAATGAGCTTATTTTGCATTATTACAACCTCCTTCAAATATTTGACGGACATAAGGCCAGGCAAGTTTGGTTACGGTTTGGTCCCATTCATAGAATGTTTTTTTTAGGGTTTCACCCAACCAATTATCAGGCAGAAAGATAGGTGGCAGCAAAGGATTTTTAGCTAAAGCTACTACAGCATGATTTCCGATCCTCATTCTTTCAACTAAAGCTTCTTCAGGTGATAATGAGGATAATCCGGAATTACTTTCAGCAAGTGTCTTTAGAGCTTTTTTAAATTCAACATTAACTTGCGAAATTCCCCAAAGATCATCAATTTCTTGACTTGATATCTTCTTAAAAAAATTAAATTGAATCACCCGGCAATGGGGGTTAAGAAAGATTTTCTCCAAATTAGTATCCATTTGATCGGTTTGATGTAATGGTCTAATCCAGAAACCGGGATGGAGAGATGCAAACCGGTAGGCCAATAGTTTCTTGCGAAAATAGTATCTTTCATTTTTTTGAATATCCGGTACGGAAAATATGACTCCCCACCAAAGATTGGTCCAATTATTCCAATCCAAAGCTGTAAAAGAGGAGGCGATATTGTTACTAATCTTGGAACCTTTAGGGGTGAAACTATAAAAGACCTTTTTTCCCTCATACCGGGTTTTGATGATGTTATGGCCGGTCATTCGGGATAAGTTCGTCCGTAAGCTTGTTTCGGTAACATTAAAAACCACAGTTAAGTGTTTTAGATCGGCAAAGGTATATTCATTTTTAGCAAATGCGGCCATTAAACCGAAAATTAATTCACTATCTTTCATTAAGTCACCATATTTTATTATATTACAAATATATTATCATAATAAAATTTTTGTAATAAAAAGTCAAGTAAAAAGTGGATTAACATACAAGTTATATTTTGATGTTCAATAACTTCTTATTGTTTTTCAATAAAAAATTATTGAATAACAATAATTTTTCTATTATAGTCTGTGATAGAGGGATTAATTGATGGGAATTGTCTATTAAATGATTCCGAATTAACAGAAGTGAAAGAAAAAGTTGTTTATACGGTATCATTGATTTTAAATGGAATTATAAAAAAGAAAAACGAAAATATGGAGGAGTAATAATGTCATCAATTATAGAGGTTATTAAAAAACGTTCTTCGATTAGGACTTACTCCAATCAAGAAGTTACTAAGGAAATAAAAGAAAAAATCGAAGCTGAGTTCCAAACAGCATCCCAGAGCCCTTTAGGTAGCAAAGTCCGATTCCAACTAGTCCAAACAACTGAAAATGAACGCCAAGAATTAAAGGAACTTGGTACATATGGGGTTATCAGGGGAGCAAATTTGTTTATTGCAGGCGCAGTTGGAAAAGGCTTAAAAGCCATGGAAGATTTCGGTTATTGCATGGAAAAAATTATATTAACAGCTACTGGTTTAGGATTAGGTACTTGTTGGTTAGGTGGTTCCCTGAATAGAAGCACTTTTGCTAAAAAGATGAGTACTTCTGCCGATGAATTGATTCCGGCAGTTACTCCGCTTGGTTATCCAACTGAAAAAAGAAACTTTAGGGATAATACAATCATAGCATTAGTTGGTTCTAAAAAACGTAAACAATTTGGGGAAATTTTCTTTGAACAGAATCTAAATAAACCACTGAATATGAGGGAGGAAGAAAAATACTTTCTACCTCTGGAGATGGTAAGATTAGCTCCATCAGCTTCTAATAAACAACCATGGCGAATTATTAAAGAAACCGAATATGAGACCTATCATTTTTATCTAAAAGAAAACCGGATTTACAATAGTATTTTTGGTGAAATTAAACTTCAAAACCTGGATATAGGTATCGCTATGTGTCATTTTGAATTGACCGCTAAGGAATTGGGATTAAACGGTAAATGGGAAATTAAAGACCCTAAGTTTGATGTGGGAAATTTGATTTATATTGCCAGTTGGCAAGGTTAAGGAGACGATATGACCC
This sequence comes from Bacillota bacterium, assembly GCA_023435225.1. Taxonomy (GTDB): domain Bacteria; phylum Bacillota; class UBA4882; order UBA8346; family UBA8346; genus UBA8346. The sequence goes on from JAEYRX010000093.1 coordinate 16,838, forward strand.
GCTTTTTTATACCCTCGGAACAGATAAAAGATAATTTAGTGATTTTAAAAAACGATGACCGGCACCACCTCTTAAATGTACTCCGGCAGGGACCAGGGTCGGAAGTGACGGTTCTTAACGGCAAAGGGCAAGAATATTTAGCGAGAATAACCGAGGTTACCCCAGATGCTATCTTGGCAGAAATTATCAGGCAAGTTGAACGCCGAACTGAACCTGGAGTAAAGATTCAATTGGTTCAAAGCATGCCCAAAGCGGATAAATTTGAATTTCTTATCCAAAAAAATACCGAACTTGGGGTAAGTTCTTTTCAACCGGTTATAAGTGAACGAAGTCACGTCAAATTCGAACGGGAACAAGCCCGGAAAAAAGGGGAACGCTGGCGGAAAATAATTCATGAAGCTGCGGAACAATCGGGACGACAAATAATCCCAACCTTAGCACCGGTAAAAAGCTGGGCGGAATTTTTTCGGGATACAAAACCCCAAGGACTTTGGTTAATCCCTTGGGAGGGTGAGCAGGAACAATCAATTAAACATGTTTTAGAGAGTAGAACAGAGTTTCCAGAGCAAGTTACGGTATTTATTGGTCCGGAGGGTGGGTTTTCCCAACATGAAGTATCGCAAGCCGTTGATGCCGGAGCTATACCGGTAACACTGGGACCCCGGATTTTACGAACTGAGACCGCCGGTCTGGTTGTGGCTTCGGTAATACTTTATCATTTTGGGGATTTGGGATAGCTAAATTAAGACGAGAGGCAAGTAGGCGAAAGGTGAAAGGGTATCTTAGTATTAATTTTCTGCTAAAAAACACTTTTTTTTCGAATATATTGACAAGTAGAAGTCTTTGTTTAACTTCGACCTGTCGCCTCACGCCTTTCGCCTAAATCTTAATCTTCCGTCTTACCGGGTCATAAACGATTACTGATTTTTGGTTGTCATACGACTCTAGATGATAGCGGATAATCGGCAAATATAACAATCCAACATTGATGATTTGGATTTTTATTACCGGTTGGTATTTACGGTAACCTTCAGCCAGGCGGCGGTAAAAACCGGACTCATCTTTTTCATCATCGTCACCTGTTCCGCGATAGAATGACTCCAAATAATTAACTTCCTCTTCCCAACGGGATTTGGCTGATGCGATCCATTGGTTATCATGGTTTTGAAGTTGCCATTTTAAATGATTTAATAAAGAATTAAAACCTTCCCGATAAGGAATTGTTCTTTTTTCCAGATGTTTTTTCGGTGGTTTCGGGCTTAATTTTTTATCCATTAACTCTTGAAGCAGGTTGGAAGTAATCTCTCCGTTAACCAGATTGATGCCTAAGTTATATATTTCTTCAATTTTTTCATCAGTCTCAAAACCAACTTTAAAATTGACCAGCAGCTCCGGATGAAAAGCCAATACCGGTTGTTCGAAAAAGAATTTTGATCCTGCGGGCAATAGAGCTAATATTTCCCGTTGAATTTTCCGGGGGTCAAGATCATATGCAAAAGTTCCGGTGGTTATTAATCCCCGTTCCCGGATTCCTTCTATAAACCATTGTAGCCGGAAACTGCCTTTGATTACTAGTTCAGACCCGGGATATTTTTCTAATAGCTTTGAGCTACACACCATTTGCAGGCTAAGGTTTTCGACTCGAGCCGGACTAAAAAAACTACGAGGAATTGCCACTTGACACTGAGCCATTATTAACTCGGAATTGATGATGGTATAAGGTGAGTTGGAAATTTTTAATGCATCCACTATAAAACTAAAAATTTTATCTTGTTCTGAGCCTTGCGACATATAAACCCCCGTTATTTAATTAACAGTTGAGAATTGATAATTGACAATTAAACCAATACTCTGATTTCTAAACTAGCGAATAATCAAACCAAAGTAGACTTTAAAATCAATGAACCAATAACTAATTACTTATAACTAATGAGCTAATAACCAATAACTAATACACTAACGAACTAACGAACCAATGAACTAATTCTTTTCCAGCCAATCCGGGTTGTCTTCTTTTAATAGATTATCTATCTCGTTACCTAGTTGGGAGAAACCTTGGTTTAATTCTTCCTGGGAAGATGCTTTTAGTAATAATTCCATAATCCTGCCTTCAAAGCTCTTACCTTTGCTTAGCTTGCCAATGACCCGTTCACTTTCACCGATTACCATTTCAAACATTTTAACTTTTTCAGTTAAGAGGCGGAGTAGATGTTCTTCGATGGTATCTTTAGTGGAAAGATTGTAAATATAAACATCTCTGGTCTGCCCCAAACGGTGAATACGGCCAATCCGTTGTTCCAGCCGCATTGGGTTCCAGGGTAAATCGTAATTAATCATTGTATTGCAGAATTGTAGGTTTATACCTTCACCACCGGACTCGGTACAGACCATAACCCGGTATTGGGGGCGGTTCCGAAATTCGAACTTTACCCTCTCTTTATTGGAAGCAGTTAAATGTCCGTCGAAAGCGAGGGTGAGAATACCTGATTGTTCCAACCGTGATCTGATATAGCTTTGAGTTCCTAAAAATTCGGTAAAAATAATAACTTTTTCCGAAGTTTTTTTTATTAATTCTTCAACTACCATCATTTTCGAATTTTGCTTAACCTGTTGGGACAGTTGGAATAGAGACGTCGCTTCTTCTTGGGCTGCCTTATCCTCGCTGTTCATATTTTGGGCCAGCTTAAATAAGGTTAGAACAGCAGCAAAAGTGCTGGAACAAATCTCTCTTTGAAGAGTAAGTAAAGGTAAAGCGCTTAACCCACCGGGACCTCTTAGCAGATTATAGCGGATAAATTCGGTAATATTATCATATAAGGTTCGTTCCAACGAAGACAGAACAATTGGAATATTTTCGACAATCCGTTTAGTAAAACCCATGTCTTTACCATGTTTGTTCCGGATCATCACTTCACTTAAGACTCCTTTAAGCTCTTGTTCATTTTTAGGGATCCGTTTATCGGAAGTATATTTTTTCTTGAAATTACGATAGTTGCCTAATTGACCCGGTTTTAGCAAGGTAATCAGATTGAACAACTCTTTTAAATCATTTTGAAGGGGAGTAGCTGTCAGTAAGAGAAAATATTTCTTTTGAATACTATTGACGAATTGCCAGTTCTGAGTTTGGGTACTCTTTAGTTTATGGGCTTCATCGACGATAACCATATCAAAATAAAGATTTAAGATTTCCTGACGGTGGCTTTCTTTTTTAGCCGTATCAATTGAAGCAATCAGAGCTTGGTAATGGGACCAATCCCATTCTTTTTTGGCAATTATGGTTGGGATGGCGAATTTCTCCTGTAGTTCGGCAGCCCATTGCCGGCAAAGCGCAGCTGGGACCAAGATTAGAAAACGTTTTACCAGTCCTCTTAAAATGTATTCTTTGAGAATCATTCCGGCTTCAATGGTTTTTCCCAAACCGACTTCATCAGCAAGAATAGCCCGACCCCGCATTTGTGATATCACTTTTTTAGCGCTCTCCACCTGGTGCGGATAGAGAATAAAATCATTTTGCCGCCAATATTCCTGAAGATGATTTAAAACTTGTAAATCTTCAAAACCGTGGTTTAGAGCCATTTTCTCCGCCCAATAATGAAGCAGGAAAGCATCCCGGTTATCCCATTGCTTACGGCGCATTTTTAATAGAAAATCAGAGAAGGAATTAGTTTCTTCAAAAACCGGTTGAAAATCAGGGAAGATTATATTCGATTTGGTACTCGGTGTAATAGTAGCTTGATTTAACTCCAAATTACCCTCCGATTTTAATAATTTTAACTAATGAAGGTATTTTCCCCGGTAGATTAAATTTTAATCTGATGTATAATTTTTATTAGTAAAAAAAAGTATAGGAGTAAGAGGTTCATTTTAGATTTTTAAGTTATGAAAGGGGGTAACAAAATAATGATCGGGGGTACAATCGTATTTTTATTGGTAATACTTGGAGTCTTTCTGGGTTTTTATTCGGTCAAAAACAGTTTTCGCCGGGTGTTGCCCGCGGAATTGTCTGTTTGGTTAAAAGACGGGATAATCAGTGAAGAACAAGGAATGGTAATTAGCCGGAGATATGACCTGGATAAGCTCAGGGAAGAGTCCCAAGCAACTTTGATAAATGCTATTTTTATTTTTGGCGCAGTATTGATAGCCGGTGGAGTAGTGGCTTTTGTGGCTGCCCATTGGGAAGGCATACCGCGTTTTTGGAAGTTGTTTTTAATAATTAGTATTATGCTGGCTGTAGATTGGGCCGGTTTTTATTTTTGGAAGATTAGAGGCAATCTGCCCCGGTTAGGGCATGCCTTAGTACTATTGGGAAGCTTGATTTTTGGTGCCAATATTGCATTAATAGCACAAATATTTCACTTAACGGCTGATTTTTATCATGGTTTTTTGATCTGGACAATCGGGGCCTTGGTAATGGCTTATGTTGTCAATAGCATTCCCCATGCTGTGCTTGCTATTATAGCTTCATTCATTTGGTTTATCGGCTGGTTGGGGGATAACCCAACCGGAATCCCGGTTTATCCTTTTGCTTTATTACTAGCATTTTTACCGTTTGCCTTCCGGTGGTCTGTCCGGGGTGTTCATTTTTTGGCTTTACTAGGATGGGGAGTAGCCTTGATTACCTATTTATTACCTAAATGGCCCGATAATTCACCAGTACCCGTTATACTTTCAGCGTTATTTCTAGGACTTAGTTATTGGGGTTATGCCAATTTACCTTTAATTAGCCGTAATCAGGAATTTCAATATGATAGTAAGTTTTTAGGTGTTTTAACGTTGAGTGTGGTCTTTTATATTATCTCTTTTCATCAAGTAATTGAGATGATAATTAAATCAGGTTGGAAAATTGGGGTCACTTGGAGTATTTTTTTGATCATCGTTTGTCTGGTAAGCGCTATTGTAAGCATTATATACGGGTATTATAAAGCTGAACACCGTTATAATAAAGATTCACACTTAATTCTTAGTGTTATAACGATGATTTTAGTTGTTACTATTCCGTTTGCCGGGGTTCTAGGACTACTCTCCGGGACTATAATCAGCAATATAGGTTTAATAATCCTGGGAGCATTTTTATTTAGGTTTGGATTAAATGAATTAGACAGGCGCTTTTTTTGGCTGGGCCTTGGTTTACTAGTATTGGAGATTGTTAGCCGGTTTTTGGAATATGAAACCGGATTGTTATGGAAGTCATTGGCATTTGTAGTCTCCGGTCTTATTTTAATCTTTGGCGGTCTCCGGTTTGAAAAGAAATACCGGAAGCGGGTGATAGCTAATGAATAGAAAAACAGCATTTTTCACTTTAGCCGTTTTATTACAATTGGTATTGTTATTTTCAATCGTAATTCCCCGGTGGCAAACATTGACTTTTGGTCGAAAAGTAGTACTGGAAACAGCGCCGGTGGATCCATACTCCCTTTTTCAGGGCTATTACGTGAGGTTAAGATACCGGATATCCATCCCCGATAATTTACCTTTGGATGGTAAAAAACTAAATTATGTTAACGGCAAAAATTATTATCTGCTCCTTAGTCCCGATAAAAATAAAATCTGGCAGCCGGTTAGGGTGGTGGATGGATTTCCAGTCGGATTGACCAAGAATGAGGTGGTAATAAAGGGGAAGTATCGTTATGGGTCAATGGAATATGGTATCGAACAATATTACTTACCGGAGAATCAGAGGCAGATTCTGGGGGAGGTTTTAAGAGAAGGAACGAAAGTTTTAGTTGAGGTGAAAATAAACTCGAAAGGGACGGCCGCAATCGTCTTGATAAAGGTAGGAGGAAAGATTTTTCAGTATTGATAATATTTTAATAAAGGTGAGTGTCGGACCTAGTTATAGTCACTCAGGCGTGACCATAGTAGAGTTTCTCTCCTGACTCCTTATTCCTTTCTCATTTCTCCTTTCTCTTGATTCTTGCAGGAAGTTCCTCCTATTCGTCGAAAGACTATCCATATTTTATTTGGATGAGGATAAAAATGGATGTACAGCGTTTTTTAAAAGAATTGGCCTCAAATCAATATTATCAAGGTCAGAATGTTTTTACGACCAATCTGCCTAGTAAAGAAGCGGAATATGGAGAGGTTTATCCTCCTTTGACGCCGGAGATTGAAGGATTATTAGCTAAGAAGGGTATAAATAAATTATATTTTCATCAAGCGGAAGCAATCACCGAGATCAGGAACGGGAAACATACCGTAATAGTTACCGGCACCGCCAGCGGAAAGTCTTTATGCTATCTTATCCCGGCGCTGGAGAGTTATTTTTTGGATCAGCGGTCGCGGGCTTTGTTTTTATATCCAACCAAAGCTCTGGCTCAGGACCAGTTGAAAGCTTTGAACCGGCTTTGTGAAGGGATTGCCGGAACAAAACCGGTGATGGGGACCTATGATGGAGATACTTCGGTTAATACCAGGAAGAAACTCCGTGATCAGGGAAATTTTATTTTAACCAATCCCGACATGCTTCACCAGGGTATTCTGCCAAAACATCCCGGTTGGTCGGCTTTTTTTGCTAATCTTAAATACGTAATAATAGATGAAATCCATACTTATCGCGGAGTCTTCGGCTCAAATGTCGCTAATGTAATTCGCCGTCTGAAGAGGATCTGCGCTAATTACGGCAGTAATCCGGTGTTTATCGGAACTTCGGCTACGATTAATAATCCATTGCAGCATGCTGAAAGCTTATTGGGCCTGTCAATGAGTTTAATTGACCATGATGGAGCGCCCCGGGGCAGTAAATATTTTGTTTATTGGAATCCGCCACATCTTGACCAGACTAAAACCGAACGGCGCAGCGCAAATTCGGAAGCAGCCGGCTTAATGGTTGAATTAATCAAAGAACGGATCCCAACTATAGCTTTTACTAAGACTAGAGTGGTTACGGAGTTGATGTATCGTTACGTCCAGGACCAACTCCAAAAGGTTAGTCCGACTCTGGCTAAAAAAATCCGGGCCTACCGCGGCGGTTATCTGCCGGAAGAACGCCGGGAAATTGAACGGCAACTTTTTGAAGGAGAATTGTTAGGAGTCACCAGTACCAATGCACTGGAATTAGGGATCGATATTGGGCAATTAGAAGCTTGTATCTTGGTTGGCTATCCGGGGACTATCGCTTCTACTTGGCAGCAAGCCGGCCGGGCCGGCCGGTCCCAAGAGGAATCCTTGGTAATTTATATTCCACATCAGAACCCAATTGATCAGTATTTAGTGAAGAACCCTAATTATTTCATGGAACGAAATCCGGAATCAGCGGTAATTGATCCGGATAATCCTCATATATTAATGGGACATTTACGAAGCGCTGTTTTTGAGGCGCCATTAACTGCAGCTGATTGTCATGAGTTCGGCGCTTTTACCCCGGCTATCCTGGAGTTGCTGGGTGAAGCGGGGGAGATACAGTTGACCGCCGGAAAGTGGTACTGGCGAAGTCCGGGTTTTCCCGCCGCCGAAGTCAGTTTAAGAAATATCTCTGATAACACCTTCAGCATTGTGGACATCACAACCCAACCGCCAAAGGTTATCGGTACTCTGGATGAGGCCAGCGCCTACCAACAGATTTATACCGAAGCGATTTACCTACATGACGGAGAGACTTATTTTGTCAAAGAGATGAATGTTCCCCAAAAGATCTCTTATGTTCAAAAACTTGAGGTTGATTACTATACCCAGTCTATTACTGAGGTTCAGATAACCACCACCGAAAAAGAGACCGAAAGCACCTGGCGCAAAGCCGTAACCGGTTTTGGAGATGTGGAAGTAATGATCAAACCATATCTCTTCCGGAAGATCAAATTTGGTTCCAGAGACAGTATTGGCTTTGGAAAGATTAGTATTGATCCCTCGGTAATGCAGACCAAAGCTTTTTGGGTGATACCGCCTCCCTCCACTTTGCATCTGGTAAAAGAGTTCGGCCGGGACCCGCTGGAAAGCATGCTCGGTATCGCCAATGTTCTCTCCGAAGTCTTACCGTTTCTGGTTATGTGCGATACCGGCGATATTGGGTCAGTGGTTGATATGATGAATAATGGAGCACCGTCCATTTTTGTATATGATAAATATCCCGGTGGGATTGGATTTGCCCACCGTTCTTTTGAAAAAGTCGAAGATGTGTTAAAATCAGCCCGGGAATTAATCGCTTCCTGCAGTTGTGAAGATGGTTGCCCGTCTTGTGTGGGTTCTCCTTTGCCACCAAATCCGCAACTGGATCCGGATACATCCGGCAAAGGAAGAATCCCCGATAAAGAGGGAGCATTGGTTATTCTCCATGATTTATTAGAAATTGAACCATATATACCTAAGGTTATCTCCAAGGCAGCAGATATAACAGTTTCGGTACCGGAGGAGACAATGCCGTATCCTCCTTTGGTGAAACTGCCGGAGAAAGTCGAAGAACAGTTACGGCAAAAACTGACGGCATTAAGGAGGAAGAAAAATGTCTAAAGTAGAAATGGCTATTATCGGAGGTTCCGGGTTTTATCAACCGGGAATGTTGACCGATGTTCGGGAAGAACTAGTTGAAACCCCTTATGGAGAAATTCGGCCTTTAATTGGTAAGAACCAAAAATTAGAGGTGGCTTTTTTACCAAGACACGGCAAGGACCATTCGGTATTACCGCATCAAGTTAATTATCGGGCTAATATTTGGGGTCTTAAAGAACTGGGAGTAAAGCGAATTATCGCGACTACGGCAGTTGGTAGTTTAAAACCGGAATTGGCGCCAGGCGCTATGGTAATTGTAGATCAGTTTCTGGACTTTACCAAACAGCGTCCTTTAACTTTTTTCGAACAGGGGGATGTTCAAAAAGCGCATATTGATGTAACCGAACCGTATTGTCCTGCTTTAAGGGGATTTTTAGGCCAAGCCGCTTCAAAGATAAATTTACCGGTTCAAATTGGGGGATGCTATGTTTGTGCGGAAGGACCCCGTTATGAAACCGCAGCTGAAATTAGAATGTTCAGAATGCTGGGTGGAACTGTTGTTGGAATGACCGGAGTGCCGGAAGTAGTCTTAGCAAGAGAGCTGGGTATCTGTTATGCAAATATCAGTACTATCACCAATTGGGCGGCCGGTATTACCGTAACACCGCTCAAACATGCGGAAGTAGTCCAGATTATGTCTTTAAACCAGGAAAAACTCCGGGAATTGATTACTACCTTCTTGTTGGACATTACTGATGAAGTTAAATGTAGTTGTAGAAAATGAATGAGGAGAACCGAATGAACTGGCGTACTATTGAATGGAAGAACGGGCAGTTGACTTTAATTGACCAAACATTATTACCGGAAGAAACAAAATATATTATTACTAATCAATATGAAGTGGTAGCGGAGGCGATTAGACGGCTTCAAGTTCGGGGAGCGCCTGCCATTGGGATTGCAGCTGCTTTTGGGGTGGTTTTGGGAGCTAAACAGTTTTTGAGCGCTCCGGATTTCCGGGATAGTATTAACCGGGTAATTGATGAGCTGGCTAAAACCAGACCTACGGCAGTCAATTTATTTTGGGCATTGGATAGGCAGAAATCCATCTTGGAAGCTTGTTCGGGATTAGCCAATCAACAAGTTGTTGATAAACTGGAAGCTGAGGCAAAAACCATCGCTGCTGAAGATGAAACAATTAATCGGAAAATGGGTGAATATGGTGCTTCCTTATTTGAAGACGGAATGGGAATATTGACTCATTGTAATGCCGGAGCATTAGCTACAGCCGCTTATGGTACCGCTTTGGCGGCAATTAGAGTAGCTGTTGAACAAGGAAAGAAGATTGCGGTCTATGCCGATGAAACTAGACCATTACTCCAGGGAGCCAGATTGACAACTTGGGAGTTGATGCAGGAAGGAATCCCGGTTACTTTAATTACCGACAATATGGCTGCTTCAGTAATGCGGATGGGTAAGGTTCAGGCGGTTATAGTCGGAGCTGACCGGATAACGGCTAATGGCGATGTGGCTAATAAAATAGGTACGTACGGAGTAGCCATTCTGGCTAAGGAACATGGAATTCCATTTTATGTAGCCGCTCCTCTGTCAACTATTGATTTAAAGCTAAAGACCGGGGCTGAGATCCCTATTGAGGAGCGGGCGTCCACTGAAGTTACTTCATTTGGCGGAAATATGGTGGCTCCGGAAGGGGTTAAGGTATTTAACCCGGCTTTCGATGTTACCCCTGCAAAATATGTTACCGCGATTATTACTGAAAAAGGAATCGCCAGGGGAGACTGGGAGAAGACTTTTAGTAGTTGGAAATAAAAAAAGTAAAAAAGAATTTTTATACCTTTTAAACAATAAAAGGCTGGGTCAACCAGCCTTAACTTTTTTCTCCATATAGCGGTAAATGGTTATAAACATGAAAACAATGAGGGCAGTACCATTTTCCTTCAGCTCTAAGAAGACGATGTTTACTACAAATCGGACAGATCATCCAAATCCCTCCCCCAAGTATTTAAATATTTACTCTTAACAATGTTGCCTGTTGCCTCGTACCTCTTGTCTGGCCTCCAGAATAACTTACTTCAAAAAAATAGTAGGAATTATATTTTAGCAAATCCCAGGAGCAGCTAAAATATTAGTTCCCACTTTTTTCTGAAATGCACATGACTAGATGTGTGTTTCAGAAAAATGATAGTAGGAATTATATTTTAGCAAATCCTAAGATTTTGTCTAGTTTTAAAACAATGGTAAGATTGGATATATTTGGACTATTAATCCAAAAATTACAGATTTAGCTTTACGTCGTGAGGGATAATAGAAATATTAAATCGCCCACAGGGCGGAAGGATGGTATTGGTGGATAAACAGAATAAGAATCAAATGCCGAGTAAGAAAAATCAAGCGGAGATAGCTGAAGAAATTACTCCGAAGACTGATGAAGAGTATGCGGAAGAAGTTTCTTATAACTCTCCGGCGAAGGGGATGAATAAGCGGCAACAACGGCAGAAAAAACAATGAGGTGATTCAAAAGTAGGGTTGGCAACAGCCCTATTTTTATTTTATTTTTAAGGTGGTATTATTTATTTCTATTAAAGCTAATTGCTTTTAAACTTCTAAAGGTTATTATTTTTAATTTGATTGCGACGTTAGCTCTATTATGTTATTATATTACAAGATTATTTGCCCAGGAGTGAAGAAGATGAAAGAGACTGAAGTTCGCGTCCGGTTTGCCCCAAGTCCGACCGGTTATTTACATATTGGAGGGGCCAGGACTGCTCTTTATAATTGGTTGTTAGCCCGACATTCCGGTGGGAAATTCTTATTACGGATTGAGGATACCGACCGGAACCGTTATGTACCGGATGCTTTGACCGATATTATGGCCAGTCTTCGCTGGCTTGGTTTGGATTGGGATGAGGGTCCGGAGGTCGGCGGGGAGTATGGACCATACTCTCAATCGGAACGGTTGGATCTTTACAAAAAACATGCTGAGCAACTTATAGCCGAAGGGAAAGCTTACCGTTGTTATTGTACAGCCGAGCGTCTGGATAAACTCCGGAAAGAACAGGAGGCTGCCAAACAACCTTCGGGTTATGACCGTTTTTGTTTGCATTTAAGCGACGAACAACGCCGGGAACTTGAAACTCAAGGTGCCCGTTCGGTGGTACGTTTTAGGATACCGGAAGGCCGGACTACAGTTTATGACCAACTCCGTGGTGAGTTGGAATTTGATAATAATACTATTGACGATTTTGTACTTTTAAAGTCGGATGGTTTTCCCACTTACCATTTAGCCAACATTATTGATGACCACTTAATGAAAATTACCCATGTAATGCGGGGTGATGAATGGCTGGTAAGTACCCCAAGGCATGTTCTATTATATCAGGCTTTTGGTTGGGAACCTCCGCAATTCGCACATTTACCGATTTTTTTAGCACCGGGTGGCGGGAAACTAAGTAAAAGACATGGCGCAACCAGTGTTAAGGAATACCGGGAGAAGGGTTATTTACCGGAAGCCTTATTTAACTTTTTGTTATTGCTTGGCTGGAATCCGGGGACCGATCAGGAAATGTTCACTCTGGAAGAGGCGGCGAAGGTCTTTAGTATTGACCGGATTAATAAATCTCCGGTAGCCTTTTCTACTGAAAAGTTGGATTGGTTTAATGGAGTTTATATAAGGAGTCTATCTGCTGAAGATTTGGCCAGACGCTGCTTGCCTTATCTGCAACAAGCCAATTTAATTCCGAATCCTTGCCCGGAAAACACTTATCACTATTTAGTCCGTTTAATGCCTTTACTTCGGGAACGACTAAAGTCAATACCTGATATTGTTGATTTAGCAAGCTATTTTCTTCTAGAAGAAATTCCAGCTCCTACTAAAGAATTATTAATCCCTAAAAAAATGGATGAAAATACTAGTCTTCAAGTATTAGAAGGAGCGTTGGAGGCATTAAAAAAAGTCGATTCAGATTTTACAGAACATAGATTAGAAACAGTTGCACGAGGTCTGGCTGAAAATCTTAATCTACATGATGGTCAAGTATTTATGCCATTGCGGGTAGCAATATCAGGGAGAACAGCTACTCCTGGACTTTTTGAAACTATGCATGCTTTAGGGAAAGAGAGAGTTTTAAGGCGAATTAACAATTCTATTAAAGTTTTTAATGTTATAGATGAAAAAATTGATTTTAATAATTTCAATAAAATACTATCAGATAAAAATAAAAGAATCAGATTTATTAATTCCAATACGATAGAAAGAATTTTGTTGATAGATTTTTCTAATATTTCAAAACAAGAATTATCAAATGTTATATACGAAGCAGAAATTATTATTCAAGAACAATCAACAAATTCACTTTCGATAATTATAGATATAAATGATATCCAATTAAACCTTGAAATGATAGAGAAATTAAAAGAATTTATATCTTTTTGTAATCTTCATATAGAAAAAGCTGCTATTGTTGGTTTGAATAAAATGTCAAATAATTTAATTATGCAATTAAATAAATCTTTTAACTTATTTGAAAACACCAATAGTGCTATAAAATGGTTGTCAGATGATAATTAATAGAATATAAGTTCAGTTCCATTTTAAAAAGAGGGATAATTTTCAATATTAGTCTAAATATTTTGCTTGATCTGTTTTACCACAGAAGGTATAATATAATATGCGCCTTGGGGGATCGTCTAGTGGTAGGACAACAGGTTCTGGCCCTGTCGGCGAGGGTTCGAGTCCTTCTCCCCCAGCCAAGAAAAGAAAAGTTAAAATGGTAAAGGGAAAAAGGTAAAAGAAAATCATATGCCCGGAACCCTAAGCAAGAAAAGATTTTTTATTTTACCATTTACCATTTTCAATTTACTATTTTTAAACGGTCCTATCGTCTAGAGGCCTAGGACACCGCCCTCTCACGGCGGAGACACGGGTTCGAATCCCGTTGGGACTACCAATTAAAAATTTAAAGCCTGCAGATCATATTCTGTAGGCTTTTTGCTTTTAATTTTTAAAAGGGTGAAGTTAGAAGTTTGAAGGGTAAAATAGAACATTGAACATGCAGTAGAGAAAGATTTAGGTGTGGAAGTTAGGAATGCATTGGTATATACTATAACTCTTGTTTTAACCTATCCAGTAATTCTTTGAGTCCTAGTATCCCCGCCCAATACTCCAGATATTGATAATCCAAGTAATCGCCTTGTACTTTTACTATCCCTTTGGCATCTTCCCATTGACGTTCCGAAACACCGCCGCCGTCCTTATACCATAAGAGTTTATTTAAAATTATATCTTCGGGAGTTGCCACATTGACATAGGTATCTGGGTCAGAGATTAGTTCCGGTTTCCGGCGGGTAAATTCCATAATTTCGTATGGATTATTTTTTAAGATGAAGATATCAACCTTAAACATAGTTTCCAAATGGATGATATTAAAACAACCACGGCGTTTAATGGCGTCATAAATCATATCAGCATCAATTATAAATTCGGCTTGCAATTTTTCCACCAAGTGTTCAACCTGGATATTATCAATATTAGTGACCAAATCAGCGTCTAAAGTAGCGCGAGGTATACCGTGAATAGAGCTTCCAAGGGAACCGCCGATCAGATAATTGATGCCGCAGTCCTCTAAAGCTTTGATCACTTTTAGAGTAACCAGAAAGGGAATTTGCATCAATAACCCTCCGCATCCGGGTCCCAGCCGTTTATTTTAATTGATAATTCCCGTCCGACTAAAAGCGCTCCCAACCGTTTACGCAACTCTTCATCGGAGATATCGGGATGGCGTTTTAAGACCCCTATTTTGGCCAAGTCGCGAACGGCCTCCGACATTTCCATGGCTAATTTGAATCTTTGAGCGGGAGACATTTTGCGGTATCCTTCAATTATTACCGGTTCGAGTGCCGGATTAGTATCGGACTTTCCGGGCATATTTTTATTTCACCTCTTTTTTTATATTATATACTAGAATATATAAATAAAAAAGAATCCCGCCTAAGCAGGGTTTAACTAATATAAATTTTTTCCACGGGCAAGAAATGGGCTTCCATCTCGAAGCCGGGCCATTTATGGTCCGGTTAGCCTTCATCAGTTAATTACCATAAAAATTTCCAGCCGATACTCCGGTAAGCTCCTCGCAAACAGCCGCATGTTCAGTTTCAATTTTGGCGGTTTTTCCATTGTTTCTGAAGATATCAAGCACATTTTGCATTACCGCAAATTCCTGCTTGTTTAGTATGTATTTTCTTAAGGTTAAAAGCATCATAGTAAGGAATACCACCGGAATGACAGTAAACATAAGCTTGACTCCCCAAGCGGTTATTGGTGCGATATTGCCTGATTTTACCGCCGAGTCGCTATATTTTACAGCATCAAGCAGCAGCCCGATGACGCCGACTACTATTCCACCCGAGAACTTGCGTAAAAAGGTTGACACCCCCGAATATAAACCCTCTCTACGCCTGCCGGTGATAAGCTCATCAATATCCGAGATATCAGGGAGGATTGACCATGAAACCAGGTTGCACCCGGCAGCGCCTATACCGATAAAGGAGCAGGCGATTATGACAACCAAATCCGGCGTCTGTGATGAAAATGTAAATATGAGCAGGGCATCGGCAATCCATACAATTGCTCCAATCAATGCCGGGACTTTCTTGCCATACTTTTGGGATATAACGGAAAATATGCCTATAAAGGCCAGCTGTACAATCAAGATGGAGGCCATCGCCGGTACAAAAAGCTGTGGTTTTCTAAGTGATACTCCGACATAGTAAACAGCCAAGGCCATAACAGCGTCAATTGCCATCTGGGAAGTCACAAATATCCCGGCATACAGGCGGAAGGCTTTATTCTTGAAGACTGACAGCCAATCCTTGTATGAGAAGCCTGGTCCCTCCGAGTCCCTGGTATTTTCCCAGGTGCCTAAAAATACCGCCAGCCAACTTAGGCCAAAGAACAGCCCGAATATCAACGCCATGACCAGATATCCTTCCTGTTGATTTTGGATGGCTCCGGTTATCATGGAGGGGATGATTGCGCATAGTATGGCTGTGCCGGTCGAAAAGCTGAGACGGACTCCCGTAAAGACGCTCCGCTTGTTGTAGTCCTTGACCATATCAGCCAGTATGGCGTTATAGGGGACCATAACAAAGGTAAAGGCCGAGGAGAAGAAGATGAAGGCAAAGGTGTAGTAGATGAATTTGGCGGTTGTCCCGGAAATACCGAAGGAGTACCAGAGCATAATCCAGGAAATCAACACCGGTACAGTTCCTATCAGGAAGTAAATTCGGCGCCTACCAAAGCTGGTCCTGGTCCGGTCTGAGAGTATTCCCATAAAGGGGTCGGTGATGGCATCCCAGGCCTTTCCTATAAAGATGATGATACCGGCCAGGGCGCCGGAAAGCCCTTCCACGTTGGTCAAAAACACCAGGAAAAGCACCCCGACAATTAGAAAGGATCCTCCTCCGTAGATATCTCCACTACCGTAAGCCAGCTTGGCTAAGAGTCCGTTCTGTTGCTTCATCTTCATTCGCCCCTTCATAATATCGGTCTCTTATTTGTCTTATTGCCATTACCCATTTAATCTGTTGGGTAAGGTCATCGAATACAAACCGGCTGATATCGGATCCCCTGGCAATCTCTATATACTCACCGGCTGCATAAGGAACCATAGGGATATTTTTCATGAGGAATACCAATTCCTTTTCCTCGCCATTCACAGTACCAGCATAAGTGATCTCATTCCTCGTAATCCTGATCGTCCCATGGCCCAGATGTTGGTAGCCATATTTTCCTGGTTCGGCGCACTTAAGTTCCGTCTCGGCGCTCATCTTAAACCTGGGATTTTCAATCTCTCTTTCAATACATTCTTTTTGATAATCAAACCACTTGTCAATGCCGTCAAAAAAGAGAGAATCCTGGTCTTCCGCTTCAAAAAGCAGGTATTTGTTCATCTTTACCGAATTGCCGCAAGCTGTGCAAAACATCCGGTTTCCTTCGGAGCGTAGTGTAAACTCTCCCCGGCATTTGGGACATTTATACAGCACATACTCAACGCCTTCGGCTAGGTTGCAGCCCTTGAACACTATCATTTTCTCTCGCTGCCACTTATAGTCGTCAAATGTCGTCCCGCTGATAACCCGGTCATAAATTTCAGTTTCGGAAAGGGAATTGATTTCAGCGACAGTGAGCAGTTGAAATACCTTTGTTTCCAATCTACCAGGTCTGGCATGCTTGGTCCACCTTGGGCGGGTAAGGTATCCTCCATCGGTTTTAATGGCAATAACCGGGACATTTAAAAACTTAATCAGCTTTGCAATGCCGAAGACAGCGAAACCTCCCGGTCGTCCTTCATTAGAGAGGCATCCATTCGGAAAAATGGCTACAACCCCTCTGCGGTCGATGACGCTTTTAATTAGTTTGACAGCCCCAAGGTCATTGGTTAACTGATACTTGGGTATTACTCCCATGAGTTTAAAGGCTGTTTTCAGGAGTTTATCCCTGAAAAAATTGTAGGCGCCTACGTAGTTCATCCGGATTGGAAACATGCCGGCGGTGGTGATGGCATAGTCAAGCCAGGAGCTGTGGCCGGCAACTACCAGATAGGGTGGTTTTATATCTTTAAGGATGGCATTATCCACTGAGTGGTTATAGTTAAGCCGGTAATAATATTTTACAAATAAGCCTGAGCTGTAATACAAAAGAGCATTTGGTTTCCTGACAAAGCTGCTTGCTTTTTTCTTCAAAATGTTCATCCCCAAGTCTGCACTTTATTGTTTCAAGCATTTATCAGTTTTCATTTTATTTTAACATTTAAAGTGAAGTATAAGCAATATTTTTTGATTTTATCGCTTGCTTAAAGCATGCTATAGCATGTAAAGTAAAAAGCGTCCAAATTGAATAGCTATTTCATAGACTTTTAATATTACAATTTGTTGATATTTGCGAGTTAATTATTTACCAGGATTTCTTCATGTAAATGAAAATATCCGGATGTTAATTGTAGATGAATTTAGTAGTGTTGCATAATGATTTAGAAGAGTTTCTTGGAGGCAAGAGTATCAAAGATTATGGTTTTTCCTAAAGAAGCAATTATGAAAAAATTGAGATTTTTACAACAATGGATTTGAAGAACATTTCAAGACATTCATGGGTATCATAATAAAGAGTTGTAAGGCTCTTTTAATGTATTATAATGCTAAATTTCGGCTAAAACTCCAAAGCTGAATTTTATGAATTGCTCATATGGCTTTCTGTTACACAAAAATATTATGTTAGAAAGCCATATGAGTTTTTGAGTGGTTGGTTCTTTATTCGCCAGTGACCTCTACAATCACATTAATAATTATCTGCCCATGCGGGTCGTTAGTATTATAGACTACTGATTCATTATAAGTTCCCGGGGGGTAAAAACTACCCATGGCCCCGATGTATAAATCTTGTTTTTCGCCCGGGTTAAGTATATTCGGCATTCCGCCTATGAAAACCAGATCGGGATTGGTTGTGTAGGCAAATTCACAAGTTAGGTAATCGCCGCCGATGTTGGACAATTCAAAGGTCTGCATTTCTCCCATAGGAAGACCAAATTGATTTACTATGAACTTTAAGGTTGGAGGATTTACTACAGCCGTCGGTGGAAATGCGCCTTCTCCCCGGAATGAAATCGACATGGGGGTTGAATTACTGTAAATAGTCAACATTCCGTTTTCACTTTCGGGAGCCGTTGGGGTATAGTTCAATTTAAAAGCAGCTGAAGAACCGGCTGGTATTACCCAAGGTAATGATATCCCGGAAGCCTGGAATTTAGGATTACTACTATTTATTGAATTAATAACTAAATCGGTGGCACCGCTCCGGTTGTCAATTGAAACCTCTACCGCCTTGGTTTTTCCAGTCCAGACCTTGTCGAAATCAATACTACTTGGCAACAGATATGGAGATTTGGCGGGGAAAACCGTCAAGGAACAAGGGATTAAAATCGGACTGGTTGATTCGGAGTTTGGATAAACCTCCAAAACCGCCATATTACATCCCGGATCAGCTTTGGTTGAATCCAAAGTCACAATAATTTCCTTGCTTCCACCGGCCGGTACAATCCCGGATTCCGGAAAGACTTTCAACCATGGCATGGGTTCGATTTTTACAGCCAAATTATTCTTGAGATAAGAATTGTTGAAAAGAACCTCTAGCCCATTATCTTTGGCGCTATTTTGAATACCTACCGTTGCCGTGGTTAAATCTGCATGTTCAACATTGGCATAATAGAAAGTGATGGTGCCATTCTTTTCAAGAACAATTTGGAAAGTAACAAACCAAAAACCGGAGTAAAATCCGACGTTATTAAATTGAACAGTTACTTTGTCACCTTCATCCAAGTAGTAAATTTCCCCGATGGCAGTATTTAAATCGTCCCAAAAACCGGCAATAAGATTTTGAGGCGCCACAGCAGAGGGCAAAGGATAATTGCTCCAATCAGCGGACCCGTCTGAAAAGGTGATAAAACCATTGGATGAGATAAACATTCGGTTATAGCGACTTCCATAAAAGGGAAAGTCAAAACTCAAGTCTACCGCTTCGAAGGCATCATCAACATCGGCAATTTGGTTTAATAGAATACCTTTCCAGCTAATATCATTCCAGGTATATGCCGGTCCCCCCGGGTTGTTGGAATCACTACACCGGTATCCGTAAGAGTCCGGTCCGCCAAAATTTTGGAGTACCGGTTTACCCGTCCGTAAATCTTTTTCTCCTTTTACCAAGGGAGTGACATCGGAGGTATCAACAGTATTGTTACTGTTAATGCCAGATGTGCCGGTTTTAACAGACGACTTGGAAATAATGTAATTTAGATTATCAGCGCCCGGATTACGGATGGTGAATGATTTTTGAATAATTCCACCTGATTCGGCGCTCTCTTCAAAATCGGTTGGTTCAACTGTAACAACTGGAGGTAATACACCAGTGCCGGTCAGTTGAATAGTCAAGTAAGGATTATCTTTGGCATTACTAATTATCATAAGATTAGTAGAAACGGGACCGGTATTATTTGGAGTAAAGGTGACCGTGAGACTTGTTTCCCCAAATGCCGGTATTATTAACGGTATAAGCACGTTATGTTTAAAACAAGAATTATCAAGTTGCAGTTGTTTGATTGTTATTATATGGTTGCTAAAATTTCTCAAACTGAATTTACTTGATTGGGAAGTATTAAGACAGACATTACCAAAATCATATAACGGATATGGGGTTATGAATAATAAACTCTTTTGTCCCGTATTTAAATATACGGAAACAATAATCTGCCGAACAGGATGATGGCGGTCATTTGAAAGGATTTTAATTACGGCTTGAGTTTTTCCGGGCTTTAATTTGTTGGGATTTATTGTTACTAAGACATTATTGATTTCTCCCGGTTTTAGAGAACCAATCTTGTTATCAATGCTTAACCAGGAAGAAGGATTATGAATACTACCGCCTCTTTTGAAACCATTGCCTATATTACTTGTTAAAGTAATTCGATAAGATAGTTTGGTATTCCCGGAATTAGAAATTAAGAAGCTTTGAGAGGTTAGTTCATAGTTTACTGAAAGGTTAAAAAACAGCTCGGTGGAGTTTATTCTTATTACCGGGGAAGGACGTGGATTTGCACCTGAAATAAAACTGAAAGATAAGAAGAATAAAGCTAACATACTAACTAATACTAGGTTTCTTTTTAGAAAAGGCTTAAACATTAAAAATACCTCCTTGTAATATTTTGTAAAACTAAACTTAAATAAGTTTTACATCAGAATCACCTCCTTGTGATTCATCATCTATTAAATTTTAGATGTGAATTATTAATTCTCTCCTTTTTATATAAAATAAAGTGGTCTTATTATATGATATTTAAATGAAGAAGCAAAACTTCAAAATTTGGCAATTAATTATGCAATCACCCGCTTATTAAATTTTACTATGGATATCTAGAATTAACTAATATTTACATAATAGTTTGAGTAATAATTAAGACCATTTTTTTAACAAATAGAAAAGGCACTCTACCAAAACCAAAAATTGCCCAAAGGACGAAACATTGCCAAGAATCACCAAAAAACTTCGTGCGGATGCAGAAACTGAGAAAAATTACGGTAATTAAAGAAAACATAGATAGATTGTTCTTCTATGAGATTTACTTTTTCAATATTGGCAAGAGAAGACTCCCGTTAATAAAGCGGGAGTTTCTTATTTATAACTGACAATAACTTTCTAACCGGATTTTATAATAAAATATTTTGTAATAGGGAAGTTTAATTATTTATTATCAATAATATTCTTGTCAATAATAATAATGGATTAAATTTTGCAGCAGGTTTATATTTTTATGTAATGTTCTGTTTCTAAGTTAAAGTGGTTTTAAAAGGGGCGAGAAAATGAAGAAAAACACAATATTATTATTTCCGATATTAATTATGGTTTTATTAATAACTATCACTGGTTGTGGAGGCGGCGGCGGTGGCGGAAGCAAAAAACCTAAAACAAATTCGACTGTAACTACAGGTAATATTTCGGGTATTGTAAAAGATGCATCTGATGATAAATTATTGGATGGGGTGACGGTTACGGTTTTTAAATCGTCTGATAAGATTGGGACTGGAACTACTGATACTCAGGGAAAGTATTTTGTTAATAATATAATAAATGGAAACAATTATCATGTTCTTTTTGCCATAGATGGTTATCAACCTGCAACATATTATAACATTAATGTTAATGGCAGTACTTCTTTGCAAACTGTTTTACTAATTAAGAAACCGATCTCTTCGGAAAAAGGAATTGTTAGTGGTAGAATTATTGATGGTACAAAGCAAGATATTGATAAAGGGGTTGAAGGTGTAACAATTAATTTTAGAGAAGGCTTTAATAATATCACTGGGGAAATTATTAATTCTACTAAAACCGACCCTTGTGGTTATTATTCAAAGGAGCTTCCGGTAGGATATTACACGGCTGAGTTGTCAAAGGACGGCTGGATAACAACATATATTTCCGTTATATGCCCTAAAGGCGGGCAAAACGGTGTAATGACACCAATTATAAATAATGATCAAATCAGGATTATTTTAACTTGGGGTGAAGAACCCCAAGATTTGGATGCACATCTAACCGGACCCTTGGCGCCAGGAGATTCAAGTCCATATCCGGATACACCGGGCAGATTCCATACTTATTACGATGACCTCCGAAGAACATATAGATTTAACGATACGGTATATGCAGAGCTAGATGTTGATGATAGAACCAGCTTCGGGCCGGAGACTACTACTATTCATAAATTCTGCTCGGGTACCTACCGTTTCTCGGCGCATTATTTTGCCGATTATTCCGAAGAAACCAGTATGGCTTTGGCTAATTCCGGAGCCCAAGTTAGGGTTTTTCAAGGAAGCGCTCTTATCAAAACATTTAATGTTCCGGTAAATCAAACAGGCATAATATGGACTGTTTTTGAGTTAGATGGCGATACAAGAGTAATTACTCCGATTAATACGGTTACTAAAGCTAGGGATGACATTCCAATTGAGAGTTTATCGCTAGATAAAAAATGATATTGCCATAAACATAAATAAGGGGATTTCATAATTACTATAATTAAGTTTTAGATACAATATATATTGAACACCCAGATACGTCTATCAATATATTGTATCTAAGGAAGCGCTGATTAATTGAATAAGTGACAATTTTGTGCTTCGCAAAATGCCTAATGCCGCATATTTGCTCGCACAAAATCGGATTAATCAGCGCTTCCCTAAATGTAAAATTTTTAGGTTATGAAAATCCCTCAAATAGGTGAGTATAATATTAAAAGGGGCTGTTGCAAAATAGACTTTTTGCCGTTCTGTCCACCCAGGGTTAAAACCCTGGGCTAGGATTAAAAATCATTCTAAAGCCCGATAAACGGGCTCGGGAAGCCTTCGAAGTATTTACCCA
>JAEYRX010000017.1 GCA_023435225.1 Bacillota bacterium
CAGTTTCGCTGGGACAAGGCCCATATCTGGGCTGAGGATGCCTATCTTGTTTCCGTGCTGAAAGCCAAACTCAATGACAATGAAATTCCGGTAAAAAAGAGAGGCGAAGCTAAAGCCAATGAAGATCTGGCGAAATACTTGGCACAACCCGGCAATATTTACGGTTCAGCCCTTGAAGATGCCGCCATTGCAGTCCTGCGCAGTATTCCTCAGAATACCGAAACAGATCTCCTGCTGCGGACGATGCAAAAACTTACCGGTGCTGATCTACCAAAGTATGCCCATAAGATTTCCCTTTCTTTTATTCCTACCCTCAAAGAGGCTGTAGAGTTTTTTGTCAAAGATGAACCGGGGAGAATTATTCCTTTGTATTATTATCATAATCTTTCGCGCGATTTTTCGGTACCGGGGGAATATGAAAAATTTCTTGAGAGTTCGAAGCTTCTAACCTATGTCGATTCCCTCAGTAAAATGCCTTCTTCCCGGAAAGAATTTGAGCGGTTGGATAAGTATGTTGGTCCGGATGTCCCCGAAAATCTGGTCAGTTTCCTGGAAACCTATAGCGTCCCCGATTCGCTAACCCTGGACTCGGTTACCAGCCCCTGGTTTTTTAATCCGGTTGGAATGATTGTATATTCTTGCTTTCTCTATATACTTATCAAATTCAAACCCAAAGGATTTCAAGAAACAATCCTTAATCAGATTCGGAGAATTTCAGATCCGCTTGAGATCAAACGGATTTTGTCTATTGCTGAACTGTTTGGGCAAGAACCGCAGGGGAAAGAACTCTATGTTCGAGGATTGGAGATTCTTAAGGAAAAAGAAGTTAAAAATTAAAGCTTGCAAAACCGGCAGTATTTATTGAAGACCTTAAATGTAGAGACATTCAATTTGGTTTGGAACGGAACTTGGGGACTGGTTGAAAATGCAGCCCCATATTTTAAATAATGTGAATTAAAAACGGGTTTTGTATGAGACAATGTTGATGATTGTTATGTATTAATAATCGGAGGGTAATATATGTCCGGCTACGATCAATTTTTTGAAAAATACCAAGAAGCAATCGATGCCAGAGAAGTGCCACAGGAAGTAATCAAAAAATACGAAACCATCTTGCCTGCGCCGATTATTGACCTGTGGAAAAGGCATGGTTTTGGTGGTTATGAGGAAGGTTTATTCTGGACTATTAATCCCGATGATTATCTGGGTTATGTAGATGATTGGATAGATTTTTCCGACTATAAAATATATCCGATAATGAGGACTGCATTTGCCGATATCATTGTAATATATAATTTGAAAACAGATGATAAAGAATTTGGAGTGGAAAATATTAATATAAGACATGGAAAAACTAATCAAATTTCAATGAGCTTAGAAAAATTTTTTAGAGATATATTATTAGAACCTGGTTTTTTTATGGCTGATACAAGAGTAAAGAGTGCTCTATTTTTTTATGGAGTTGATAATCTCGGCATTCTAAAAAGCAATCAATGTTATGGATTTGAACCGATAGCTTTATTAGGCGGCGAAGAAACGGAAAAGAACATGAAGATCTTTAATTTTGACATTCATCTTGATATATTGACCCAGGTATTGGGAGGACCTATCGAAGTTGTCAGGGATTATTAATAAAAATGACAATCCAGTTAAATCAACCATAATTTATTATGAGGGGATTAGTATTTGTTTGTCTAACTGCGACCCCTTGCCCCTAAACAAGGGCAACCACCGGCCACAGAGGCCTAAATACTATCCTCTGCGGGGCTTATTTTTACTAACTGGAATTATCTTTCAAATTTCTAATTACTACAGAGGATGGTGGTTATCCCTTTCCAGGCCAGAACCATGGAAGGTTCAAGATCGGCGGTCCAAGGATGGAATACCGCCGAGGGACAAAGGGTCTGATTTTAGGCTTACTTTCTTTTACCACCAGCTATTTTTTCAGGAACCTTATCTAGAATGATACTAATCAATTCATCTATGGTGGATACTTATTTAATGGCTTTACTGAAGCGCTGGCCCAGGAATCGGATTTCTGGGACGTCTATAACTCCATCAATAAACATGAACCATCTGAAGCAGAACTTTCGTTTTTAAAGAAACAAAACTGGTTTGAAAAGCAGGCCTGGGGAGACGACGGCAAGTTCGGTTGTTTTTTAAGGGAACCCGGTGATTTCCCGTGCAAGATATATTTTTACGATAACGGCGCTATCTTCCCCATGCCGTTACGTTTGGATGAATACTTTGACGCTATGATCACCTCCTGCGCGATGAGGGGATGGCAGTATTTTTATATCAATTTTCCCGATAATTTTTCGGAGTTGCCGAAGGTAAATAAGAACATCGTCTTACAAGATGTGGAGTTTATCGTTGAAATGCTACCCAAGTTATTTCCGGATCGGGATTTTAGGTATCATCAAGAAAGGTTGAAGTACATTGGGAGTAAATTGAGATAACTACAGGATACGAATTTATTGCAAGGCGTGTATTGTCGAATAAAGGATAGGAGTGAAGTATATGTTGTTGGAATCACCGTTACAGGAAAAAGTGGAAGCCATCAGGGAAGAAAGCGATAATGAATTTTCAAATAAAAATTATGAAAAGTCGATAAATTTGTTGCAAGAAGCCTGGGACCTGTTACCTGATCCGAAAGAAATATATGATGACAGCTTCTACATTGCCAAAGACATGATTATTACTTATTTATTCATTCAAGATTACACCAACGGCAAGAAATGGGCGGATCTGATATTCAAATGTGATTTGGAACGGATTGATGACGGGGAAAGAGAATTGCTGGCGGGAAGAGTGGCTTATGAATCAGGCGATATAAATGCTG
>JAEYRX010000021.1 GCA_023435225.1 Bacillota bacterium
TTAGGCTTTTACGTTTTAACCCTTAATCTATATGAGCGTAATTATATGTAGTGATGTAAATACTTTAGTCTATCAACATATAATAGCGCGAATCTTAAATCGTACTTAAAACGTAAATGCCATCAAAGATGAACTAAATTCTGCTATTTACCTTTCCCATTCGGCTTTTGATCGGCGTTTATTCAGCTACAAATAATAAAATCAGGCTGGATAAATCGCCAAGCATCATTGAATATGCTATCAGTAGGGGAAGGCTTATTCATATGACTTAGTTCATCTTATATACATGAGTAACCCAAAAATATTTTTTCCGAAAAGGAATATTTAATTTAGGGATTTTTATATTTAAGGGATATTAAGTTTTGTTTATTACTTTACACAATTTCCCATTTAGGATCTGAATACTAACAATTCAGTTGGGGAAGCTATTAAAGGTGAAAAATTGGCTTGACGCTGTGGCTTTAATATTTTAGCTGAAAAGGGGGTGAAAATGTGGACTGGTTGAGGACAATAGTTCGTTTTGTGGTGGCAGCTTTAGTGTTAATGTTTATTGGAGCCGTGGTCCCCGGTTTTAAATCCCTCAATTTTCTAAGCGCACTTTTGGCCGCCATTGTTATAGCCGGAATAAGTTATCTAATTGAACTGGTTCTTGGCAAGGATATTTCCCCATACGCTCACGGTGTGGTTGGTTTCTTAGTATCTGCTGTGGTAATTTATATTACCCAATTTATTGTTCCAGGAATGTCCGTGTCAATTATTGGAGCTTTATTAGCGTCTCTAGTAATCGGATTGATTGATTTATTTATCCCTACAAAGGTAAAATAAATACAGAATTCCATAATAAACAATGGGCTACCAAAAATTAGTAACCCATTGTTTTATTTCCCCCTTATATTTTGGCAATACTTTATTTGAATTAAAATTGCATCTTAACCCCTAAATTATAATTATGGTTTACAAAATTGATTTGAGTACTTAAAGATAATACCTGCCACCATTTACGGAATTTTTTGGGGAGAAAATAAGCAATTGCTGTATTTCCTAATGCGCATATTGCAAAATATTGGTCAACTTCTTCAATACTGGGATTAGGTCCTAAAATAGGATTGGTCTCAATAAATTCAGGATTGCTTGCAATATACCTCGTTTGAGCCCAATCAGCCAAAATAAATACTACCACGGCTGTCTGTAAAGAGGTATCCTCCTTACCCCAATCAGTCTGCTTCAAATTAAATGAAGGTTTCCATTTATCAGAGACCTCTGCGTTGACTGGAATAACAATCATTAACAATAAAGCGAAAATAATAAATAATACTGACATCCTTTTCATTTTGCTCCCTCCTTGTACGTATATGTTGAAAAATTCAACATATTTCCGGTTATGCCGAGAAAGAGGAAACAAAAAACAACTTTCTTCGGCGGCCCGGCGGTCATGGCTTTCAGGTTTGCTAAAATATAACTTCCACTATTATTTTTCTGAAACGCGCATTAAATCATGAGCATTTCCTAAAAAGTGGGAAGTAAATTCTAGCCACACCTTGCTTTAGATCCGTGGCTTTGCGTCTCCGGCTTTCACCGGATTTGCCTTTATCGTTCTTAAGTTGTTAAGATTTAATAATTTGCTATCCTTTTATTTTTATTATAATCCTGTTTTCCTATTTTGTACAGCAGATATATTATACAGGCTTAATTATTTTTTAATTAGTATTCATGTAATTGGTGGTTAATAAAATGGATTTGAAATCTACGAATAAACACTAATGGACACTACTAAAAGATTAGATTTAAAATAATCCAAGTTGAGCCGTTTCAGACATCCCTTCCAAACAGCCATGTTTTTGTAAAACCTCAATTACGGCTGAGCTCAATCTGGCTCTACTTTTTAAATCCTCTATCGAAAGGAACTGACCTTCCCCCCTGGCAGTAGCTAAATACCTGGCGGCATTATCCCCTAAACCTTGCAAAGATGCCAATGGTGGCAGTAAACCCTCCGGAGTAATCAGAAACTTATGAGGTTCGGATTTGTAGATATCAACATTTAAAAATTTAATGCCTCGTAACATGGCTTCCAACACCAATTCCAATATCGTACCCAAATTTTTTTCTTTTTGAGTGACATCATTACCTTTCAGAGTTATTTGTTCAAGAGTTTGCCGAACTGTTTCCACCCCGTGAACTACAATGTCGGCATCAAATTCATCCGCCCTGACCGTAAAGTAAGAAGCATAGAAAGCTTCCGGATGATATACTTTATAATACGCTATCCGTAAAGCGCTAATAACATAAGCTACTGCATGGGCTTTGGGAAACAAATACTTGATCTTTTGACAAGATTCAATATACCAATCCTGTATCTGATGCTCTTTCATTAGAGTAATATCGTCAGGTTCCAATCCTTTCCCTTTTCGAACCCGTTCCATGATTTTAAAAGCGGCTTTTGGCGGCAGTCCTTTTAAAATTAAATTATTCATTATGACGTCCCGGACGGAAATCACTTGAGAAAGCTTGGCTAAACCGTTTTTAATTAATTCCTGGGCATTTCCCAGCCAGACATTGGTACCATGTGATAAGCCTGAGATATTGAACAATTCGGAAATGGTAGTTGGTTTGGTTTGTTCCAACATTTGCCGGACAAATTCAGTCCCAAACTCCGGTATCCCTAAAGTTCCAAGATCAAATCCCAATTGTTCCGCAGTAATCCCCAGCGGTTCCACGGTGGAGAAAAGCTGCATTACCTGTGGATCAACTACTGATACTGTTCGAGGGTCTATGCCCGTTAAATCATGCAACATCCTCAGAACAGTCGGGTCATCATGTCCAAGGATATCAAGTTTCACCAATCTTCCTTCCAATGCTCCATGAAAGTCGAAATGAGTGGTTATCCACTCCGCTTTACGGTCATTGGCCGGGAATTGAATTGGAGTGAAATTATATATCACCTGGTCTTGAGGAACAACTACCATTCCACCGGGGTGCTGTCCGGTGGAACGGCGCACACCGGTACACCCTTTAACCAGGCGGTTGATTTCAGCTTGACGTAACTTGATTCCTTTAGTCTCCATATAGCCCCGGACAAAACCGAAAGCCATTTTTTCAGCCAATCCGGTGATGGTGCCGGCTCGGAAAACAAATCCTTTTCCAAATAACTCTTCCGTATAACGATGTACTTTGGGTTGATAATCACCGGAGAAGTTTAAGTCTATATCAGGTTCTTTATCTCCTTCAAACCCCATAAAAGTGGCAAACGGAATATCCTGCCCATCTTTGAGCAGCGGATTACCGCATTTTGGACATTCTTTATCAGGTAAATCCAACCCCGAACCGAATTCTCCGGTCTCCTTAAACTCACTGTACCAGCACTTACTACAACGATAATGAGCCGGCAAAGGATTAACTTCAGTTATATTATTCATGGTGGCCACAAAGGAGGATCCTACCGACCCTCGGGAGCCGACTAAATAACCATCATCCAGCGATTTTTTTACCAATTTGTGAGCGATTAAATAAAGTACCGCATAACCATGACCGATAATACTCTTTAATTCCAATTCCAAACGGTCCCGAACAATTTCCGGTAACGGATCTCCATATAATTGAATAGCTCTCCGGTAAGACATTTCTCTAATCTCTTCTTCGGAACCGGGTATTTTAGGTGGAAAGAATTCCCCCGGGATCGGGCGGACCTCTTCAATCTGATCTACCAGTAAATTAGGGTTCTTAACAACTACCTCGTAAGCTGATTTTTCTCCCAAATAAGCGAATTCCTGCAGCATTTCGTTGGTAGTCCGGAAATAAAGCGGAGTCTGACGGTCGGCATCATCAAAGCCTTGTCCCATTAATAAAACTCTCCGGTAAATCTCTTGATAAGGATGGATAAAATGGACATCTCCGGTGGCTATTACCGGCTTCCCCAGTTCAGCTCCGAGCTGACAAATGAAGCGGTTATTCTCCTGCAAATCCTCATTGGAACGGACCCGTTGATTCTTGATTAAGAACTGGTTATTGGCCAGCGGTTGAATCTCCAGGTAATCGTAGAACTCGGCGATCTCTTTTAATTTTTCTTCCTCCGCCCCCTCCAAAATCGCTTGATAGAACTCACCTGATTCACAAGCGGAACCGACTATTAATCCTTCACGATATTTAATCAGCAAAGAACGGGGGATACGGGGATGCCTATGGAAATAATGAACATGGGAATCAGAGACCAGCCGATATAGGTTCTTTAATCCGGTTTGAGTCTTGGCCAGGATCATTATATGAAAAGTTTTTAAATGGTCAACTCCGCCCTCACCGACTAAAGAATTAAGTTCGGCTAATTTAACAAAATCACGTTCCTGAATTCGCTCAAAAGCTTTCTCCATAATTTCAGCCGCACACTTGGAATCATCAATCGCCCGATGATGGCTTACCAACTCTATACCTAATTCTTTGGCGATCACATTTAGCCGGTAGCTCTTAAAATTAGGCCAAACCGATCTGGACAGTGTTAAGGTGTCCAAATATGGCGGAGTTATTTTACGGTTTAATAATTGTTGACATTTAGCCTTTAAAAAACTGATATCAAATTTAGCGTTATGGGCTACTAAAACGGCATCAGCCATAAAACTCAAGAAAGATTGGAGGACTGTTTCAGGGGCCGGAGCTTCTTTAACCATTTCCGGGGTTATACCGGTCAATTTCCGGATCTCGGCCGATATTTCGACATTGGGTTTAATTAGACTTTTAAATTCGTCAACAATAACTCCGTCTTTAATTTTAACTGCCCCAATCTCCAACAGATCTTCTTTCCAGGGGTTGAAACCGGTTGTTTCCAGGTCGAAAATTACATAAACCGAGTCCTTGATAGTTTCAGCTTCAACGCCGATAACAATCGGTTCTCCGTCATTAACCAGATAGCCTTCCAAACCATAAATAACTTTAATACCGGCTTTTTTGGCCACCTGGTAGGCTTCCGGGAAAGCTTGCACTACCCCGTGGTCGGTTATAGCGATGGCTTTATGGCCCCATTTGGCGGCTTGTTTAACAGCATCCGCTACATCAGCAGTTGCATCCATGGCGCTCATTTTGGTATGCAAATGTAATTCAACCCGTTTTTCCTCGGCATCGTCAATACGAGATATTCCATTAGTCAACATGATATCCGACGCCAACAAAACCAATTCTTTAGCATAAGTATCAAACTGTAGTTCACCCCGTAAAATAGCCCAGGAACCTTCGTTTAAATTCTGCTCCACTTGTTCCGCTTGGTCGTTTGTGCGGGGGAAAATCTTAAAGCTCAAAGAATCAATGTAATCAGTTAAATCTCCCAAAAAAAACTTTCTACCGTTTTTGGAAACTCTGGATTCAAGGCGGAAGATTTCACCTTTGATTATTAGTTGTTCTTGTTCTTCTTTGACCTGGTTTAAGGGAAACGGTTCACCGCTGAATCGTTTCCCCAGGACTATATTAGAATCAATTCCATTTTTAGCCGGTTTGCTTGGTTTAGAAGCAGTTGTAGTAGTGGTTAAAGATTGCCTCAACGCTTCCTCTTCTTCTTTCTTAAGCTCCTCTACCAATGATTGTTCCTCAAAATCCCCCACCACAAAAGAGAGTTTGATTTCGGCCAATATGAAATCTTTAATCATTTCACGAAGCTCTTCACTACGACGGCTTAAATATTCAACACCGGCTTTATTACGGACTTCGATTTCCAAAAGATTATCCTGAACCAAACGATACTTAGCCTCGGTTAACCAACCGTTGACGCCGGCAAATTTATTACCGGCCGCATTTACAAACTGCTCCCAATTTTGTTGAATCCGTTCCTCCAACGATGGTAAATCTTTCTGACTTAGAGCTTTTAATTTTACTTTAGATAATCCTAAAACCATTGAGCTAAGCGCTGTTTCTAATTCCTGAAGTTGCCCTGGAAGTAATTCATTTTTAAGCACTAGGGTAATAACCCAGGATGATTCCTTGGTATTTACCAAAATCTCCGAGACCAATCCTTCTTCTAAAACCTGCTCAATCGGAAAAGAAAAGGAGACTTCTTCAATCCCCTTAAATACTCTTAATGAACGATTATCCGGCTTAATGACGTAACAATCCCGCTCCGGCATTTTTAAAACTCCTTTAAATAAAATTGACAATTGACAATGAACAATTGACAATAAAAATCTTTTTGAAATATAAAAATCCGTGCATTTTTGAGTTAAATACTTTTATTTATTTTCATTAATACTTGTTTCTACTAACGATACTGCTTTAGCCACAACCTGGTCAAGGGGCCAGCGTTCTTCGGCTCCGGTTTGGCGGAATTTGACCTCCACCTCTCCGTTGGCCAGGCCTTTAGGACCAATAGTAATCCGGATAGGAATTCCGATTAGATCGGCATCTTTAAATTTTACACCCGGGCGCTCGTCTCGATCATCCAACAACACTTCCAGCTTCGCATCGAGCAGTTTTCGATATAAATCTTCGGCAACCGGTAATTGTTCCGGGTTGACGGTAACCAGATGAATATGATACGGAGCGATTGCCATCGGCCATTTAATCCCATTTTGGTCGTAATTTTGCTCGATAGCCGCCGCCATGGTCCGGCTAACACCAATTCCGTAACAGCCCATTATTATCAAGTTTGATTGGCCTTTTTCATCCAAGAAAGTCGCTTCCAAAGCTTTACTATATTTGGTCCCTAATTTGAAAATCTGACCAACCTCAATTCCCCGGACCTCTTTCAATTTTCCGTTGCAGCGGAGACAGGTTTCTCCCGCTTGAGCAGTCCGAATATTGGTATAGGTCACATTTTTAAAGTCACGAGACGGATCAACATTAATATAATGAAAACCTTCCTCGTTAGCTCCTACTACTACAGACTGCATTTCTCTAACTAAATCATCAGCGACAATCTTTATCCGCTCATCCAAACCAACCGGTCCGACATAGCCGATGGGTAAATTAAATACCTGATGAATCTCTTCCGGAGGAGCCAAATAAATTTTTTTGGCATTTAAATAGTTAGCTAGTTTAATCTCATTAACCTGGTCGTTACCACGTATCAATACTGCAATATACATATCACCGGTTCCGTAGAAAAGGGTTTTTACCGTATCTTCGGATTTAACTTTTAAAAAGTCGGTAATCTCTTCGATTGTCTTCCGGCCCGGAGTGCTGATTTTCTCAATTTCTTTCCCGGATTTGGCTGAGTTAATCACAGTTTTAGAGAGGGCTTTTTCCACATTAGCTGCATAATCACAAGAGTCACAATATAAAATCAATGCTTCGCCGGCTTCGGCCAAAACCATAAACTCCTGACTGGCATTACCACCAATGGCGCCCGAATCAGCTTCCACCGGTCTAAACTGTAGACCGCAGCGGGTGAAGACCCGGGTATAAGCCCGGTACATAGCTTGATAGCTTTCCTCCAAACCGGCTTCATCCGTATCAAACGAATATAAATCCTTCATTATAAATTCCCGGCCCCGCATTAAACCAAATCTTGGTCGGATTTCATCCCGGTATTTGTTTTGGATCTGGTACAAACGTAACGGAAGGTTGCGGTAGGAACGAACTTCACCTTTTACTACTGTTGTAATAATCTCTTCATGAGTAGGCCCCAGACAAAATTCCCGGTGATGCCTATCCTCCAACCGAAACATCTCGTCGCCGTAAACATCCCAGCGTCCGGATTGTTTCCAGATCTCGGCCGGCTGGACAATTGGCAGAGCCAATTCCTGTCCTTCTTCCCGGTCCATTTCTTCCCGGACTATCTTCGATATTTTGGCTAGAATCCGTTGCGCTAACGGAAGATAAGTGTACATTCCCGCAGCTGATTTCCTGATCATTCCGGCTCGAAGCATCAACTGATGACTTACTACTTCGGCCTCAGCCGGAACCTCCCGCAAAGTCGGGGCAAATAATTGAGATTGTCTCATAAAAAAATACCTCCAAAGTAATTGGTTCAATAGTTCGTTAGTTATTGGTTCATTGGTTATAACATTATCTATCTTGATAAAAAATTGTTGATAGAAAAGAAAGTAAGCCGAAACCAGACCCTTTGTCCCTGCATAGGGATAACCACCATCCTCCGCAGCAATCAAAACTAGAATGATTCTGCCAGTATGAAAAATATACTTCGCGGAGGATGAAATTTTAGGCCTCGTGAATGTTGGTTGCCCCTAATGCAGGGGCAAGGGGTCGCATTTAGGCCTAAACCAGACCCTTTATCCTTCATCGAATGTCAATTTATCTTTTCCAATTGTTCTTTCAAAGCTGCTAGTATTTGATCCTCCGGTACTTTTTTGATGACTTGTCCTTTTTGGAAGATTAGCGCTTCACCTTTGCCGCCGGCAACTCCCAGATCGGCTTCGCGGGCTTCCCCGGGGCCGTTAACTGCACATCCCATCACCGCAATTTTAATCGGCTTTTTAATCCCGGCAGCCAATTCTTCAACTTGGGCTGCCAATGCTTCCAAGTTAATCCGGCAACGGCCGCAAGTCGGGCAGGAGAGAACGGTTGCTCCAAATTGACGTATATTAAGGGCTTGTAATATTTCTTGCCCTACTGTTACTTCCTGAGCAGGATCCCCGGTAAGAGATACCCGCAAAGTATCTCCAAGTCCTTCCCACAATAGAACAGCCAAACCGGCTGCCGAACGAAGCGCTCCTTTAAACCAGGTTCCGGCTTCGGTAATGCCAATATGAAAGGGGTAATCACATTTATCAGCCAACTTCCGGTAAGCATCAATGGTAACCGGTACTGAGGAAGCTTTTAAAGAAATTATAATATTTTGAAAATCAGCGTCTTCCAACAATCCAATATGACGAAGCGCACTTGAAACCATTGCCTCGGAGATCCTACCGGTATATTTCTCCAGTAAATCCTTTTCCAGTGAACCGGCATTCACACCGATTCGGATTGGAATATTCCGCTCTTTGGCTTTAGAGGCCAATAATTGGACCCGGTCTTTTCCACCAATATTCCCGGGATTAATCCTAAGTTTAGCGATTCCGGACTCGATTGCGGTTAAGGCCAACCGGTAATCAAAATGGATATCGGCCACTAAAGGCACAGTTGAATTCGTAACAAAATAAGCTAAATTATCGGCGGCTTCTGCATCAGGTACTGCTAACCGTATAATTTCGCAACCTGCAGCCGTAAGCCTAGATATTTGTTCGACAGTGGCGACTTTATCCCTAGTATCGGTATTGGTCATCGATTGGATGGT
Organism: Bacillota bacterium; assembly: GCA_023435225.1. Taxonomy (GTDB): domain Bacteria; phylum Bacillota; class UBA4882; order UBA8346; family UBA8346; genus UBA8346. The sequence goes on from JAEYRX010000021.1 coordinate 9,206, forward strand.
AATAGGGCTATCTCCACCTATATATAAAGAACCAACCCGGACTTGCCGGGTCAAACGACGAGGATTCATAGTAAGACCTTTCAAAAATATTCTCATAAGATTATATCACTCCAACCGGTAGAAGTTAAGGCTGGTTTAAAAATTTTATGATTAAATTTAAAACAAAAACCGCCAAAAATTCAGCGGTTATCCGGCTTTCGATATTGAATAAATGTCGGCCTCCAGATTCTTGTCTCCCGACTTCTGCTTATTTAGACCTTCTCCTATTGGTTCCCACCACCGGTTTATTGCGTTTCACTAATAGTACTTCCCGTTCTTCGTTGCTAGTAGAACGCTTTGAACCAGACTTTGGTTGACGCGCAGAAACCGGTCTGGCAGCAAACGTCTTTTTTGGCTCCGGTCGTCTCCCGCGGCCCGAATTGGTAATACTTCTATTTCGGGTTTCTCGGCCTCCGCCTTTGGCGGCGCATTCATCGCAGTAACCTTTGTTTTTACGGACCTGAGCGGCTGCTTCCTTTCCGCAACGCCGGCAGAAATCTCCTAAAGCAGAGGCACATTGATAACAAAGACCGGTTTTCCTCACATATTGCGGATCGGGTTTGCCGCAAGCGCTGCAAACACATTCATTACAATATCCATTATGTTCCTGAAGCTCTACCGGAGCTACCTTCCCACAACCACGACAGCTGTTAATCCCATCTTTCTTAGCTTCATATTCCTTAATACAAAACTCACAGAGGTTTAAAGACTTTAAAATTCTAGCATGTTGGACGGTATTTCCGCATTTGGAACAGAACCGTTCCCCTTGTCTTCCTTTACTGCGGCCCTCACGACTAGGGTCAGCCCATTTTTTTTTGGGTCGTTGTAACGGCATAATTATCCTCCTAAAAGCCTTTTCAATAAACGGGCCATATCACCATAAATTATCCATATGGTAGCTGTAAAAAGCGCAATTAATCCAATGGTATATGCAGCAGCTTTTTGTTCAGCCGAGAACTCCCGTCTGAAGATTCGTTCCAAGATTAAAATTACTATCCACCCACCATCCAATATAGGTAACGGTATCGGCAGCATATTGAATAAAAACAAAGAGATACCAATACTCCCGGCAAAAAATAATAAATTGAAAAGGAAAAATTTAAAGGGCAGACTCATAGTTTGATCAATCATATCAACCATTCCTACCGGTCCTACCAAACCACCTTTAAGTTTTCCCCTAAATATCAATACTAACATTTTTATGGTATTACCCGGAAACTCCATCGTCATCTTAAAAGCTTTTGACCAAGAGGCTGTTTCAAACTTGGGAACTATCCCCATAACCACTCCGATCATATAACTTTTGCTCTCTTGATTATAATATGGTGTAATCTCTTTAACGATAAGTTCGCCGTTCCGGGAGATTGTCACTTCCAAAGGACGGCCTTGTGATTGTTGAACGGATTTTGAAACATCAGAAGTATTTTCGATTTTTTGATTATTGATAGAAACTAACTTATCACCACGCTGCAATCCGGCTTCCAGCGCCGGCGATTTGGGAGCAAACTTATCAATATTGATAGACTCAATCCCAGTGGGCAGTCCGATAACGATAAAAGTAAAAAAGATAATAATTAGAGCGGCGAATAGATTCAATACAGAGCCTGCCGCTAAAATAATAATCTTTTTCCAGAGGCCCAGATTAAAAAATAAATGTTCCGGATTGGTCTCCGGATCTTTGGTTTCTCCTTCCAAAGCCATATCCATTCCGGCAATTTTACAGAAACCGCCGAATAAAATCCATCGTAACGAGTACTGAACCCCTTTCCGAGTGAATTTCCCGATTAAAGGTCCAAAACCTACTGAAAATTCATAAACGGTCACTCCAAAAGCCCTAGCTGAGATAAAATGACCGAACTCATGAATTACTACAGTTATACTTAACAGCAAAACTGTCAACCAAATCGAGTTAAAGTTAAAACCCACAGTTCTCCCCCCTGTTTTCGTTCATTGGTTATTAGTTATTAGTTCATTGTTATATTGGTTATTTATCCATTATCTTGTTCATGAGTAATGATTCTAAAAATCAAGAATATCTAAAAGCGACCCTATCCCTTAAAGGGTATAAGCTGGGCGTTGCTGACTAAACAATTGACGACGGAGGATGGTGGTTACCCTTTTAAAGGGCAAGGGATCTGGTTTGTAATTTCGATTATCTAAACAATTGTCAATTCTCAATTGCCAATTTCAATTATCTTTTTTGCTCTTTCCCTCGCCCATTGATCAACTGAAAAGATCTCGTCCAGCGTGGGGTTTGTTTTTAAACTATCTTTTTGATGGTACCCCATTAATTCGGAAACAATACGGATGATACCGGTAAATTTGATCTTGCCGGCTAAGAATGCCCGGACTGCTTCTTCATTGGCCGCATTGAAAACTACCGGCATAGTACCGCCGGTTCGTCCGGCCTGGTAAGCCAAGTCTACAGCCGGGAATAGTCCCGGATTTACCGGTTCAAAATTAAGCTGAGCTCCTTGTAACAAATCCAGCTTAGGAAGGTTATTAGCTACCCGTTCCGGATATACCAATGCGATATGAATCGGTAATCTCATATCACAAAGACCTAGTTGGGCAATGATTGAACCATCGACTAACTCTATCATGGAATGAATAATACTTTCGGGATGAATAACCACCGAAATCCGGTCAAACGGCATTTCAAACAACCAATGGGCTTCAATAACCTCCAACCCTTTATTAAACATTGTAGCCGAATCAATGGTGATCTTACCGCCCATTTTCCAATTTGGATGATTTAGAGCCTGTTCCAGAGTTACCTTCTCCAAATTTTCCGGACGGTATCCACGAAAAGGACCGCCGGATGCAGTTAAAATTAACCTACCTACCTGATCCGGCTCCCGTCCCTCTAGACATTGAAAAATAGCGCTATGTTCACTATCCACCGGAATTATTTTTACTCCATACTTTTTAGCAGCCGGAATAATAATAGAACCGGCGGCAACCAAAGTCTCTTTATTGGCCAAGGCGATATCTTTCCCGGCAGAGATAGCGGCTAAAGTAGGCCTAATGCCGACCGAACCGACTACTGCAGTAAGTACCATATCAACTTCAGGGATAGTGGCTATGTCCGTTAATCCATTCACACCTGCTACTACCGTAACTGCATAATCGGCTAACAATGATTTCGCTTCCGAATAAAGCCTTTCATCACCAACAGCCACATATTTGGGTCTAAAGGTTTTAACCTGTTCGGCCAGTAGTTTTAAATTTGTCCCGGCACTTAAAGCCTCCACCGTAAAACACTCCGGGAATTGCCGGACCACATCCAAAGTTTGACACCCAATCGATCCGGTTGAACCTAAAATAGCAAGTCTTTTCAAAATCACACCGCCGGAATTAGTTATTAATTCAGTTCATTAGTTCATTTGTTATTAGTTATTCGTTACTAGTTATTAGTCAAAAATCACCGAAGGTAAGTTCTGGGTTACCTATTTATATAATATAAATTCGGCTATTTCAGGCTTTTGGGACATTATGCATATTGAAATCAATTAATCTTATAAAATCTGAAATCCGAAATTCAATGATTCTCAATTCTCAATTCTCAATTGAATATAGTACCCGGTAAAATGAACGTAAAGTAATAATTAAAAGCGGGCCTAAAAAAATCCCGGCAAAGCCGAAAAAATGTAAACCAAGGTAGACTACAAAAACACTCAAGATCGGGTGCAGATTTAAGTTTTCACCAATTAGCTTGAATTCGATAATTTGTCTTAAGAATAATAATAAAAAATAAGCAATAACCAGGCATAAGGCTTGATTATATTCTTTAAACAAAAGACTGATTATTACTGATGGAATATATATTAGACCGGGTCCAATTACCGGTATAAAATCAAAAATTCCCGTTAAGAAACCATAAGCAAAAGCTCCAGGAGTACCAAGTAATGAAAAGACCAATGTAGTTATGATTGTGGTAATACAAGCTAGAGTGCTTTCAACCCGGATAAAAACAGCTACTGAAGACATAACCTCCTCTTTGATTTCAACAATTGCTATTTGCCAATTTTTTGGGAACATTTGGTAAAATACTTTGGAAATATTTTTCTTATCACGGCTGAAAAAATAAGCGGTTATTCCACCCAACCCAATAGCAAACAGCACTTGAGGGAAATGAGGCAGGAAATTTATTACTCCCAATATAATTGAACGAAAAACCTGGTTGACGGTTTCAGCCGGAAAAATAAAATTTCTAACTGAGTGTTCATGTAAAGGATAATACTTTGATAAATAATCCAACCATCCCTGAATAAATAAGAATATTCGGTTGACCAACTCCGGCACCCGGGGAATAAGACGTTGCATTTCCTGATAAAAAGCTATCAACGATAATCCGGTAATAGTTAGGACAAGTAACACCAGGGTGGTCAAAATAAATATTACCGCCGGTTTTCGGTCTATTTTATAACCTGTATCCAACTTTTTTACTAATGGCTCAATTAAACTGGCAAAAACAATTCCTAATAAAAAAGGCGCCATCAACAGGAAAAAGTATCTAATAATTAGCATCAGGCCCAATCCAACCGCTAAAACCCATAATAATACCTTGAGTTCCTTGGTCACCTTTTCATCACACCATCGCGAAATTCAAGTATTCAAGAGACAGTACCCAGAAGAATTTAAGCAAACGCTTCGTACCTAAAAAAATAATAAATAGGCCAAATAATATTGCTTGAAATGCTGACTCCTGGCTCCTATTCTCCTTATTCCCGTACTTCAGACTCCTGTTTTCAAAAGTGAGGCACTATATATATTATCACATAATAAACCATCGGCGCTGATAAAAGCAGACTATCGAATCTATCCAGCAATCCTCCGTGTCCCGGTAAAAATGACCCGGAGTCTTTTACTCCGGCGTTTCGTTTGATAATTGACTCAATTAGATCGCCGAATTGACCGGTTATTACTACTAATACGCTTAATACTACCAACAACCATAAGGGCCGATGGAATGCCAGCCCCAGAATTATTGAAGCCAATATCCCACCGAATAATCCACCAATAGATCCTTCTACGCTTTTCTTAGGACTAATCCTCGGTGAAAGTTTATGTTTTCCAAAGTTCACCCCGATAAAGTAGGCGAAAGTATCGTTTGCCCAGGTAACTAAGAAGGTGAACAATACATAAAACAAGCCGTCCTGCCCGGGAATAAACCTTAACATTAAGATATATGCAAACATAAACCCGATATAGACCGTTCCGAACAAATTAATTGCCGCATTGGCCAGGCCTTGTTCCGGATCACCTCTCAGCAATTCATTAATTAATGAAATAAAAAAAACCGAAGCCAACATGATGGTTAGAATTCGTTCGCAGATCCGTAACGATTCGCCGCGTTCCAAACCGTAATTATAAGCGGTAATATGTACTAAAGCTAATAAAAACAAAGACATAAACATCATAACTTCAGTTTGAGGCCGGAAATTCTGTTTCTTGATTAACTGACTAAATTCCAATACTCCCAAAACAACTAAAAGACCAATGGTTAAGGTAAACCAAATTCCTCCGGCCCAGATAACTGCTAAGATTAAAACAGCCCCTAACAATCCCCAAACAATTCTTTTAATCATTTTGCAGCTTTACCCTCCTTGACCCGGCCGAAACGTCTTTCCCGTTGGCTAAAGAAATAAAAAGCTTTAAGTATATCCTCTTTTCCAAAATCCGGCCAGTAATGATCGGAAAAGTATAATTCGGTATAGGCCATTTGCCAAATTAGGAAGTTGCTAATTCGATGTTCGCCACCAGGCCTAATCAATAAATCAGGATCTGGTTCTCCGGCTGTGAACAAATGGGCGGCAAATACCTCATCGGTTACATCCTCCGGATTGAGTCCTTCTTTTTGAATAGCTCGTCCAATCCCTTTAACCGCCGCAATGATTTCCGTACGACCCCCATAATTAAGAGCAATGTTTAAAGTTAAAGCCTGATTATTGGCTGTTAACCGTTCACTTTGGTCCATCAAGGCAACCAACGTGTGGCTTAAATTTTGCTTCAGTCCAATAAACCTTATCTTTACATTTTGTTGATGAATCTTTTCAACCTCGGTTTGCATGGTTTTTTCAAAAAGATCCATTAAAAAACTTACTTCCTCATTGGGACGATGCCAATTTTCCGTAGAAAAAGCATATAATGTGAGATACTTAACGCCGTTTTCCAGACAGACTGCGACCGCATCACGTACCCGTTCCATTCCGGCCCTGTGTCCGGCCGAGCGCGGTAATCCGCGTTGTTTAGCCCAACGACCGTTACCATCCATGATAATGGCTACATGTACAGGTTTTGTTTCCAAAGGTTTTTTAAATTTCAGGAAATCATGATACCAACTTTTAAAATCAAAATTCCTCATATTATTAAAGAAGGGGTTGTTGCAAATGAAAATAAATGAAGGCCCTCATCTCTACCAGGCCCTAAAAGGACCCGGTTAGGTTAAAAAATTGTTCTCAAGCCCATAAATGGGCTGGGTAATACTTCGAAGTTTTGACCGAGCCCCGTAAGGGGTTTAGAATGTGTATTATAACTAGCCCTGCCGTTTAGGGCAGGGTGGACAGAACATTCAAAAAACATTCAGCAACAGCCCCTTGGAAGTAAATCCTTATACTTCCATTATCTCCTTTTCTTTCTGCTCCAAAAGTTTATCTATTTCCAAAACATATTTATCGGTTAATTTCTGCACATCATCCAAACCTTTTTTACCTTCGTCTTCGGATACTTTTCCCTCTTTTTCCATTGCTTTTATTTTGTCATTAGCATCCCGGCGTAAATTCCTGATAGCAACTTTCTTCTCCTCAGCCTCTTTTTTAACAACTTTAACCAATTCTTTGCGGCGTTCCTCGGTAAGCTGCGGTATTGGTAACCGAATTACGCTTCCATCATTTACCGGATTTAGACCTAAATCAGCTTTAATCACTGCCTTTTCAATAGCGCCCAAAACCGACTTATCCCAAGGTTGAATTACCAGTACTCTGGAGTCGGGTGTTGAGACATTGGCCAGTTGATTAAGAGGTGTTGGAGTACCATAATACTCAACCACTACCCTATCCAACAAGCCCGGATTAGCTCTACCGGTTCTAACCGCGGTAAATTCCTTTTTGGTAGCCTCAATAGCCCCTTTCATATGACTTTCAGCGTCTCTTAAAAGATCTTTTATCATATTAATACTCCTCCTTTCGCTTATTAACAAAAACGTATTTTTTCAGTTAATATCCATTCTTTAATAACCAATGACTAATAACAAATAGCCAATCACCAATAACTAAACTTACGCATCACCTTTTACAAAGGTACCTATTTTTTCTCCCAAAACTACCCGGAGAATATTTCCTTTTCCATTTAAATTAAAAACTACAATTGGAATTTGATTATCCATACATAAAGAAGTAGCTGTAGCATCCATAACCTTCAACCGCTGTTGTAAAACTTCCATATAGTTTAAATCTTCAAAAAGAGTTGCTGAAGGGTCGGTCTTCGGATCAGCGCTATATACTCCGTCAACCTTTTTGGCCATTAAGATAATCTCCGCTTCGATCTCCGCTGCCCTAAGCGCTGCAGTGGTATCGGTTGAAAAGTATGGATTTCCGGTCCCGGCGGCGAATATTACCACCCGTCCTTTTTCCAGGTGCCGGACAGCCCGCCTTTTAATATATGGTTCAGCAATTTGCCGCATTTCAATTGCTGTTTGAACTCTGGTTTCAACTCCGTGTTTTTCAAAAGCATCCTGTAAAGCCAGGGAATTAATAACTGTGGCCAACATTCCCATATAATCGGCGGTAGAACGATCAAATCCCGCATGACTGCCGACTGCTCCCCGCCAGAAGTTACCGCCTCCAACGACTACGGCTATCTCAACTCCGAGATCCGCCACTTCTTTTGTCTGTTGAGCGATTTGATTTACCACATCCTGATCAATTCCAAATCCTTTTTCTCCAGCTAAAGCCTCTCCACTTAATTTCAATACAATACGTTTGTACTTTGGAGTTGCCATAATATTTTTCCCCTCCATATTGCCATAATTCGCGAATTATGATTTTAATTCCTGCTTCCGTTTGAAAAAAGGAACACGTATGTGTTCCTTTCATCAGCTTTTAATCTGTGACATGACTTCTGAAGCGAAATCGTCTTTTCGTTTCTCAATTCCTTCGCCTTTTTCAAAGCGGGCGAAGCGGGTAACTGCGATATTTTCGCCACCAATTTTCGAGCTTACTTCTTGCAGCAGTTTGGTAACTGTTTTGTCGGTATCTTTAATAAAAAGTTGTTCTACCAAACAGACATCTTTATAGAATTTCTCTAAACGGCCTATCATAATTTTCTCGGCAATAGCTTCCGGTTTACCTTCATTCATGGCCTGAGCTTTATAAATAGCTTTCTCGCTTTCCAGAACGTCGGCCGGTACTTCATCCCGTTTTACATATTCTGGTTTAGCAGCAGCAACTTGCATGGCCAAATCTTTCTCCAAAGTCATAAACTCCGGATTATTAACGGTTTCTGACTTTTCAGTTGTGCACTCAATAAGAACACCGATTTTCCCACCCATATGAATATACGAGTCAACAGCGCCATTCCCTTTTAATTCAAATCTGGCAAAGCGACGAACGCTCATGTTCTCGCCAATTGTCGCCACCAAACCGGTAACAGTCTCACTCACTGTTTTACCGCTTGGTAAGGCTAAATTAAGCAAAGCATCCAGATTAGCCGGGTTTTTAGCAGCAACAACTTGAGCTACATCTTGCACGAATTGTTGAAAGTCTTCATTTTTAGCCACAAAGTCAGTTTCACAGTTGACTTCAACCAATACTCCTACTTTTTTATCAGGTGTAACAAAAGCGTTTACCAAACCTTCAGCCGCAATTCGTCCGGATTTCTTTGCGGCAGCGGCTAAACCTTTTTCACGTAAGTACTCAATTGCTTTTTCCAAATCCCCGGCAGTCTCCGCCAAGGCTTTTTTACAATCCATCATTCCGGCTCCGGTTCTTTCCCGAAGCTCTTTTACGGCAGCAGCAGAAATTTCCGCCATAATATATTCCTCCTTCGTTTATCACAGGATAAAATACTAACTTATGAGTTTTTATGTATAATTCAGCTGTTTAATCTTATAGTATTATTCTACCCAAATAACTTATTTAGACGGGGTTAACAGTAATTATATTTGGGAGAACCATTGAAATTAGTGTCTAAAAGCGACCCTATCCCTTAAAGGGTAATCGTCTAAGGCTTGGCATGTTAAAAATAAAAGTGTATAGAGCGAACTACTTGAAAGGATAGGAATTTATTTTAACATTTTTAATTGTCAATTATAAAAAAGGTGGATCAGGTTGCCCCTACCACCTTTTGTTGAAATTACATTTCTTCAACTAATTCCATCTCGGAAAGCTCGGTTGCTTCCTCCGCCTCAGCGGTAGTGGTAGTAGTATCGGTCATTTGCTCACCCTGTTTGGCCTCGATAACGGCATCGGCGATTTTTCCGGCCAATAGCTTGACGGCCCGGATAGCATCGTCGTTTCCGGGAATGACGTAGTCAATTTCGTCAGGGTCGCAGTTGGTATCGACAATACCGATAATCGGGATATCCAGGTTGCGGGCTTCGGCTACCGCGATCCGTTCTTTACGGGGATCGACGATAAAGATAGCGCCGGGTAGTTTATGCATGTTCCGGATCCCGCCCAAGAACTTCTCCAGCCGTTGTCTTTCTTTTTGAAGCTCAAGAACTTCTTTTTTGGGAAGGGACTCAAAGGAACCGTCTTGCTCCATTTGTTCGATCTTACGTAACCGGTCAATCCGGGAACGAATGGTCTTGAAGTTGGTGAGGGTTCCACCCAACCAACGCTGGGAGACGAAGTACATTCCGCAGCGTTCGGCTTCTTCTTTAATCGCATCCTGGGCTTGTTTCTTGGTGCCCACGAATAGGATTGTTCCACCGTTTTCAATTACAGAACGGGCGAAATTATAGGCCTCCTCAACTTTCTTAACGGTTTTTTGGAGGTCGATAATGTAAATACCGTTCCTCTCGGTGAAGATGAACTGAGCCATCTTCGGGTTCCATCTTCTTGTCTGGTGACCAAAATGCACGCCGGCTTCCAATAATTGTTTCATTGAAATCACAGCCACATTAGCCACCTCCTTTCATTGGTTTTTTATCCGCCGCCTTCATCAACTCCCGGTAGACCCGAAAAACTTTTCGGGACCGCTGCCGAAATCCGAAGACGTGTGTAATAAGTTGAATTAAAAACATTGATTTTCTATTACGACCGGCTTTTGGGACGTAATATTTATAAAAGAAATTTAATTCAACTCATGCTGCAATTTACACCGCTAAATAGTATACCACAATTGGGGTGGATTTGGGAAGGATTTTGAAGAATTTGTTTTGTTTGTTTTGCTAATTAGTCTTTTAAAACCAACAATCCTTTTATTAGACGGGATTAACGGGATTTTTGGGCCAATTACGACCTGGATTAAAAGCTTACAAACCAAGCTCATATTCCTCGCTCTTCAAACCCAAGACTTGAAAGCGGGATGCTGAACTAAAATGGGGAAATTCTTTTAGTTTTACCCCGCGAATTTGGATGGTTATTTTGGCGGGATTATTATATAAGAATGAATTACTATCCTCAGCGCCTATCTTAATAGGAGACGCATTCCAAGCAGGATGCCCTATTCCTATTCCATTGGCATATACCACATAATAAGTGGCATCTCCATTTGAAAATTCAATGACTAATTCTCTTTCATTCTTCCACTGGGCTACTGTCGAAGTAGTGCTTATATCAGTCACAGTTTGCGGTACTGTGAGCACTTCCTCAATTGTAGCGATTTTTGGGTGGTTGACATGCAATTTTACTTCATCTCCAGATCCGATGCCATCAATAGAGACATTTGAGCCATTTGAACTGTCGGGAGTTATTTGTATTCCATTTAAAGTCATATGAGCGTCATAGGATTTCCCACCTCCGATCTCTAAAAAACCCCAGGCCCTGTATGAACTATCGTTATCATTGGGAAATACCTCAACCGAAAGCCATGGTTTGTCGGAACTACTCCCATCGTCACCGCCTCCTCCCGAACATCCGGCAATAATACTTATAGATATAATCAGAATAAGGATAATCATCCGTTTAAACATTTCAATCCACTCCAATTTTGTTAATACTAAAACACCATTATTAATTTTCCAGGATTGGACTAGCTGGGAAATATACTGCAGGTCCGGCAATACTCAATTGAGTGGTAATATAACTCCTCCCACTTTTTACTGCAGTGATATCACAATTACCATCAGCAACATTGGAGATACAGTACTTTCCACATGTCGAAGTATTTGTAGCTGATGTGATGAACAACTTTTGATTATTTAATTCTTAAAATTTACATAGTTGCTTGCTTAAATTTAACAACATAGTTATTATAGTTTCTATGTTTGACCTCTCTCTTGTCGAATTTTAGCGGAATTTGTCGAATGAATAAATAGAACCCGGCCTTTATTTAAGACCGGGTTCCTACTATTACTAATATTAGATTCTTGTTCAAAAAAAAGCAATTTATTTCACCACACCTAATCATACAGGTAGTTGTCACCCAAATAATTTTGTAACACTTAATTGATATATTTCTTGGTTTACAAGTAAAATCCTTCTAACTTCATGGAAAAATTTATATTATTTGTTTTATGATGAAAAACAAATAATACCTCCAGAGTTTCTAAAAAAATAAACCCGATTCCTTGGGTCAATGTTTCTCTAAAATTTAAAAAGCCATATTTTCAGCTACATTTCGGGCTTCTTCATCGATTGGTTTGGCTGGTTCTTCGGGGGTCATGTGTTTGGTTTCTTCGTAATAGTTGCATTACTCTTGGTTCTTCAGATTCCATTTTCATCGCATGCTACCTCCTCTGGGGTTTTCCCAACGCCGACTCCAGGCCCGGCTATCCCGACATGGAGGTTGGGACGCCGGGCCGTTTGAGTAAAGCGTAACCGGGGACTCCCAGACTGTTCACTTTCCCCCGGTCAACATAACGTGCGTTATGGGATGGCCGACTACTTCTTGTCCAAACCATTCCGGCGTCCCATCAACGCTCATTATGTTGGCGTCCTGCCGCCAGGATTGGCTGCAAAGGATGAGGTGACTCTCGCGCTGATTTCTTTTTGGGCTTTCTTTAGCACGAGTGTCGCTGGCTGTCATTCTTTCCCGGAGAACTACGGCGGGTTTCCGTGGTTCGGAGTGGGCGGTCGATAAAATTCACCTTAAATAAGAAAAAGAAACCACCAGAAAAGAATTTTGCCTTTCATACTTAACAAAAGCTATCTTTGAACGAACCTCCAACAGCCCGTTTCTAAATCAATATCGATCAATTAAAATCTACATCTAACCCCGAAAGACATGTATCATCATATTTTATCCCTTCGTAGACTTCGTTAATAATAAGCCTTACTACCCTTGACTTCCTGTTAACTCTAATTTTCTGTGGTTTCATGTTATCTTTTAAGGTAATCTTAATTTTACTTCCATCAGAAAATTTTAGAGTAGCAGTTTTAATTCGGTTATTATTCTTAAAGGTAACATTATTCTTAGCATAACCATTAATCAATGTTAAACTTTTTATTTGAACAGGATCATCAAAGCTAAGTTCTGCCCATTGCCCTATTTGACTATTCTTCCCAACTGGAACCCAAGTGGTGGCCGGGTCATCGTCAATAAAGTTTTTTGAACTATATAGTCTTGGGCCTTCCAATTTAGCGGATGAAACTTTGGCTGCAAATACAGTTGGTAAATTAGCATAGTCATCCTTTTTATTATAATAAATCATTTTTAAAGCTAGTAATCCCATTCGATTAGCGGCTAAAAGAGATTCAATTTTGTCGGATTTTTGAGATAGCACCTGAGTATATAACTCCCGTGCTTTTTGTAAATCTCCAGAAACTTCTAAGTTTAAACCAGCGTAAGTAGTATATTCGACAATATTATCTTTTGAGGCGTTTTGTAAAAGGTTCTCTAATGTTATATCACCCGCTAAGTATCTTTCTAATTCTAAATTTACATTTCTATTTGCATTTAGAGCTATCATTTTCTTAAAATATTGTCGTTTTTCAGAAATAGTTACATTATCAAGTAGTTTAAAATATCCATTATTATCTATTTTTATTTTTTGTCCTTTAATAACGCTTATTCTCTGTAATAATTCTAAATTACAGCGAGAATAATTATCAAAATATCCTTCATTGTTCCCCCAATACCATCTAGTTGCATTAGTGTACATTTCGAGCATACGGTAGGAGTCTGCAATTAAGTTTCTAATATGGATTATACCTTTTTGTGAAACATTTTCATAAGAACTGTCACCAATTGAATTTAGAATTGGTATTAATTCTTTTATTACTTGTTCATATTTTCCTGTTTGATACAAAGAATCGTTTTTTTGTATTATTTCATTAAAATCACTACTAGCTAAAGCTCCAATACTTAAGGAAAGAATTAAAATATTTATTAGTAAAATTTTTCTCATTGTAATTTCCTTTCAACAATCAAGTTTATACTAGAATGATTTATTTTATTAAATAGTAATAACCGATAAAATCACCATCGTTATAGCTGCTCAATTTCATTGTTTTTTGAAATTCCTGCCATGAAGTACCTTTTCCATATTTTGCATCACCTTCACCAGGTTTTACTCCACCGGGCTTAACAGTTTGACAACCATGCGAACCTCTAGAAAAATCAGTATAACCGCTATGTATTTCAATTTTCGTTGCAAACATTTGGTTATAATTTGGATTCTCAGTTCCTGGTATCAATTTTCCTTGAGCATCAAATTCTCCTTCATAAGGATTAAGCCCAGTCGTAGAAATTTGCCTTCCATAATTTAGAAGAACAGAATCATATTTACCTTTGTGTTGAGCTTTTGTCATTATTAATGGATCTGATGTCGCCGCTATTTCAGCATAATCTGAACTATTTGGTAAGCTACTTGCTTGCCATGCCCCAATTGCTCCTTGCTTTGTAGTTGCGACCATCAAAGCACCATAAGGATCTTTTCCGTTACCTTGACTATTTTTATTAACAAATCCTTCCGTTGTTATTATATTAGTCTGGTTGTCGCCTTCTTCGCCACTCCTAAAGGTAATCGTTTTTGTAACTGACTTACTATTATCTTGCGACGATTCATAAGTATAAGTTTGACTAAATCCATCAGAACCCTCCTTGGTTACTATCGTAACTTCACCTGCATCACTCATAAACACTTGAGTTGTTTCAGTAGAAACTAGTTTATGATCCTTATATGTTCTTGTACCTTTATCTTTATAGCTTACTCCATCAATCCCAGTATCCTTTGATGTAAAGCTTCTTTCGTATGTCTCAGTATAATTTCCAGTTATACATTTGTTATATAAGGCTTTAACGTTCTGAATACCACTTTTGATACTAATGAACATACCAACAGTACCTGCAAGTTCCTTAGCTTTTGGATCTATAGCAGCAAGTGCATTAGCTGATGCGGACACCAGATTCCAACCACTTACAACCGGAATATTCCAATGACCAGTTGGATCAACCGAATTCAACGGATTATTGAAACAGTACGAATAAAGATTCGGATCATCCGCCACCGAGTCCTCGCTCACAAACCGCCCAACCTCGGGATCATAGAACCTAGCGTTAAAATAATACAGCTCTACATCCTCATCCCAATCCTTCCCGGTAAATCCGCTATCATCCTCTTCCGGTTTTATCCCATCATTTTCTTCCAATTGTAATCTTTCGCCAAAAGGCGCAAAATCCCTTTCGACAACTTTGTTGCCGTACTCATCGGTAATCGCCATGGCCGTACCTAAATGATCGTTCTGATAATAAAACTTCTTGTCAGCGCCTCCGATAACACCATTTACTCTGGCTAAATGCTGTCCGCCGACGTAGATAAAGGAGAACTCCTTATTGGCTGAAAACTCTTTTCTGTATCCAACTTCCCCGTTAAGTAAAGGAACGTAGTCAATCCTTCCTTTGTTCCCGTTCTTTTCCACCCGGAAACCGTTAGGGTCGTATATATACGTCGATACAATCTGTCCGTTTTTCTTTACTTGCTCCAGTTGATTCAATAGATCATATGAGTACTCCCAAGTATCAACTGTTTTTTCTTTCGTTACAACCTTAGAAATAAGGTTTCCGTTGGCATCATAGGCATACTCAAACTTCTCCGAGCCGTCATCCTTCTCTTTAGTCTTCAACTGGTTTGAATTCGGATAATAAGTATATGTATATCCATATTGGTTACGTAACAAAATCATTTCGCTTGTTCGATTGCCGAGTCCGTCATAAAAGTAAGTCTCCGATCGATGGACAAACTTTTGATACACTGTTACCAATTTCTCCGGTGAATTGTAAAACTCCGATCTATCAACCGGCAGCTGCAGTAAATCCAAGTCATCATAATTACAATGAATCTTAACTTCACTGGTATTCAAAACCGGCGTAAATCTGATGATAATCCGGCCTTTATCATCCTTTGTTCCGGCCCATTGGTTCCGCTCCAACTTAGTAAATCCTACTCCGTTACGATAGTAGATCTCCAGCTGATCCATAGGCACCCGATGACTGTCAATCTCCGGGACCAGTTCCACCCGGCAAATATTTTCAGCCTCTAACTTTAAGTTAAATATCAAACTTCTGGCAGAATAATCAAGTTTTATTTGTGTTTGCTCCGTTATGTCTTCCTCGGCTTCCCTTTCTCCATGATAATCCTGATCTACCTTGCCTATCAACATATCGGCCTTGGTGAACTTGTCTTCAAAGTAGCCGCGTATTATGGCTATTTGCAATCTGTTTACTTTGTCATAAACGTAACTATTATCATTACGGGTAATGATATTATTAGCATCATCATAAGTATAAGTCAGACTTAAAACGGTCGAACCGGTTTTGGATGCATTAATAGTGGTTATCCGCCCGTTATCATCCCGTTCATAAGTTGTAATAATACCATTATCAGTCTTAATGGACTCCAAAGCACTGTTATCATCATACATAAATCCAGGGTTATTTTTATTACCGGCAAATCCCGGAATACTGGTCATTCGACCCATTTGGTCGTAGTCATAAGTTAACCAATCAGCCGAGTTCGGATACCTGATTCCGGTCATTCGTCCCATAATGTCGTAACGATATTGAGTTGCATAACTTCTCCCATCCGGCATTACTTGTTTTACTTTATGAATCCGGTTAAAGGGATCTGTTATGTAATTCCCGTCGGCATCATTGTATATTAATTCCACTTGTCCATTGGAGGCCTTTTTGACGTTTCCAACTATATCATACTCGCAACTTAAAAACTGGTTCCGGTCTCCATTCTGTAGATCTTGCCGCAATAACCGGTATAAATCGTCATATTCAAAACTGCTTACCGTTCCCCGCGAGTCTTTCTTATAAGTCACATTCCCGGCCAAATCATAATCAAACTCCCGGACCCGGCCTAGCGAATCTTTTACCCGCTTAGTCCGGCCAAATTCATCCACATAGAATTTGGTAACCAATTTAATTGATTGCCCATCACGAATAAGTTCGGGCGACTCCTGCTTGGTCATCCGGCCTTCCTCGTCGTACCAGAACTTGGTAATGTTCCCTTCACCGTCAGTTACTTGTTTCATACGGTTCAAAGAGTCATACTCATAATCATTTCCGTAATGCCGACCATCCCGGGTCATTGTCTTATTCCCGTTAGCGTCGTAAAAGGTCTCGACTGTGTTCCCTTTCGGCAACCAGGTCCTAATTTGGCGGTTTAGAGCATCATAGTCAAATCTAGTCTTATTTTCCTTATTATCATGAATAACAGTTTTATTTCCAACCTTATCGTATTCAAAACTAGTTTTGTATATCTTTCCGTTTAAAGTTTCATTCTGTTCCAACAGCCAGTTCCGGCCGTTATATTTATAATTTATCTCTTGTCCGTTGGCTTTGGTCTCCTTGATACAATTCCCATTATAATCATACACAAAAGTAATTACCGGATTGTCTCCCGGATTATTAGGATCGCTTGGTGGAGTTTGGTCCGGTAGGACCGCCTTAACTACCCGATAAAGATCGTCATAAAAATACCAGGCGGTATAAGAATTGGTAGACGCTCCCGGTGTGTTCCCGCGTTGATCGGTCTCAGTGATTTTATTACCTACCAAGTCGTAAGTAAACGAAATAATCCCATCGGCTGGATCTTTTTGTTGTTTTAGCCAACCTCTGGCGGTGTATACAAACTCACTTTGTTTCCCATTGGGGTCAACAACTTTTACTTTATTCCCGGCCATATCATAAAAGGTTTTATTAACCACCTTTTTCTTAGTTCCATTCAAGGAAGTAAATTCAGTAGTGGTCTTAATCTCCCGGTTCATCTCATCATAAATATGAATGATTGCCTGTCCCAATGGAGAAACTGCCCTGATTAGGTTCCCTTCATTATCGTATTCGTAACTCAAAGTGGAACTCTTACTCTGTTCCGTACCGTCCGGATTATTTAAAACCTTTTCTGCAGGCAGGATTTTTTTAGTCAGATGATTTAGGTTATCATAGACAAATTGAGTGGTAACTCCCCGGCCATCAGTTTCCGAAATTTTATTCCCCAAAGCGTCATAACCAAACCGGACCGTAAACCCTTCACCGGCGCCAACTGCATAAAGCTGTTCGTACACTCGATCCATCGGGTCTTTCTTAGTCAGGGTGCGATTACCATTTTCGTCATAAACAGTCACCCAATTGGAGAGGTTTTCGTAATCATAGAACTTGTAGGGATTATCATCATCGGCTCTTGTTTCATCCGGATAAACGATTTTAGCCACCCGATTTAATGAATCATAATAATATTTAGTAGTATATTTATAGGCCTCATCAGGATTAGCGCAGCCATTAGGACTGACGATCGAGGCAATATTCCCCAGGTTGTCATAACCAACCTTCACCCGGGAATAAGCCGTATGAATTCCTAAAGTTTTCTTATACTTAACTATCTCCATCAAATGTTCAAAGGAGTCATAGAGATAATCAGTCCGGTTACCTAACGGATCAATAACTGTAGTAGTTTTTAAACCGTCTTTATATTCGATGGTTTGCGCCGGATTATCGCTCCGGAAACCACTCCTGTCAATTGTTCCATTAAACGCAGTCGGCCGATAATTCAAATCATCGTTATCATCCGGTAATACTGTCATAGTTTCCCGTCCTAGTGTATCATACTGATACTCGGTAACGTAACCACGGGCATCCTTCTCCCAACTTTTCCGGAAAGTAATCGGATTATAGCCCAATTCTTTTAAAATTATATTATTTTGAATATTCCCGTCAGCATCGGTCAATTTATTCAAGGTTACTTTTGTTAATAGAGCGTTTTGATATGTATCCAAGTATTCATAATAAGTTTCAATCCCCGACGGGCTGGTCATCTTGGTAATATTACCAAAACCATCATATACATAGCCGGTTTTTAACCAGGTATCGTTCCAGCGGATCGCTTTTTCCAAAAGATCGCCGGTTAAATCATAGTTATACCAGGTCTGCGCCGGAATTACTGCTCCGTCTTTACTATTTAGGACTAGTTCTCCGATCCGAGCGTCATGGATACTCTCGGAGATATTTTGGGCGCTGTATGGCGACGTAACCGACTTTGCATGATCAATTACAGTTGTGTTGGTATTGGCATAGACATAGTACGCCTCGGCCTTTGTCGCGGAATTATATTGCCAAATGATATTACCCCAATTGTCATAACGAAATTCCTCAATAGTATTTCTACTCCCGGTTTGATCAAGAACCCTGGTTGGAACTTCCAGATTAGTGTCATAAATATCCACCACATGTTGTGAAATAATTTTTCCGCTGGTATCGTAAACGGTTTGCATTTTTAGATATGATGTGTCTTTATCGACACTATTGGAATATCTGGCAAATATCATATTTGTATGCTTAGTAAATGAAGTTTCACTTGGGTTATTACCCTCGTAAATATCACATTCGCCGATTGTCGGTGGTTCATCATCGGAATAATCGATCCCGTATTTAAGAACCGTATCTTTGCTATAGGCGGAACCTAATTCCTGAAAACGAGTAGCCTTACAGAACTCATAAGCCATAATACTATAACCGTCAAATAATTCATTATAGCGAATCCCATTATATTTATCATATTTAATAACATATTCACCACTAAAAGGAGTGGTCACCTTATCCAGATAATAAACTTCATCAGAACGTTCCGTCGGCAGCAAACTCAAGAAAAGATTTACCCATCCCGCAGGGCCGGAAAAGAGGTTGGTGACAATACTAACTATACTTTGAAGTTTAACCGGAGCGTGAGTCTAAAAGCGGTTGAAGGTCAGGTGCTCCACCCCTATGATAGAATTTTCATATCATGGAAAATTTGTCAGTTCAATCAGCGGCCAAATATTCACCGATGGTTTGGCCGCCCGTTTCTTTCCAGCAAAGGAACTTCTGCCCATAGTCATTAGGGAATCTCACCACCACTCGCGAATGATATATATTATTCTTATAGGATTTTGGATATAATTCCAAACGATAGGTTCCCACATCCAAGTTGAGGTCAATCGGTTGGAGTTGATTGTTTTCGTCCCGATAATTCAGCGGTTCGGTGGATAAAATAACCGTTTTCCTACCGTCCTTTTCTAAAAAAGTCCGGCTATTTTCAGTTCGCAAACCGATAAATTCTTTATGCTTGTTATACTTAGCCAATCTTTCATCAATTGTTTCTTTTTTAGGAACAGCTGCTTGCACCAAATGAAAACCCAACATCAAAAGGAGCGCTATTGCTCCAACTATGATAATACTCTTACGCATTTCAGATCCCCCTTACACCTTTTAACCTCAACAACTGCCTTTGTTATTTTTCCATCGGACATCGTCGCCACGCCGCGGGCTAAAGCCACACGGCTATTTGCAACCAACCCCCGTGAATGGGGCTTCCATACCTTCCCACATGCCGTTCCTAGCCGGTTTTAACCGGGTTTGTCTGTCCCAGCCGTGGGATTTATTCCGCGGGTTGGCCAGGATTTGTAGCGATCATCCACCGCGTATTGGCCATCATTCTTCCTTATATGTTCTTTCTTCCAATGAATCTTTCAGATTTGCTCCAAGCTTATGATGTTCTTTCTGATTTTCAATATATTTTTTTACTGCTTTTAAAGCTGATTTGGAAACACTTAAAGCGCCGTAACCATCCTGCCAATGTAAGCTTCCACTGTTCTGCCGGTTGATAAAATACGATGTAGCTCCTTTTATTTCTCCAACAAGTTCCGATATTTTGATGTTTGGATTTATCGACAACAGCAAATGAATATGGTCCTCAACATTTCCGATTGCTATTAATTCCGTATCAAATTTCCGGCATTTGGCTTTAACAATATCTTGGATATTTTTTTCAACGCTCTCTGTTATTAAAGGTAATGTATTCTTGGTCGACCAAACTACATGAATGTATAATTCGTAATATGACCGCCTCATTTTAACCCGCTCCATATGTGTTTTTTTCGCATGCTATTTCAAGCCGGTTTCAACCGGGTTGGCCTGTCCCAGCCGTGGGATTTATTCTACAGATTGGCTCCACGTAAATTGGCCAATACATTCCACTTTTTTATCTCTACTTCAAATATTCTCCCAAAGTTTTTTCCAGCATTTCCCCTCGAAGTTCCGCATCAACCGCCAAAATAATACCATCAGGGCCGATAAATACAGGATGGGGAAGACCTCTTAATTCAAAGTCCCGGACAATTTTATCGTTAAATCCTCCCTCGACCAAAAAATGCATCCAAGGCATCGGCCATTTATCAGCGCGGAATTTTTCCACTTCTTTTTGTGAATAATCCATCGATAAACTTATAACAATTAACCCTTTGGAACTATATTTTTCATAGGCCTTATGCAGATATGACATTTCTTCAATGCAACTGCCGCACCAACTGGCCCAAAAATCCATCAAATAATATTTCCCTGTTAAAATTTTATTGGAAACAATCTCTCCGTCAAAAGTCTTAATATTGAAACTGGGGACCGGTTTTCCTCTTTGGATTAGCCGGTCCGGATTAATACCGGTTATCTCCCGCTCTATATCCTTGAGATCCGCGTATTTTGATTTTAATAATAAATATAATTCTTTAACTTTATCTTCAGCGCCATTTTTTTGATATATAAGAGCCATGCTTATCAAAGCTCTAGCCTGGACTATCCGGTTAGGATTTTGTTTATAAAAATCTTCCAATATTTCTGGTGATTCTTCAATCAACCCGGTGCTCAATACTACAATCGCGTTTGGTTGAATGCCCCAATATATTGAGCTGGGTGGAGTAATGCTAAGAATCTTCTTTAACTTCTCCGTATCCAACTGATTACTTATTGCCAATGCATGTAAATAATAGATATTTGCATACTGCTTAATCATTAAATCATTAGTATTGTTTAATATTCTTTCTAAAGTGGAGATGAATTCGGGACAATCAAAGCTGAATTTGGAAGACACAGTATTTGTGGCATGCCATTCTTTCATAGCCTTTGAGTATTTGGAGATTGTTTGTTGCCACTGATACGATATATCAAAGATTGTTTTTAAATTGTCATGTTTTTTACCATAAACAACTAGCGGCCGGTCTTCCTCCTTTGCAAACGCTAATAAAGACGGATTAAAAACTATTTTCACCTTCCCGGGTTTCACTTTTATAATAGATTTATATCCACCCATATTGTCATATTCATAACTATCGGAGGTTGTTCCAGGTATTAAGTTTCTCTCAATCACACCTTTTAACTGGTAAGAAATCGAATTACCCTCTACACTTCGCTCATAAACAAAGGTACCGTCAGGTCTCCGCTGCATAGGCTCAGCTTTTCGAAAGTCAAAGGAATTCCAACTTCCAATAATCTTAATTTCTTCAAGATTGTTAGGTTTGGTATATCCGGTTAGCGTTACATTAATATCGATCTTTTGATCATCCTTTGTAATAATTAACGGAATCTGTAATGTTTCATGATTAACTGCAGTAATCCACAGTTTATATAATCCCGGTCCCTTAATATTCATTGTAAATTTTCCATCCGCACCGGCTTGGACCGACTGAATGGGGTCATATATGTATTCACTTATTTCCGATAAACTTGCATTGGCTAAAATAGGCGATTTTCCATCAGCCCCTGTGATCTTGCAATTAACAAACACCTGATTTCCGGTCGAAACATCTGCGCCTTTAACCGGAATAATGGCTAAAATTATTATGATTACTACAAAAAAGACCTTTTTAAATTTCATAATTCATTTCCCCCTGTAAGTTTGGACTCGCTTTTGTCGAATTTTAGCGGAATTTGTCGAATGAATAAATAGAACCCGGCTTATCAAAGACCGGGTCCTGTTTATTGATAATATTAAACTCTTATTTATAATGAACAAAAGAATCAACCACACCTTAACGCTTCTTTATTTCCTATTACCAAAACTATTTGTAACATTTGTTAACATAAATTCTTGACCGAAAAGTAAAATCCTTCTAAAAAATGAAAAAAGTTTTAAATTATGTAAGCGTCAAATAACCCCCACCTTGCCAAACCGGTGGGGGTTGATTTTTTCTCAAATCCTGCAATTATCTGGCAATGTCTTCGACCAAGGTAAAATTTGCTCAAAAGCATTTCGATCTGCCAAAT
>JAEYRX010000107.1 GCA_023435225.1 Bacillota bacterium
TAATATTCTTGAGAACCATATTAAAAACCTTGTCATTATTAGATTTCTTTTAATTCTGAGTTGATCGATTTGATCAAATTGATCGAATTCTCGGCCTCCTTTTAGACTTATGGGTAATGGTTAGCCGTCTGGAGAAAGGAAAGAGAAAGAGGATGGCTGTGTTGATGGTTTTTGTCAAGCTAAGTAAAAAGAAGATGTTACCGGATTACAAAATGAAAATTTTGAGATTAGAAGAATAAACTAAAACCCTTTCGGTCTTTCCGTGGTAACTGAGCCATCAGGTAATTCCCACACAGTCTTGCCGTTTTTTGAATAAACATTAGGAATTCCCAACTCTCTATGCCTCTTCTGAGCATTTTTCACTGCTTTTTGAAATATATTGGTCATTTTCATAAACGACTCATAATTATCTTTAGTTAACATTATTTAGTCCCTCCAAAAACAAAGTAAATAAATCCTCATTTACAATGGTATATTCAGCTTTTACTCCACAGGCGACTTGAATTGAAGTATATTCGCCATTATAAAAAAGTTGCCATTCATCCACCAAGTTACGATAGTGATTCCAAAAATTATTTTTACTTCGGTAAAAACGCCGTTTTATATCCGGTTCCGGGATATTATGTCCTCCCTCTTTTACTCTAATCTTTACTCGATCAATAGCCAAATCCGCCGTATCTAAAAAAATGTAGAGCAAAGTTACTTTATAATTCACTTCTTTAAGTTTTTCAATCACCTTTTTCATTGATAATCCCGATAATGTCGATTCAATAATAAATGATTGATTGCTAAGTATTAAATTCTCCAAACGTTTAAATAGTACTCTCCCAGCCGTTAATTTACCGCCTTCCGTATCATTAGGGTCAATTTCTTTAGCAATCTCGTCGGCATTAAGAAAGGTTATACCGGCTATTTTAATAAATTCTTTAGCAAAAGTAGTTTTTCCCGCCCCATTAGAACCTGCAACGATATAAACTTCTTTTTCCATTGAATCACCTACCTATCATTATCTTAATAGAATTTCTCGATTTAGACAACTATAACCAAGGAACTTTCTTAAATTAGATTTTAATTTTTATACTTCATCCTTCTCAATTCAAACTTCTGAGCCGCTTTACACAATATTCTTCTCTTTACCTTCCCCAATCCGCTCAATCCACCGGCAAAGAATGATCCCATCCATCAGCCCCCGGCTATACATAATCTCGTCCTGACGGTTCAGTTGTTTCATATATTCGGAGCTATAGTTATCTAATATTTGCCTATCTTCGTCCGTCAATTTCCTGAAGAGCCGATGGAACAGTTCAGACGGGAATTTTCCCAGTTCTTTATATTCGGGATCGTTCAATAAGATCTCGTCATGGATTTGGCAGATACAGTCGAAGATGATACGCTTGATACCTTTACTATTTTGAGTAAGCATGATTCCTCCTGGGATAGGCGTGAGTTGTGAATGTGGTGCCGAGGTCGCCTATTTTTTAGTTGATTGGTTAAGGTGAAAATGTATGTTGAAAACTTGGGTGAAGACCCCTATCCGGCCTTGCGAGGCCACCTTTCCCCGTCCGGAGAAAGGAAAGAGGCTGGTCTGTGTTTATGGTCGATTACGAAGCTTTGACTAACTCCTTTTTCTCTTTTAGCTTTTCACTTTTCAATTTTTAAATTCCTTATCTGCTTTTGGCAATCATTAAACTAGAATCCACCCAGTTCGAACCAGAATATTGAATTAATATAATTGTACCACAATGTTGCATTTGTTGCAATACGTCCTATAAAAGCCCAGTAAATTGCAACAAAATGCAAAATATGCTATATTATTTTATAAGAAAAGAGGGATTTTCGTTGGAAGAATGGGTAAGTATTAATGAGGCGGTTAAAATTTTAGGTGTAAACCGGTCAACCCTTTACCGGTGGTCTAAAGCAGGAAAATTACCCATTTATAAAGTTGTAGGTAAGTCGAAGATTAAAAAGACTGATATTGATAAATTATTGTCAGATGTTAAAATGCTCCATCAAAATTAAAACATTAACCCCACCCAGTTTTGTCAAGGTGGGGATATTTTTACGCTTACTTAGTTACCTGTTATTCTAATCATGAATAACAGGTTCCCACAAACCTCTAAAAGGTGGATCTGGGTTTATCAACCTCCAGATATCATTACATCCTTTACAGCGAAACCATCTTCCCCCATAGATCAATCCAGCTCCATAATTAAGGTCCACCGTAATTTCTTCGACTAAACCTTCCTCAACTAGATTTTGTATATATTTTACAAAGTTATTGAACTCAATTAATGATGAAAACCCATGAATCTCCTCCCACTTACATGAACAATTGTTTGACATTTTATATTCCTCCTATCGGCGCAATTGCTTGAATCCATTGTGGCTCAACTTGGGGGATATATACTTGAATTCCACCACCTAGTAAACCACCTTGAGGTGCGGCGATACCTTGATAAATCCTTGTTCCAGCAGGTACAGTAATCTTTACAACATTAGTTGCTGGATTACCCCATTCCGGTAAAATTGCAGAATCTAACATAGATTGAACTGATCCAGTTGGTTTTGTAGTTGTCCAAAAGCTACCCGCTGGGTTATCATCTTTTCCAATTACTCTATATAAAGTTGTAGCTTTTTTTAAAGTTCTTTCCATATAAGTAGCACTTCTAAAGGTTAAAGCAACATCCTGCAATGGTCCAGCTTCAAGTGGATTAAATGCTATTGTAGCTTCAGGGAGTGTTCCTGAAAGAAACTTCTTCCCGCCACCAAATATCGCCGCATTAATTAATATATCTCCTAATAATTCATTGGTTTTTGCTTCAGCAACATTTCCCCTTACGGCATCACTAAACTGGTGATAATCCCAAACATTACTTTTAGCCTCATTAAGTGCTTTTAATGTATTTAAACCAAAAACCCAAGAATCTGAATTGTTAACTCCATACATATCTTGAAGTGTGCCAACCGCAATTTTAGTCTGATCATCATACCAACCTGACACATCAATGCCCATAGCTGCCTGAATTGTTTGTACCCTTCGGCTTTCATTGAAAGGTATATAATAGCCGCCAGCTCGTACCCAATTTGATCTTGAAAAATCAAATGAATTGAGGAACGCTTCTGCTGCTCCCAGCTTATAAGGGTCATTAAACCAATATCCTTTACTACCATAAGCAAAGAAATTATCGTTATATAACCAAAAACCATAACTATTTCTTTGAGAATCCCACTGAGTGTCATAAGTATCCAAAGCCCAGTTACCATTACTATCTTGGTGAATCATTCCGGTTGGGTCATTATAACTTAACGGATTATTAGTACAATATATATACCAATTATCACCATCATGACCAGGATCTTCACTTACAAACCTCCCGCTCTCCTGATCATACCACCTCACGTTAAAGTAATACAACCCTATATCACTATCAAACTCTTTCCCTGTAAACCCATGCGTCTCCTCAAGCTCGCCGCTTTTATCCAATTGACGGCCGAAGGGCAAATTATCGACGCTGAAGACCACGCTGCCGTTCTGATCGGTGACTGCCTTAACCGTCCCCAAGTGGTCGGTATGGTAGTAGTAAAGTAAGCGTAAAATCTTACCCACCTAGAAATTTAAAATTCTGCATGCGATAATATTCCCAAAAAAACCGCAGGAGAATATTACCATGCAAAAAGACAAAAAACAACCAGAAGACCGAAAAATCTG
>JAEYRX010000108.1 GCA_023435225.1 Bacillota bacterium
GGTAAAACATTCACATCCTTAAAGCCGGCTGTGAATGGCGAAATTCTTGAACTTTTTTCAACATATGAATCAAGGAATATATGTTGCCTGAAAGTTTAAATCCAAAAAATTTATTGCAACATATATATATAGGATGAAATAAATTCTTTATATAAAATTTGCATTCCTAAAGCCGAATACAAATGCTATTAAATTGGTATTTATTTCATCCTATTACAGCTGTAATAAGTTGAATTAAATTCATTAACTCTCCATCACGTTCGGCTTTAGGGATGAAGGTGTTTAGATATTTATTAAAGAAATTTAATTCAACTTATATAATATAAAGAAAGATTAAAACCGGAGGGGTTTATAATGACATTCCAAGCAGAAGCTTATAATCGTTTGATGCCGGGAGATAACCGATATCAACAAACAATAACCGGTGGAAACCAAGACCGTTTGGATTTGGCTATCTTTTTGGCTGACCAAGAGTATAGCCATCCGGAATGTGAAAAAGCAAACTCCTCGGACAAACAAAGAAGCTTCTGTTTTCATCAGCAAGAAATAACCGACATTGCTATTTTAGTCATCCATGGTTGGACCTCATGCCCCTTTGAAGTTAGGGAATTAGGTGAAAAATTATATCATCAAGGTTATAACGTTTATGGCGTAAGATTAGCCGGTCATGGAACCAGCATAACTAATTTTGCCGGCGCCAGCCATACTGATTGGGAAATGTCAGCCCGAAAAGGATTGGCTATAACTGCCTTATTGGGACGAAAAGTGATTATTGTTGGTGAAAGTATGGGTGGAGGGTTGGCTGCTATTTTAGCTGCCGAGTATCCGGAGTTAGTCGCCAAGATTGCCCTTTGTGCACCATGTTTTCAGATTTTGGATTGGCGGGCCGGGTTAACGGTTTATCCTTGGTTAACTCCTTTTCTACCTAGGGAGGCGGATTTTGGAGTTTTCCCCGATTGGCAGAAAGATTACTGGTACAATAAGATACCAACCTCCGGGGTAGCCGAATTAGCTAAAATTACAAAAAGAGCTAGATTGATGGGGTCGAAAATTAATGCCGACACACTAATTGTCCAAGCGGAAAATGACTCATTAGTTAATCCTAAAGGAGCGCGGAAGTTCTTCCAATCAATGAACCGGCTAACCATGGAACAAAAAGAATTAATAATGTTTAAAGATGGTCATCATAATCTGACTGTAGATTTAAACCCCCAAAAGGAACAGGTTTTCCAGTGGATTATCCAATTTATCGGGTAATTATTATTTAAGGGAGTTACATATTTACCTTATAATCCCTAATTTTTCAACAATGGAAGTAATTTATCAATCAGGATATGAAGTTTTATTATGAATAATGGAGGAGTTAGCTTTTTTAAAAACGAATAAATACAAAGTTTAGAATTACTTCATTCTGTATGGCATATGATTTTAAGGAGTTGGTCGGGTGTTTACTGGCAAGGATAGACAAAGAGCCTTTTATTTGCTCTTTTTTCTTATATTAATATTAGTATTCTTTCTGCCCTTTACTGAAGCAATGGAAAAGACTTTTCCGTTGGAAAAAGTAAAACCAGGGATGAAAGGATATGGATGTACGGTTTTCTCGGGGACTAAGATTGAAAGATTTGATGTTAAGGTATTAGCCTTAGTTGATAACAATTATAATGATGAAAAATTAGTTTTGGTGCAGCTCGCCGGGAAAGAAATTGAAGCAAGCGGCGGTTTGGCTGCCGGAATGAGCGGTAGTCCCGTATACATAAATAACCGCTTGCTCGGAGCGATAAGTTATGGATTTGAAAATGCCGATTCCTCTTTAGCCTTGGTTACCCCGATAGATACCATGTTTAAACTTTTTGCTAATGAAGATAAATTTATTAAGCTAGCTGATTTAAGTCTAAAACCTGTACCGGTTACAACTCCGGTAATTATTTCCGGTATGAGAAGACGAGGCTACGAACTTATGGCTAATTCATTGGAAAGGTATGGATTAAAAAGTATATTTGTACCAAGTTTAGGAGAATCTAACTTGGAACTGGGAAAATATGAATTAAAGCCGGGAAGCGCCATTGCTGTTTTAATGGTTTCCGGCGACTATCAGGTGTCGGCTATTGGAACGGTAACAATGGTTGAGGGAAAAAGCTTTTTAGCTTTTGGTCACCCATATACTAATAGAGGAAATGTTAACTATTTTGCTTATCAAGCTAATATTTTGCATACGGTTAAAAGTCCGGTTATGTCTTTTAAAATTGGTGTTCCCGGTAAATTAATCGGTCGAATAACTCAAGACCGCCAAGCAGGGATCTTGGGAAAATTGACTGAACTGCCGGAGATTATACCGGTTCAGGTTAATGTAAAGGATTTGGAGAGAAATTTCTCTAGAAAAAGTAATTTCTATGTAGCTGATAATGATTTGGCGGTTCGAGACCTGATAATTTCCGGTGTTACGGATGCAATCGACCAAACCATCGACAGAGTGGGTTCCGGTTCGGCTACAATAAAAATTAATATTAAAACTAGGGATATCAAAACTGATATTCACCGGGAAAATTTCTATAATGGTCAGGATATTGCCGTAAACTGTCAAAAAGACTTACGATACCTGCTTGATATTATCTATTTAAATGATTTTATCAGGATTAAGGTTAAAAACATTCAGGTTGATGCGGAGATCAGTGATAAACAAGTCTCGGCAAGAGTCGGAAAAATAATTACCGACAACACCAAAGTTAAACCAGGTGGGACTTTAAAAGTAAAAACAATTATTCATACCTACCGGGGAGAAAATTCGGTAATTCCATTTGAGGTTAAACTTCCAGCCAATATCAAACCCGGTAAATTGACAATCACTATTTATGGAGGTTCCAAAGATTTATCGGAAACTCAAAGAGAAGAGAATAAAAAGAACTCTTTTGAGCTGGATTACAAAAATGCAGACTCCAGCAATGACCTCATAGATAATTATCTTAGTAATCCGGGAAATAATGAATTAATATTGGAATATACGCCGGAAATTAATTCAAAAGGCGAAGCGGTTACTAAAAATCAAGTCGAAAATGAAAATAAACCGATTAGATTAAAGTATCCCACCGGGTATTATTTGACGGGCGAATCCCAAATTAACATTGAGGTTGAACAACTTTAATTATGGAGACTTGGAGGTCATTTTACATAATCCATACATATGTTTCTCAGGGGGAACCTGATTTTGAGTGTAATACAACCTAAACGAATCATCCCTTTTATTATAATAATTTGCATAGTGTTACTTTTTTTAACTGCCGTTAATTATTTTTTTCAGAAACAAAATATAACCGGTAGCGTAATTTCCTTGCTCCGAAAAAGCTTAAAATCAAATGGCTTAACAATTGATATTAAACAAGTTCACTGGAGTAATATTAATGAAATTAGTGCTTCGGAAGTTGTCTTAAAAGATTTACATGATGGAACCATCCTTTTTATAGCGAATAAGATTGATTTACAACTTAACTTATATAACCTCATCAGCAACCGCCTTCATCCTGAATCTGCACTCCAGGAAATTTTATTGGAAAATCCCCAATTTACTTTAGAGCATTTTGAGAACGGGACTTTTAACTTTTCCAGCTATTTTACTGGAGGTAAAAAAGCGCTTCTACTTAAAATGAAGCTCAAAGTTAAAAACGGTTTGGTTAAATTAGAAGACTATCGCTATGGTTCATATCTCCTTCAGGGAGTCGATGGGTTGATCGATCTTGGGAGTTATCCTTTAATAAAATGGAAACTTAATGGAGATTCGGATTTCAGTAAGGGGATGAATTGGAGTAGTACTGGAAAATTTAGAGCTGATCAATTAGCAGGTATTGGGGAATTTCAGACTAACCAAATAGCCTTGAGCAAATTGCTTCCTTTGATACCTTATCAAAGTCCTTATAAAATTCGGTCAGGATCAGCTAAATTAGCTCTTAATTTTGCTTGGAATAAAAAAGCCATCTGGATTGAGCAAGGGAAAGCTGATGTTTCCAATGCTATAGTATTAGTCCCCAAGTTTAGTAGCCCTTTTCATGTCCAAAAATTAGATGCCACTTTTTCTCCAAGGAGGATTAAAGTTAAGAACCTAAGATTAATCCATGAACGAAGCTTTCTTAAAGCTTCCGGTGAAATAGATACGGTGACGACCAAAATCAACGCAAAGGTTAGCGCTAAACAGTTGAATTTTGAAGATTTAACCAAATTTATTTCAATGCCTAACAAATTAACTTATAAAGGGTTGGCCAATATTAGGCTGGGAGTATCAGGAACTTTTTCTGAACCAATTATGGATGGGGAATTATTCATTAATAACACCGAGTTGTTTTTGGAAGGCCGGAAAACAATTGAGCAATTATCCGGTAAAGTAATTGTCAACCGGAATAATTTAAAAATTGAAAGATTGGAAGGTTCCTGGAATAATTCTCCGATAGGTATATATGGAAGTATCAGCAATTTACTAAATCCTCAAATGAATTTAAAATTTTATGGGTATGGTCTTAATTTGCAGCCGGAAGAAGTAGCCCTTTTATCAAAGTATGAATTAACGACTAAAGGAGATATTAACTTTTCAGGGGAAATTTTAGGAGAACCAAGGAATCCCAAAATTATCGGAGAGATTGTATTTGACCAAATCAGCTACCGTGAAATTCCTATCGATAAATTTAAAGTTAAGCTTGAATGGGATTCGATGCTAAAGAACCTAAAAGTCTTAGATATTAATGGTCGGGTTTGGGAAGGTCAAATATCAGCCAAAGGCGAGATTAAAATTAATACAAAAGGTGTGAAGTGGCAGGTTTCCGGCAATCTATCAGACTTAAATGCCGGGGCAACACCTTATAGCAAAGAAGTAGGAATAAACGGCAAAATATCTGCTGATTTAATTTTTAAGGGCGATTGGAAAGTAGGAACGCCTTTTCAAATTGGAGATATATTTGGTATTTTTAAGGGCGAAAAACTGGCTTATAAATATTTAGCGATGAAAGAAGCCAATGGCGTTTTTAGTTTGGTAGATGGTATTCTTAGTATAGATTCATTACATGCTCAAATTGGTGATGGAACGGTATTTGGTCATCTGTCCTGGAACCCATCAATGGTGCAACTTAATCTTAATGCTGAAAATATTAATGTTCAACAATTCTTGCCTGATAAAAAACAATACCCGGTAAACGGGACTTTTAATGGCAATTTAGTATTTGAAGGACCGCCAAAGGAGATTGAAGGAAAAATTAACGGAGTATTTTCCGAAATAAGTTGGGATTCAAAACCGGTCGGCACCTTCAGTGGAACATTAGATTACAGCAATCAAGTATTAACAATAGTGGATAGTCACCTAATCACTGAATTCGGTGACTGTATCTTAGAGGGTTATATTGATTTAAACAATAGTCCCAATTTAAATGTGATTTTAAATAGTGATAATTTAAGGTTGAAAGGTTTTTTACCATGGCTCCCTCAAAAACAATCTTTTAATTTAAATGGCAATGCCGGTTTAAAATTAGCCTTAACCGGTGAATTATTCAACCCTACTATTCATGGCGAAGTGAGATTGGACTCTCCGGAAATAGGACCGCTTTCAATGGATAAAGGTTTTATTAAAATTAACGGAAACGTTCAAAAATTAGTTTTGACTGATTTTTATCTTAACCAGTCTAACACTAACTCGGAAATAAGAATGACAGGTACAATTAATCCAAAGAATTTGGACTTGGAATTTGAAGGAAATTCTATAGACATAACCGGTATGCATCTAAAAGCCGCCGGGAGAGAATTAACCGGTGTAGTAAGCTTTAAGGGACAAGTAACAGGCACTTTAACAAAGCCGTTAATAAATACTCGAGTTTTAGGTGAGAATTTAACTTTTGGGGAGTTTGCTTTCCGGAAACTTGAAGGCCAAATTGTTTGGGACTCAAAAACGATACAAATTTCCAATGCTAATCTTACCCAGGGTGAAAGTCGGATTGATTTTCGGGGGCAGATTATTCCTACCAGTCCAATTCAACTTAACCTGGAGTTAAAAGGTACCTCTATAGATTTAAAGGAGGTTATGAGCAACCTCGATATTAAACAGAAATCATTGGAACTGGATGGAAAGGTTTCTGGTTTCATAAAAATAAATGGCAGGTTGGAAAATCCACATGTGGAAATCAACGGGGATTTTTCTGACGTGTTTTTTAATAATTTGCCTATATCCGGCGACTTTGCTTTAGTTTACGATAATAATAAAGTAACTATTCAAAGAATTTTATTAAAACAAGATACAGGGACATTATTAGCCGAAGGCATATGGGAGCCCGGGAAAATATTCAATCTGGAAGTAGGCCTGCAAGATTTTCCATTAGAAGTTATTAATTCATTTATTAATCCCTCATACCGGTTTACGGGTAAAGTTAATTCCTTTATATTGTTACAATGGTCAAATTCCGGTATAAGCGGTGATTATAGAATCGAAGTTAATGATTTCGGGTTAAACAATTCACAACTTGGTGTTCTTAAAATGAACGGCAACTTTTATGACCAGGGGTTGTTAATTTCCGAAGGGGATATAACTAACAGAGGAACCAATCTAAATGTGGAGGGTTACCTTCCCTGGCCTCCTAATATATTGGAGTGGCTGAAACTACCTGTTGTTTCAGATTCAAATTCCAGAGATTTTAATATGTCTTTCCTATTTAAAAGTTTCCCTGCCGATCTGGTTAGCGCCTTTATTCCTAATGTCATTGCTACCAATGGAACACTTAATGGGAAACTAACATTACAGGGAACTTTCTTAAAACCCAGAATTAATGGTAATTTAGGATGTAATGGAGTCAGTTTAAATATTCAAGGATTACCTTACCCGATTGATGGTTTGCAAGCGACAGTGTTATTCGATGGTTATAAAGCTGAAGTTCAAAATATTAAAGGTAATTATGGAAAAGGCAAGTTTAGTATAAACGGTTCCTTGGATTATCAAGACTTAAAACTCACCAGATTTGATTTTGGAATTAACGGTTCGAATTTATATTATGAAAATCATTATTTTGATGGTTATGGTGATTTGAATTTAAATTTGAATGGAAACTTTGTAGATACTATTATCTCTGGTGATATTAAGGTATATAACTGTAGAATCGGCATTTTGGGATTAACACCTAATAAGAACAGTAAACCGTTTCCTTGGAATCCAGCCTTATCAGTCCATGTAAAAACCGGTAAAAATGTCCGGTATCGTCAAATGGGGATGGCTGATATAGATATACGCAGTTCTATTCAAGTCAAAGGGCGTATTTTAGAACCAAAGATAGAGGGAGAGGCTGAATCAAATAAAGGAATCCTGACTTTCTATGGACAGACTTTTAGAGTTACTAAAGGAAAGGCAACCTTTAATTATTCGGAAGGTTACTTGCCGTATATTGAAGTTGATTCAAATTTAAAAACACCTGAAGCAGTAGTTTTTTTGACAATTAGAGGTCAAGTAGGAAGTCCAAATATGTCTATTAATTTAACTTCTCAACCTTTTTTATCGCAGTCTGATCTGTTTTCGATGCTTAATTGGTCGGATTTAAGCGGTGATAAACCTTTCACTGTTAACGGAGCCTTATTGGGAAATGCCGGTTTTGTTACCGATACCCTTTTTGGAGATGTGTTTTTTGAGTTGAGGAGCGCCTTAAATCTTGATATGTTATATTTAGAACCGAATTATCAACAAAATGACCTTCGACTTAATGTGGGACGGTATATGACAAATGAATTCTTTTTATCTTATAGCCGATCCTTTTCCGATCTTCCCAAAGAAAAGTGGGGACTGGATTATCAACTTACCCCGCAATTAACTCTTGGAGGTAGTTTTTCATTACTTGACGGGACATACTGGCGCTTAGTTTACCGTTTTTCGTTTTAAATAACGGAGTTCTACGGTTATGGAAATCTCCAAGGTTTTGTTTCCAGTATTTACTTTTGAACTTAAAAATTGGCTGAAGGATATTGATAAAAAAACGAGAAATTTACATTCTAGTTTACTTAAGGACTAACTAAAATATTATGAGAGCCTTTGGGTTAACTAAAAGTATAAAAAGTGGGAAATATTATTTAAGCTGCATCGTTGATTAAGAAATATCCGGGAAGGTGACCGGTTGATTCAACAATACCTTACTGAATTATCAAAAATTAAACTGCTTTTGCCGGCAGAAGAAAGTTTATTATGGAAACAATATAAACTGGACAAGTCTCGTGAAGCCCGCCAACGGATTATTGAGTCGTATCAACCATTAGTTTACAAAATTGCTTCACGGATTACTGAACGCGAGGATTTATTTTTCGATCTCATTCAAGAAGGAACTGTGGGTTTAATAGAAGCGGTTGAGAATTTTGATCCGCAACATGAGGTTAGATTTAGTACTTTTGCTCAATATAGAATTAGAGGTAGGATCATTGATTTCTTGAAAAGACATCATTCAAACCGTGATACTTTAGAGATTGCAATTTATGAGGAAGAATTCGAAGGACTAATTGCCAAAGTTGCAGATCGGCAGGTAAATATAGAGGATGAAGTAACTCTAAAAGTAATTAATCAACAGGTTAATCAAGCGATATCCCGGCTAAGTCCAAAGGAACAAAAAATAATTTCCGACTTATATCTTTTAGATAAAGAACCGGCTTTATCTGCTAAAGAAATGAATATCAGTTTGTCTTATTTATATAAACTGCAAAAAAAAGCTCTGCAACGTCTTCGAGGCATGTTGTCCAAACTACGGGCGGATTTAAAAATGAATGGATAAAAAATAGGTATATTTAGGCCATAAATTTGAATAATCGAGACCTATTTTCGATATTAATCAATAATCAACCGAAAACTGCCGTCAAAAATTATCGGACAACCAGGATATTATTTAGGTGAGCGATCAAACTATTTTAATTATATTAACCTAGTTGTTACAAAGAAGAACTTTTTGCGTTATAATTTAAGATCGTGATACTATATGTTGAGAGTCAAAATTATGCATATCACTACATACAGTATCACTCAAAACAAACTACGGTTACACGCAAAAAGCCTAAGAAAGGCGGGACTATAATGAGTAATTTTGATTCCGAAAAACTAATTGAACGAATTGAAGAGGCAAAAGATTGGCTGGAAAAAGCCAAGGATGAATACAGCAAATCTAATCCGGTGCGTGGCGGAATAATTTTAAATTTGGCTCAAGCAGAAGTGAAACATGCTTGGGAACTAAGTCACCATCAATTCGTTTCTAAGAGTGTTCAGAGAGCAACCTCAAAAAATTATATAAAATATTGGATTCCAGTGGCTGCCTCAATAGTTTTATTTATTGGTTTGTTTGTCGGTGTCCAAGCAGGAAAGAAAGGGATTGCACCGGAATTAATTTCAGTTAAGGATTCTTCCGGGAAGATTACAGGAATCAATCATATTGAAAGGGTGGATGATAAGGCAGTAAACGAAAACTATCCATCCGAAGTTTTAAATTTGAATTCTGCTGTAAAAATTTCCGAAGAACAATCCGAAAAAGCTAAGAAAGAAGATATTCAGCTCGTGGCCAACGAATCAATGAATTCGACAAAAAAGCAGGCCGAAACTCAACCAGAGCATAAAAAACAAGAGGTGATATCAGTTAAGTCATCAATAAAGCCGGTTTCACAATTTTCATTCGATGAAGAAGCTTTAACTAAAGAAGCTTCACATAGTTTGCGTAATGGGAAATAAATAGATTATACGAGGGGGATAATTTTTGAAATTATTAAGCCGCACCCGTTTATTAATGGGGGTAATATTGATAATTATTTTGGGAATGGCTTTCATTATGCCTGTTAAGGCAGAGTCCAATCCAGTAGTTGTAGTGGTTGAAGTTGAAGGCAATGCTCATGTGCCAACGGAAAAAATTCTAGGCGTTATCTCCAAAACCAGGATGGGAGAACCATTAGATTCAAGATCTGTTCAAACAGATATGCAAGCTATAATGGGGATTGGTTATTTTACTGACGTCCGGGTCTCTACTGAAAAAATGCTTGATGGGGTAAAATTGATTTTCGAAGTGGTAGAAAACCCTATTTTTCAAGAAGTTCAGATTACCGGACTGACCAAGGTTGATCTCGAAGAGTTAAAACCTTTTTTTTCTCAAAAACCGGGAGAAATTTTTAATAGGGTTACTTTTAGGGAGGATCTCTCTAAAGCAATTAAATATTGTCAAGAAAAGAAAGGTTTATATATCGAACCGAAAAACTTAGGGGCCAATGGTATTTCACCCGATGGTATTGTAAAGGTTGAATTAGTAGAATTGAAATTTGGGAAGATTAAAATTCTAGGTCTGGTAAAAACACAGGAATATGTAATTCGTCGGGAGTTGACAATTAAGGAAGGCGAAATAATCGATGGTAATCTTCTGCGCGAAGATTATTATAAATTAATGAGGCTGCGATTATTTGACGGTTTGGATATTCGATTTGAGAAGAGCGAAAATCCGGATTCCATGGATTTGATTTTAGAAGCTAAAGAGGCTCGTACAGGGACTTTTTCATTTGGGTTTTCATATTCGGAAAGAACCCAAGAGTTTGGAGGGCTGTTAGGATTTACAGAGTCAAATCTAATGGGAACGGGGCAGAATTTAGCTTTAGATGTTAATATTAGTGAGACCAGTCGCAATGTTCAGTTTTCATTTTTTGAACCCTGGCTTGATGAAAATCATACTTCTTTCGGTTTATCGATGTGGAATGCGGATAGTAGTATTACCTCAAAGATGAACCGCTGGATATTGGATCCAAATGCCAAGTATGACCCAAGTAATGCAGCCAGTCCGGCAGACCCTGCCAATCCCAACTATGCATCGTTGCCAACTTATTATAATTCACTTTATGATATGGATTTAGTTAAAACCGGGTTATCACTCTCTTTTGGTAGGAATCTCTGGAAGGATGTTACCGGTAGAGTATATTTAAGTTTTGAAAAGAATCAGATTGAGGATTTTTTACCTGATAATTCATCCGATTCTATAGCATCAAATAATCCGGTTTTTAATCATGAACTTTTGGATTTTTGGGACAACTCTGCTCGGTTGCAATTGGATAAAAATAAACTAATTTATCAGGATAGTAATTTTGTGACCGGAGGTTATGAGTTAACAGGAAATTATACGGTAGCCGGTAAATATCTAGGAGGCGCTTTTGATTATAGTAAAACCGTACTTGAAGGAAAATGGTTTCATGGAATTACTTCTGATTTAGTTTTTGGCACTCGCCTTCAGGGTGGTTTAATCAATGGTGATTATCCTGATTATGATGCTTTGTATTTAGGTGGAATGTACCGTTTGCGAGGCTATGATGATAGACGATACCGTGATAAAACTACCGCTGAGCTTATTGGAACTCAATATCTGTTATCCAATACCGAGCTTCGTTATAGGTTCTCCGGCAATAAAAATGTTGAAGTTGTATTATTTTATGATGTCGGCGGAATCAACAACGGCGTTGATAGTTCAAACGTTATTAAATCCGATTACGGGATAGGTTTACGTTATATGATTCCGTATCTTGGAGTAATCAGGCTCGACCAAGCGTGGAATAGGGATGGCGATCAAAGGTTAGTATTTAGTTTAGGAGAAATATTCTAATAAATTAATTTTTGATTGATTAGTTTGACCTTTATAAATATGTAGGAATGAAGGTAGAGTTCAAATTGTTTTTGTTTTTAGCAGTTATAGAGGTGATACGTTGAGAATTTTTCTCAAAGTTTTTCCGGTTTGTCTTATCTTATACCTTATGTTAAATCAATTACCCGTGACCGCAATGAACCCTGAAGAAGAAAAAGTAGGTTTTGTGGAAGTCCAGTTAAATATCTCAGGCAAAATTTACGAAGGTCTTCAGGAACGAATCGAATATAGTATTGCCCGGGTAGGTGAAAAAATATTGCTTGGGCAACCGGTCTCTCTTTTGCAAAATAATAAGGCAGCCGTAAAAACAGTAATAACAAATGTTTTTACTAAAGTGCTAGTAGGTTTCAAATTGGAATCAGTAGATCTGATATTAGGAAGTCATGCAAAGATTTTGATTCATTTAACACCGATTCCACCATTAATCTCTAATATTCAAATTAACCTTGAATTGCTTGATATCAATCCGGAAATTAAGAGTTTGGTAATGGAGACTACTAAAAAAATTGAAGAGGAATTGAATCGGATATTTACAGGACTCCCGGTTTCATCGGTAGCGTGGTCGGAAAATACCTTTGATTTAGTCATTAATTATTTATTAGAGCGCGACTTACCGGGGTTTAGTAGTAGATTTTCCTTGAATCCAAATACCGTAACCGAATTAAATTTAACTTTAATACCGGAGGAACCTTTAGTTTCTTCAATCATAATTAACTATAAAACTGTTAATATTCCGGTTTTATTTGTAAAAACTAAGACCAAGGATTATCAAGAAAAGGTTGATGTTCTTAAAGGTATTCCAGTTGATTATCTAGTACATTATCAACCTAAGTTGGAGAAGTTTTTAACATCATATCTTAACGATTTTTCGGAACTACAACAATTAGGCTTCCAGGTGAGATTAAGGATTAAGCCTGGAGTAAAAACAGAAATTAACTTATTGACTGATTCACAGAATCTGCAAACCAGATTGGAAGGAAGGTATTTTATCAATAACGATCAATATTTTGGTAATATTCAGGCTTATTTAGGTTACCATACCTCTGAGTTTGAAATATATTCCAGGTACTATTGGGGAGATAATCCCAGCGGATACTGGAAGGTGGGGGCTGGTTTCCCGATTGAACCCAATTTTACCAGCGGGATTGAATACGAATTTGAACATGCTTATAAACAGATATGGTTTCATTACCTTTTTGAGCGAGGCGATTATTTGGATTTACGTTTAGGAGTGGGGGATAGTCCTAACGAAGCAACTATCGGTATTTATCTTAATAAGTATACTAATCTTGAATTGGTTAATTATTGGAAAGACTTTGGAGTCCAAATGATGTTTCATTTTTAGTTTAATCGTAGCAACATTATGCTTATTATATTGAAGTGTTAAATTGGCTTTATAAAAGATAATTTTATTTTTTATAAAAATTTACCGTAGAACTAATAAAGGAGAGAAACAATGAAACTAAAGAAATTTCAAGTGTATTTGGTAGTTGGGTTATTGATTTTATCAGGTATTATTATGTTTAGCAGTATGGCAGGCGCAGCTTCAAAAAATGATGTTGGATATATCGATATGGAAAGGTTACAAAATGAATTACCTGATTTTAAAAGGCTTATAGAATTTCGTAAAGATACTGAAGGTGAAATAAATGCTTATAGAGGCCTTTACTATCAACAATACCAGAAAGCAGTAAAAGAACTTGAAGATAAATCTAAAAGCGACAAAGTGGGTAAATCCTCTGATGAACAAGCTGCAATAGAAAAACGTTTTCAGGATGATGTAAAGAAGAAGAGTGATGAATTAAACGCCCAGTTACAACAAAAGGCTATGGAACTAGGAAAAACTTATTCCGAAAAGGAAAAAGCTACTATAGAAAAGGTGAACAAAATTATTCAATCCGTAGCTGAAGAAAAGAAATTGAGTTTAGTAATAGATAAAAGGGTTTGGTTTTATGGCGGAACTGATGTTACCCAGGCAGTAATAGATAAAGCCGCCAAAGATGAAAACCAAACCGCTAAAGATGAGAAAAAGACCGATAAAAAGTGAAATTTGGCAAAAACCAAATTATAAGTGGGGTTTAGTAATTACTCTGTCCCTAATAATAAGCCTTGGTATAATTATTAAGCTCAATAATAATAACAGAAAGATAGTTCTTGAAGATTTTCTGCTGCAGGAACCGGGGGATTGGAATGGATATTTAAAATTAGAAGATAGCCTGAAAAGATTTAATCAAATTTGGACTGAAAAAAAACCTAATTATCCAAAGAAACTAGCTGAAAAAGACTATATTAGGGAGAATTTTGAAGGCCAAATACGTGAAATTCAAAAAATATCCAGTGATGAAGAGAAGTTAAAATTAACTGAACTTAACAATAATTTTGCCGCATATTCCCAAAAAATGAAAAGACAGTTTGAATTAGAGTTCGAAAAAAGAGCCGCTTCAATTAATCAATCATTAGAAGCGGATTTAAAACAAAAGAAACTGGCCAAAGAAGAACAAATTTACGATATAAGACAGGAGCTTGAAGGAGAACATCATTATAATTTAGTTAATTTACAATTGCAGTTAACCCTCTTAGATCTATCAACAAGTAAAGAAGGGGTTCAGAGTCAGAAAGATAGTCTTTTAATGGATATTGCTAGAATAAAAAGAGATATTGATATTAAAGTTAGCGCTGAAAAGAAAAATCTTTTGGACCAATTTATTAAATATGAGAAACAACAGCGCAAAGAAGTTAAAGACCAATTAGAAGAGTTAAAAAATGAATTGGAAAGAAAACGTATGGCGAATCTAGCGGAATATCGGAACAAATTAGAAATAAATTATCATAAATGGCAGGAAAATAAAAAACAGAACTTCGAAAGGGCAATTTTGATTCGGCAAAAGCAAAAAAAATAGAGAAAAACAAATAGATAATAAAAGTATTAATATAGTAATCTAATTTAAAAAAAGACTTTGGAGGAATGGTTTAATGTCTAACAATGATGGAAAAAACTTTTTAATCCCCGGAGTGATTCTATTAGGATTTATTATATTGGCGGTTGGAATTATATTGGGATTGAATGCTTATTCTTTCCGGGTCGGGACTATTAATTCCGATAGAATCAATACGGAAAGTACTTTTGTAAAAAACATTAATGGTGAACTTCAAACCAAGGGTAAGGAGTTATCCGCTAAAATGCAAGCAGCAAAGACAGAAGCCGATAAAAGCCTCATTAATGAAGAATTTAAGAAATTTCAAGCGGAAAAAAGTAAAATTTTGACCGACAAAGTAAAAAAAGCAACGGCTGAGGTCGCGAAGAAAAATGGGATCAAAGCTGTATCAAGCACTCAAGTATTTATTTTCAGTGATATGGATTTAACTGATGCAGTCATTAAAGAGTTAGATAAATAACAAAGCATAAAGGAGTTAGAGCCCATGCCTTCTTTAAAGGATTTAGCAATTTTAGTCAATGGAGAAACGGTTGGTAACAGTACTATTGAGCTAACTGGTATTGCCGGCATTGAAGATGCAAAATCCGCTGATATAACAATGGCCGTGTCCATGCGGGTTATGGAGTCGGCTATTAACAGTAAAGCTGGGGCTGTAATTGTACCATCCAATGTAACCGAATTATCTAAACCGGCGATCAAAGTTGC
The DNA here is from genome assembly GCA_023435225.1 of Bacillota bacterium. Lineage (GTDB taxonomy): Bacteria > Bacillota > UBA4882 > UBA8346 > UBA8346 > UBA8346. The sequence goes on from JAEYRX010000108.1 coordinate 15,284, forward strand.
AAATCCTCGATTAGCATTTGCCCAAATACTGACTTATTTTAATCCAGTCTCTAAATGTAAACCGGGCATTCATCACACTGCGGTATTGGGCCGAAACTTTTCCGGAAACGGGATACAAATTGGAGCTTTAGTCCACGTTGGGGATGATGTTTCTATTGGAGCCGGCAGTATTATTCACCCGGGTGTAGTGATTGAAGACCGGGTGCAAATTGGAGAGAACACAGTGATTTATGCTAATGTAGTTATTAGGGAAAACTGTGTAATTGGTAATAACGTACAAATTCATGCCGGTACTATAATTGGAGCGGATGGGTTTGGATATGTAACGACAAATGATAAACATTTTAAAGTTCCCCAGGTTGGGATAGTTAAAATTGAAGATGAGGTTGAAATTGGCGCCAATGTTTGTATTGACCGAGCTACTACCGGAGAAACCCTAATAAAAAGAGGCACTAAAATTGATAATTTGGTTCAGGTGGGACATAATTGTGTAATTGGTGAAGATTGTCTCTTATGTGGTGTCGCCGGTATGGCCGGCAGTTCAAAATTAGGCGATCGAGTCATAATGGCCGGTAGGTCAGCCGTTGTTGACCATATTACTATAGGAAATGATTCGGTTATTGCAGCATGTTCCCTCGCAATTAATAGTGTCCCTCCTAATTCATTTGTATCTGGAACCCCAGCCAGGCCGCATGCTGAAGATATGCGAATTCAAGCAGTATCCGGGCGTTTGCCGGAACTATTTAAAGAAATTAAGGAGTTACGTAAAAGATTAAATGAATTAGAGGGAAGAGTTAACTCCTGATTAGGGATAATCAAGGGAGGATTTTAGTAAAACTGGGCGAAATAATCCCTAAAAGACGGTATTTTAAGGGATTAATGTAAGCAGCCCGGTTTTTTTATTTGTATAAGTAATCGAGGTAAACAAAGTGCGAATTATTCACCGTTATATATGGAAAGAATTTCAACAGCAATTGCTTATCTGTGGTTTGGGATTTACCGTACTGGGGATTGGGAAAATATTATTTGATTATAATGACCTTTTTATTGGATACCGAGTCACTGCCGGCCTTTTATGGAAATTATTATTGAACCAAATTCCATATTTAATGATGGATGTCATACCGGCGGCAGTATTGTTTGGAGTAATTTTAGCGCTGGGGCGTTTAATAAGAGAACGGGAACTTGAGGTAATTCAGTTAAGCGGACCACCGATATTTAAGATTATGTTGCCGATCTTTATAGGAGTTTTCATAATTTGTTTCGCCGCTTATTGGTGGAACGACTTGATTGTCCCGGCAGCTAATCACCGCTTTCAACTTGAAGTCCGCCGTTTATCAATGAAGGAAAATATGCCTTTATTAAAAGAAAAAGTGGTTTTTAAAGGACCCCAAAACCGGTTTATATACTTAAACAAGGTAGAGCGGAGAACTAAAAAAATAACCGGGGTATTGATTTTTGAAACTAATAATACCGGGGAATGGCCTAGAATTATTTCAGCTGAGTATGGTAAACTGCGTAATGGAGTTTGGGATCTTTATAACGGAGTTGTTCATGAACTGGATAAAAAAGGGGCGGTAACTTCTGAAGTCCGTTATCAAAAAATGGAACTAAAAATGAACTCTGACTTTAACGCTATCGTAGGGACGGAAAAATCACCAAGTGAGATGAGGGCCGGTGAATTATTGCATCTTATTAAAGTATATAAACAAAGCGGGCTTAATGTGCCGATATTTACCGTGTTTTATTATCAAAAGTTTGCGGATCCTTTAATTGCATTAATTTTAGCATTTTTAGCAATACCGTTAACAATGTTAACCGGAAAAAGCTCCCGTTGGATAGGAATGGCTTTATGTTTCTTGATAATTATGGGATATTATACAATGCAAGTCATCGGAAGAACGATGGGTTCCAATGGAATAATTACTCCCTGGGTAGCAGCTTGGGTTCCTCATATTTTTTTTATGGTAATTGGTCTTACTTTGCTTTTTATTATTGAGCAGAGGAGATAAAATGTTATACATATTGGCAGCTAAAGTTATGCTGGAAGCCTTTATCCGGCATCAAATATTACCACGCTTCCATAAGTATATCAATGTATACAAATGCAAATTGGTCGTTAAAGCATTCTTAGTACTGTTTTTTTCTTGGACTTTTATAACCATGTTTGCCGAATCGGCTCGGGCTGAAACAATAAAAGCAAAAGTAACAGCGGATGAGGTTAGTTATGATTATGAATCCAAACAAGTTGTAGCATCGGGGAATGTTAAAATTGAATATAGAAATATTAAAATTGAATCTGATGAAGCTTTGATCGATCAAGACCAGGATATATTGTTAGCAACCGGGAACGTAATAGTCGATAATAAAGGAGACATTTATCACGGTGACAGGTTTCTATATTATTTAAAAAATCGGCAAGGCTGGATCTCTCCTTTGGAAGCTGAAGTAACCGATCCGGAAATTAATGGTCCGGTAAAGATGACTGCTCACGAGTCTTTTATTAAGGGCGAGGAAATCCGTTCAAAGCATGCTTCTTTTTCCAGTTGTAATCTGGCTCATCCGCACTATCATTTTACTGCCAAGGAGATCGAATATTATCCCGGGGACATAATTATTATGCGCCATGTCTGGTATTGGGAACATAGAATACCCTTGTTTTATTTACCGGTCTTATATATTTCTCTAAAAAACGATAATTTCCAAGTTAAATTTGGGAAAAGTATTTCTGAAGGTTGGTTTATTGATGTAAACTATTATTATTATTATATTCCGGATGATTATAGCTGGGGGAAGATCCATACCAGGTTTACTGAATATGGAGGGAATTTTTATGAGTTGGAAAATAAGAGATACACTTCTCATACGGGTACTTTTACCCAAAGATATGGTTTTTTAGATAAACAAAATATGAATAATCCCGATGTAAGTGATTATGATAGAGCCGATGGCGCTGAATATGAATCACAATACAATGATTATATGATCGGTTTTGGTTATGAGGAGTATTTGAATCCGGTAGTGAAGACAACTCAGACTATAGAAAACTGGCACCATTATACTGAAAATGGAGATGTGTTTTTAGATACCAAATATAATTTTTCATTAAGCGGACAGTCTCCTTACCCAAATAGTATGGCATTGGATTTTAGCGACATTGGTGAAGATACTTATCGAAAAATCAATTTTACTACTAATTGGAATTACCGGCCTGATGACACTTCAAATGTAAGTCTAAACGGACAATGGTATTCAAATGGTTATTTGAAATATAACAATCCCCATAATAATCGATTATATAATTTGAAAGCTTCTAAAGACTGGAATTGGTCCAGAGCCGAAGTTTCTGTTTATGAAAGTAAAAACTATAATAATACCTATTCAAGCAGTACCAATAAAAAACCGGATATTATTTACACTATTCCAAAATGGCAATGGCCATTGATTAATGATGTGGAGGTAAAAACCCAGTATACGAAGTTGGAACATTTTTCAAATTATTATCAAGACGAAGGAGAACGATATGCTTTAAATATTCATAAAATTCCGGTAGTTCTTTGGGAAAAGAATAAAATTACCATCGATACTACCAGTGATTTTAAATACCGGGATTTTTTTGTGGCTAATACTGAAAGTGAGTTATATGCAATATCCGCCCAAATCGGAGTGAAAGATCAATTTACTGATAAATTTTATACCAAATTTGATTTTGGTTTTACGCGGACCGACGGTTTAACCAATTCATACTTTGGTTATGATGGGGATAATACCCAACCGGGAGGATTTGTGAAGAATGGCTGGTATTATACAAGTCAAGTTTTTAGAGCTTCTTTGAATACAGAGTATAATTTTCAGACTAAATATGCTTATCCGGCAAATATTTCTGCTGATTGGACTCCTAAGGAAAATGAAAAAGTAAGTTTCAGTACGGTTTATGATTGGTACTTGGGTCTTGGACAAACAAATCTTAATGTTTTTTATAATCCGAAAGAAAATTGGAAACTAATTGCATCTTTAGGTTATAATTTTCAAAATCCGTACTATCCTTGGACAATGAAACAATTTGAAGCTGTTATATATGATAAAATTAGTGATAATTGGCGTTATGAGATCGCCGCCCGTTATGACTATTTAATGGATGATTTCATCATGTCCGAGTATGCCCTTATCTATGATTGGCATTGCCGTGAGGTTAAGTTTCATTATGATGGAATATTAAAAGAATATTGGGTGCAGATCTTTATAAAAGCTTTCCCTGGATTTAAGGTCCAATATACCGGAGAAAACACTTGGGAGAATTTGGTTAATGAAATTGGCTCTCAATAAAACGTATTCATATTTGACTTTTGTTTTAATAATAATTATGGGCTATTTTGGCGGCTGGTGGGATAATATTTTAATCAAGAAAACCCCTCAACCAACAGTAAATCTTAAACCGGCCGTCCCTAGTATTGATATGACTCAAACTCAATTAACCGCTTGGAGTGAAGAGAAAAAAGATTGGGAGATTGAAGCGGAAAGAATCTGGCAATCCGTGGATGGAAACTATATTTATTTCCAAAAAATAGAAAAAGGGATAGCTTATTCGGTTAAAGATAGAAGGGTAGATTTTACAGCGGGCTGGGCCCGTTGGGAAAAAATACGGGAACAATTATTTTTGGGAGATGGTCTTGAGGCAAGGGTAGAGGGTAGTGTTATTTTGACTAACGAAGCAACTATTAACTACCGCACCGAAGAGATGATTTGCCCCGGCGAAGTCCATCTATCCAAAAAAGACGGTTGGACGACCGCTAAAACCATGAAGATCGATTTTAAAAAAGAAGAGATGTTCCTTGAAGGAGATGTTGTTATAGTTCAGAAAGAAGATCAAGCAACGGCTGACGGAGTAATATATAATTTTGATGATGAAAAATTTAAACTGGTCGGACCAAAGGAGGTTTTCATTAATCCATGAACCTCCGATTTCTGTTAATAATTATATTCCTTCTTACTTTTACAACATTGGTTCAGTCAGCTAATGAACCGGTAAAAGCCACTGGAGAAAAAATCTGGGGTGACAATAAAAAGGATATTACTTTCATTGAAGGCAATGTTCAGATAATTCAAGGGTCAACCAGAATATTTACTGAAAAAGCTAAGGTTGATACCGAAAAAAAGGTGGCCGTCTTTGAAGAAAAAGTAAAATTAAATCATCCGGATGTTACTATTGAAGCTGATAGCCTCGAGTATAATTTTAAAAAGAAGGTTGGAACTTTTTCTAAAAATATAATACTTGATAGGGCTGAGGTAAAAGATGAGCTAGGTAAAGTAACTAAGGACGCATTTCAATTAACGGCTACTGAATTATATTTTGAATCGGATACTAAAAATTTTACGGCTAAAAAAGATGGTAGCGTTAGTCATAAGGATTTCACCGGTACGGCGGACATTATTGAATATAACGATAAAAATCAAGAGTTATTATTTAAAGGGCATGCATATTTAAAAAGACCAAACGAAGAAAAAATTAATGGCGAAGAGATAAAAATTAATACCCAAACAAAAAGTTTTATTGTGAATAAAGAGATTAAATTGGTCAACGATGATGTAACTATTAACGGCAGTAGACTGGATTATGATTACCAACAAAAAAAAGGAGTATTCCAGGATAATGTTATTTTAGAGCGGGCGGAGTCTAAAGATGAACATGGCAAAATAACCAAAGAATATTTTAAGTTAACTACAACGGAATTATTCTTTGATTCCGATACTAAAAATTTCAGCACCAAAACCAAGGGTACGGTTGAACATAAGGATTTTACCGGTTCAGCTGATCGGATTGAATATAACAATGATCGAGAGGAACTTGTTTTTAATAAAAATGCTCATCTAACAAGACCTAAAGGGGAAGAGATAAACGGGGACTTGATTACTATCATGATCCATGATAAGAGCTTTATAGTAACAGAGAATGTCAATATAAACTTTAATGTTGAGGCGGAAAAAGAAGAGCGGAAAACAGGTAGAAAACGGTAGTCAAATTTCGGATTTCAAATTGCAGATTGCGGAATTAAAATTAATTTTGTAGGTTTTATGGCCTAAAATATAATAACTTTAAGTCTGAAATTAGGACCTAGATTTAGACAGTAGCAGATTTTTTTAACTCCGAAATAAAATTGATTGTTATAATAATAGAATTTTGGCCTCTATGTGGAGGTAGTCAAGTGGAGAATTGTTTTATAAGGGAACCCAATAATGATTTTATTATAGATAATGAATTGACTGTATTAACCGAATCGGAATGCGAAAATGATGCCGGAGTTTTTGGCTTGCTTGAATTAAAAACCTGTAATGTTGAATTAATTTTTCCTAGGATTGAGAACCTTTTGAATGAATTACAATTACTATTCGGGGTAGGAGAGGTTACGGCAATAAAACTAAAACAAGCAGGGTATCATAGTTTGGCCGACCTATTGGCCCATCCAAGATGGGGAAAGGCTGCCAATGAATTGATTCGGGTGATTGAAGCTAAAGATTTAGTAAGATTATCCCGTTACGGGGCTTCGGATTTACAGTTGCTTAGTTTTTTTAAGGCGGAAGATATTAAATTTATTGATATTGAAACATTAGGGTTGTATTATATTCATCCGGTCTTTCTAATAGGAGTTTTACAATTTGTAGGTGGAGTCGGTTATATCCGGCAATTTATAGCCAGGGATTTTAGCGAAGAAAAAGCAATTTTGCTTGAAACTTGTAATGAATTAAAAAATACTGAAGTAATAATAAGTTTCAATGGTAGAAGTTTCGATTTGCCTTATTTAAAAGGAAGAATGAAGTTTTATAACTTGGGAGAGGAATTTGATTCATTGCATTTTGATTTGTTAAGACAAATAAGGCGCGATTATAAAAATGTCTTGCCTAATTGTCGCTTATTAACGCTGGAAAAGCATTTATTTAATCAAGAGAGATTTAATGATATTCCGGGTTCGGAGATGGCTTTATATTATAATCAATATTTGGATACGGAAGATAGCAGTTATATTAGGCCGATTTTAGAACATAACGCTCGGGACCTGCTATCAATGGCTAAGATTGTGGGTTTGGTATATGCAAAGAGGAGTGATATGGATGGAGATTAAGGATATTACCAGTAATAATGTGGTTTCCGGCAGTTATTTAATCTTGGAGAATCAATTAAGAACCGCTAAAAACGGGAGTTCTTATTTGGCAATGAAAATAGGCGATCAAACCGGGGAAATGTCAGTAAAAGTTTGGGATGCAGATTCGGAGCTTTTTCAGCTGATGGAGGCTGGGAAAGTTATCGAAATTAAAAATATTCAGCCGCGAGTTTATAAAGAGCAGATTCAATTGGAATGGGACGGGAAAAACACGAGTGTATTCCGGCTTATTCCCGAATCCGAGGTTGATTATTCCAAATTTTTACCCCGTTCACCCGGTAATCTAACAGCATATTGGGATTTCATTTTTGAACAATATAGTTTAATTGAAAATGATTATTTAAAAAGGATTTTAGCATCCTTTTTGGAGAATATAGCTTTTAAAACTAAGTTTACAATTGTTCCGGCTGCATTAAAGCGGCACCATGCTTATGTTGGAGGGTTATTGGAACATACCGCCGGGGTAACCGCCTTATGTAAGGCGGCAGCTGACTATTATCCTTTAATTAACCGGGATTTGTTGTTGACCGGAGCCATTTTACATGATGTTGGCAAAGTAAAAACTTATAAGTTGGAAAAAACAATTGAGGGAACTAATGAAGGAAAGCTAATCGGGCATTTAATCCTCGGAGTCCAAATGGTCGAAGAGGTAATTTCTAAAGAATTTGGAGAAGGAGATCAAGAACTGCGACAATTGAAAAACAGCCTCCTTCATTTATTAGTAAGCCATCATGGGATTATGGAATGGGGTTCTCCGATAGAACCACTAACTATTGAAGCTTGTATCCTGCATCACGCCGATAATATGGATGCCCAGGTCCAAAAGTTTTTAACATTGATACGAGACCAAAACAAAGAAAATGAATGGACGCCTTATGATCCTGGATTGGGGAAATCAATTTTTTTGGGCAATTTGTATAAGAATTTGTCGGAAGGAGCATAGCAGTGGAAATGTTTGGTACAATATTATTATACATTTTCTTTTTATTGATTGGGTTTGGTTTACAGTTTTTTATCCGGTGGTCTCCTTGGTTGAATCAAATAATTTCATTTATAGCAATACTTTTATTACCACCTGATTGGAGTCTCGGTTTGGTGGGAGGCAGTTGGATTGCTTCCGCATTTTTTACTTTTAATCCGGAACAAGTAAGACAGTATGATGCAATTCCGGCCTTAAACTGGTGGAAAGTAGTATTTTCTTCACTTTGGATTTTTAGCGGATTTTTGTTAACTTTATTGTTAATATGGAAACTTAAGATCATGGGTGATTTTCAAGTGATACAGCGAGAGATTTTGGCGTGGGCTTTTTTTATAATGGTTGAAATATGCCTTTTTAAGGTATTAGCAAGACTGTCACCGGGAATGTATCGGATTCCATTGGGATATGGTATCGGTTTATTAAATTTTCTGCTGCTCCTATATTGGTTGTATCCGTTAGGTATTTCGTACGTATTGCTTATCTTGGTGACAATAATAATTATAAACCCGCTTTTATTGCTAATTGTCGATAAACCGGTAGCTCCGGCTGAAGACCCTATTTTTAGGAGAAGATGAATGAAGGTTGCTTTCCATACATTAGGTTGTAAAGTAAATCAAAATGATACCCATGGTTTGGAAATACTTTTTAAAAACCACGGATATTCAATTGTACCATTTAAAGCCGGAGCGGACATTTATATTATTAATACATGTGCCGTAACCTCTGTTGGAGAACAAAAATCACGACAGATAATTAGAAAGGCCGTTCAATATAATCCTGAAGCAATAGTTGTAGTAACCGGTTGTTATGCCCAGACATCATCAGGAGAAATAGCCGGAATTCCCGGAGTTAACCTAGTAGTAGGAATGGCTGATCGGCCTCGCTTGGTTGAATTAGTAACAGATTTTCAAAAGAACTTCCAAAACCAATTGACAGTTAATGAGATTGATTCCGTATGGACTGATTTATCTGTAAGTGATCCTGGCGAGAGAACCAGAGCTATGTTGAAAATTGAAGATGGTTGTGATGAATTTTGTTCATATTGTATAGTGCCTTATGCCAGGGGAAGAGTCAGAAGCATGCCCTTAATAAAAGTCCGGCAAGAGTTTTTAAACTTAGTGGCAAAGGGTTATCGGGAAATCGTTTTGACTGGGATTCATTTAGGGCAATATGGCAAAGATTTGGGGATTACTTTATACGACTTATTGCAAGAATTGTTGAAGATTAAAGGTGAATATCGAATTAGGTTAGGATCTTTGGAACCACATGACTTAGGAAAAGAACTCATAGATATAATTACGGGCAACCACATAATCTGTCAGCATCTCCATATACCACTCCAAAGCGGCAGTGATGTTATTTTGCAAAAAATGAACCGCCATTATAATTTAGAATATTATGCAAAATTAATTGATAGGATACGGAATGGGAATGATTTAATAGCAGTTGGAACGGATTTGATAGTAGGTTTTCCCGGAGAGACCGACAAAGATTTTGAGCGTACTTGTAATTTTATAACCAATCAAAATTTTAGCCGGATACACGTATTTAGGTATTCACCACGAAAGGGAACACCTGCTGCTTTACTGCCACAGAAAGTACCTAAAAGAACTCAGGAAGAACGCAGTAAGCAAATCCAACTGATTGCCGCTCAATCAAGTAAGGAATATGCAGAAAAGTTTTTAAATAGGAAGGTTACAGTCTTAATAGAAGAAAAAAACAATGAATATTGGACCGGTCTCTCTGGAGAGTATATACGAGTTTTTGTAAAATCGGATTTAAACCTAAAAAATACTTTACAATCAGTATTAGTTAATGAAATTAAAAATAACCAACTCGCTGGAACCATAGTTTTTAAATAAAAAAACTTGCAGGAATTTTATAAAGCCATGTCGAATATGGCTAAAAGTGCAGTTTCAAAATTCTTTAAATTTCATTTCGTTGTCTCGTGATCTTACTTAAGGTAATTTTGAAACAGCCTTACAAAGGAGCTAAAGGCATGTCGGATTGTATTTTTTGTAAAATCATAAGAAAAGAAATACCAAGTGAAGTTGTTTATGAAAATGAAAACATAAAAATTATTAAAGATATACAACCGGTAGCGCCTATACATCTATTAGCGATACCCAAAATTCATATCGATAATATTTGTGATCCACGTTTATTAGAGCAGGATTTATTGAAATCTATTATTCAAGGAATTCAAGAAGTTTCACAGAAAATAGGAATCCGGGAAAATGGCTTTCGTGTAATTATAAATTATGGTCGGGATGCCGGAGAAGCAGTACCACATTTACATTGGCATATATTAGCCGGCCGGAAATTAGATTGGCCCCCGGGTTAAAGCTTTAATTATTTTTTGATAATACTTTTTCATTTTAAGATTATATCTTAAATTGCTTAGGCTAAATTCATTGACAGTATTAGTTTCTTTATAGTATAATATTTTAATGTGATTTATAATTTCGAACCGGACACTGCAGACGGGGTTACGAGGTAGGAAGGCAGTGGAGGGGAGGGAAATATGTGGCTGAAGTCAAAATTGGAAAAAATGAAACTTTAGATAGCGCTTTGCGGCGTTTTAAAAGGCAATGCCAAGTTTCCGGCATTTTAGCAGAAGTTCGAAAAAGAGAACACTATGAGAAACCCAGTGTTAAAAGGAAAAAGAAATCAGAAGCAGCTAGGAAAAGAAGAACTACAAAATGAAATTAACCCGTCATAGACGGGTTTTTTTATTCCGCTTGGGTTTTTTATAATAATTCATTTCATTTTACGATTGTGAAAATTTATAAAAATACATTTTTGAGACATTAACTTTTGAGCAAAAAATGAATTTAACTGGGAATTGAAAATATTTTTTGCATAGTGGAAAACATTTTCATTTAATATGTATACGGGATTCATTAATTTTTAAAGAGGAATGCTCTTTTTAATGTTGAATAATTTAAAGCAACTTTAGTATAGGGTTGGTGAGAAATTTGCTGAAATTTAATAAATCCAGCAACACTTTAGAACAGACAGAATACATATACTCCCTTCAGGATATTGCCGAACCGCATTTATATCGTTATTTATTTAATTATGAAGAGGTCCCGAAAGTACCTTTTAATCATCGGCATGTACCGATGCGTCCTCCGGAGGAGATTTGGATTACGGACTCGACATTTAGAGATGGGCAACAGGCACGTGAACCATATACCGTGAAACAAATTGTCGATTTATATAAGTTTATGAATCGCCTTGGAGGGCCTAAGGGAATAATTAGGCAGACCGAATTTTTCCTTTATAGCAAGAAAGATAAGGAAGCGGTTAATCAGTGTCTGGAATTGGGTTATCAATACCCGGAGATTACTAGTTGGATTAGAGCTGTCAAAGAAGATTTTCAATTGGTTAAACAAATGGGATTAAAAGAAACCGGCATCTTAGCTAGTTGTTCCGATTATCATATCTTTAAAAAGCTAAAGATGACCAGGAAACAGGCGATGGACCAGTTTTTATCCATTGTTAAAAGTGCGTTGGAAATAGGAGTTATCCCCAGAGTGCATCTTGAGGATATTACCCGGGCTGATTTTTATGGTTTTGTAGTACCTTTTGTATTAGAATTAATGAAGCTTCAGGAAGAGACTAAAATTCCTATTAAAGTAAGAGCCTGTGATACATTGGGATTTGGCGTTAATTATCCCGGAGTGGCTTTGCCAAGGAGTGTTCCCGGTATAATTTACGGTTTATGGCATCATGCCGGAGTACCCAGCGAACAACTGGAATGGCATGGACATAACGATTTTTATAAAGCCGTATCCAATGCCGGAACTGCTTGGTTGTATGGGTGTTCGGGGGTTAATACAACTTTACTGGGGATCGGCGAGCGAACCGGGAATTGTCCTTTGGAAGGAATGGTTTTTGAGTACGCTTCATTAAGAGGTACTTTAGATGGGATGGATACTACGGTAATAACGGAGATAACCGAGTATTATTCCAGGGAGATCGGTTACCAAGTTCCTCCGATGACTCCTTTGATTGGACGGGAGTTTAATTTCACCCGTTCCGGTATTCACGCTGATGGATTACTAAAAGATGAAGAGATTTATAATATTTTTAATACCGAAAAGCTGTTAAACCGGAAAGTTGTAGTAGCGGTTAATGAACATTCGGGAGCCGCCGGTATTGCTCATTGGGTCAATAGTTATTTTAATCTAAAAGAAGAACGTAAACTTGAAAAACGTGATCCACGGTTATTGAAGATTAAAGCTTGGGTAGATCAACAGTATGAAGAAGGCCGCGAAACGGTAATTGGAGACCATGAATTAGTAGAGGCTATCCAGGTTGAAACTCCGGATTTATGGGAAGAGTTAAATCGGCGATAGGAAAAGTGCTAAAATTGTATTGTTGACTTTTATTAACATGGTTAATATAATAAAATATAATACAAAAATTTTAAAATGATGATGGGGACTAAACTTAAAATTCGGTTCCAGAGAGGATAGACAGGTGTAAGCTATCCACCGGTATTAAGTTAATGCACCCCGGAGTGGTTGTTGAATCCACCTGCAAAAAAGTGGTAGTAGTTCAACCCGGGTAGCCCGTTACAGCATATTGAGTGGGGTTTTAATAATCAGTACGATTTGTATTTTACCCAATCAGAGTGGAACCGCGAAGCAACCTTCGTCTCTGGCTAAGAGATGAAGGTTTTTTATTTTTATTGTTTTTTAATTGTCAATTGTTAATTGAATTTGGGGGCTTTAAATTGTTTAAACATTTACGTGAAGATATTCAAACGGTTTTTGAGCGGGATCCGGCGGCCAAATCGTGGCTGGAGGTTTTACTATGTTATCCCGGAGTCCATGCTTTAATAGCCCACCGATTTACTCATTGGCTCTATAAAAAGCGCCGTTTTCTACTGGCAAGATATATTTCCCAATTGAGCAGGTTTTTTACCGGGATCGAAATTCATCCCGGAGCTCAAATCGGAAAAAGGTTCTTTATTGATCATGGAACCGGAGTAGTAATAGGTGAAACCACTGAAATTGGTGATGATGTAACTCTTTTTCAAGGGGTTACTCTGGGAGGCACCGGTAAAGAGAAAGGCAAACGTCACCCTACTATTGGAAACCGGGTAATGATTTCAACCGGGGCTAAGGTTTTAGGATCCATAACTATTGGGGATAATGCTAAAGTTGGAGCCGGGGCTGTGGTTCTTCAGAATGTTCCGGCAAATACGACAGTAGTTGGTGTACCGGGACGGGTAGTTGTCCAAGACGGAGTTAGAGTAAAGAATGGAGTCGATCTGGCCCACAATCAAATCCCCGATCCGGTGGCGAAGATGATTGAATGCTTACAGCATAAAATAACTGAGTTGGAGAGCAGGATTGAAGAATTGGAAAGTAGGGAACAGGCAACAGGCAACAGCTAACAGGGGAAGATGGCAAGTTGAATATTTTCAATTGCTGCTGATTTTCCCTGATACTATTTTTAATACTGTTGCTTGTTACCTAGTCCCTGTTCCCTATATTAAAGGAGGAAAAATAAATGTCTATCAAAGTTTATAATACATTAACAAAAAGTAAGGAAGAATTTATCCCCCGGGAACCGGGGAAGGTCGGTATATATGCTTGCGGTGTTACTCCTTATGATTTTGCTCATATTGGTAATGCCCGTCCGCCGGTATTTTGGGATTGTGTCCGCCGTTTTTTGAAATTTAGGGGTTATCAGATTACCTATATTCAAAATTTCACTGATGTCGATGATAAAATAATCAACCGGGCTAAACAACTGGAGAAAGAACCTCTTAAATTGGCTGCGGAGTATGCCGGTATTTATTTGGAGGATTTAAAAGCATTAAATGTTTTACCGGCCGACCGTTATCCCAAAGTCTCCGAACATATTCCGGAGATTATTGAAATGATCGAGGTTTTAGTTAAAAAGGGGCACGCTTATGTTTTAAATGGTGACGTCTACTATTGGGTAAAAAGCTTTCAAGATTACGGTAAATTATCCGGCCGGGTTTTAGAGGATTTGCAGGCTGGAGCGAGAGTAGAAGTTAATGAATCCAAACGGGATCCCATGGATTTTGCCCTTTGGAAAGCGGCCAAGCCGGGTGAAATTTCTTGGGATTCTCCTTGGGGACCGGGACGACCCGGGTGGCATATTGAATGTTCCGCTATGTCAATTAAATACTTAGGTGAAGGTTTTGATATGCATGGAGGTGGGGAAGATCTAGTATTTCCTCATCATGAAAATGAGATTGCTCAATCCGAAGCATACCTTGGTTCAATCTTTGTTAAGTACTGGCTTCACAATGCTTTTATCACTGTAGGCGGTGAACGGATGGGGAAATCAGTCGGGAACTTCTCGACTATTCGTGACGTAAGAAGTAAATTCCAACCAAAGGTGGTACGTTTTTGGTTCGTAGGAACCCATTATCGTAATCCGATCAGTTTCGGAGAAGAAGAGTTAACTACAGCGGCCAAAGGATTGGAACGGTTGGAAAACGCCAAGTTTAACTGGGAACATTTATTAAAACAACAAGTGAATACGGAATTACGGCTGGCAAGTGAAGAAAAAGCCGTTCAAGAACAGATTAAACAGACCAAAGCTGATTTCATCGCTGCAATGGAGGATGATTTTAATACTCCGCAAGCATTGGCCAGCCTTTATGACCTAGTCAGGGAGGTTAACCGCTGGACTCAGGGGACTGAGTTTAAATTAAATCAATTTGCAAAGGATATAATACGGGAGGCTCTGGATCTTTTATTGGAATTAGGCGGAATTCTTGGCTTGTTTGTTATGGTAGAAGTAAAACAACAAGTTAGTGAGTCTGAAGTTGAATTATTAATCAGCCAACGAGTTCAAGCAAAAAAAGATAAGAATTGGGCACTGGCTGACCAAATTCGAAATGAGTTAAAGGAAAAAGGGGTATTACTTGAAGATACGCCGCAGGGAGTAAGATGGCGTTATGAATAAAGCTTATTGCGTTGTAATTAAGAAAGTAAAAAGCCCATATAAGGATACTTGACTGATTAATAATTTGGTATATAATGAAATCTAGTAATTCCTGTATTTAAAGCATTCTATAGTGTTCACTTAATTTACCGTTGTTCATAGAAAGGATTCATAGTCTCCATGAAAATAATTGGAATTATACCTGCCCGTTACAGTTCTACCCGCCTTACCGGCAAGCCTCTGGTTGATCTTGGCGGTAAAACCATGATTGAAAGAACTTACTTTAGTTCAAAAG
The DNA here is from genome assembly GCA_023435225.1 of Bacillota bacterium. Lineage (GTDB taxonomy): Bacteria > Bacillota > UBA4882 > UBA8346 > UBA8346 > UBA8346. Next base: position 30,654 of record JAEYRX010000108.1, read on the forward strand.
CCTCCAAATTAATTCAGTCATTAATTGTAGCTACTGATGATGAACGTATCTACAGTGAAGTTAAGAGATTCGGCGGCGACGTTGAGATGACCTCTCTAAATCATCAATCCGGGACTGACCGGATTGCCGAGGTGGTTTTGAAGAGAGGTTTCTGCTCGGAAGATGTAATCGTTAATATTCAAGGAGATCAACCGTTAATCGCAGCTTCAACTATTGATGATCTGGTTCGGCCCTTAGCTGAAGATAAAAATTTAGTTATGAGCACCATGTCTTACCGGATAACCGATCCCGAGGAAATAAACAATCCTAGTATTGTGAAGGTAATAAATGATATGAACGGAATGGCTTTGTATTTCTCACGGCATGCCATTCCTTTTGTACGTGATAACGAAGGAGTAAACCTATTGGATGTTCCTTATTATAAGCATTTAGGCCTTTATGCATACCGGACAAGTTTTTTACTGGAATTTTCAAATTTGAAGAAAAGTTACCTGGAACAATATGAGAAATTGGAGCAGCTGCGAGTATTGGAGAATGGTTATGGAATAAAGGTAGTAGAAAGTAAAATCGATTCATTAGAAGTAGATACTCCGGAAGACGTTGAAAAAGTAAGGAAAATGCTTTAGCAAAATTCCTAACCATATTACTAAAGGAGATAATTAACCACGAAAATCACGAAAATCACGAAATTTTTTGTGTTTTTTAAATCTTCGTGGTCAAAAGAGGATACGAGGAGGTTTTTTAATGACAGGGATAATTCGGCTCCATAATGTTAAAGAAATAGTTTTTGGCCCGGGTTCATTGGAGCAACTGGGCGCTATCTGTAAAAAGTTAGGCGCTACAAAAACTATGGTAGTAATAGACCCTAATCTTAAAGAGAGTTTAACTGATAAAATAACTAAGATATTGGAAACATCCGAAATTCAAAGTAAGTTTTTTTCGGATTTAACTGCCGAACCTGCCTTAGAATTGGCCGATGCTTGCGGTAAAGAAGTAACTTCTTTTGGGGCCGAAATAGTAATCGGAATCGGTGGCGGGAGCGCTATGGATGTGGCCAAAGCGGCTGCCATGTTGGCGACTAATGGAGGCAATGCGGTTGATTATGTTGGAGTGGATACTGTAAAGAAACCGTGTCTGCCAACTATTATGATTCCTACAACAGCCGGTACCGGCAGTGAGGTTTCCCGGACTGCGGTGTTTATTAATAAAGCTAAGAATACTAAAGGTGGAATTAATTCCGACTTTATGTATCCGGATGTAGCTTTGTTGGATCCTTTACTTACTTTAACGGTCCCGCCTAAAGTAACTGCCTATACCGGAATTGATGCCTTAACTCATGGTATTGAATCTTTTGTTTCCCGTACCGCTAATGAAATTTCCCGGATGTATGCTCTAGAGGGTATTACCAGAATCGGACGAAGTATCCGGCGAGCTTACTTTAACGGGAGTGATTTAGAAGCAAGAACGGACATGCTGTTGGGAAGTTTATTAGCTGGAATCTCCCTTGCTAATGCCGGCGTCGGAGCTGTTCACGGGCTCTCTTATCCGCTAGGTGGAGAATATGGCGTTCCTCATGGTTTAGCCAATGCTTTATTGCTACCTACAGTAATGGAATTTAATATTCCGGCAGCTATTAATGAGTTTGCCAATATTGCCCATGCATTAGGGGAAGACACCAGATTAACCACAGCCCGCGAATCAGCCTTGGCTTCAGTGAAAGCGATTCGAAATCTTTATATCGATATTTCAATGACCGAGAAATTAAGCGATTTCGATATTCCACGGGCGGCTCTTCAAAAAATGGCCGAAACTACATTGAATAATTTAAAGCGTGTATTCGACAACAATCCACGGCCGGTTTCCTTAAAAGAAGCGGTGGCTATTTATGAAGAAGCGTATTAGTCAGATGACAGTGTATGTTGAAAGTTAAGAACCGGATCCCTTGCCCTCGGCGGTAATCCTTCCATGGACCGCCGACCTTGAACCATCCATGGTTCTGGCCTTTAAAAGGGTAACCACCATCCTTCGTAGCCAATTGTTTGGAGCAAAGATATGGGCTACTCCCCTTTAAGGGATAGGGTCGCACTTAAACCCAATACTAAAGTTGGCTATTTGATAAACTATATACTATCAACTAGTCACTACTCACTATACACTAATAACTATTAACTATTAACTAAAACAGGGGGGTTTTATCTTGGGTGGGTCGGAATTAATCGGTAAAGAAGAAAAAGCGGCAGTAATGGATGTACTTGACCGGGGAGTTTTACATAGGTATGGTTTTGATGCCCAACGAAAAGGGATTTATAAAGTGGCGGAGTTTGAACAGGACTTGGCTAAATACATGGGTTCCAAGTACGCACAGGCGGTTTCGACAGGAACTTCCGCCCTGCAAACCGCTATGGCGGCATTGGGAATAGGCCCGGGAGATGAAGTTCTTACCCAGGCGTTTACTTTTGTGGCTACTTTTGAAGCTATTTTAGCTTCACGGGCTGTTCCTATCCCGGTTGAAGTCGACAAAAGCTTAAATATGGATCCGATAGATCTGGAACGGAAAATTACCAAAAAAACCGCTTTGATTGTACCAGTTCATATGTTGGGTGCGCCGGCAAAAATGGACGAGATAATGGCAATTGCCAAAAAGTATAATATACCGGTATTAGAGGATGCCGCTCAAGCCGTTGGTAGTTCCTATAAAGGCAAAAAGCTTGGAACAATAGGCGCTATGGGTATTTATAGTTTTGATTATGTAAAAACCCTCACTACCGGTGAAGGCGGCGCCGTAGTTACAAACGATGAAGAACTATACCACCGGGCCGAGTACTTTGCCGATCACGGTCATATTCATAATCCAACTATTCCTCGGGGTGATGAAGACCGGGCATTTCCGGGATTGGATTTACGTATGGATGAGATGGCCGGAGCTATGGGCGTTGAACAATTGAAGAAATTGGATTATGTTCTGAATCGGCAGCGGGAGAATAAACAAAAGATTAAAGAGGGAATAAAACCATTAGGGTTTGAATTCCGTGAATTGCCCGATCCGACCGGCGACGGCGGTGATTGTTTAATCTTTTTCCTACCGGGTTCCGGTAAGGCGATGGAGTTCGGAAAAACCCTCGCTAAATACGGTGTGGGCACCAAAATATTGCCTTCGGGAATGAAGTGGCACTTTTTTGATAATTTCCCGGATATGATGGAAAGACGAACCGTTCACAAGGAAAAATGTCCATTTACATGTCCTTTCCAAGCCAAAGAGCATTCATATAAAAAAGGTGATCTGCCGCAATCAAAGGAATTATTGGAAAAGGCAGTAGCTCTGGGAATTTCGGTTAATATGGATGATGCGGCGATAAATAAAGTTATTGATGCCGTAAAGAGTGCAGCGAAAGAAGTTTTGTAATAAAAAATTTGATAAGATAGTGTATAAGTAATTTAATAAGTTTAATTAAAAAAGGGGCCGTTGCAAAATAACTTTTTGCCATTCTGTCCACCCAGGGTTAAAACCCTGGGCTAAGCTTAAAAATCATTCTAAAGCCCGTTAAACGGGCTCGGGAAGACTTCGAAGCATTAACCCAACCCCATTTATGGGGTTTGAGAAAGATTTTTAAGCCTAGCCAGGTCCTTTAGGGGCCTGGTGTAGATGAGGGCATTCGGTTGTTGTTTATTTTTGCAATAGCCCCTTTTTTATAATGTAAAAGTCACTTTATTTCAATTGCCAATTGCAGGATATTACAATTAAATGCCGAAAAATTAAAGAAAATTATTAATATAAGGGAGTTTTATAATTACCTCTAATTAAAATTCGGATTCAATATATAGTGAGAAGCCTAGATATAGCTATCAGTATATTGTATCCAAATGTCAAATTTTGAAATTATGAAAATCCCTCGATATATAAGATGAAAAAAGTTTTGGGTTAAACATTCAAGGAAAAAATGTTACTTAGGGAAGCGCTGATTAATAGAATAAAGTGACGATTTTGTGCTTCGCAAAATGCCTAATACCGCATATTTGCTCGCACAAAATCGGATTAATCAGCGCTTCCTTAGAAATACTACAGTTCAAAAATTTTTTATAGGTTACTTATGGAAAAAATCGGAGAAATATTAGTTCAAGAAGGTTTTATCACTATCGCCCAATTAGCTGAGGCTCTAACCGGACAGTCGGAGTCGGATATCCCTTTGGGGAAATTCTTGTTGCAATCAGGGACTATCACCGATGAACAACTGGCTAAAGCCTTAAGTTTACAGTTAAAACTGCCGTTCTGTAAACCGGTGGATATGAGTATACCGCCGGAAGTACTGTCGGTTTTGACTCCGCGCCAGGTGGAAAGGTATAGAGTTATTCCAATCAGTGTAGAACCGGACCGGATTTTACTGGCCACCGCTGAACCTTTGAATCTCACCGGTATTGATCTTTTGCGGGATTTGGTAAAACGTAAGATTAAATTGGCGGTAACATCGGAAACTCAGATAAAGGAAGCGCTCAAAAAGTATTATGGCGCTTCACTGGAGTCGGTGGCGGCGGTTCTGGAAGATATTGACGAATCTTCATTAAGCCAATATCAAACTAATACGGCTAGCGATATTAACGCTATCGGTTCTGAAACAATGGCCAATGAAGCCCCCATCGTCCGTCTGGTTAATACGATTATAGCCGGGGCGGTTAAGGCTGCAGCCAGTGATATTCATCTGGAACCATTTGAGGATGAAATTAAGGTCCGTTACCGGATTGACGGGGTATTACAAGAAACTCACGCTCCGCCAAAAAATCTGTTTCCGGCGGTAATCTCCCGGATTAAATTAATGGCGGGGATGGATATCACGGAACGGCGGATTCCCCAGGACGGGCGGATCAGGCTCAAATTGGACGGACGGGATTTGGACCTGCGGGTGGCGGTAGCCCCTACTCTTTATGGAGAAGGAGCGGTTCTCCGGATTTTAAACCGGGAAAGTATCTTGCTTAACCTGGAGCAGTTAGGATTTTCGGCTAAAAATTTGACCTTGTTTTCCAGTTTAATAGTTAAACCGCATGGTATGATCTTAGTTACCGGACCGACCGGCAGCGGCAAAACTACTACTTTATACGCCGCTTTGCAAAAATTGAACGATCCGACCCGGAAGATCATCACCATTGAAGATCCAATCGAGTATCAGCTTAAAGGGGTTAATCAGATGCAAGCCAACCCCAAGCTCGATTTCTCATTTGCGCAAGGGTTACGGACCATAGTCCGGCATGATCCGGATATTATTTTGGTGGGTGAGATCCGGGACCGGGAAACCGCGGAGGTGGCTATCCAATCGGCTCTGACCGGGCATTTGGTTTTTGCAACTTTACATACTAATGACTCGTCTTCCGCTTTTACCCGTTTAATTGATATGGGAGTGGAAGAGTTTTTGGTAGCCTCTACTGTTTGCGGAATTTTAGCTCAACGGTTGGTTAGAAGGGTGTGCCCCAAGTGTAGGGAACCATTTATCCCAAGCGAACAGGAGCTTGAGATCTTAGGCGGTTTGAATGATGGTATCGAATTATACCAGGGCCGGGGTTGTGATCATTGCAACAATATAGGATACCGGGGGCAGATTGGTCTATTTGAGATGTTGATTACTACTGAAGCAATTGAACGACTGGTGATGGAAAGAAGTAATACCGGGAAAATCCGGGAGATGGCTTCAAAACAGGGAATGGTCACCTTGCGCCAGGACGGGATAGCCAAAGTTAAGGCCGGGATTACTACTATCTCCGAGGTCTTGAGGGTAACTAGAGATTAGTGGTTAAGTTGAGTAGAACTGAGGCGAAAGGCGACAGGCGTGAGGTGAAAGTATTTAATTCTGTCAAAAACAAGGTTCTATTAGACGGGATTAAAACGGATTAAATGGATTTTGATTATGGCTTCACCGGTTTAAATTCTTATTGGGCGGTGAGATGGGGTGCAATTTAGCTACCGGGCGGCGGATTCTACCGGTAAAATAATATCCGGTTCGGCCGAGGCGGAATCACGGGAACAATTAATCGCCAAGTTGAAGGTTGAAGGCCGGTATTTACTGGATGTCAAGGTAAAGCCGCCCGGATTATCATTAACGGCTCCTTTTGGACGGGCTCGTTTTTCACAACAAGAACGGCTTACTTTTACCCAGCAACTAGCCGGTTTGTTAACCGCCGGGATTCCTTTGGAAAAAGCCTTGGGAATCTTGAGTAAATTGAAAATCGGCCATCAAACCGGGGAGATTATTAGCCAGCTGCGAAAGTCGTTGCAAGAAGGGCTCTCTATTACTAATGCATTGGAACGTTTCCCAAAGTATTTTCCACCGCTTTTTATAAGCATGGTCAAAGCGGGAGAAGCAGGTGGTATTTTACCGCAGGTCTTAATGAGATTGGCTCAGTATCAAGAAGAAGAAATCGGTTTGAGACGTTATATAATAGGCAGTCTCTTTTATCCGTTAATTTTGGTTTTCACCAGTTTGGCGGCGATCCTCTTTTTTGTGATAATGGTTATTCCACAGTTTAAAACCATTTTTCAGGATATGGGGTCTGAACTTCCGTTGATTACCCGATTTGTAATGATCTTCGGTGAAATAATATTAACCGGTTGGCCGGTTTTTCTATTAATTGCCTTGTTGGTTATCGGTTGGTGGATTAAAGAAAAGTCCACCCCTGAAGGAAGGATCAGATTGGACCGTTTAAAATTGAAATTGCCGCTATTAGGAACCATCCTCCAAAAAATGGCCATGGCTAAAATGACTCTAGCATTAAGTCTGCTCTTTGAAAGTGGAATTTCCTTGTTAGCCAGTTTAAATATTGCCGGAGAAATTATGGGTAATTCCTTTATGGCTAAGGCCTTAAATGAGATTGAAGCTGAAGTTAAGCGCGGACATTCACTCTCCGTAAGCATGGCTTCCAAACAGGTTTTTCCGGTAATGGCGGTGGAGATGATCGGAGTGGGAGAGGAGAGCGGTAGTTTAGGCCCAATGTTAAGGCAGGTTGCCAAAACTTATGAGGATGAAGTCAAGCATTCATTAAGTATCTTTATGACTATTTTGGAACCCTTACTAATCTTAGTAATGGTGGGAGTTATAGCAATTTTAGCGGTGGCAATCTTATTGCCGGTTATTAATATCAACAGTCAAATCAATCCGATGTAACTAGGAGGATTTTTGTAATGAAAAAGATAAAAAAAGATGAACAAGGTTATACCTTAATTGAAATTTTGGCCGTACTGGCATTGTTGGCTTTTATTCTCACGTTGGTAGCGCCAAATGTTATCAATAACCTACAGAAAGGACAGATTAGCGCCGCTAAAGCCCAGATCAGCGCATCTGAAAGCGTCCTTAACTCTTATTATCTTGATAATTCAACTTATCCCACTACTGAACAAGGGCTGAAAGCTTTACTAGAAAAGCCGGGTATTCCTCCGGTGCCGGAAAATTGGAACGGTCCTTACTTGGAGAAGAAAAAGATGCCGCAAGATCCTTGGGGGCGGGAACTAAAATATCAATCCCCCGGAACCCATAACCCGCAATCATATGATTTATATACTCTTGGTAAAGATAACACCGAGGGTGGGAACGGAGCCGATGCGGATATTGGAAACTGGTAATGAACAAGGGTTTACCCTCTTAGAAGTTCTGGTTATTATAGTTCTATTAGCCGTTGTCTTTGGAATGGCTTATGCCGGACTTACCACCGGGGCGGAGAAGACCGAAGTTTATTCCATCGGACAATTAGTCGCCGGTGATCTGCAAAAAGTCAGAGACGAAGCTTTATTTAACAAACAAGAAACTATAATCGAATTTCTGCCGGATGGATACCATTATCAAATTGGAGCTAGCGATATTAACCGGAGTTTTAAGAAATTTCAGTTTGCTTTTACGATACCGGAACAAATAGAAGAAGACAAATCAGAAGAGGATTTTGTAGATGAAGCTGATAATCCCGGAGTTACCGCCGGAGAAGAGCAGAATGAAGAATCCGGGGAGCACCCCGGAAACTTTGTAATATTTAAAGAAGACGGAAATACGGAAGAAACTAAATTCGATTGGCAAACCAGCCACTTTAAAGGGGACTTGACAATTAATCAGAATGGAACAGTGAGATGGCGTTATGAAAGGAAATAGACCTCAGGGAACTGCCGGTTTTACCTTAATGGAAGTCTTGGTGGCAATTACTGTTACCGGATTAATGGTGTCTGTTTTTACTGCTGCATTTCTGCACTTAACCCGGGTCCAGCAAAATTTAAGCGGGAGAATTACGGCGTTAATTATTGGAGAAGGGAAATTAGCCGAACTTGAGCAGGGAAGTGAGTTGTACTCTTCCGATGAGTTTCCCGAACCCTATCGTAATTTTAAATGGCAAGCCACTGAGGAGAGCATATCCAGTGGTAAATTGATAACTCTTACAGTGGAGTGGAGGGATAAAGATGCCGTTACCCGCCGGACGGTTCTCACGGGTTACCGGAGTTCGGAATGAAACCGGACTAACCCTAATTGAAGTCTTGATTTCCCTAAGTTTAATGGCCTTGATTTTAGGTGTTTTAAGTCAATTCTTATATTCGGGGGTAAGGGTTCAGAACAAAAATGCTCAAGCTTACGAAAGGCAGTACTTATTAAAATCATTATATCAGGTTTTCTCCTCTGATTTGGCAGCGCTGACAGCCGGACCGTATCTTCCGGAAAAAGCGTTTTTGGGTAAAGAGTATGAACTTAGTTTTTGGCGTGAAGATTCCGCCGGCTTGGTCCAAATAAAATACCGTTATAGTTTACCGGAAAAAAAATTATACAAGTCAATAGGTTTTTGGGGAAGCGCCCCGGAGGAAACAGTCCTTTTTGAAGGATTAACTGATTGGAAGTTTCAATACTACCAGGCCAAAAATAAAAATTGGCTTTTGGAATGGGACCCGGATTTGAAGGAAGAAACTCCTAGATTAATTAGTATTAGCTTTAAAACCGGTGGAAAGGATTTTCAAAAAATTGTTCTTCCGGTAAGAGTAGGATGGAGTATGGATAATAACCATGAAATTTAACCAGCAAGGCTCGACCCTTATTATTGTTATGTGGGCTATAGCCATCATTGGAGTAGTTATTACCTTTATGTATTACCGGTCCGAGGCTGAATGGGCTTCGGTGAACAGTTTGGAACAAAAAGTAAGGCTCCGACGGGAAGCTAATAATATTCTTTTTAAATGTTTGGATTTATTACTGGAGGATGATACCGAATTCGATAGTAAGAAAGATCTTTGGTTTAACGGTGTCGCCCGGATTCAATCGGCTTACAATGATAATAACAAGGGTTATGCAACTACCATCATAGTGGAAGATGAAGGGAGCAAGCCTAACCTCAATACTATAGGTGAAAAAGGGTTGAAAGCTCTTGGCGGAACAGCTATAGATCCGGTTCTGGATTGGCGGGATACCGATGATGAAGTCAGGCCGGAGGGGGCGGAGTTAAGTTATTATCAAGGTTTAAATCCTGCTTATAAGCCCCGTAATGGTTTTTTTTCTTCGGTGGAAGAACTGAAGTTGTTAAAAGATGAGGATAAAACTTATCCGGCTTTAGCTCCGGAAGTAACTGTTTATGGAAAGATAAATCCCAATGTGATTTCAGCGGAGACCTTCTCTAGTTTCCTTTATTCCTTAGACCGATTTGAAAAAATGTGGATTGAGAGAGCTACTGATGAATTCCGGTTATACCGGGAACAAATCCGGCAAGATAAATTACATTTTACTAATATTGATCAGTTTGGTTCCAGCGCTTTTACAATAGATAAACGTGATAATTTAAAACCTTATTTTCAATTTCAAGGCAATCATAATCCGAATTTAATGAGCGAAAGCGGACTTAAGGCAGTGCTTACGGATACCGGATATCCTGAAACTCTGGCAGCGGAGTTGATTAATAGGCGTGAACAACAGCCTTTTGAAAATGATAGTGAACTCGATATTTATTTTAAGCCTAAAAAAAAGGAGATCCGGTATCCCACTGATTATTTTACTACCGTTTCCACAATAATTCGCTACCGTATTTGGATTTCCAAAGGAAATACCAGGTTTTATCTGGATACGGTACAGGAACGGCGGTTTGATCGTAGTAAAAAAGAATGGCGGGCTCATCCTTTATCTTGGCGGGAATTATTCAATAAAGAGGTACCGGATATTCCAAAAATAGAGACCGAAGAAAGTGAAATAACAGAAGATGGTGAGAATGAATAGATGGCCAAAGAGGTAATTGTAGTCGAGTTAACCAAGGAACAATTAATCGCAGTTGAAATTGTATTTCGGAATACCGGTCCGGAGTTAATCCGTTATGCAATTAGGAACCTACCCTCCGAAGGGATCAATACCGCTTGGTTGAAAGCCGTCTGGCGTCAGGAACATTTTTCTCATAATAAAATAATTTTTTCGCTACCGGCTTCTTTGATAAAATATAAGAGCTTAAAACTCCCTGTTTTACCTATGGAGGAATTGGCAAATCTGGTCCAAATGGAATTGGCCGGAACCAATAATCAGAAAAACGAAATTTATAAGATAATCGGCCGGCAAGACCGGGAACATAAATCCCAAGTAACGGTAGCTGTAATATCCAATCAAGAACTGACCGAGTATATCAATTTTTTTAGACAAGCCGGTTTTGAAGTATTATGGTCCGGGTTACGAACCCGGGGGATTCAAAACTTCATTAATTTTAACCGGGGATTTTTTGAAGAACCCGGTGAAGAGCTATCTTATCTTGATTTTAATGAAGAAAAAACTGAGTTTGGCGTACTCCGGGATAAACAAGTTATTTACCGGCGGGTCTTAACATGTACTATCCCCATATCCGGTAACCCTGAAGATGAAGATTTGGCAGCTGATTTTTTAGAGGAGTTACGATTGTCGCTGGCGGCTTATCAAGCAGACTTCAAATCTTCAATCCCTTTGAAAGTTGGGATATTTGGAATGACGGATGCGGCTGCCGGCTTAAGTCAAGAACTTAACGAACATTTTGGTCTGAAATTTTCTATTTTAGACAAATCAAAGTTGGCGGGAGTTATTACTCATAAACAAACTTCAAAACTAGCGGTGGTGATAGGTTTAGCCCTTGATCAATTTGGAATTTATCAGCAAGGAGCTATACCCATATATTCACTGGAACAGGAACAAGTAAAATCCAAACGGCAAAAGCTATTATTGGCAGTAGGGTCCGGTTTAGCCGCTCTTTTAATAATCAGTGGAATAGTTTTAGGGATGAACGCCCGGTTGGAGAAAGAGAACCGGGTTAGGCAATGGCTGACTGCCAAGGAAGCGACTTTAACCCGGTTGCACCGGATTGAAAACGAAACTAAATTAGACTTGGATAAGATCAATTTATTGGAGGATTGGCTATTAGCCCAAGGTCAAGAGTTGGACTTCTTATTGATACTCCAAAAACACCTTCCCGAAGGTACTAAAATCACTGATTTAATTATTGAAGATGGCAAAATAAAGGATCTTTCCGGAGTGACGCCATCAGTTTCATTACTGTTGAATAAGATAAAAGCGGTACCGGAATTGGCCAGTTTAAAAATTAAGGGAACAATTACCGCTTCCAATGAAGGAGAGCTTTTTCAGATGGAAGGCTTAATCTCCGGGAAGGAGACTAAATGACGACCAGAGAACGAAATCTGTTAATTTTGGCTGGTACGGTAATCCTGGGAGGGATCGCCTATAACTTACTCTCAGGAAGTTGGTTCACCCCTGGGGTTCCTAAATCGGGTTCATTTAAATTGGAGGAAGCCAACCGTTTACTCCGTTCCCAGCATAATATCGTAAATCGGCATCAGGCAGCTATGAAAAGATTGACAACTTTAGAAAAGAGATTTTTTAGTAACGACAATATCGAACAAGCCCAAATCAACTTGTTAAAAGTTGTCGAAGAAATAGCCTCCCGGACGCAACTTGGGGTTCAACAAAAAAACATGATAAAGTTTGAGGATGATTTAATCGGGGTGGCGTTGGAGGGTAAAACCACTCCGGAGTCGTTAATCCGGTTTATGCAACAGACTACCGAGTCTATAACCGGTCTTAGAATATACCGGCTTCAAGTACATACTCTGGCGGAACAAAAGTTATTAAGTTTTCAAATTACTATAAGCTCGTTGTTGGTGAATAAAAATGAAGATTAAAAAAGATGGATGGATAAAATATTGGTTTTTGGGGTTAGGCTGCGCTTTCTTGATATTTGTTTGGGGCTTTATCTCCTGGATAACGGCCAGGCAGTATATTCCGGTTACTCCAAAACCCGGTCCCCCAAACCGTTTTTCTTTAACTAAAAAAAGCATTGCTCATCCCATCGCCAAATATAAGGATTTATTAAGCGGGAAGTTATTTTTTGGACAAGGGGTTATGATTAACAGCCAAGGGACTTTTCAAACAAAGCTGATCCTTTGGGGACTGATTCACGGCAGCCGGGCAATAGTGGGAACCGATCCTCAATCAAATCAGACTACCTGGATAGTTCAGAGTGGGGACAGTATTGAAGGGGAAAAGATCGTAACCGTTGGTGATAATTATATTATTATTCACAACCAGACCGGGGAAGGGAAGGTTTATCTCCGGTAGGGAGTGAAGGATAAATAAGGGTAAAGTGAAAAGGGTAAATGGTAAAATTAATAAAGGAAAATATCTTAAAATGGAGATTTGAAAGGTAAAAAATGGATTAAGAGAGATTTGGAACATGAAGAATGATTTACCTGAACGAACCTTTCAATTCGCTGTGAACATTGTTAATCTTTGCAGGTTATTGGATAAAAATCCTGGAGTATCGAGGATATTGGCTAATCAGTTGCTTCGCTCCGGGACATCAATTGGAGCAAATGTGCAAGAAGGACTAGCGAGCCAAAGTGAAGCGGATTTTTTGACTAAATATAGTATTGCCTGTAAAGAAGCACAGGAAACTCAATATTGGTTAAGACTACTCGGAGTCACAGATATCATTACAAAAGACCAGCTATTACCATTACTTAATGAATGTAGAGAATTGACTGCAATCTTAACAACAATAGTAAAAAAAGTAAAAGCAAAGCGAAAAACCATTTAACATTTAGAGATAAACAAGAAAATGTTTGAATGGTTTTTAATTTTACTCTTTACCCTTTACTATTTACAATTTATAATGAGGGCGTTTTCGATCATGGTTTTGGCGGCCATTAGGAAGTCTTCGGTTTTGTTTTTTGGATTGGTGGGCATTAAGATCACTCCTATCTCTTCTATTTTTTATCATTCTCCCGCAGAGGCGGATGTCTAACACAGACCCTTTGTCCTTCGGCGGTATTCCATCCTTGGACCGCCGACCTTGAACCATCCTTGGTTCTGGCCTGTTAAGGGATAACCACCATCCTTCGAAGTGATTCAAACTATAAAGATTCTGCCGATGTAATAAATAAAGCTTCGCGGAAAATTTGATTTTGGTCTTAATGAATGGTGGTTGCCCATATTCAGGGGCAAGCCATAACCAGGACGGTTTAAGGTGCGGTGTCCAAGGATGGACATCAACCGCAAGGGGTCGCAGTTGGACTTTAAAACCAGACCGATTATTGGCTTTTTAAAACTCTGCGCCTCAGCGGGAGATATTGTTTTAAGTTCGCTTTTGTTCTATGAGTCCTACGACTTGTTTTATCGTTCCTACAAATCGTTCCAGGAGTCCTACGGGTCATTCTATTAGTGCTACACCTTGTTCCGTTGTTCCTACGGGTTATTCCGTGAGTCCTACGCCTCGTTTTGTCGTTCCTACGGTTCGTTCCATGGGTCCTACAGCTCGTTCTGTCATTCCTACGACTTGTTCCGCGAGTCCTACGCCTCGTTTTGCCATTCCTACCATTTGTTTAATGGTTTTTTTATCCTTTACTGTTAACAGTTACCGTTATTATTCGCAACTAATTTCCAATTATCCTGCAAAGGTTGGAAAATTTTTTGAAAGAAATGTTAAATTGTTGGAAGAGGATGAAGAGTAAGAGAGCGTTATTGTAGAGAAAAGCGGTTGATTGCTTTAAGGTGGTTTGTGTAGAAGATGGAAATAATCTAGAGGATGCCCCTTTTTTGTTCTTTGTATTTTATCCACAATGTAAATAAATTCGAAATAATCCGTAAATATAATCTAAAAAATAATAGAACGACAAATCGAATGTCGGGCTGATCATAAAGGGTGTGACATAGGATGGTGTAAAATTTGGCGGATGTTATAAATTAGTATGTTAAAAAGTAAATTCACCTGATGTTCCGAAAAAATGAACCCTTTGAAGTTCTTCACAGATTTTTTGACAAAAGAGAAAGTGATCCACCAAATAATGAATCACTATCTTTTACAATAATTTTGAACTTAGTGTATAAGTGTTTGGAGATAATCTGCATCTAGTTAACTAGATAGAGTAATACTTTCTTAAGTAGTTATTTTGCTATTTAATTTAACTATTCAAGACTATCCACTATCCATGTTGCGCCATAGATTGTGCCGTTATAACCATTACCAGAAGTGTCTGCGAGAGTATTTCCAGAACCTTCATTAAATTCATAGATAACTGCGGGATTTTTTTCAACCAAACTATAGTTACTGTTTCTTATCGCTGTAAGTTCCGCTTCTGTACAAACACCATTCCAAAGAGACCACTTATACAAGGTAGCTTGATAGTAAAGTTCTCCGCCTGCGGTACGGCGCATAGCACCTATATTAAAGCCTTTGTCCCAATTGTAAACTATAGTAGCTTTAGACGTCGTTGCGTTTCCTATATACTGATCGTTTAGATATACTCTTACTTCTCCTGTCATCTTATCATACGTTAGAAAGATATAAGCCGGCATTGTTTCAAGTATGCTAAAATCACCAGAAATAGAATGGCCATAATTTGTTGTCGAATTTATATTTCTCACAATTGAGACAGAATTCTTTCTCACATAGATATCAAATCCGTAATATTGTCCTCCGGTAACGCCGTTACCGCGTTGTATGAGCATGAAACAATCACTTGTACCTAAATATACCTTGGCAGCAAGTGTAAAACTGCCTTGTATAGTAGAATTTATTGCGTTTGGTGGTTGGACATAATCATTCACCCCGTCAAAATTAAGCGCATTACTTTGGAGAAAAACCGGAGCTTCATCATAAGCATTATTGACTGTATATCTGGTTTGTCTGCTTCCATCAATATTCATTTCATAAAGCTCATAATTACCATCGCGGTAAGATTGAAAAATAATTTTTGTCCCATCAAGTGACCAGGACGGGTACCAATCATTATTTGTACTTTGAGTTAAATTGATTTGTTCCGAACCATCGGCATTCATCAGATAGATTTCCCGGTTGCCATCCCGGTCGGAGACAAAGGCTATTTTTGAACCGTCAGGTGACCAAGCAGGCCAACCATCATCAGCTAAGTTGTCGGTTAACTGGATTGGGTTGCTACCGTCGGAGTTCATAACATAAATATCGTGATTTGATTCATAAGTTATTTTCGTTCCATCAAATGACCAAGCGGGTTCATAATTCCCACCGTTAGTGGTTAGTTGTGTCAAGCCCGTGCCATCTCTATTTACAACCCAAATTTCAAATTGTCCACTCCGGTTAGAGTCAAAGGCAATCTTTGTTCCATCCGGCGAAAAACTAGGCGCTTCGTCAACGGCGATATTATTGGTCAAATTAATTTGATTGGTTCCATCTGCATTCATGATATAAATCTCTTTATTGCCGTCCCGCCAGGATTCAAAGGTGATTTTGTTGCCATCAAGAGAGCAACTTGGGACTCCATCATATCCAATGCTGTCGGTAAGTCTGGTAAGTCCGGATCCATCATTATTCATAATATAAATTTCATCATAAACAGGATCGACACTACTACCATCGCGAGTTGATTCAAAAGCAATTTGTGCGGAAATAGGAAATGAATTAATTAGAAACATTGATACAAATAAAATGATAAACATAATGCCAAATTTTAAAGAATTACGATTCAAAAAAATCATCTCCTTTTTAAAAATATACTTCTGATAAAAAGTATTCTTAGAATAGGTGTTTTCAAGTATTCCTCCTTTCGTAAATTTTGGTTAGGTAAATTGTAAAGCTAAAATAATAATTAAATAATGAATCAGCAAAGTGTTATGGAAAGTGAAGAATGTATTATGAGTTAAGCAATCTTTTCTTATACTATCAGTAATAGAAAAAAAGATTAACTTCTTCCCTTGTTATTTAATTAATGACGAAGTACTATCCGAGGTTTATTTAATGAGATAATAAAATCCGGCTATTCCCTTTAAAAGAAGAAAAGAGGTTCATAGAGCTTTCAAAACATTTAGTTTTTAGAAGATGACATTATTATTCGTAACTAATTTCCAGTTTTCCTGCAATAGGTGGAAAAATTTTTTAAAAAATGTAAATTTGTTGGGAGATGATGAAGGGTAAAAAGGCGCTATTATGGAGAAAGGCGGTTGATTTCTTTATGGGAGTTTAGGTTAGGGATGGAAATACTTCGACGGAGGTTTGGGTGTGGGAGCTTGGGGTTATTAAGTTTACAGAATTATGCAGGAAGAAAGATGGAAATGTCGAAGTTTTCTTAAAAAGTAAAAATATTGGTATTGTTTAGTTAATTCATTCTTAAGATTGCTATAACAGTCTTATGGTTTATGGAACGCCTAAAGGAAGATCACCCATAGGAGATATTTTGGGACCAAGCGCTTGGATTAATGTTGAGGGTAACGCTGAGAATAAATGGTTGGAGGATGAGGGAAAGGTCGCTATAAAATTGCTTGAGCAACTTTTGGCCTCCGGAATGAAAGAACCTGATATTTTCTTTATTACTCCTTTTCGAATAGTTTCCTATAAATTGCGGGAGATGATTCGGAATAACCATCAGATGTTTAAGCAATTGCCCCAAAGAGTCTGGGAATGGACAAATGAAAGAGTTGGCACTATTCATACCTTTCAAGGAAAAGAAGCGGATACAGTGGTTTTGGTTCTTGGGGCTCCGCTTGAATCCTCAGCCGGAGCACGTCGTTGGGCGGGAGGTTCGCCAAATTTGCTTAATGTAGCGGTGACACGGGCTAAGCGGAGGATATATGTAATTGGGAGTTATAGGGTATGGAGGAATGAAGGGAGTTTTGGGGTTTTGGCTAGAAGACTGAAGGGCGGGGAAAATTCTAAAGGTTATTTTGCTGATGGATTAAGCTAAATTTCTAGTTCATCGTTTCACTCGGATCTGTCCACTTTAAATTAGAATTGATGACAGAATTTAACTGAAATATGCAGTTAAAATAACCATAAATTACTTTCAAATAGGGGGAATCTACGAATGTCTCAATCAATTATTTCTTGGCTAACTTCATCTATTACTACATTATTTGTTGGATTATTTGGTGCCTTTATTGGGGCTATTTTAGCTTTATGGAAATCAAAAAAGGAAAAAATATGGCAAGAAAAATATAATGCCTATCAAGAAATACTTGGGTCATTCTATGATATGAAACATTGGGCTAGTGAGACTTCTGCTAGTTGTCTATGTCTTCCGACAATAGGTGGTGTTAATGATAAAGAATCTTATCAAAAGTATGCAGAGGCAAGAACGTGTATATCTAAATATATAAATATTGGTAAGTTAATTATAAGTGATGAAGTAGCAAAAAAACTTGACGAAACTAATCAGTTATTATGGGATGAAGATTTTAAATTCGAAGATCAGGGAATTGATGATAGTAATTATCATCAAGAATTATGTGGGCATGCAGAAAGAATAGAAAAAATAATTGATGAAAGATTAAATGAAATCATTGATTTAGCTAAAAAGGATTTGAAATGAAAAGAGTCACTGTAGTTTAATAGCTAGTAGTATGCAAAAAAATATCTGACTTATGTAAAATTTATAATATATATATAGTAAATTCTTATTGATTACGCACTAATGTTGACAATAATGATGAATTCCTGTCATCTGATCTAAAATTAGATATGGAAATTTTCTATAAACAATGTCTAATAAGTTATCTATTACTTCTGCCAGTATGACATTTTCATCAATTGTTTTAAGCCAAATATCTGGATAGTATCTTGATATCATTCCTAAACAATACAGAATAACAAAATGAGCAGCCGGTTCTGGTAAATATTCATTTGGATAAACAATATAATATAAATCTCCAAATATATTTTCTGTAATATCAGGTGTGTAAAAAGTTGTATCGATTTCAGGGTTCTCTAAAAGTTGCTTAAAAGTAAAACTATTTTCATATTCTCCGGTAATATCAATATTTTTGACATATTCCTTATAATAGGAAATAAGCAAGCTCTTTTGCTCAGGTGTAGCAAAATCGATTGAATAATAAAATTCTAGAAGTATTTTAATCACGTCTTGACCATTAGCATCCTTTATGTATTGTTTTTTATGATTAGCGTTAGCTTGTCCTCTACATAAGTCCGGAATAATACTATTGTTATATAAGAGGTTGTATAAATCTGGTAATGTTTTTATAATATTAAATACATTAAAAACTTTTTTATTAAACTTTTCTATTTCAATTTTATCTGAAGTAACAACAGGATTTAATACCATTTGATATTCAACATTGTTATTATAGTATTTCGTATTTATAGTTGAGACGCAAGGTTCAATACTTTTATAAAAATTAGGAAATTGTCCCCAGGGTATATCGTTTTTAAAATAGCACCTACATTGTATCGAATTTAGAAATGGTTTTAGGTCATTTTTACTATATGTACTTGATTTAAAATCTCCTAATATTTCTAATCCATGGTGTTTATGGGTATCTTTTTTTCTAAGCGCATCTAAAGAATAATCACCATTTTGTCTTAATAAAACTAATGCTTGTGATAAATTAACTATTCCATAATATAATAGTAATGGGCGTGTAGGTAAATTAACACAAGAGGAAGCTCTAAAATATTCTTCCGCTTGCCGTATACAGTAGCCCAATTGTTTTGCTTGTTTTTTAATATTATTATCTTCAGACTTTTTTTCGATGTTGTGTATTTTTTTAATTTGTTCAATAGAAAAATTAATATCGATGAAATAACGAAGTGTTTTCCAAACATATTTTATTGGGTCTTCTGTAGATATCCTTGTTATTTTTTCAATCATTTAATACTCCATGGTTTAAAAGATATTGTTATTATAACCTCTTCCTATTCTCCGTCCTCCCTAATAAATAATCAGTACTAACATTAAAGAAATCGGCAATTTTAATTAATGTTGCATATTCAGGTTCCCGGACATCGTTTTCATAGCGGTTGATGGTTGCAGTCTTAACATTTAAAATTTCCGCAAATTTCGGTTGATTTATCCCGGCTTCTTCCCGCAACTTACGAATTCTTTCGCCAAACATTGTTTTAACCTTCACTTTTTATCACCACATTAATTGAAAAATGACAGAAAAATAGTTGACATTTACCTATTGGGTAATTATAATATTAAATGTAATTACCTGATAGGTAATTTATTAAATCTGAATGTTATTTAAATAGTAAATTAGGGTGTTGTTCTTAAGCGCACTTTATTACGCATGTCTAAAAGTCATTAATTTATTCTATCAGACTTTATATTAAGGCACAAGTAAGAACAATAAAGGGGCTAATAGATGGTCGGAAATTGGGGTTAGACCCCTCCTCTTTTGTCTCCTCCCCGCTCGGAGAGGAGATAACCATCACGCTACGGTGTTTTTAAAGCTGCGGGGGCCGGCTATTCCTGTCCCCGGACGGGGAAAGGTGGCCGTCAGGCCGGAAAGGGGTCTACACCCAAGTTTTCAACATACATTTTGGCCTAAACTGTGAATGGTAAACGACTGCGGGCTGTTTACCTGCCCCTGTGCCGGGAAAAGCCAACCCGAATTTATTAAGATAGCAGAGAACTACTGTTCCCTGTCCCCGAGCGGGGAAAGGCTAGGAAAGGGGTCTCACCCGCTATATTTCAAGCAAAAATCTTTGAGTTTTTCTAACACATCCGGTAAATGGTTTAATATTTCTTCATTACTAAACCGGATAACATGTAGATTACGTTCTTGTAAAGCCTGTTCCCTCTGGATATCATACTCCAACTGATACTGGTGAATTTCACCGTCAATCTCAACGACTAAAGAAGCGGAATGGCAATAAAAATCTACAATAAACCCATCAATAATCTGCTGACGCCGAAAATGTAGGCCGTTTAACTGATGCCTACGTAAATGTGACCATAAAATCTTCTCAGCAGGTGTCATTTCTTGGCGAAGTTCTTTGGCCAATACTTGTTTTTTAGGATTTATTTTTTGCCCAGACACAATATACTTAGCAGACATAAGTTCACTCCAAATTTTTATTTATAATATCATATTTTTGGATTTATTGGAATATAAAGGAGCAATATCCCTATCCCAAGAATAGAAAGCCAAAGCACTTCGAAAAAAAGACCAAAAACACAGGCTTTCCCCCTTTCCTTTCTCCGGGCGGCTAACCATTACCCATAAGTCTAAAAGGAGGCCGAGAATTCGATCAATTTGATCAAATCGATCAACTCAGAATTAAAAGAAATCTAATAATGACAAGGTTTTTAATATGGTTCTCAAGAATATTA